>NZ_JBQFXD010000003.1:0-383053 GCF_056540665.1 Ruegeria sp. AM4 | reverse complement strand
AAACGCGAAAAGTCTGATAAAAAGGCGCTCGCACTCTGTTCGGATGACCACTTTCTGCGTCAGCAAAACATTGTTTTTCAACGGAATCGGCTCAGCGCGGACCTTCGCCGCAGTTGGCACTAACGGCAGCTTTGCGCTTCATCGCAGACTTTGGAGGTCGAAGTCGTGATACCCACTCCCAGGTCGCCGGAAAGCGCTCTCGCGTTATGTCAGAACCGCATGCGATCTTCCCTTCTTGGTCGTTCGGGTCGATAGTTGCCTTGGCGGCGGCCTGTGTAAGGATCTGTATCGAGATATGTCCCTTGGCTTCGACGCATGTATTCAGCGAACTGGGTCAGCGCATCCACCTGGTCATCTTTAAGTGCATCCGGAAACGCCAACAGCTCCCTGCGGAACTCATCAAACCAGGGCTTGTCGGTGGGGATGACTAACTTGCCAGATTTAATCCAGTCGGTCTGCGGGATGAAGCGGTCCAGTTTGCTCGTGACCACGTTGACGGGCATGTAAACACCTGCTGCGGTGCGTTTCAATTCATCCAGAAGGTGGATACCCATCGCCGAGGACTCGATCAGGACCCGGTCCACGCGCCACTGTTTGCGCAATCGAAGAACAGCATTCCGCACCTGCGTATAGTTCGTTCGAGCCCGAAAGACGTCGAGCAAATACCATCTCTCTTCATACGCATGCCACCCAAAGGTCAGCCCCACCGTAAAGTCAGAACGCGGACTGTCTTTCGCCGCTGTATCCCAGCTCTGGACCCGCCGGACAAACACGCTTTCTTCCGGCAAGGTTTCCACCAGATGCAAATCGGACATTGAGAGAAACTCGTTTTCTCCGTCCGTTGGGTTTTGTTGATACTGTGCCTGGAAGGCAAAATTGCCTATGTCGGCCTTGATCCGATCAAGAACCTCCTGCGGTTCCCGCTCTGGGTTCAACAAATCTCCTGGCCGACGCTTCAGCACACGGTTGTTGTAGAGCGGAATCTCTTCCGGGATCTCCGCGATCGACGGCAGGCACAGATGGTCAAATGTGTCCTTTTCCAAAAGGTAGGCGGAGAAGTCATCCGGGTGCAATCGCTGCTGGATCGAAACAATACGATCCGTGCGCTTGTCGTTCAGCCGCGAGAACAGGGTCTGGTCGAAAAAATCACGCAACTCCTGCCGGTACGTATCGTGGCGCATTTCAGAGGGTTTACCCAGGTCGTCGATGACAATGAGGTTTGCACCGAAGCCGGTGATACCACCGCCAAGAGAAACAGATTTGCGCCCGCCGCCTTTAGTGGTTTTCATATGTTCGAACCGGTTGTGTTTGGGATCGACCTTCATCTTCGGAAACAGGCGCTGATAAAACGGACTGGTCACCAGCCGTCGGAACTGTTCGGCATGTTCACGCGCCAGATCTTTGCCGTAACTGACAACAACCACTTTCTTTGTCGGATCGCGTCCAAGCTCAAAGGCTGGCAGCAAGACGGATCCACAGATCGATTTCAGATGGCGCGGGGCAATCGAGATCATCAACCGTTGGCACTCACCGGAGGCCACGCGTTGAAGGGCGTAACACATGGCCTCCAGGTAGGGAGCCCGGGCAAGCTTTTCGCCCGGACACAAGATACCAAAACTGCCCGCAAGGAATGCGTAGAGGTTTTCACGCATCGCAGCCTCTGCCAGCCTTTTGCGATCATCAGAATTCAGGGCATTCATCGTCGATACCTCCCTGGATGCTTGCAAAAAGCTGATCCGGATCGCTGCCAAACATATCCGCCAGCACTTCCAGGGCGACCAGGTCTGAACCGGGGTCGACCGCAGTTGCACCTTCACCACCCGCCAACTCTGCGGCGCGCGCCTCCTGAACAGCGGGCAACAGTTTCAGAACCCGGTCAATCGAACGCATCTCGCCTTTAACTGCCCCATTCACCAGCTGGCGCAGGATTGCTTCCAGCATCGTGACTTCGCGGCGTGATCCGTTCTCGGTGATCGGGATTTTCCGAAAGAAGACCTCCTCAAGCATCGACCCAACATTCTTCGAATCTTTCGGCCGTCCCTTCGGATTGCCGGATCGGCCTTTCTTGAATTGGGTCGCTTTGGGCGGTTTGCCGTAGCCCACCTCATACTCTTCTTTCGTATCGTCAGACATGATCCGCCTCCTGCTTCGAGGTGGTGTCGCTGGCAGCAAAACACTCATCGAACGTCTGGCCTGTCACAGAATGCACGGCGTTCTCACCGGTCATCTCCTGCCAGCGGCGGATGGCGACATCGACATAGGCCGGGTCGAGCTCAATCAGCCGCGCCCGGCGTCCTGTTTTCTCTGCTGCCAGCAAGGTTGCACCGGACCCTCCAAAGGCGTCCAAAACAACATCGCCGCGGTGGCTCACATCCATGATGGCATCTGCAACCAGGGCTGTAGGCTTCACCGTCGGATGATCAGCGAGATCCGCCTCACGCCCTGCCCCAAAGCTGTTCACACCGGCATAGTCCCAGACGTTGGCGCGGTTGCGTCCATGTTTGCCCAATTCGACATTGTTGGTATGCGAAGCCCCCGGCTTCTTGAAGATACAAACCAGCTCGTGCTTGGAGCGGTAAAGACTGCCCATCCCGCCGTTCGTCTTGTTCCAGACGCAGAGATTGATGAGATCAAAGCCTCCTGCCTTGCCCGCCACAATCAGCTCTTCAATGTGACGCCAGTCCATGCAGATCATCGCAATGCCCCCATCCGGCAGACAGTCAAACAACCGACTGATCACCTCTGAAAGAAAGCCACGGAACTCGCTGTCCGACATTTCCCCCGACGCCATAGCAAACTCGCGATGATCGCCGCCGGTGCCGCAACGGACATGCCCATTGACAGATACGTTATAAGGAGGATCGGTGAACACCATCTGCGGGCTCTCGCCTTTCAACAAGGTGTCGTAGCTCTGGGCTTGCAAGGAATCCCCGCAGAAGATGCGGTGATCTCCAAGAACCCAAAGATCGCCCGGCTGCGTAATTGCCGGTACTGCAGGGTTCGGCGTCTCAACAGATTCCGCTTCAGTCTTTGCGGCCTCGTCCGCGCCATCGATGATGATGTCAATCTCCGGCGTTTCGAACCCGGTGATTTCGAGATCGTAGTCCAACTCGCCATCAAGGCTGAGATCCATCAATTCGGCAAACTCAATCTGGAGGGCCGCTTCGTTCCAGTCCGACAATTCCGCCAGCTTGTTATCCGCAATGCGCAGAGCACGGACTTCTGCATCTGACAGGTGACCCGCGACAACAGTCGGAACGGACATCAACCCCAGGGCCTTGGCGGCCTCATAGCGGCCATGGCCCGCGATGATTGTGCCCGAACCATCCAACAGGATCGGGGTGACAAAGCCAAACTTGGCCACCGACGCTTTGAGCCTGTCGATATTCTTGGCCGCGTGCACGCGGTTGTTGTTGGCGTAGGGCTTGATCTGGCTGATCTGAGATTGGACGACTTTGTCCGCCATCCAGATCGGCGTGTTGGACGCCTTGGCGTCGCTGTGTGTTTTTTTGGCAGACATAGCCGCCTCCTTTCGTTTGACGCTCGTTAGCGTCGACAAGAAAGGATCGTGTTGGGAATTCGGAGAGAGCACGACTAGCAACTCTCCGGACCAATCGATCCGGTTCGTTGCCCCTTCGAATGCTCTCGGTCTTATCCGCTTCAAAAAATGCGGCGCCGAATGCTGCCTGGGAGATGTATTCACCTCCCCGTGGGACCTTGTCCCTTGCAGGGCTGGCTAGAATCTATGCACGGGATTTTGCAATTGCAACCCCCAAACAAAAAGTAACCAATTAAGATTGTTGACGAATAATCGGGGGTACGGCAGCAACGCCCTGCAATACACACTCCTCTTGGGATTGCTCCAGAAAGAGCTGGACTGTTGCTGTGAACCACGCATCACTGATCCCACGCCCGAGCCATTCGGGCGCTCCTCGGTACCGGGGTTCGGCATCTCGCTGACCCAAGATCAGAGGAGACAGTTCATGTCCAAGCCAAAGCAAACCAAAATTGACAAGGTGCAAGCTTTGTTGCGTCGCCCGAGTGGCACCAGCCTTGAGGCGCTCTGCAAAGCAACGGGGTGGCAACCTCATTCGGTCCGAGCAGCAATCAGCGGTCTGCGGAAAAAAGGCGTCACAATCGAACGGCGCGAATCCGACAAGCCACATGGATCTTCCACGTATCACCTCACAGCAAATAAGGACGGCGAGTCATGACGAAGACAAGCGACGTCGCCGATCTTGCCGCCATTGGTCGATCAGATCTGGTCACGCTTTGGCAGCAACTGTTTGATCAACCCGCACCCGCCATGCTCAGCCAACCCTTCCTGCGCCGTTTCATTGCCTTTGAGATGCAGTCCCGCCGTCATGGCGGGCTGCCCCGGCAGGTCAAAGCCACACTTGGAAAGGGCTCAGAGATGAAGCAGCGGCCTTCCTGCCCTGTCCTTAAACCCGGCGGGCGCCTTTTGCGCGAGTGGAATGGCGTGACCCATGTTGTCGACGTGACAGGGGACGGCTTCACTTGGAACGGTCGGTCCCATCGTTCGCTCTCCGCCATCGCCCGAGAGATTACCGGCGCGCATTGGTCAGGGCCGCGTTTCTTTGGGCTCACCGGCAAGGCGACCAAATGAGCCCGCGCCGCAAAATCCGATGCGCCATCTACACGCGCAAGTCCTCAGAGGATGGACTGGACCAGGACTTCAATTCACTGGATGCGCAATATGAAGCCTGCGCGGCCTATGTCGCCAGCCAGCGACACGAAGGTTGGACCCTATTGCCAGAGCGCTACGATGATGGCGGACTGTCCGGCGGCACACTCGAACGCCCCGCCCTGCAACGCTTGCTTGAAGAGATTGATGCCGGGCGCATCGACATGGTCGTGGTCTACAAGATTGACCGGCTGACCCGATCGCTCGCCGACTTCTCCAAGCTCGTCGACCGGCTGGAACAGGCGGGTTGTTCCTTTGTCTCGGTTACGCAGGCCTTCAATACCTCCTCATCCATGGGTCGGTTGACCCTGAATGTGCTGTTGTCCTTTGCTCAGTTTGAACGGGAAGTCACCGCCGAACGTATTCGCGACAAGATTGCAGCGTCTAAGAAAAAGGGGCTTTGGATGGGTGGCAACCTGCCTCTCGGCTATGACCGCCACCCCGATCCGAAGGCAAGAACGCTGGTGGTGAATGAGGAGGAGGCCAGAACGGTCCGGCATCTCTTTGGGCTTTATGACGAGCTGGGTTGCCTGCGCAAAGTAGAAGAACGGGCAATGGCAGACGACCTGCGGTCGAAGCGGGTTGTTCGCGCGGATGGCAGAGTGAAAGGGGATTGTCCGCTGTCACGGGGTCAAATCTATTACCTGCTGCGCAACCCGGTCTATCTCGGAAAAATCCGCCACAAGGATAAGATCTGGGACGGACAACATCCGGCGATCATCGACCAAGACATCTGGGACCGGTTGCAAGAGAAGATGCGGCAGGCCTCTAATCGTTGCCGTGCACGCGGCGGCTCCGATACGCGCCAACATTCCACTGACCCCGGGGCCTGGCTCACCGGTCTGCTGCGGGACAAAACTGGTGATCGGTTGACCCCAACCCACACCACCCGCAAAGGCCGACGGTTGCGCTACTATATCTCCAACAGACTGATCTCGGGCGGCAAGGATACCTCCGGCTGGCGACTGCCCGGCCCTGCGCTGGAAAACGCTGTCATTGATGTCATCGTCAGACATCTGCAAGACGCCGCAATCACGCATCAGGTACTGGCGCAGCCGGAGGCCGGGTCAGCGGAGGCAGTTCAGACTTCAGTTGCGGATTTAGTAATCCGGCTTCAACGCCAAGGCGGTCAGGTCGGCGCTGCTCTTCTGGCCAAAGGCAAAATTGCACCAGGTCAGATCGACCTCGAACTGAATCCCGAGTGTCTGGCAAACGCAGTTGGCATAGCTGCGGACCATCTGCACCCGGATCTTACACACATAACCGCATCTTTCGGTCTGCGCCGCCGCGGCGTCGAGGCCAAGGTCATCGCCGGAGATATGGCACCCCAACCTGATCCCCACCTCCGGTCCATGCTGATCCGCGCCCATGGCTGGGCGCGCGATCTGAAAGCCGGAGTTCAACTGATGGAGATCGCGCGCCGCGAAAGCGTCCCCGGCGCCTTCATCCGCACCCGCGCCCAGCTCGCGTTTCTCTCACCGAAGATTCAGGCCGCGATTCTCGACGGCACCCAGCCGCCCGAACTCACACTCAAGCGTCTGGTCAGCGTGACCCACCCACTTGACTGGGCTGAACAGGAACGCATGTTCGGCTTTTGATAGCTCCAGATCCTGCGTCCCCGATGCAGGGTTCAATCTCCCTGATCCGTCGGCACAATTCCCTGCTCCCGCGAGAAAATTCCCTATTCCAGTTTTTAGGGAATTTGCAATCTAAGCCATTGGAAAAAATAGAGTTGTGACATCTGAAATCTCGGGTTCCAGACTTGTTTTGCAGAAATTCCCTGTAAATTGCCGGGTATCAGGGAAATCCAGCTCAAAGCGACCCCGACAAAATGTGGCACTGAGACTGATGCCTGAATTCTACTCAGAGTGTACGGTTTGCTCCGTCTCTGATTGAAAGCGCATGCGCCAACTCGCGGGAATTGCGGAACAATTCCGGGTCAGAAAGTACAACTGAAGTGAGACAGGTATGAGTGGCGGGGAGACAGGGATTCGAACCCTGGGAACGCTCTCACGTTCAACGGTTTTCAAGACCGCCGCATTCGACCACTCTGCCACCTCCCCGCGTGCTGGCAGGGTCTAAGGGCAGTTGCGGCCAGAGGCAAGCCATAATGCGGGAAATCTTGCCGAACCCGGCGCAGATGGCTTTCCTTGGGGTGGCGCTCGCGCTATGATTGCCGTGAGTGACCGCATGAGACTGGCACAAGAACCAGCCAATTCGCGGTGGGGCGCGGCCGGAACGGCCTTGTCAGGCAAGGGATGAAATGATGGAGCGAGCGACGGGTAAACGCTTTGGGCCACCGCGGCTGGCGGTTTTGGCCGTGGCCATGACAGCACTGGTCGGCTGCGAGGAAGGGTTGAAACTTGCGGGTACTGCGGCACCGGATGAAGCGGCAGAAACCTCAGACAAGGACGGGCCTGTTGAACTGTTCCCTGAATTGACCTCGGGGTCGCAGCGGGACATCGAAGCCCCGGATGTGTTCGAGGTAACCGAGGCCGGTTTGTGGGATGGGCGCCCCTCGCTTGGTGGCATCTGGGTGGCACATCCCGACGTTGGTCAACCCGAGCGGGTTTTGATCAAGAACACGTCCAACAACAAATCCGTCACCGGCGCGCTGTTCCGTCGGGACGCCAATTTGCCGGGCCCGGCGCTGCAGGTCTCATCGTCGGCAGCAGCCAAGCTGGGAATGCTGGCAGGTTCTCCTAGCAGGTTGCAGGTGGTTGCCCTGCGGCGCGAAGAGATTCAGGTTGCCCCGCCACCGGAAGAGACCCAGCCCGAGGACGCCGAGACCGAAATTGCTGATGCGGAGACAACCGAAGAGGCAGAACCAAAACCCGCCAAACGCAAGTGGTGGCAAAAGAAACCAGTAGCTGAAACCGCCGCCGTCACGGCAGCCGCCGGTGTCGCAGCGGGTGCCGCATCAGACGACGCCGAGGACACCCCCGTACCCGAGCAGACTGCAGCCACCGCAGAGCCTGAACCCGAAGTGGACGCGGAGGCACCCGCAGAAAAACCGGCAAAGCGGAAATGGTGGCAGAAAAAGCCAGCCGAAGAAACCGCCGAGGTCGCAGCGGCAGCCGGAGTCGCAGCTGCAACGGGCGCGGTTGTGGCAGATCAGGCCACCTCTGAGGCACCGCAAACCGCCGCGTTGGCCGATCCCGAGGTCACAGCGCCCGCCGAAAAGCCTGCAAAACGCAAGTGGTGGCAAAAGAAAGACCCCAATGCAATCACGGAAACGCCGCTTGACCCGATCGAAGGCGCGGCTGCTGCGATTGAAGCCAGCGAACCGACCGCAGCGACAGCTACTGCAACAGCCGCCGCAGCGACATCCGCTCTGTCGAAACCGTTTGTCCAGGTTGGTACGTTCGGGGTCGAGTCAAATGCCAAGAGTGCCGCGGACAAGATCCGGCGCAACGGCATGAACGCTCAGGTCAATGAGCTCAAGACCGAAGACAACACCGTTTGGCGCGTTCTGGTCGGTCCTGCCAATACCCGGGCTGAACGCCGGGCGATCCTGTCCGACGTAAAGGATCTGGGCTTTTCCGACGCCTTCACGGCTAAGAACTGACAAGAAACAGGAGGCGCAAGATGCTGTCCGCGTTACGTTCGACCACTCTGGCCATTGGGCTGGCCGTGCTGGCCCTGCCCGCCCAAGCCTTTGATACGACCGCCCGTGCGGCTTATGTGATGGATCAGAAAACCGGCACGGTTTTGTTGTCGAAAGAGGCCGATCTGCCGCTGCCACCGGCATCGATGTCAAAACTCATGACGCTATATGTCGCCTTCGAAGCGTTGCGCGACGGGCGTCTGACGCTGGATGAGACATTGCCGGTTTCCGAACACGCGATGAGCTATGGCGGTTCGACCATGTTCCTCAACACACAGGATCGTGTCCGGGTCGAGGATCTTCTGCGGGGGATCATCGTGCTGTCCGGCAATGATGCCTGCGTTGTGATCGCCGAGGCGCTCAGCCCCGATGGAACCGAAGCCGGGTTTGCCCGCTTCATGACACAACGCGGCAAGAAAATGGGCATGGACAACTCGAACTTTGCCAACTCAAACGGCTGGCCCGCTGCCGGGCACATGATGTCAGTGCACGATCTGGCAGTTCTGGCGGACCGGCTGATTACGGACTTCCCCGAATACTACCCGCTCTTCGCCGAAGAAGTGTTCGAGTTCGACGGGCGGGCGCCATCAAACGCGCGCAATCGCAACCCGCTGCTAAAACTGGACATTGGTGCGGACGGTTTGAAAACCGGCCACACGCAAGAGGCCGGGTATGGCCTTGTCGGCTCGGCCAAGCAAGGCGACCGGCGCGTGGTCTTTGTCCTCTCTGGCCTCGACAGCACGGCCCGCCGCGCAGAGGAGGCTGAGGCCGTGGTTAACTGGTCGTTTCGAAATTTTGTCGAGAGGACAGTTGCCAACGCCGACGAACCGATAGCCGAAGCCAAGTTGTGGATGGGGGCCGAACCTACGGTTGGCCTTGTCCCCGAGCAGGACATGACATTGCTGTTCCCAGTGCTGGGCGATGCCGATGTCGAGGCCGAAATCGTCTATGACGGCCCGATCAATGCGCCTGTCGCCAAAGGCCAGAAACTGGCGGAGCTGGTGATCAAGCCAGAAGGGCTGCCCGAGATCAGACGCCCTCTGGTTGCGGTCAAGGACGTCCCGCAAGGTGGATTTGTGGTTCGGATGCTGACGGTTGGCGGCATCGTTTTGAAAGACGTCATCAACACTCCGCTGGGGCAATTGTGACGCAGCGCGGGGTGTTTTTGACCTTTGAAGGCATTGATGGATCGGGCAAGTCGACGCAGGCACGTATGCTGGCGGAGCATCTGCGCGCGACCGGTCATGAGGTCGTATTGACCCGCGAGCCCGGGGGGTCGGATGGGGCCGAGGAAATCCGCAATCTGGTCCTGCAAGGTGATCCCGACCGCTGGTCGGCAGAGACCGAGATTTTGCTGTTCACAGCCGCACGCCGGGATCATCTGGAACGCACAATCAACCCTGCGTTGGCCGCTGGAAAAATCGTGATCTGCGACCGCTTTGCAGACAGCACACGCATGTATCAGGGATTGTCGCGCGGCGATCTGCGTGGTCTGGTGGATCAGTTGCACAGCCTGATGATCGGGCGCGAGCCCGACTTGACGCTGCTGATCGACATGGACCCTGATACCGGCCTGTCACGTGCAAAAGGGCGGCAAGGCGCTGAAGAACGCTTTGAGGATTTCGGCCCCGAGCTGCAACGTCGCATGCGCGCGGGTTTCTTGGCGCTGGCCGAAGAATTCCCAAGCCGGTTCCGGGTCGTCAATGGCAATCGGGACATAGACAGCGTCGCCCGCGATGTGACAGAAATCGTATCGAAGACTCTGTGATCGATAGGCGATGAGCGACGACATTCCAGCCCCTGATCAGGCGCCCGGTGCGCCGCATCCGCGCGAAACCGTCCGGCTTTTTGGTCAAGATGCGGCCGAGCAGGCGTTTCTGACCGCCTACAATTCGGAACGGTTGCACCACGGTTGGCTGCTGACCGGTCCGCGCGGCTGCGGTAAGGCCACGCTTGCCTGGCGTATCGCCCGATTTCTGCTGGCGACGCCGCCACAAGATGACGGCGGGCTATTCGGCGCGCCGCCTCCACCTGACTCGCTTGATATCGACCCCGAGCACCCGGTGTCTCACCGCATTCTGGCGGGTGCCGAACCCGGTCTGGCTGCGATTACGCGGTCGGCCAATGATCAGGGTCGGCTGCGCGGAGAGATCGTGGTCGACGACATCCGTAAGCTGGGACGGTTCTTTGGCATGAGCGCCGCCGATGGCGGACAGCGCGTCGTCATCGTGGATGCGGCGGACGAGATGAATGTCAGCGCCGCCAACGCGCTTCTGAAGATGCTCGAGGAACCGCCAGCGCGTACGACGCTGCTGCTGGTTTCGCATCAGCCCTCTCGCCTATTGCCGACGATCAAATCCCGCTGCCGTACGTTGCGGCTGTCTCCGCTGGGCGAACAGGACATGCAGGCGGCGCTGTTGCAAACCGGGGCCGAGCTGCCCGCACAACCGGATCACCTCGCAGCCCTTGCCGCGGGTTCGGTGGGCGATGCGGTGCGCCTGATCAATCTGAACGGGCTGGACATTTATGCCGAATTGATCGCGATTTTAGGGACCCTTCCCCGCCTTGACCGCCAGCGCGCCCTTGCCCTTGCCGAGGCCGCTGCCCAGCGCGGCGCGGCGGACCGGTTCGAGTTGTTGCTGACCCTGATCGACATCGCGCTGTCTCGCCTTGCGCTTACCGGTGCCACTGGCGCGCCGCCCGTACCCGAAGCTGCTCCGAATGAGGCACAGACACTGGCCCGCCTGTCGGCCTCGCCACAACAGGCGCAAAAATGGGCCGAGGTCGCTGCGGTGATCACGGCACGTGCACGTCATGGTCAGGCGGTGAACCTTGACCCTGCCGCTCTGGTCCTAGATACGGTGTTCAAGATACAGGAAACCGCCGGTCAGAGCAGATGAGCGATACCCCCCAGATCACCGACAGCCATTGCCATCTGGATTTTCCCGATTTCGACGGGCAGTTGGACGACATCATCACCCGTGCCGCCGAAGCGGGTGTTACCCGGATGGTGACGATCTGCACGCGTCTGCGCAACGAACCCATCGTCCGTGCCATAGCCGAGGCTCACGCCCCGATATTCTATGCCGCCGGCACCCATCCCATGAGCGCGGCCGAAGAACCGATGGCCAGCGTCGATGAATTGGTCGCGTTATCACAACATCCCAAGTTCGTGGGAATCGGCGAATCGGGGCTGGATTATCACTATACGGCCGAGTCGGCAGCCCTGCAGAAGCAGTCGCTGCGCATTCACATCGAGGCCGCCCAGCGCACCGGGCTGCCGTTGATCATCCACGCGCGCGCTGCCGATGACGACATGGCACGCATTCTGACGAAAGAATACCAAAACGCGCCCTATTCCTGCGTGATGCATTGCTTTTCGTCCTCGGCTGAGCTGGCCAAGGCAGCACTGGAGCTGGGCTTTTACCTCTCGATGTCTGGTATCGCTGCCTTTCCCAAAAGCCAGGAATTGCGCGACATCTTCGCCGCGGCCCCCGTCGACCGCATTCTGGTCGAAACCGACGCGCCATACCTGGCCCCGCCACCCTATCGCGGCAAACGAAACGAACCCGCGTATACCGCCTTTACGGCCCAGAAAGGTGCCGAGGTTTTTGGCCTGCCCTACGCCGATTTCGCCGCGCGGACGCAGGCCAATTTCGATCGCCTGTTTTCCAAAGCCGCGCAATACAAGGCCGCCGCATGAGCGAGTTCCGGTTCACCATTCTGGGCTGCGGGTCGTCCGGCGGGGTCCCCCGGCTGGGCGGTCATTGGGGCGATTGCGACCCACAGAACCCCCGGAATATCCGCCGCCGCTGTTCATTGCTGGTTGAACGTGACGGGCCGGGCGGCACGACAACCGTTCTGATCGACACTTCCCCGGATATGCGCAGCCAGCTGCTGGGCACCGGTACCGGGCGTCTGGATGGTGTTGTCTATACTCACGCGCACGCGGACCACACGAACGGCATCGACGATCTGCGCATGATCGTGTTCAACATGAAAACACGCGTGCCGGTCTGGGCCGATGGGGCCACGCAGAACGACCTTCTGGGGCGGTTCGGCTATGCGTTCGTGCAGCCCGAAGGCTCTCCGTATCCTCCGATCCTCGATCTTAAGACAATCGACGGGCCATTCGAAGTGGATGGGCCCGGCGGGGCCATTCCCTTCCATCCGTTCAGCGTAAATCACGGATCAATTGATGCGCTAGGGTTTCGGATCAACGATCTGGCCTATCTGCCCGATGTCGCTGAGTTTCATGACGACACCCGGTCCGAGCTGGCAGGGTTGGATTACCTGATCATCGACGCTCTGCGCCGCTCGCCGCACCCAACGCATGCCCATCTCGAGAAAACGCTGGGCTGGATCGAAGAATTGCAACCAAAGCGCGCGGTGCTGACCAACATGCATATCGACCTGGACTATGCCACAGTCGACGCCGAAACCCCGGACCATATCACCCCCGCCTATGACGGGATGGTGATCCGGTCGCCCGCATGACCCTGGACCAAAGGGCACCGGTCCCGAGATGCTTCAGAGTCTGATCAACGTCATCCTGCCGGTCTTTTTAGTGATCGGCTCGGGTTATGCCGCGACGCGGTTTGGTTATTTTCGCGAGTCCCATGTCGACGGGCTGATGAAATTTACGCAAGGGTTTGCAATTCCTTGCCTTCTGTTTCTGGCCATCGCCAATCTTGACATCGACAGTAGTTTTGACCCCCGCTTGCTGGTCAGTTTCTACGCGGCGGCTGGTCTGTGCTTTACAGCAGGCACCTGCGGCGCACGGTACATCTTTGGGCGCGGCTGGGAAGACAGCGTGGCGATCGGTTTTTGCTGCCTGTTTTCGAACTCGGTCCTGCTTGGCCTGCCGATAACCGAACGCGCTTATGGCCCCGACAATCTGACAGGAAATTACGCGATCATCGCTTTACATTCACCGTTCTGCTACGGCGTCGGCATCACGGTGATGGAAGTGATCCGCAATCGCGGTCATGGTGGTGCGCGCATGGTGCGATCGGTCTTGTCAGCCATGTTCAAAAACGCATTGATCCTGGGCATCGCGATGGGTTTTGCCGTGAACCTGTCAGGCGTCGGCATCCCAACCGTTGCCGAGGAGGCGCTGAACCTGATCACGCGCGCCGCCCTGCCGGGCGCTCTTTTCGCCTTGGGCGGCGTTCTGGTGAAGTACCGTCCCGAGGGCGATCTGAGGGCCATCGCCTTTGTCTGCGGCGTCTCGCTGTTGCTACACCCAAGCCTAGTCTGGCTGTTCGGAACCACGCTGTCGCTACCACAGGATCTGTTCAGATCCGGAGTGGTCACCGCTGCCATGGCCCCCGGTTTCAACGCCTATATCTTTGCCAACCTCTACGGCCACGCCAAACGGGTGGCTGCATCCTCGGTCTTGATCGGAACTGGTGTGTCCATCGTAACCGTATGGATGTGGTTGACACTTTTAGGCTAGGTAGCCGGTCAAAGTGATTGACTCGGATCGTGGCCGGGACATCTTGCACGTCACAAACCGCTTGGAGACGAATATGCCGCACGCTGTCATCGTTGCCCATGGCCAACCCTCGGACCCTGCCCCGGCGGAAGCGTCTCTTGCCGCCTTCGCCGCAGGTATAGATGCGCTGACACAAGGTATCTCGGTACGTTCGGCAACACTCGCGGCACCCGGATCGCTGGAAACCTGCCTGGACGCTTTGCCAGCAGGCAGCGCCGTTTATCCGTTATTCATGGCCAAGGGCTGGTTCGTGACCGGCGCTTTGCCAAAACGGATCGGAAGCCGAGAGATTCGCATTCTCGATCCCCTTGGCATCGATCCTGACTTACCGCGTCTGGTTTCGGATGCACTGCTGGATACCCTGGCAGATCAAAGCTGGATCGCGTCCGAGGTCGATCTGGTTATCGCCGCCCACGGATCGGGACGCAGTCCAAACCCTGCCAAAGTCGCCTCAGAATTCGCTTCGTGCCTCAAGGGCTTGCTATCGTTCAACTCCATCCGTCTGGGTTTTGTCGAACAGCCCCCAAGCATCGCCGAGGCCGCATCGGGCACAGGTCAGTCTGCGATCTGCCTGCCGTTTTTTGCCTGCACCGGAGGGCATGTGTTGGATGACGTGCCAGAATCGCTGGGCCAGGCGGGATTTCAGGGCATCGTCACACCTGTAGTCGGAGAACTGCCCGCTATCCAGCACCACATTGCCCATAAACTCCGCCAGGAACTCGTCGGTTGACTGGCTTTGCTGGCCAGTGTGTTCCCACCTCTCGACCGGCATTGATCACTTCGGTCAAGTCGAAGGCTGAACGTCTGGCGACTGCGACTCCGTAGCGAGCCCTGCATAGAAGAAATGGCGCGCCCGCCCGTTCTTTTTTGCGTCATACAAGGCTTGGTCAGCGGCGTTCAGAACCTCGGCCCAGTCGTTGTTTCGGAATTGTGTAGATAGCGCCGTGCCGATGCTTGCAGAAATTTCGCAGCGCTGCCCTTCGAACATCATCGGCTCGCTCAGCCGATCAATAAGCCGGTCGGCAATCCCGCTCAGGGTTTGAGGGCTTGTCAGACCTTTGAATACAAAAACGAACTCGTCCCCGCCAATCCGGGCGACGGTGTCGTCACTGCGTGTTTCCTCAAGCATGATACGCGCGGCCTGCTGCAGCACATAATCACCCGCAGCGTGCCCAAGACGATCATTGACCGATTTGAAGAAATCCAAATCCAGATGCATCAGCGCGAATTTTGATTTCGAGCGGACAAGATGGCCGAGAATGTGATCCATCGCGCGACGGTTTTTCAAACCGGTCAAAGTGTCGGTATAGGCTTGCTCTTCGGCCGCCAGCATTGCGCCCTGCAAGCGCAGATTCAGCGAGCGCGATGCTTCCATCGCAGCCGATTTCGCCTCGACCAGATACAACAGTTCAATTGCCAGATCGGTCCCCGAAAAATCGGCGCTGGTCAGGGCATAGTCGCGCACCGCGTCGAGAATCGAAATTCCGAATGACAGGTTGATGACAGCGCCTGCATCCTCGGGCAGTGGCGCGATCAATCCCTTGAGACCGGTGCGTGGTTCGTCTCGGAATCTCAGTTGCATCCGCCCGCCAGCGGACGCCATCAGGGCCGCAACTGTCGTGACGGAGCGGGGGCGGATCAGCTCGAACATTTCCAAAAATTTCGCCCCAACCATCGGCTGCGCGGGCCGAAGCTTCTGCAGTGTAGGCCCAACCCGTTGGATTTCGCCTGTCCTGTCGACCAGAACAAACATGGGGCACAGGGTTTCCAGCAGATTGGCCAGATGACGGTGATCGGTCATAGCTTGCGCGCCCCCAGATCGAACTGCCGCCCTTCGGCAAACGCGCTTTCAACCAGTATGATCGAGATCACCTCGACCTCACCCTGGCGCCCATCATGGGTCAGCATGACCAAAGCGCCGTAATCATCGGCCATCGCCCGCAAAACGCCGGTCATGACGCTGGCAAATCCCGGCAGGCCTGGAAAGCAGAGCAGTCTGAACTCTGCTGGCGATTCCTCGCGCAGCTCCAAATCCGGCAAATCCAGGTCGGAAACAGCCAGCCTGACGCGGTCGGGCAGATCATCCAGCGAGTGCAAAAAATCCACGTAAGAAACGCCGCCGAATCTCAGCAACCGGCGCAGGTCCTCGGTATTGGGGTGCGAGACAAGATATGTTCCCAAATCCTCGAGAAAGTCGGCGCGCGGGCGGCTCAGATCGGCACATAGCGCGTCCAGCACCTGAATCGACAGATCGGCGTCATAGACCAGCATGGGCTCAAACTCGGTAAATCCCAGTCCCGCGGCCTCGGTCGCGCGTTGCCAGCACGGCCAGCCATAGGTGGCGCAGACGAAAGATTGAATCGCCTTGTTGATCAGACCGTGCATCGTAAACCTCTGGGTTCGCTTGCCCTGAGACCAAAGCGCAGAAATCTTAACAAAGTCACAAAATCGAACCGCGAATTCCTGCAATTCGATGTGGTTTCAATGTGATACAGAGGCGCGCAATCAGAAGTCGGTCGGTGCGCCCCCTTCTGACTTGCGACGTTCGACGAACGCTGCAAGCTCCTCGCGGATGGCGACGTCCATCGGGGGGGCTTCAAAGTTGTTCACGATTTCCTTGAACATCCGGTGGGCGCGTTCTGCGGTCCAGATACCGCCCGCAACCTCCCAGGCTTCATAGTTTTTCCAATCGCTCAGGAAAGGTTGATAAAAGGCCGTGGCATAGCGGTCCTGTGTATGCTGAATGCCAAAGAAGTGGCCGTCATTTCCAACGTCACGGATCGCGTCGAGTGCTATTTCATCAGGCCCAGTCGCAGAAAGTTCGGGCTGCATATACCTTTGAATCTGTTGCAGGATTTCGCAGTCCATCACAAATTTCTCGGGGCTTGCGATCAGACCGCCCTCAAGCCAGCCAGCCGCGTGATAAACCATGTTTGTGCCTGATTGAACGGCTGCCCAAAGGGAATTCGAAGTCTCCCAGATCGATTGGCCGTCGGGCACATTCGCCGCGCAAACGCCAGAGGAACGCATCGGGAGACCGTAAAAACGGGCCATCTGGCCTGTCATCTGGGTCGAGCGCATATATTCGGGTGTCCCAAACGCCGGCGCGCCGGATTTCATGTCGACATTCGAGGTGAAGGTTCCGATCACGCAGGGAATTCCTGGTCGCACATATTGGAACAAAGCGATCGCGCACAGCGCCTCGGCCAGCGATTGCGCCACGGCCCCGGCCATCGTTACCGGCGCCATCGCGCCGGCCAGAGTGAACGGGGTGACAACGATCGCCTGGCCGCGCCGCGCCAGGCGCAGGCAGCCATCGATCATCGGATGGTCGTGCTTAAGCGGCGAGGTCGAGTTGATGTTGGTGTACATGCGCGGAGACGCTTCGAACTCTTCATCGGTCAGACCGCCTGCGATACGCACCATTTCCATTACGTCTTCGACGCGTGCTTTGCCCAGCGAATAGGCATGCATCGCCTTGTCGGTCAGGGTCAGCTTGTCATAGAGCACATCCAGATGGCGCACGCTGGCATGGATATCCACTGGTTCGACCGGGTATCCGCCAGCAAAATGGATGCAATTGAAATACTGAGTCAGCTTCAGCAGGTCCTGACACATCCTCCGATTGCCTGGCACCTTCTGGCCAATTTCCATATCCCAGTAGTTCGGTGGTGACGACACATTGCCAAACAGCATGGTCTTGCCACCAATCGTGATCTGCCTTTCCGGGTTTCGCGGGGTGATTGTGAAGCTTGACGGCGCTTTGGCCACCATTTCCATCACAAAATCCCGTCCCATGCGGACATTGTCACCCGAGATGGTGCATCCCGCTTCGCGCAGGATTCCGATGGCTTCTTCGTTGTAGAACTCGATCCCGATCTCTTCGAGAATGCGCATCGCGCCGTCATGAATGGCTTCTATGCCATCCGGGCCCAAAGGCTCGGTCGGGCGATCGATATTGATCGGCGGATTCCAGGGCATCTGGTCGATAACCGCTTGCCCGCGCCGGGCTGCGGCACCGGCACGTCCGCCGCTGCGACGTCGGGGTTTGGCTGTGTCTTCCATGGTCTCCTCCGGGTCCTGCCTGCTTCAAGCAAGCCCCGAAGTCGGGTGACGAGCCGCTCTGTCCGCGACAGGTCTTGTCGGTTTTGTCACACGAAGCGGCGATTTCCTTCCGGTTCGGGCTATCGCCCGGATAACCAGCCCGGAATGTGCCCGATGTCGGGCAGCACAACATCCGCCAATGGCTCCAGCGCTTCAGCTTCGGCGATGCCGGTCAGAACACCGATCGTCATCATTCCGGCTGCGCGCCCGGCTTCAAGGTCGTGACAGCTGTCACCGACCATCGCAATGCGCGACGGATCGATCCCGACTTGACTTGCAAATGCCAGCATCTGACCTGGCCCGGGTTTGTACCCATGTCCGCTGTCGTAACCAGCGACAAAGTCGAAATGCGCGCGGATACCAACCGACTCGAGATGCCGTTTGGCGGGTGCTTCGCCGTCATTGGTGGCAACGCCCAGCTTCAACCCTGCCTTTCGCAACCCCGTCAGAAACGCCTCAAGCGGTACGGCCTGCACCTGCTCGGCCTTTGCCGATTCCGCATTGAGCAGATCGACCAACTCGGAATACGAATAGTCCGAGATATGCGGCAGCAGAGCGTCAGCGACCTCGCCCACGGTCCCGGCAATAACGATGCTATCGGGCTCATACCGGTCCCCGACGATGTCAAATCCGATCGCCTTGCCCAGTTCTGCGGCTTTCTGATCATCCCCTTCGGACAGGCGCAGCAGAGTGGCCCGCCCAAAGGCCCCCCAGGTTGCGGCGAAATCAAACAGGGTGCCATCCTTGTCGAACAGTAGCGCGTCAATTGGCATGAATGTGGGCTCCTATCAGGTCCAGTGCATTTCCGATTCGCCGGACAATACCGACCGGGCCTGGGCCGGAAGATCGTTCGCGACGGAATTGGCATCACAGAATTCGATGACCCAAGCGTCATCCATCAGCAGAAAATCCAGGACCGAAGTCAGGAATTCGGCCTCACCTGCCCGGTCGCGCAGGTCCTGTGCCGAAGCTCCGGTCGCGCCAAGAAACACAGGCAGCAACTCGTCATTTCCCACCAGCCAGCTCAGGGCGTTCAGGGCCAGAGTTTCAGCGGAGTTGGCGTTGAGTGGCATAAAATCGCCTCCTGCCGGGGCTTGGAAAGGGTTTGTTAACCAGAGTCATAAACACTTTGGCAACGCATGCAATCTAACGGTGAACGTCAATGTCCGTGCAAGGCACCATACTTGTCCTCGACGGGGTCTCAACCAATCGCATCATGCTTAAGGTGCAGTTGACGGCGGCCTGGTATCAGGTTGTGCAGGGTGAGAAACTGCAGGGTCTCGCGGCCTTGTTGCGGCGGTCGCGCCCCGATCTGGTGCTGACCGCGCAGAATTTGCCGGATGGCACCGCAGCGGATGTCAAAGCGCTTTTGAGCAGCGACCCGACACTCGCGGACGTGCCGGTGGTCGCAATCACTCAGCAAAACGACAAGGCTGCGCGCATGCAAGCGCTGGCCGACGGGCTGGACGATGTGCTGGCATACCCGTTCAAAGACACTTTGCTATTGGCTCATGTCCGCAGCCTGCTGCGCGCTCGGGTCGAGCGGCAGGAGTTGCGCGTTGGTGGCGATGCCCAATCGATCGGATTCGCCGAACCCGCCGCCGCACTTATCGCGCCACCGTCTGCAAGCCGTATCGCAATACTGACTCACGATGCCCGAACCGGTGCGATCTGGAACCAGGCGCTGGCGGGTCGCGTGTCGCAACCTCTGTCCAGTCACGACTTGCCGAACCTCCGAGGGGTCCTGTCATCGCCGGTGCCGGACGCAATCGTCGTCGAAATCTGGCCGGGGGCCACCTGCCGCAACATGCTGGCCGATTTGCGTTCGCGCGTGGCAACTCGACACACCGTTTTGATCGGCGTGCTGCCCGACGGGAACTCGGAACAGGCGGCCGAAGCGCTTGACTGGGGCGTGGATGCGGTTTGCCAGGGCGGCTTTGACCCGGATGAGATCGCCCTGCGATTGAAAAGCCAGATCGCGCGCAAACGGCGTGATGACCGGTTGCGCGCCACGTTGCGCAACGGCCTCGCAGAGTCTCTGACAGACCCGTTGACCGGACTGCACAACCGTCGTTTTGCCATGCGGGCTCTGGACCAGGTTGTCCGCAAGTCCCTGCGCACAGGGTGCGGATTTGCGGTCATGTTGGCAGATCTCGACCACTTCAAGTCGATCAACGATCAGTTCGGCCATGACGGTGGCGACGCTGTGCTGACCGAAGCCGCAAGACGCTTGCGACAGACCCTCGGCAGCGCCGGTTTTGTCGCGCGTTTCGGTGGCGAAGAGTTCATGATCTGCCTTCCGGACACTATTCAGAAACGCGCCTTAGGCGTCGCAGATACGATCTGCGACCGCATCTGCTCGCAGCCGTTCTGCGTGCCGGGAACCAATTCGATGATCCCTGTCACGATCAGCATTGGCCTGGTGATGTACGTGCCATTCGAGGTCGATCAGACCAGACATGCACACTCGACCGGAGAGTTGCTTAAATCCGCAGACAGGGCGCTTTATGCCGCGAAGCAGGCGGGACGCAATCAGGTGCGCCTGCGTAAAAGCGCGGCGTGATCCGCACTCAGTCCCGTTTGTTTTTTCGCTTGCCGTGCGGCCCGCGCTGAACAACTTCCTCCAAACGCTCAGCGTAGACCTGACGCTCTTCGTCTGTCAGCCCCGTGACATAAATCAACCAGTTCTGATGCAGCGCACCCTGCATATCAGATGTTGCACGGGCCTGCTGATCCAACAGAACCTGCACAGCTTCGGGATCGAAGGGAACCGCCTTCAGTGCCTCGCTGAGCGCGCTGAAGTTCTGAATGCGCCCCGATGCGCCCTTGCTACGCAAACCTGACAGTTCCCCCCTCAGCGCCTTGCGGTCTTCCTTGGGCAGCGCGTGGTACAGTGCAGCACCGAAGCCCGGCGGCACGCGGGTGTGATCGCCGCCCCTAAACCGCAAAGCCGTGCCCAGGATCACACCGGCAACCAGAAGGTTGACGGCCAGCGAAACCACCAACAGGATCGGCATCCATCTGCGCTTTGATCCGGCGTTGTCGCTCATTCCGTATCCTCCAGATAATCGGCGTCCAGATTGAGATCCGCCATCAGCAAAGTGGTGTCCTGCGGGAAAATATAGGTGGCCGGATCAGGCAGAAAGCCCGGCGCCGCAATTCCGATCCAGACCCCAGCGGCGCTGGCCGCAACCAGGCCGCTAAGTGCGCGCCAACCTCCAAGCCCGTCCAATATGCCCCACCATGAACGGTGCCGGGGCGCTGCGGTGCGGCCCAACCGAACAGCCTCGGCATCGGTTTCGATCCGAACGGCAAGATCGTCAGGCAGCGCCGGGCGGTTTTGCCGGGCCTGCGCGAACAGGGCTTCCAATTCGTCATGTTCAGCCATTTTCATACCCCAACTCGTCCCGTCGCCCAGCAAGTATCTTGCTCAGAGCCCGTTTTCCCCGCGCCGTCAGACTTTCGACCGCTTCCACCGAGATGTCCATGATCCCGGCGATTTCGGGATTCGAGAGCTCTTCGATATGCCGCAAGATCACGGCCTCGCGCTGCCGGTCCGGCAAAAGATCCAATGCCGATTGAAGCGCATCTTTGCGTGCTACATCCTGCAATCGTTCGGTCACGCTGGCGGTACCGTCCTGAATTTCAGGCATGTTTTCCATCGGCTCCGGCCGCTTGCGACGCCGCAGATCCAAACAGAGGTTCAGCGTCACCCGATACAGCCAGGTCGACACCTGCGCCTGACCGGGAACCCAATCCGGCGCCATCTGCCACAACCGCATCATTGCGTCCTGTGTCACATCCTCGGCCTCGGCCCGGTTTCCCAGCATCCGCATCGCGACCGAAAAACTGCGCGGTCCAAGCCGGTCGGTCAGCGCGCGCGCAGCCATCGCATCACCATTGGCGAACCGGGCCAGCAACATGTCGTCGCTGAGCTCGGGCATGGCGGTTGAACCGCCATGCGCCTGTTCTGGATGCGCGGTCAGGTCTTCCATCCCGCATCAGTTGCTGTCAGAGCCCCGATCGCCCTTGCGCTTGTGCTTCCGGCCCATCTTTTCCTTTGCATCGGCATATTCCTGTTCCGAGATCGAACCGTTTCCGTCTGCGTCGATCCGCTCGAACATCTTCGCGCCACGGCGCGGTTTCGGCAACTCGTCTGCGCTGAGGAATCCGTCACTGTTGGCATCCTGCCGCTCAAACATTTTCTGGACCCGCTCGTTGGCTTTGCTCTGCGCCGCAGCCTGCATTTCTTCAAGGCTCAACTGCCCGTCACCATCCGCGTCTGCATCGGTGAAACGCTGTGTGCGATGCGCTTCGATCTCGGCCTGCGTGACCTGTCCGTCACCGTCGGCATCCAATTCCTGGAACGTTGGGGGCTGCCGGTCTTTCGGCCCCTTGGCCAAAGCAGTCGTGCCGGTGACGGCCACGGCGGCGAGAACAATCGCGGAAATAAAGCCTGTAGATTTCATATCAGATTTCCCTTTTACGCGCGGCCCTGCGCCGCTGCTGATACTTGTTAAAACGCGACACAAGTGGAATTCCGTCGCGCATCCGTCGACTTTTTTTGATCGAGATCCGTTTGTTGCCCGGAACTGTTCGTCATCGGTAGCCGCCGCAAAGCGACGCACCCCCTTTTACAAATGGCGTTTAATGCGCAATATCACGGGCACCGGAACGCGCGAGTAACATCATGACCGATCAAACCATCGCCACGCCTGTTGAGGAAGACCGCCCCACGAAGCCGGCGCTGATCCGTGGGTTTCGCGGCAAATGCCCCAACTGCGGCGAAGGCAAGCTGTTGCACAGCTACCTAAAAGTGAATGATACATGCGGACATTGCGGGCAGGAACTGTTTCATCACCGCGCGGATGACGGTCCCGCGTATTTGACAATTCTGATTGTGGGGCACCTGCTGGCTCCGGCCCTGCACGTATCCTACGTGCATTGGCGTCCGGATCCCTGGACCATGGCAATTGGCTTCTCGGTGGCGTGCGTGGCCTTGTCCTTGTATCTGTTGCCGCGGCTCAAAGGAGCAGTGGTCGCCTATCAATGGGCCCGCAGGATGCACGGTTTCGGCAAGTCTGCTGCATGAGTGTCGACAAAACAGCAATTCGAAATGCCGCGACGGTCATTGTTCTGCGTGACCGGTTTGATGACCCGTCGATCCTGATGGGTCAGCGCGGTGCCGCCGCCGCGTTCATGCCGAACAAATTCGTATTTCCCGGCGGCGCGGTCGATCCTGCGGATGCGAGTGTCTCGTTGGCTGAACCTTTACCCGAAATTTGCTTTCAAAGGCTGTCAGATCAGGCCGACCCGGGGCTGGAAAACGCTCTGGCCGCTGCCGCCATTCGCGAGTTGTGGGAAGAAACCGGCCTTGTTCTTGGCAAGCCCGGCGCTTGGGCCGTAACACCGCCCGCAGATTGGGATGCCTTTGCCGAAATGGGCTTTGTACCGTCGGCCGAGGCGCTTCAATTCGTCTTTCGCGCGGTGACCCCACCCGGTCGGCCGCGCAGATTTGATGCCCGCTTCTTTTTGGTAGATGCCGCAGAAATTCAGGGGGACCTTGACGATTTCACCCACGCCTCCGACGAGTTGCAGCATTTGCAATGGGTGAAAATTCGGCAGGCGCGCAAGTTCGACCTGCCGTTTATAACCGAGGTTGTACTGGCAGAAATCGCCGCGCGTGCCACGCTCCAAACGCCGCCAGAAAGCGTTCCCTTCTTCCTGAATAGCGAGGAAGAAAGCCTGTTCCTGCAACTCAAGGGATACCCGATGCCGCAGGCGGACTGACCGAGGTCAACGCATTCGGCTGATAACCACGGTTACTTCGGGTTTCTTGCCCAATTCCACCTTGGCTGTTTGACGCACGATCCGCCTGAGCGCCTCTTCCAGCTTGTCATCGTCCCGCAGGGTCTTGGCGTCGGCACGCATGAGGAACTGGTTCAGGTCCTCCTCGAGCACTTCGATCAGACCCGCGTTCGAGGCACCGGTTTCCGGCAGACCAATTGCGTCGCACCAGGGTTCGCCCAGAGGCTCATCCTCTTCATCCAGAATGACAGTCACGGTCACGTGGCCGTTCAGCGCCATGCGAATACGGTCGCGCACGACGCCGTCCAACGCGCCAATCTTTACGGTGCCGTCCAGATAGGTTCGGCCCGTTTCGACATAATCGACGATGGTCGGAGCGTTCCCCGTAAGGTCCAGCATGGTGCCGTTTACCGCCAGAATACCAGTGCGCCCGCCCGCCTCGGCCAGTTTGGCGTGTTCCCGCAAATGCCGGTGTTCGCCGTGCATCGGGATTACCATCTGCGGATCGATCAGAGCATGCACCTTCTCAAGATCAGGGCGGTTGGCGTGGCCCGAGACATGATAGAGCCCCGAACTATCATCAACCACATCCACGCCTTTTTCGCTGAACTGGTTGATGATGCGGATCACACCCCTTTCGTTGCCGGGAATGGTTTTCGAGGAAAACAAAAACAGGTCGCCCTCTTTGACTTCCAGCCCGCGATACTTGCCGCGCGCCAGTTGCGCGCTGGCGGCGCGGCGTTCGCCCTGGCTGCCGGTCACGATAAGCATCAGGTTCTGCCTTGGGACATCCACGGCTTCTTCGGCACTGATGGCGCGCGGGAAATCCGACAGGATGCCGGTCTCGGTCGCGGCTTCGATCATACGTCGCATCGCCCGCCCCAACAGGACGACAGAACGCCCGGCGCGCTGTCCCGCTTCGGCCAGCGTTTTCACCCGCGCCACGTTCGAGGCAAAGGTGGTTGCGATTACCATGCCCGAGGCCTCTTGCACCAGTTTGGTGATTTCCGGCCCGACCTCGGATTCCGACCGGCCGGGATGGGTAGAAAACACATTGGTACTGTCGCAGACCAACGCCTTGACGCCTGGTTTTGCCACTTCGGCCCACAGGTCGGGATCGAATGCTTCACCGACGACCGGATCGGCGTCCAGTTTGAAATCGCCGGAATGCACGATGCGTCCGGCGGGTGTTTCGATCACCAAACCCGCGCTTTCGGGAATCGAGTGCGAGACCGGCAAGAAACCAACCTGGAACGGACCCGCTTTGATCTGTTCAGGCCAGGCAGACGCGGTTTGCACCGCCTCGGTCGGATGGCCCTGATCCTCCATCTTGCGGCGCGCGATGTTCGCGGTGAAGGCGCGTGCATAAATCGGCGCGCCCAGATCCGCATAGCAATGCGCGACTGCGCCCACGTGATCCTCATGCGCGTGGGTGACGAAAATCGCCTCGAGCCGGTCGGCCCGTTCCTTAAGCCAGGTGATGTCGGCAAAGATCAGATCCACCCCGGGCGAGGTGTCCATGTCAGGAAAGGCCACGCCCAGATCCACCAGGATCAAGCGTTCCTGCCCCGGCTTGCCGTAGCCGTAGACATAGGCGTTCATACCAATTTCGCCTGCGCCGCCAAGCGGCAGATAGATCAATCTCTCACTGCTCATGTCGAGCCGTTGTCCTTGTTATAGCGATGAATCACGGTCAGGCCGTGCATCGTCAAATCGTCCTCGATGGCGTCAAAGCCCACATCCGCCTGATCGAACAATGGCGCAAGGCCGCCGGTTCCGACTACTCTCATCGGCATTCCGTATTCGGCCTTAATGCGCGCGATCAACCCTTCGATCAGCCCGGAATACCCCCAATACACGCCGGACTGGATACAGCCAACCGTATTTGTTCCGATCACTTTTTCCGGGCGGGTGATGTCGATATGCGGCAACGCGGCAGCACCCTGATGCAGCGCTTCGAGGCTCAGGTTCACACCAGGCGCAATGATCCCGCCGACATAAGCGCCATCCGATGCAACCACGTCGAAATTCGTGGCCGTTCCAAAGTCGACAACCACCACATCACCGCCGTGGCGGTCGAACGCTCCGACCGCATTGGCCAGCCGGTCCGGCCCCGGAATTGTGCCTTCGTCGATACGCGGCGCGACAGGCAATAGACATTCGGGTTTGCCAACTACCAAAGGACGACAGCCAAAAAAGCGGTCCGCAAAGATACGCAGATTGAACACCACGCGCGGTACCGTCGAGGCGATGATGACGTCGCTGATGTCGGCCTCAATCCCGTAGTGTTTCACCAGGGTCGAGTACCAGGTAAAGTAAGCGTCCGCTGTCCGCGAATGGTGGGTCGAGGTACGCAGCGTGCACAGAAAGGTTTCGCCATCCCAGATTGAGAACACCGTGTTGGTGTTCCCGCAATCAATCGCCAGAAGCATGTGCGCCCCCTTCAAAAAAGACATCCGCCGCAGGTATGCTGACGCGGCCTTTGGCGGTGTTTAGGACAAGGTTGCCCCCTGCGTCCACCGATTCAAAGGTCCCCGACATCTCTGTGGTGATGGTTCGCGCGGTGATGACCTCGCCCAGACGCGCGGCCCGAGACAGCCATGCCGTTCGGATCGGTTCAAATCCATAGGTGCGAAACTGGGTCTCGTACGTCGCATAGGCTGCGGCAAGTTCGGTCAGAAAATCCTCGGGCGTGACCGAAGCACCGGTCTCGGACAACAGCGATACCGGGCGGACAGCACCTTGTTCGACCATGGCGGCATCGGGGGCTTCGGACAGATTTACGCCGATACCGATTGCCAGATGAGATACGCCCTGCCCCTGCCCTGTGCTTTCCAGCAATATCCCTGCCAGTTTGCCGCCGTTCAGCAGCACGTCATTTGGCCATTTCAGCGAAAGCCCCGTCGCCCGGCCGGTCACCGCAACGCAGGCGTCAAACAACGCAAGGGCGGCGACAAAGCTGCGCAATGCGGCCTGTTCCGGGGTGCCATCAGGGCGCAGCAACAAGGTTGCTGCAAGATTTCCCTTTGGGTTCGCCCAGACCCGGCCCCGCCTGCCGCGCGCCGCTGTCTGGTGATGCGCCATGATCCAGACCGGACCTTGTGCCGCGGGCGCGATCCGCGCTGCTTCGTTCAGGGTGCTGTCGACCTCCTGCACCACGTGCAGGCCGTATCCCTCGGGCCAATTGCTCATACGCGGACAGCCTGGCCCGCAAGGCCGCACCCCTTGGCAGCCTTGGCCTTCGGTTTATTGAACAAGCGTTGCCGCCGCAGCCGCAGCTGCGCCCTCGACACCAAATTGATAGACCACGCCGACCAGCATCAACGCAGCCGAACCCATCAAAGCCCCCCACAAGATCGGAGAGGACCGGGTCTCGATCGGGTCTTCGTTCTCGTCACCGAAATACATGTAGAACACGATCCGCAGATAATAGAACGCGCCGATCACCGAAGCGATGGCAGACACGATCACCAGACCGGTCAACCCGGCCTCAATACCAGCCTGCCAGACGCCGAACTTGGCGAAAAAGCCCAACATCGGCGGCACACCGGCCAGGCTGAACATCAGGATCAACACGGCAAGCGCCTTGCCGGGATCGCGCTTGGCAAACCGGCGCAGCGCGTCGATATCGGTGACGGGTTTTCCGTCCCGCTCCATCATAAGAATAAAGGCGAAGGTGCCGATATTCATCGTCACGTAGATCGCCAGATACATGAGCATCGCCTTGATGCCCAACTCGGTTCCTGCCGCCAGACCGATCAGGGCATAGCCCATATGCGCAATCGACGAGAACGCCATCAGACGTTTTATGTCGCGCTGACCAATCGCGGCAACCGCGCCCAGCAGCATCGACAGTACCGACAGCAGCACGATCACCTGTTGCCAGTCTTTCACGATACCGCCGAACGCGTCATGCATCAGCCGGGCGAACAGTGCCATTGCTGCCACTTTCGGTGCCGTGGCAAAGAAAGCTGTAATCGGCGTGGGCGAGCCTTCGTACACATCCGGCGTCCACATGTGGAACGGCACGGCAGAGACCTTGAAGGCCAGCCCCGAAATCAGGAAGATCAGGCCAAACAGCAAGCCCAACGAGACGTCGCCATGGTGGACCGTCTGGATGATACCGGAAAACAGAGTGGTGCCGGTAAATCCATAGACCAGAGACGCGCCATACAGCAGAAGGCCAGAACTGAGCGCGCCCAGCACAAAGTATTTCAGACCCGCCTCGGTCGATTTAGCACTGTCCCGCCGCAGGGCGGCCACGACATAAAGCGACAGCGATTGCAATTCGAGTCCCATATACAAAGACATGAGGTCACCGGCGCTGACCATCATCATCATGCCCACAGCGGCCAAGGCGACCAGCAAGGGGTACTCAAATCGCAGCAGGTCGCGACGGGCCATGTAGTCCTGGCTCATCATCAGGACAGCCGCAGCGGAAAGCAGGATCGCGACCTTTGCGAAACGCGCAAATGCATCGTCAACGAACATCCCGTTGAAAGCCACATTCGTGCCATCGCCATTCACCGCGATCCAGATCGCCAGCACAGCCATCAGCCCCGCCGTTGACCAGACAAGCACAGGTGCCAGCCCGTCCTTGGTTGTGTAGACAGCCCCGATCAATGCCGCCATCGCGTAGATCGCCAGAATGATCTCTGGCAGGATTATTGTCAGATCAGCTTGGATCATGTCTCCAAAGCTCCCTTAGTGCGATGCGGCGGTCTGGGTCGCGGCCTCTGCCGCGGCCAGTGCCATGTCATAGTTCGAAATCAACGCGGCGGTCGAGTCGCCGATCACATCCGTCACCAGCGAGGGATAGACCCCCAGCAGAATGGTCATGATGATCAAGGGCGCGAAAACCAGCCTTTCGCGTGCGCTCATATCGGTGATGGATTTGAGGCTTTCCTTGATCAGATCGCCAAACACCACCCGGCGATACAGCCAAAGCGCATATCCCGCCGAGAAGATCACCCCGGTCGCGGCCACTGCCGTCACCCATGTGTTGACCTGGAATGCGCCCATCAGGGTCAGGAATTCTCCGATAAATCCTGACGTGCCAGGCAGGCCGACATTCGCCATCGTGAACAGCATGAACACCAGCGCGTAGGCGGGCATGCGGATAACAAGCCCTCCGTAAGCCTCGATATCGCGGGTATGCATCCGGTCGTAGATTACGCCGACACACAGGAACAGTGCGGCCGAGATGAACCCGTGGCTGAGCATCTGGAAGATCGCGCCATCGATGCCCTGCTGGTTTGCCGCAAAGATCCCCATGGTCACAAAGCCCATATGCGCCACTGAGGAATAGGCGATCAGCTTTTTCATATCCTCCTGCACCAGCGCCACCAGTGAGGTGTAGACCACCGCAATCGCTGACATCCACAGAACCAGATCCGTCATCACCGCCGAGCCCACCGGGAACATCGGCAGGCTGAACCGCAAAAAGCCATAGCCACCCATCTTCAACAGGATCGCCGCCAGCACGACCGACCCGGCGGTCGGGGCCTGCACGTGCGCATCCGGCAACCAGGTGTGAACGGGCCACATCGGCATCTTCACCGCAAACGAGGCGAAGAAGGCCAAGAACATCAGTGTCTGCATGCCGCCGACGATATGGACACCCAGCACGCTAAAGCTGTCCGAGGCAAAGTGATGGCTCATCAGCGCCTCGATATCCGTGGTGCCCGCATCCGCATACATCGCGACCATGGCCACCAGCATCAGCACCGAGCCGAGGAAGGTATAGAGGAAGAACTTGAAGCTTGCGTAGATACGGTCTTTGCCACCCCAGATGCCGATGATCAGGAACATCGGGATCAAGCCCGCTTCGAAGAACAGGTAGAACAGCACCAGATCCAGCGCCATGAACACGCCCAGCATGAGTGTTTCCAACAGCAGGAAAGCGATCATGTATTCCTTGACGCGGCTGGTGACGTTCCAGCTGGCCAGAATGGTCAATGGCATGATGAAGGTGGTCAGCAGCACGAACAGCACGCTGATGCCGTCCACGCCCATCTTGTATTTCAGTCCCAGCAGCCACTGGCCCTCTTCCACCATCTGGAAGCCAGTGTTCGAGGGGTCAAAGCCGGTATAGATGCCAATCGACACCAAGAAGGTCACGGTTGTCGCCAACAGCGCAATCCACTTGGCGTTGCGCTGTGCGGCAGCGTCCTCACCATAAAGGAACACGGCCATAAGACCGGCCGAAATGGCGGGGATGAAGGTGACAATGGATAGGATATTGTCCATTAGTGCGCGCCTCCGCCGATCGACATCCAGGTGACCAGGGCTGCGATCCCCAGAACCATCCAGAAGGCGTAAGTAAAGATGTAACCCGTCTGCGCCTTGCCAGCGAGGCGGGTGAAGAAGGGTACAACGCCCATCGCGACCCCGTTCAGGAAGCCGTCGATGGTATTTCCATCGCCGCGTTTCCACAGGAACCGGCCAATCGCGACAGTGGGTTTGACGAAGATCGCGTCGTAGATCTCGTCAAAGTACCATTTGTTCAGCAAGAACAAGTAAAGCGGACGCTGGTTGGCCGCCAACCGCGCGGGCAGCGAGGTGTTCACGATGTAGAACCAATAGGCCACGATGAACCCAAGCAACATCGCCACGAATGGCGAGACCTTGACCCATTTCGGGGCCGCATGTGCATCATCCAGCACATGGTTGTCTGGTGCCATATACAGCGCGCCCTCACCCGGTTGACCGGCAAAGACATAGTGGTGGTCGCCACCATGAGCGTCTTTCTCTCCATGCGCGGGTTTTTCTGCGTGTCCATCATCTGCATGAGCTGTATCGGCATGGGCTTCGTCGCCGTGCCCTTCCTCACCGTGATGAGCTTCTGCTGTGCCATCGGCCACATGCTCTGCATGAGTGGCGGCATCGTGCCCATCCGCATGCGCCTCAGCCACTGGAATGCCGTAGAACTTGCCGACCTTATCTGCGTGACCAAAGAAGCTGCTGTACCACACCATCCCCGAGAACACCGCGCCCAGCGATAGAACGCCCAGCGGCACCAGCATAGTCATCGGGCTTTCATGCGCATGATCGTGGGTATGCTTGTCCCCGCGCGGCTCGCCATAGAAGGTCAGGAAGATCAGCCGCCAGCTATAGAACGACGTGAACATCGCCGCGATCACCAGCATCCAGAAGGCATAGCCCGTTCCGCCTGCAAAGGTGCTTTCGATGATGGCATCCTTGGACAGGAAGCCAGCAAACCCAAAGGTTGTCAGCGGGATACCAACGCCGGTAATGGCCAGCGTTCCGATCATCATCGCCCAGAACGTGTAGGGGATCTTCTTTCGCAGACCACCGTATTCGGTCATTTCCTGCTCGTGATGCATCGCATTGATCACCGAGCCTGCGCCCAGGAACAACAGCGCCTTGAAAAACGCATGTGTCAGCAGGTGGAACATCGCCGCCGAGTACATACCGACGCCGGCCGCCACGAACATGTATCCAAGCTGAGAACAGGTCGAATAGGCGATAACGCGTTTAATGTCGGTCTGTACAAGCCCCACAGTTGCCGCGAAGAACGCAGTCGAAGCGCCGAGGAAGGTGATAAACCCGGTCGCACCCGGCGCGAACTCCATCAGCGGCGACATGCGGCAGACCAGGAATACACCTGCAGTCACCATGGTCGCAGCGTGGATCAGCGCCGACACAGGTGTCGGGCCTTCCATCGCATCGGGCAACCATGTGTGCAGGATCAACTGCGCCGACTTACCCATCGCGCCGATGAACAGCAGTACGCAGATCACTTCGATGGCAGCCCACTCACCCCAGAGGAAGTGCAGCTTTTCTTCTGCCAGCGCTGGAGCCGATGCGAAGATGTCGGAAAAGTTGATGCTGTCCGTCAGGAAGAACAGCGCAAAGATGCCAAGTGCAAAGCCAAAGTCACCCACTCGGTTGACGATAAACGCTTTCATCGCTGCCGCGTTGGCCGAAGGTTTGCGATAGTAGAACCCGATCAGCAGATAAGACGCCACGCCCACGCCTTCCCAGCCAAAGAACATCTGAACCAGATTGTCCGCCGTCACCAGCATCAGCATCGCGAAGGTGAAGAAAGACAGATAGGCAAAGAAGCGCGGTTTATAGCTCTCGCCCTCGCGCCATTGCGGGTCGTGGTCCATGTAGCCGAAGGAATAAAGGTGCACGAGCGCCGAGACGGTCGTCACCACGATCAGCATGATCGCGGTCAGCCGGTCCAGACGAATGGCCCAGCTTGTCGACAGCGAACCGCTTTCGATCCAGCGCATGATCTCGATTTGTTGGGTTTGCCCGTCGAAGGACAGGAACACGATCCACGACAGCAGACAGGCCAGAAACAGAAGGCCGGTGGCGGTCCACATGGCCGCTTTCTCGCCGATAAAGCGCCAGCCAAACCCGCAGAGCAGCGCGCCCACCAGAGGGGCAAAGAGGATGGTGGTTTCCATAATTCTCTTAGCCCTTCATCATATTGACGTCTTCAACCGCGATGGTGCCACGGTTGCGGAAGAAGCAGACCAGAATGGCCAGACCAATCGCCGCCTCGGCCGCCGCAACGGTCAGAACGAACAGCGTAAACACCTGCCCGACCAGATCGCCGAGAAAGCTGGAAAACGCCACAAGGTTGATATTCACCGCCAGCAGCATCAGTTCGATGCTCATCAGCAGGATGATGACGTTCTTGCGGTTCAGAAAGAGACCGAAGATGCCGATGACGAACAGCGTCGCCGCGACCGTAAGATAGTGTTCAAGTCCGATCATAGCTTCGCTCCTGGCGAGTCGGGGTAGTGTCTTTTGCAGCCGCAAAGAAGATCAAAGCGATCTCGCGGGCCGACTTTGTGGGTATTGGTGAGTTTGGTGGTAAATTCAAAGAATCGTTCTTTTGGATTGAATTCACGCGCACCGGTTTCCATCGCGATCGCGACCAACTCGTGAAGATCTGAACCTCCGGAGAGAGAAAATGGTGCGTTTTCGTCAACCAACGACGCATATTCAAACGATGGCCCACAACTAGATTCGCCAACTTGCGTACCTGGCCCCCGAAGGATCGTCACTTCCCGAGTGTTACAGTCACCGAGCATCACCTCATGAGGACGATCATTTACCTCCTGATAGAAGCGACCATCTCCCAATAGCTCAACGGGTCCCAGTGTCTGATAATCATATACGCCACCGTTTATCATACGGCACTGTGGGTCTACCGCTACAGGCCTACTCTGAGCTCTGATTTCAGATGCTGGCCGATCTTCGATTTCTATTGAACATGCCAGTACACTCGATGCTTCGAGCACTCCGAAGCAAGCCGCAAAAGCCAAAGATATGCACTCTCGGGTTCTCACAACCCTTGCCCCGGTTTCACGTCCTTCAACTCCATCGCCTTGGCCGGGTCGCGCATCAGCTGGCCGACGATGTCCTGACGCTTGATGTCCTTGCGGTGGCGCAATGTCAGCACAATGGCGCCGATCATGGCCACCAGCAGGATCAGGCCTGCCAGTTGGAACAGAAGGAAATATTGATCGTAAAGGATGATGCCCAGCGCCTCGGTGTTGTGGCGGTCGGTCGGGACCGGTTGCGCCAGATTGGCGGCGGCCCCCTGCGCGCTGTCCCATGCGCCGAAGGCCATGACGAACTGCATCAGGATGACCAGACCGATCAGCAGGGCCAGCGGCATATAGCGCGCCATCTCAGCCTTGAGCTCGGCAAAGTCCACGTCCAGCATCATCACCACGAACAGGAACAGAACCGCTACCGCGCCGACATAGACGATGATCAGCAGCATCGCCACGAACTCGGCCCCCAGCAGCACGAACAGCCCCGCCGAGGACAGGAAGGACAGGATCAGCCACAACACCGAGTGCACCGGCTGACGGCTGATCACCGTGAACAGCCCGCCGGTGATGGCGCTGATGGCAAACAGATAGAAGGCAAAGACGGTCATTGATCCTCATCCTCGTTTTCGCCCAGGACCTCTTGCGCCAGATCCAGCGCGCGGGTCATGGCCGGGATGCCGGCAAAGACCGACATCTGACCGATCGTTTCCACGATCTCTTGTTTCCTGGCCCCGGCTTCCAGCGCGTGGCGCACGGTCTGCCGCACCGCCGCATCCGCCTGAGCGCCCTGACAGGTCAGCCCGGCCAGCGTCAGCAGCAGGCGGGTCTTGGCATCCAACCCGTCCTTGTTGACGGTGTTGCCGAACATCATCTCCATGACCTCTTTGGGCATAGTCGGCCACAGCGCCTCGAACCCCTTGGGCGAGAAATTCTCCATCGCCGGGTTCATCGCCTTGGCCATGTCCTGAGCCTGCTTCATCATCAGCTCGAAGGGATTTGTTGGGCTGTCGCTCATCGGTACGGCGCGTCCATTTCCAGATTGCGGGCGATCTCGGCTTCCCAACGTTCGCCGTTGTCGAGCAGTTTTTCCTTGTCGTAGAACAGTTCTTCCCGGGTTTCGGTGGCGAATTCGAAGTTCGGGCCTTCGACGATGGCATCGACCGGGCAGGCCTCTTGGCAGAAACCGCAATAGATGCATTTGGTCATGTCAATGTCATAGCGCGTGGTGCGGCGGCTGCCGTCCTCACGCGGTTCAGCGTCGATGGTGATGGCTTGGGCCGGGCAGATCGCCTCACAGAGTTTGCAGGCGATGCAGCGCTCCTCGCCATTAGGATAGCGACGCAGGGCGTGCTCCCCTCGGAACCGTGGGGACAGAGGGCCTTTTTCGTGCGGGTAGTTCACTGTGGCCTTGGGGGCGAAGAAGTATTTCAGCCCCAGCTTCATACCGACCCAAAAGTCCTGCAGAAGGAAGTATTTGGCGGCGCGGGTGTAGTCGATTTGGGTCATATCAGCCTCCTACACCCCAACGGGCGAATGCGCCCCAGAACCAGTCGAATTTCGCCGCGAAGGCCACAAAGACCACCCAGACCAGCGAGAACGGCAGGAAAACTTTCCAGCCCAGACGCATCAGCTGGTCATAGCGGTAGCGGGGCGTGATCGCCTTGACCATCGCGAAGAGGAAGAAGAAGAACGCCATCTTGGCGACCATCCACAGCACGCCGTCCGGCAGGCCGGGGATCGGCGACAGCCAGCCGCCAAAAAACAGCAGCGTGGTCAGGGCGCACATCAGGAAGATGGCGATATATTCACCGGCCATGAACAGCAGGAAGGGTGTGGCCGAATATTCGACCTGATAACCGGCGACCAGTTCCGATTCCGCTTCGGGCAGATCGAAGGGCGGTCGGTTGGTCTCGGCCAGCGCCGAGATGAAGAACAGGAAGACCATCGGGAGGTGCGGCAGCCAGTACCAGCTGAAGAACCCGAAACGCCCATCCTGCGCATGGACGATGTCGCCAAAGTTCATCGAGCCGGTCGAGATGATGATGCCGATGATGATCAGGCCGATCGAGACTTCGTAGGAAATCATCTGCGCGGCAGAGCGCAGCGATCCAAGGAACGGGTACTTTGAGTTCGACGCCCAACCGCCCATGATCACGCCATAAACTTCCAACGAGGATACGGCGAAGACGTACAGGATCGCGACGTTGATATCCGACAATACCCAGCCATCGTTGAACGGGATCACAGCCCAGGCGATCATCGCCAATACGAATGAGGTCAGCGGAGCAAGTATGAACACCGTGCGGTCGGCCCCGGCGGGAATGACCACCTCTTTGACCACATATTTCAGAGCGTCAGCCACAGATTGCAGCAGGCCATAAACGCCGACAACGTTTGGTCCGCGACGCATCTGAACCGCCGCCCAGATCTTGCGGTCGCCATAGACGAGGAATAGCAGTGAGATCATCACAAAGGCCACAACCGCAAGCACCTGGGCCAGAATGATCAGGGCTATGCCGCCCGGGGTGTTAAAGAAATCAGCCATTGGTCCTCACACCGTGGGTCGTCGGGGATATGTCAGCGGTTCGGATCATTCTGCGGCAATCCTGTCGGTTTTCAGGGCCTTCGCCTGCGCTGAAAGCTCGGCCATCAGTTGCGAGGCACGGGCAATCGGGTTGGTCAGGTAGAAATCCTTTACCGCGTTGCGGAACGTCGCCTGGCCCAGCGCGCCTGCCGCAAGCGGTTGCACCTCGTTCTCGGTCACTTCGTCAATACGGGCCAGATGCGGCACCGCCTCGACAAGCGCAGTGCGCAATTGGGCCAGCGAGTCGTACGGCAGGGTCGCGCCCAATTCCGCCGAAAGCGCCCGAAGGATAGCCCAGTTTTCCTTGGCCTCACCCGGAGCAAAACCTGCACGCATGGCCAGTTGTGGGCGGCCTTCGGTGTTGACGAACAGACCATTTTCCTCGGTATAGGCCGCGCCTGGCAGGATCACGTCGGCACGGTGTGCGCCCCGGTCGCCATGGCTGCCCTGATAGATGACAAATGCGCCCTCGCCGATTTCAACCTCATCGGCGCCGAGGTTGTAGATCACGTCCGCCGCGTTGATCGCGTCCATGCCACCCTCGTTGGTGGCATCCACATCCATCGCACCCACGCGCGACGCCGCCGTGTGCAGAACAATCAGCCCGCTTTCGGTGTTGGCGGCAACGGTTTGCGCTGCTGCGAGGACGGCGGCACCATCCGCCTCTTGCAAAGCTCCCTGCCCGACGATGACCAGCGACGCCTTGCCCTTGATTTCGTCATCGCCGCCCATGTCGACGACCTTTTGCAACGCGGCCCGGTCGTCACCCACGTGATGATAGTCGAACGTCAGATCGACGGCAGGCCCAACCAAAGCAACCTCGGCCCCGTGCGCCCACGCCCTGCGGAGACGGGCGTTCAATACCGGAGCTTCGTCGCGCGGGTTGGTACCGATCAGCAGGATACGCTCTGCCGTGTCGATATCTTCAATCGCGGCTGTGCCGGCATAGGCCCCGCGGTTGCCCGCTGGCAGCTTGGCCCCATCGGTGCGGCATTCGACGACACCGCCCTGCCCCTCGATCATCTGTTTCAGTGCAAACGCAGTTTCGACCGGGGCAAGATCACCGACGATCCCGGCCGGTTTCTCAGCGCCTTTCAGCGCCTCAGCGACCTTGCCCAGCGCTTCGGGCCACGTTGCCGGGCGCAGCTTGCCATTTTTGCGCACATAAGGCCGGTCGAGACGCTGGCGGCGCAGACCGTCCCAGACGAACCGGGTCTTGTCGCTGATCCACTCTTCATTCACGCCGTCATGATTGCGCGGCAGGAAGCGCATCACCTCACGCCCCTTGGTATCCACACGGATGTTTGATCCCAAGGCGTCCATCACATCGATGCTTTCGGTCTTGGTCAGTTCCCAAGGCCGTGCGGTAAAGGCATAGGGTTTCGACGTCAGCGCCCCAACCGGGCACAGATCGATGATATTGCCCTGCAGGTTCGATTGCAGCGTTTCGTTCAGATACGAGGTGATCTCGGCATCTTCACCACGGCCCGTTTGACCCATCTGAGTGATCCCGGCAACCTCGGTGGTAAAGCGCACGCAGCGGGTACAGCTTATGCAACGGGTCATTGCCGTGCCAACCAGCGGCCCCAGATCCAGATCGTCGACTGCGCGCTTGGCTTCCTTGAAGCGTGAGCCCGAAACGCCATAGGCCATCGCCTGATCCTGCAAATCACACTCGCCGCCCTGATCGCAGATCGGACAGTCCAGCGGATGGTTGATCAGCAGGAATTCCATCACTCCTTCGCGGGCCTTCTTGACCATGGGCGAGTTGGTTTTGACCTGCGGCGCCTGGCCTTCCGGTCCCGGGCGCAGATCGCGGACCTGCATCGCACAGGACGCTGCGGGTTTCGGCGGACCGCCCACAACCTCGACCAGGCACATCCGGCAGTTCCCGGCAATCGACAAACGCTCGTGATAGCAAAAGCGCGGCACTTCGACCCCGGCCTCTTCGCAGGCTTGGATCAGGGTCATTGCACCGTCGACTTCGATTTCCTGCCCGTCGATATTGATCTTGCGGAGGTCAGACATGGTCACCTTAGCCTTTCAGCAATGCACCGATCCGGGTGCCGTTGGCTATCTCACGTTGGCCAGCCGCACAGAATGTACTGGGCTGGTTCACGACGATGTCGTTTTGCTGGATGTATTTCATGAAATCATCCTGCACTCGGTTGTACGGTAAATTGTCGGACAAGTGGCGAATATCGCTATCGATATAACCTTTTGCCTTCAGATCGCTGTCGAGCGCCTGCATCCGAGCGTTCGCCGCCGATCTGTTGAAATTGATCGACCGGCACTTCTCCGCAATACCTTCTGCCAATGCCGCCGACATGGCGAAGTCGTACAGTTCCGGTGGAAGCTCTTTCCTGAACTCGGCGCGCGATACGGCAGACTCATCGCTGGCTTCCGTTGTTGTCTCGCACGCCGAAAGCGCAAGCAGACCTGCGATCATAATTGCGCCAGAAGTAAGAGTTCTAAAACCCATCCGTCAATTCGCCCTCAAATACACGCCAATGGCGCTGTTTCTTTGGATCTCTTTCTGTCCCAACGCGCAGAACGAAGCTGGTTTCTTGTACGAAACACCGTTTTGCGCCAGATAGGCCTCGCCCTTGGCGCGCATCCGGTCCTTTTCAGCGTCCGATTCCACGTAGGCGCGGATTTCCTTGTCCGAATATCCAAGATCGTTGGCTTTGGACCTCAGCCCCCACATCACGCTTATCGCCTTCAACCGCCGCCCGCTGATCGAGGGGCAGTATTCCGATATCTCGTTTGCAATGGCGATATAGTAGAGTTCATTGTCGATCTCTTTGACATCGCGCAAAGGTGGCTTGGCCTCAGCAATCGCAGGAACAGACACAGCGCCAACCAACATGAGCGTTTTCACAATAGACATTGTTTTTCCTTTCGTTCTGGTCTTGCCAGAACGAAGGCCGGATGGCGTGCTATGCAATAACACGCGCCCGAACACTCCGGTATTTCGGCGCTGAAAAATCATGGTCGCTGGCACCTTCCAGCAAATGTCAGCTTGTCATTCTCGATCCGCAAAGTCTGCGGCTCGGAATCAGGTCCGACTTTCCAATCGATCCGCGACGACCCGAAATTCTGAACACAGAACCGAGTCCCCTCGTACCGCCCCGCCTCGCGCGCGCCATCCAGAGACGCCGAAACCCCGTTGACTGTAACTGTAAAATCCGCGGGCGACTTCTTTTTGTCGACCGAACGCGCATTCGCCCGAAAGTACTTTCCGTCAAACAGTATGCGGTCGCTCGAAGACCTGACGGCGCAGGCCGACACAGTGATCAGCAGCAGAATTGTAAGCAGAACTCTTGTCATACGTCAGTTGTTTCCATGCAGTTTCCCGCGCCAGCGCGCGGAACAGGATTTCGTCGTGTCGTCAGGGCCGACATCAGAAGGCCGCGATCAGGGCCATGAGCCCGAGAATGAACATGCAGACCCAGGCGACCACATAGAACATTGACCGCGGGCCGCTGTGTGGACTGCCAACACCGCGCAGGTGAATCACCAGCATTATGACCCGAGAAACAAGCGCCACCGAGGCAAACAGGTTGACCCAAAACGGTCCTACCCCCAACAGGATTGCAGCGATTGTGACAGTCAGAAAAGCCGGCAGCGTCTCGGTCCCGTTCAGATAGGCCCGGTTCAGGCGATAGGCCCGGTCCGAATAATCCTGATCGGGCGTCGCGCCCGGTGCCAGACCCTTGCCCGCTTTGGCCAATGCCGAAAACGGCGACATGAACAGAACAATCAGCGTGAAGATCACCAAAGACGCGATTGCGTGTGAATAGTCTGCATATGCTTCCATTTCGTCTACTCCGCTGCCATCGCACCCATACGGCCCGATTTCTGAGCCTTGATGCGGTCTTCGATCTCTTCCCGGAAGTTGCGGATCAGGCCCTGGATCGGCCAGGCCGCCGCATCGCCCAGGGCGCAGATCGTATGGCCTTCGACCTGCTTGGTCACGTCGAACAGCATGTCGATCTCTTCCAGCTCGGCCTCACCGCGCACCAAACGATCCATAACGCGCATCATCCAGCCGGTGCCCTCGCGGCAGGGCGTACACTGTCCACAGCTCTCGTGTTTATAGAATTTCGACAGACGCCAGATCGCCTTGATGATGTCGGTGGACTTGTCCATCACGATCACCGCCGCCGTACCAAGGCCCGAGCCCAGATCGTTGCGCAGGTGGTCAAAATCCATAATCGCATCGCGCATGTTCTCGCCGCGCACACAAGGAACCGATGAGCCGCCGGGGATTACCGCAAGCAAGTTGTCCCAGCCGCCGCGAATACCGCCGCAATGGGTTTCGATCAGCTGCTCAAAGGGGATCGACATCGCCTCTTCAACGACGCAGGGGTTGTTCACGTGGCCCGAGATTGCGAACAGCTTGGTGCCCGCGTTGTTCTGACGGCCAAAGCCCGCGAACCAGTCGGCCCCGCGCCGCAGGATGGTCGGCACCACTGCAATGGATTCCACGTTGTTGACGGTGGTCGGGCAGCCATAGAGCCCCGCACCCGCCGGGAACGGAGGTTTCATCCGCGGCATGCCCTTCTTGCCCTCAAGGCTTTCCAGCAGCGCCGTTTCTTCACCGCAGATATAGGCCCCGGCACCGTGATGCAGGAACAAATCGAAATCCCAGCCCGAGCCTGCGGCGTTCTTGCCCAACAGCCCGGCGTCGTAAGCCTCGTCAATCGCGGCCTGCAAGGCCTCGCGTTCGCGAATATACTCGCCGCGCAGGTAGATGTAGCAGGTATGGGCATTCATCGCGAAAGACGCGATCAGGCATCCTTCGATCAGCGTGTGCGGATCATGGCGCATGATCTCGCGGTCCTTGCAGGTGCCGGGCTCGGATTCGTCTGCGTTCACAACCAGATAAGCCGGACGACCGTCGCTTTCCTTGGGCATGAACGACCATTTCAATCCGGTCGGAAAACCCGCACCTCCGCGCCCGCGCAGACCTGAGTCTTTCATCGTCTGGATGATCCAGTCACGCCCGTTCTTGATCAGGCCAGCCGTGCCGTCCCAATGCCCTCGGGCCTGGGCACCGCGCAACGTGCGCTCGTGCATCCCGTAGATGTTGGTAAAGATCCGGTCCTGATCCTTCAGCATCGTTCGCTTACCCTTGGCTATCCTGGCGCATGCGCCAGAGTTGATAAATGTTCACGCCCGCGTAGATGAACCCCGCCAAAGCAGCGAAATCAAACAGCAGCGCATAACGCCCCGGCAACCCGATCGCAGGGCCGATGAACAGCGACATGCCCAGCCAAACGACCATGGTCACAGCGATGACCACCCCGATATGTCTGCCCTTGCGGGCTATGGCTTGTTCTGTGTCTCTGTCCATCTCACTCTGATGCCGCTGGGGGCATGCTTAGTCCTTGTCCTTGCCGACTTTTCTGGCGCGTTTGGAGAATTCGGTTTCCTCACCCGCAGCCAGCTTGGCCGCCTGTTCGATCCAGCCGTCGCGCTCGATCCGGCCCTTGAATTTCAGCCGCGCATCGACCCAGGCTATCTGCAGCGGGGTCCAGGCAGCAATCTGATCGAAGTGATAGAACCCCAGCTCATTCAGCGTCTGTTCCAGTTTGGGCCCGACGCCCTTTAGCAGTTTCAGATCATCCGGCTTGCCATCCCGCGCACCTTCCAAAATCTCTGGCGCGTCTTCTGCGGGTTGTTCCTTTTTCGCCTCCTCGGCCTGTTTGACAGCCGGTTTAGGTGGTTCAGGCGCTTTGGGAGGTTTGGCTGCCGCGCTCGCACCGGCCTGCTTTCCGTCCTTGCCCAACCAAGGGGTCAGAATCGGCACCTCGGTCCCATCGATCCGCTTGACAGTATCGCCCAGATCAGTCGCCAACGCGACACTGGCATTGTATTGCGGTTTCCCCGCATCATACTCGGTCAGGCTGGACAATCCGCTCAGCGGCTCGGCTGCGTAACGTCCATTCTGGGGGCCGGGCACCGGCACCTTACCCGCGATCAGATCATCGAGGATTTTACCGAAGCTTTCGGTGGTCAGGTCCTCGTAATAGTCCTTGCCGATCTGCGCCATCGGCGCATTCGCGCAGGAACCCAGGCATTCGACCTCTTCCCAGCTCAGTTTGCCATCGGCGGATAGCTCATGCGGCCTGGCCGCGATCTTTTCCTTGCAAACCGCAATCAGATCCTCGGCCCCGCAAATCATGCAGGAGGTCGTGCCGCAGACCTGAATATGCGCCACCGAGCCAACCGGTTGCAGTTGGAACATGAAGTAGAACGAGGCCACCTCAAGCACGCGGATATAGGCCATGCCCAGCATATCGGCGACAGATTCAATCGCCGGACGGGTCAGCCATCCCTCCTGCTCTTGCGCACGCCAAAGCAGAGGGATCACCGCACTGGCCTGACGACCCTCGGGGTACTTGGTAACCTGCGCTTCGGCCCATTGCTGGTTTGCAGCGGTGAAGGCAAAGCTTTCGGGTTGTTCGGGGTGAAGACGGCGGAGCATTAATTGATCTCCTCCAATTCGGCAAAAGACAAAACGTTATCTTGCTGCGAGCCAATTTTCGTTAGTCGAGCGCCGTGGGCAATCTTGGCAAAGCGCCGAAAATCCTCGAGAGACTCGAGCTCTAACACAACTCGATAGCCGCCCTGGTATCTTTTAGGCTCGTATTCCTCACCGGTTTTTTTGTGCCGATACCTTATTTTCACCGATCAATCTCCCCAAACACCACGTCCATAGTGCCGATAATGGCAGCAACGTCGGCCAGTTGGTGCCCCCCGGCGATATGATCCATCGCCTGCAAGTGCAGGAAGCCCGGTGCCCGCAGTTTGGCCCTGTAAGGCTTGTTGCTTCCGTCGGCGACCAGATAGACGCCGAACTCGCCCTTGGGGGCCTCGACAGCAGCGTAAACTTCGCCTGCGGGGACGTGGAAGCCTTCGGTATATAGCTTGAAGTGATGGATCAGGCTTTCCATCGAGGTTTTCATGTCCGAGCGTTTCGGCGGGGTGATCTTTCCGCGTGCCAGAACATCTCCGGGACAGTCGCGTATTTTGGCGATGGCTTGCTGGATGATCAGCAGCGACTGGCGCATCTCTTCCATGCGCACCAGATAGCGATCATAGCAGTCGCCGTTCTTGCCTACGGGGATCTGAAACTCGAACTCGTCATAGCATTCATAGGGCTGAGCACGACGCAGGTCCCATGCCAGACCTGACCCGCGCACCATCACGCCCGAGAAGCCGTATTTCTGAATGTCATCCTCGGTCACGACACCGATATCGGCGTTGCGCTGTTTGAAGATGCGGTTTTCGGTCAGCAGCCCGTCAATATCGTCCAGAACGGCGGGGAATTCGTGGCTCCATGTCTCGATATCGTCCAGCAGTTCTGGCGGCAGGTCCTGGTGGACGCCACCGGGGCGGAAATAGGCGGCGTGCAGGCGGGCACCGCAGGCGCGCTCATAGAACACCATCAGCTTTTCGCGTTCCTCGAACCCCCACAGAGGCGGCGTCAGCGCGCCGACATCCATCGCCTGAGTGGTCACGTTCAGCAAGTGGTTCAGGACACGTCCGATCTCGGAATACAGAACCCGGATCAGAGAGCCTCGGCGCGGCACCTCGACGCCCGTCAGCTTTTCGATCGCCAGACACCAGGCATGTTCCTGGTTCATTGGCGCCACGTAATCCAGACGGTCGAAATACGGCAGGTTCTGCAGATACGTCCGGCTTTCCATCAGTTTTTCGGTGCCACGGTGCAGCAGGCCGATATGCGGATCACAACGTTCGACAATCTCGCCGTCCAGCTCAAGGACAAGACGCAAAACGCCATGCGCAGCAGGGTGTTGCGGGCCGAAGTTGATGTTGAAGTTGCGGATCTTCTGTTCGCCGCTCAGGGCATCGGTGCTGCCGTCATCATATCTTGAGCCGTCCATTACCGCTGTCCTCGCTTCTTCTTGGCATCAACTCTGACGCGGACTTTCTCAGCCTCAGCTGCCTTGGCCGCAGCCCCGGCCAGCAGGACACCCAATGCCCCCAATGCGATCAGTTCCCCCAGCAGCATCAGCATCTTAGCGGCGCTCCAATTCCTGTAACTTCAGTCCGACCCACCACAGCAGCGCGATGGTTCCGAACGGCACCAGGCACAGCAGGCACCAGTATTTGTTGATCCCGAAGAATGGCAGAATTTTTACCATCGGGATAATGGTGAGCGCAGAAAGGATCAGCCACCAGATACCACCCATCACTCAGCCTCCTGCTTCTCGTCCCCCGGCAGGATGTAGTTCGCACCCTCCCACGGGCTCATGAAATCGAACTGGCGGTATTCCTGCACCAGCGAGACGGGTTCGTAGACCACGCGCTTTTGCGCCTCGTCATAGCGCACCTCGGTATAGCCGGTGGTCGGAAAGTCCTTGCGCAGCGGATGACCGCGAAAGCCATAGTCGGTCAGAATACGCCGCAGGTCCGGATGGCCCGAGAACAGGATGCCGAACATGTCGAACACCTCACGCTCGAACCAGTTGGCCGAGGGGTGGACGTCGACGATCGACGGCACCATGTCCTCTTCGCGGATCGACACCCGCAGGCGGATGCGCTGGTTCTGGTACATCGACAGGAAGTGATAAACTACATCGAAGCGCTTGGGCCGTTCCGGGTAGTCCACACCGGTGATGTCGACAAGAGTTGAGAACTGGCAGTTGCGGTCGGTCCGAAGGTATTCGATGAACTCAACCAGGTTCGATGGGGCCACATCGACATTCAGCTCGTCATGGGTGACATCCCAAGCCAGCACACAATCCGGTCGCTTGATTTCAATATGCGTGCCAAGTTCCTTGAGTGCGTCGCTCATCTGCCCTCTCCTCAGCGTACAATGGTGCCGGTGCGGCGGATTTTGCGTTGCAACTGCATAAGCCCATACAGCAGCGCCTCAGCCGTTGGCGGGCAGCCCGGGACATAAATGTCCACCGGCACAATCCGGTCACAACCACGCACCACCGAATAGGAATAGTGGTAATAGCCACCACCATTCGCGCAGGAGCCCATCGAGATTACATAGCGCGGCTCGGGCATCTGATCGTAAACCTTGCGCAACGCCGGGGCCATCTTGTTGGTCAATGTTCCGGCCACGATCATCACATCGGACTGGCGTGGGGACGCGCGGGGCGCGATTCCAAACCGCTCCGCGTCATAACGTGGCATCGAAGTATGCATCATCTCGACCGCACAGCAGGCCAAACCAAAGGTCATCCAGTGCAGCGAACCGGTACGCGCCCAGTTGATGATGTCTTCGGTCGAGGTCAGCAGGAAACCTTTGTCCTGCAATTCGGCATTCAGGGCCTTGGCGGCGACTTCTTTATCGACGCCAGCGGTGTTTGCACCGGTCATCACTCCCATTCCAGCGCCCCTTTTTTCCATTCATAGGCAAAGCCGATGGTCAGAACGGCCAGAAATACCATCATGGACCAAAAGCCCACATCGCTGATGTCTTTGAAACCGACGGCCCAGGGAAACAGAAATGCGATTTCCAGATCGAAGATGATGAACAGGATCGCGACCAGATAGAATCTGACATCGAACTTCATCCGCGCATCATCGAATGCATTGAAACCACATTCATATGCGCTGACCTTTTCCGGGTCGGGATTGCGTACCGCAAGCACCACAGCAGCCAGAATCAGAACGATTCCAAGCCCCACGGCAACAGCCAGAAACACCAGAATCGGGAGGTACTCCCGCAGCAGGTCTTCCACGTATAGCTCCTTTCCCGCGCAAGCCCCGAAAAGGATGCGCCGTCAATTGGCGTGTTGACGGGACATTCTGTATCCGCGCCGCGTCAGAGGGTCAACCGAACACAAGCGCGCAGGTGATGGAATCTGCGTTTGATCAGACCAAACAACGCCCTAGGCGGTTGTGCGGCACCGAAATCGGTCGCCTTCACTAAACCGTATTATTCCAATCAGGTTTTCGCTTTTCAAAGAATGCCGCGATCCCCTCCTGCGCCTCGGCTGTCTGCCAACGGGCGACTAATTCCGAGATTGTGTTATCGATCACATCATCGTCAATTTGCGGCCCCAGAGAATGAACCAATGCCTTGGCCGAGGCGACGGCCCCCGGCGCGCACGAGAGGTAAGGCAGAACCTCGGCCTCAACCGCATCAGGAACAGCTTCGGCAGCGACCACACGCGATAGCAGACCCAGGTCGACAGCCTCTGCCGCATCAAACGGGCGTGCCGACATGAACACCCGCCGTGCCCTCGCCGCACCCATGCGCGCAATCACATAGGGACCGATGGTCGCAGGGATAAGTCCAAGCCGGGTTTCGGTCAGCGCCATTTTCATGGTGTCCACGCCAATCGCCACATCGCAGACTGCGGCCAGCCCGACCCCACCGCCAAAGGCGTTGCCCTGCAAAACCCCGATCAGAGGTTTCGGAAGCGCATTCAGCGCCGACAACATCTCGGCCAGCTTGCGCGCCTCGACAAATCTTGTTTGCTGATCAGCCGCCATCTGGGCCTGCATCCACCCCAGATCAGCACCAGCGCAAAAACTCTTGCCCGCGCCGGTCAGAACCACCACGCGCACCTTCGGGTCTGCAGCCAACCGATCCGCCGCCATCGTCAGCTCTGCGATCATCCGCGCCGACATGGCATTGTGTTTCTCGGGGCGGTTGAGCGTCAGTGTGGCGACACCGCGTTCGTCCGTGGTCAGTGAGATCGTGTCGAACATGTCGAAGCCCTCATTCGCCACGCATGGCACGGGCCATCTGCGCGGCTTCTGCCAGAACCGTGGCATCCAGCCCGGTGTCATACCCCAGACGCTCAAGATGTGCGGCGACGTCTTCGGTCGCGACGTTACCTGCGGCACCGGGCGCAAACGGGCATCCGCCCAAACCGCCTACCGCCGCGTCGAACACGCGCACGCCCAGCGACAGCGCGACATCAATGTTGTCCAGCGCCTTGTCGTTGGTGTTGTGAAAGTGTCCCGCCAATCGCGTCGCTGGCACTCTCTCGCGTACTGCAAGCAACATATGCGCAATCGTATCCGGAGTGCCCTGACCGATCGTATCGCCCAAAGAAATCTCATAGCAGCCCAAAGCGAACAACTCATCCGCAACTTCGGCCACCTTTTGAGGATCGGTCGGGCCGTCGTAAGGGCAATCCGTCACGCATGAAACATAACCGCGAACCGGCAGATCAATGTGGCGCGCGGCCTCAAGAATGGGCTGAAACCGCGCGATGGATTCAGAGATCGAGGCGTTGACGTTTGCCTGCGAAAACCCTTCCGAGGCCGAGGCAAACACCGCGATCTCATCCGCTTTGGCTGCCAGCGCATCCTCGTACCCGCGCATATTCGGCGTCAGAGCGGCGTATCGCAGGTTGTCCGCGCGTGTGATTCCGGCCAGAACTTCGGCGCTGCCTGCCATCTGCGGCACTCGTTTCGGGGATACGAAACTCGCCACCTCGATCCGGTTGAAACCCGCGCGAGACAAACAGTCGATCAAAGCGATCTTTTCCGACACCGGAATATCGCGCGCCTCGCTTTGCAAACCGTCGCGCGGACCAACCTCGAAAATCTCGACCCGTTCGCCCATCTCTACACCCCTTCCAATTTCTTTTCGTTTCAGTTGCGGACCACCCGACCCTGCCACAATCAGCTTCGGCGGGACAGATCACGTCTCTTCCAGCCGGACCAGCGCCGCGCCAGCCTCGACCTGAGCACCCGCGCCCACCAGAACTTCGGCCACCACGCCATCACGCGCCGCCAGCAGAGAATGCTCCATCTTCATGGCCTCGAGTATGGCTAGCCGGTCGCCTTCCTGCACAACCTGCCCTGGTTCGGCAAAGACCGCCTTGACCAACCCGGGCATCGGCGCTTCGACCACGTTCGTGTCACCTGCGGCACCTGAATCGCGGTCAAGCGGGTCGACCAAATCAAAACCGCGGCCATAGTCCTGAAACACGGTGATGCGGGAACCGGCGACCGAGACCTGCGGCATCGGTTGCCCCGCGATCAGCCACCGGCCAGAAACGCGCTGCGCCTTTATTACTTCGTCGCCCAGTTGCCAAAGTTGCTGATCCGGGCCGAGGACCTGAACATCCATATCGATCTGTTCGTCACCCGCCTTCAGTTGCACAGCCCTGTGCAGTGGTGCCCACAACGTAAAGCCAGCCTCCGCCTCGGGATCGACCAGATCCAGCGCGGTCATGGCGGCTGCAATGCAGGTCGAAGCATCAGTGGCGGTCTCCTGAACCAGCGCGTCGATCTCTCGCCCGATCAGGCCCGTATCGACGTCGCCTGCCGCGAAGCCGGAATGACGCGCCAGCGCCCCCAGAAACGCCAGATTGGTCACGGTTCCTGCAACTTCGGTGCGTTCAAGCGCACGGCTCAGCGATTGCAAAGCGACAGCGCGTGTCGGGCCATAGGTGATGATCTTGGCAATCATCGGATCGTACCACGGGCTGATCGTATCCCCGGCGCGCACGCCGCTGTCTGCCCGGCAGGTGTCCGGGAATGACAGGTGGGTCAGTGTTCCGGTCGCTGGCAGGAACCCCTTTGGGACGTCTTCAGCATAGAGACGCGCCTCAAAAGCGTGGCCGCTGATCGACAGTTCGGCCTGCTGTTTTGGCAAAGCCTCTCCTGCAGCCACACGCAATTGCCACTCGACCAGATCGACGCCGGTGATCGCCTCGGTCACGGGATGTTCCACCTGCAGGCGCGTGTTCATCTCCATGAACCAGAACCGATCGGGGCGCAGCCCGTCCGAGGCATCGACGATGAACTCGACCGTTCCCGCCCCCTTGTACCCAATGGCTTCGGCCGCGCGCACGGCTGCCTGCCCCATCGCCTTGCGCATCTCGGGCGTCAGTCCGGGCGCTGGTGCCTCTTCGATTACCTTCTGATGCCGCCGTTGCAACGAACAGTCGCGTTCGAACAGATGTACCGCACGGGTGCCGTCGCCAAAAACCTGCACCTCGATATGGCGGGGCTTGGTGACGAATTTTTCGATCAGAACCGCATCGTTGCCAAAGGCGGTCCGGGCTTCACCGCGTGCGCTATCCAGCGCGGCGGCGAAATCCTCGGGCCGTTCGACAAGACGCATACCCTTGCCACCGCCACCCGCGACCGCCTTGATCAGAACCGGATAGCCGATGGTATCGGCTGCCCCCGACAGGTGCTCGGGGTCCTGATTGTCACCGTGATAGCCCGGCACGACCGGCACCCCGGCCTGTTCCATAAGCGCCTTGGCCGCATCCTTGAGGCCCATCTTGCGGATCGCATCCGCCGATGGCCCGATGAAGGTCAGCCCCGCAGCCTCGACCGCATCCACGAAATCAGGGTTTTCGGATAAAAATCCATAGCCCGGATGAATTGCCTGAGCGCCGGTATCCAGCGCTGCCTGGATGATCACATCACCTTTCAGATAGCTCACCGCCGGTGCCGCTCCACCGATATGCACCGCCTCATCCGCCATCTGCACATGCTTGGCCGAGGCATCCGCATCGGAATAGACAGCCACGCAGGACACGCCCATCTGCTGAGCGGTCTCGATGACCCGGCAGGCAATCTCGCCACGATTGGCAATCAGGATTTTATTGAACATCGGCAAATCCTTGCGTTTCTCGCATCACAACCTCAGGGTGCGCAACATGGCTCAAGACATTTACGATCCCGAGTTTGTGGCAGGTGTATTCGACAGATGTTCCGGTGCGTATCGAAACTGGAGCGCTGTAGCGTCCTTTGGTTTTGTAAGAGCTTGGCGAAAGGCATGTATCAATGGCCTCGCGCTGCCCCCTGACACGCTTGCTTCCGGCGTCGATCTGATGGCCGGAACGGGAGAGGCTTGGCCACATTTGTTTGCCCAATTCCCGAAGATCACGAAAGTTACTGCCATCGACATAAGTCCCGAAATGCATCGTCAGGCCATGGATCGGCTGCATAAGGGTCGAGAGGACCGGGTCGCACATCTTTGCGCTAATATGCTGACGACCGATCTTCCCAGCGAAAGCGCCGATTTTGCAATCTCCACATTTGGCCTCAAGACGTTCAACGCGGATCAGCATTTGATTTTTGCCCAACAATTGCGCCGCATACTCAAACCCGGCGCACCGTTTTCTTTGATTGAAGCCACCGACCCGGTGGGGTGGTCGTTGCGGCCGCTCTACCGCCTTTATCTGGACGGCGTCTTGCCTCAGATTGAGAGGCTCTTTTTGAACGGCGCCCAAGATTTCTCCATGATAGGCGCCTACACCCGCAACTTTGGCCGCGGCGACGCGGTTGCGGATGCTTTGACAACCGTGGGGCTTAATGTGGAAACAACAACTTACGTCCACGGAAGCGCCATTCGCTTTTCTGGAAACAGACCTTACTAGACCGCCCATGTCTACATCCTGAACACGCCGAAACGTGTCTCCTCAATCGGGGCGTTCAGCGCGGCGCTCAGTGACAGCGCCAGCACATCGCGGCTTTTGCGCGGGTCGATGATGCCGTCATCCCACAGGCGCGCCGAGGCATAGAGCGGGTTGGACTGTTCCTCGAACATATCCAGCGTCGGGCGCTTGAAGTCGGCCTCTTCCTCGGCCGCCCAAGTGCCGCCCTGCCGTTCGATCCCGTCGCGCTTGACCGTGGCCAGAACCCCCGCCGCCTGCTCGCCTCCCATCACGGAAATCCGCGAATTCGGCCATGTCCACAGAAAGCGCGGCTGATAGGCCCGGCCCGCCATGCCGTAATTCCCGGCCCCGAATGAGCCACCCACCAGCATCGTGATCTTGGGCACCGAGGTTGTCGCAACCGCCGTCACCATCTTGGCGCCGTGCCGCGCGATGCCCTCGTTCTCGTATTTCCGACCGACCATAAACCCGGTGATGTTCTGCAGGAAGACCAGCGGCGTTTTGCGCTGCGAACACAGCTCGACAAAATGCGCGCCTTTCTGTGCGGCTTCGGAAAAAAGCACGCCATTGTTGGCGATGATGCCAACCGGGCAGCCTTTGACATGGGCAAAACCCGTGACCAGCGTCTCCCCGAATCGGGGTTTGAACTCATCGAACCGAGAGCCGTCGACCAGACGCGCGATCACCTCGCGGATGTCATAGGGCGTGCGCAGATCAGCGGGGACAACGCCCAGAATTTCCTCGGGGTCATAAGCAGGTTCCTCTGGGGTTTCAAACCGTAAGTCGGGCTTCAGCCCGGCACCCCCCAATGATCCCACAGCCCGCCGTGCCAGGGCCAGCGCATGTGCATCATCCTCGGCCAGATAGTCCGCGACACCGGACAGCCGCGTATGAACATCGCCGCCACCCAGATCCTCGGCGCTGACGACCTCGCCTGTCGCCGCCTTGACCAGAGGTGGCCCGGCCAGAAAGATGGTGCCCTGATCGCGCACGATGATCGTCACATCCGACATCGCGGGCACGTATGCCCCTCCTGCGGTACAAGACCCCATCACGACGGCGATCTGGGGGATCCCTTTCGCACTCATCCGCGCCTGATTGTAGAAGATGCGGCCAAAATGATCGCGATCGGGAAAAACCTCATCCTGATTGGGCAGGTTCGCTCCGCCACTGTCGACCAGATAGATGCAAGGAAGGTGGTTTTCCTCGGCAATCTCTTGCGCGCGCAGGTGCTTCTTGACCGACATCGGATAGTAGGTGCCGCCCTTCACGGTGGCATCATTGCACACCACCATGACCTCGCGCCCCTGCACCCGGCCAATCCCGGCAATGACCCCGGCGCAGGGTGCGGCGTCGCCATACATCCCATGTGCGGCGGTTGCGCCGATCTCAAGAAACGGAGACCCCGCATCTAGCAGGTTCGCCACCCGGCGGCGGGGGAGCATCTTGCCCCGCGAGACGTGTCGCGCGCGGGACTTCTCGCCACCGCCCATACGCGCCGCTTCGGCAACGACAGAGATCTGGGCAAGCGCGTCAAGATGGGCCGTGCGGTTTGCGTTGAAACCCTCGGAGGTTGTTATCGCTTTGGACTTCAGTTTCATTCCAGTTTCCCCAAGTCGCGCAATTCCACAGCACGTTCAGCGGTTTCGGTCAGTATGCAATTTGCTGCGACGATCGTGCGTATCGTCCCATCGGACCAGATGCTGTACGCCAATCCACACTCAGCGTCGCGAAAACCAATCCAGGCACGCTGAGCGTCGCGCAATTGATCCGCTAGTTCCGGGCGTTCGGCGAATTCGGCCCTGCGAAGCTGATACTGCTCATTCAGCAAATTATCCCAAACCTGCGCTTCGGCCTGAATGCACTGGGATATCCCGATCGTGGTACCGTTCCCCGGTGCGGTTTGGCACGCGCCCGCAGCTTTGCCCAGACAGGACGACAGCGCGCCACCCGGCAGCGCTTGAGAGAAGCACCATTGAATATAGTTTTGGTCCACCCAAGCGTTTTGAGCGGATACAAGTGACGGGAACAGCATTGCGGCAATGGTCATTCGCATCATTCGATCAACTCCTGCACGGCCCGCGCCTTCAACTCCTTACGGATCACCTTTCCGGTTACAGTCATCGGCAATTCCGCCAGAAACGCCACCTCACGTGGATAAGAATACTGCGCCAGACGGGACTTGACCCATTCCTGCAACTCGTCTTGCGAGGACTCAACCCCCGGCTTCAAAACCACATAAGCCTTTACGATCTCGGTCCGCAAAGGATCGGGCTTGCCGACAACACCCACCGTCGCCACCGCCGGGTGGGTCAGCAGGCAATCCTCGATTTCCGCCGGGCCAATACGGTATCCGGCCGAGGTGATCACGTCATCCTCACGGCCGACAAAGCGCAGATAGTCGCCCTCCCACACGCCGCGGTCTCCGGTGATCAGCCAGTTGCCGCGAAATTTCTCGGCGGTTGCTTGAGGATTGTTCCAGTACTCAAGCAGCATTGAAGCCGAGCCGCGCCTGATGGCCACGTCACCCTCTTTGCTTGTGGGGGTGCCATCCTCATCAATCACTGCCACCTCATGCCCGGGCACCGGCTTGCCGATACAGCCGGGTCGCACAGGGAAATCCTCGGCGCATGAAGATACGACCATGTTGCACTCGGTCTGGCCATAGAATTCGTTGATCGTCAAACCAAACGCCTGCTGCCCCCAGGCCAGCATCTCAGGGCCCAGCGGCTCGCCGCCCGATGCGACCGAGCGCAGGCCCGGAATGGCCTGACCTGCCGCCTTCAGCATCCGCAGCGCCGTGGGAGGGAAAAACACGTTCCGCACCCCCCCGCGTGCGATCACGTCGGCACATGCGTCGGGCGCGAACTTTTCCAATCTCGCCGCGACCACCGGGATGCCCAGCGCAAGCCCCGGCATCAGCACATCGAACAGGCCGCCGATCCACGCCCAATCGGCGGGTGTCCACAAACAATCTCCGTCACGCAGATGGTTGTGGCTGATCGATACGCCGGGCAGATGGCCGGTCAAAAGCCGGTGCCCATGCAGCGCGCCTTTGGGGCTGCCCGTGGTCCCTGAAGTGTAAATCAGTACCGCGGGGTCTTCGGGGCCGGTATCGGCAAAGCTGACCGGCGCGCCTGCCTGCCCGATCTGATCCGCTAGCAGCGGTCTGGCCAGGCCGGCAAGCAACCTTGACCCTTCCGCATCAGTCAGAACAAGCTGCGCGCCGGCATCGTCGATCCGAGACCGCAACGCGTCGTGCTTGAACAGCTTGAATAGCGGCACCGAGACCGCGCCGATCTTCCAGATCGCCAAATGCGCAGCAGCGCACCAGGGCGACTGACCCAACAGAACCGCCACCCGGTCGCCCGGCTGCACCTTCTCCAAAAGCGCGCGTGCCAGGCCGTCCACCATGTTGGCCAGTTGCCCGAAGGTTATCCGGGCCTCTTGCTGCCCGCTCAGGTCGATCAGCGCGACCTTCTGCGGCGCATGGCTCAGACACTGCTGGGCCATGTTCAACCGTTCGGGCAAATCCCAGCCTCCCGCAGGGCGCAAACCCGGTATGCGCCTAGCGTCTGACAAGGTGTTTTTTCCTTATTTTACTGATGCTTGAGCCTCTCAAACGCTGGGAATTCCTCGCAGCAATTTGATGCAGATCAGAGGCAGTCGTCGCAGGTGTTGCCATTGCTGCGAGGTCAACAAAACCAAAGGCACGAAAATGACCAACAAACTCGCCGCTTTGACCCTTTCGACCGCACTTGCCGCGCTGGCTGGACCCGCCCTCGCTCAATCGCAGGGGGATTGGACCGTCGGCTTTGGTGTCGGTTACCTGAACCCCAAATCCGACAACGGAACGCTGGCCGGGCTCGACGCCGATATCGACTCGGACACGCGGCCGATCTTCACCGCCGAGTATTTTGTCCGCGACAATCTGGGCATCGAACTTCTGGCGGCGACGCCCTTCAAACACGATGTCACGCTTGGTGGCTCGGTCGACGCTGGCAGTGTCAAACACCTGCCGCCGACCCTGTCGCTGAACTACCACTTCCCCACCAACAGCGCGTGGAAACCCTATGTCGGCGCTGGTTTGAACTACACGATCTTCTTCGACGAGGACTCGCCGCTGGGCGATCTGAAGGTCGACAACTCGTTCGGCGTCTCGGTGCAGGCCGGTCTGGACTATATGGTCACGGAACGGGGTGCGGTGCGATTGAACGTGCGCTGGTTCGACATCGACTCGGACGTCAAGCTGGATGGAACGAAGATCGGCAAAGCCGAGATCGACCCCATTCTGGTTGGCCTGTCCTACGTTCATCGCTTCTGATCCTTTGATCACACGCGCCTTGCAGAGCCGCATCTGCAAGGCGCTTTTCAGACCATCTCGCTCATCATTTCGCGCCCGATCAGCATCCGGCGAATTTCGCTGGTCCCCGCGCCGATCTCCATCAACTTGGCATCACGGAAAATTCGGCTGACTGGCGCATCCGACAGGAACCCGGCGCCCCCCATTGCCTGCACCGCCTGATGCGCCTGAACCATCGCCTGCTCCGAGGCATAGAGACAGCACGCCGCCGCATCCTGTCGGGTTACATCGCCCCGGTCACAGGCTTTTGCAACTTCGTACACGTAAGCCCGGGCCGAGTTCATTGCGGTATACATATCCGCGATCTTGCCCTGCATCAGTTGAAAGCTGCCGATGGGTTGGCCGAATTGCTTGCGCTCGGCCAGATAGGGCATAACTTCGTCCAGACAGGCGGCCATGATGCCTGTCCCGATCCCGGCCAGAACCACGCGTTCGTAATCCAGGCCCGACATCAGAACGGCGACACCTCTGCCCTCTTCGCCCAGCACATTTTCAAAGGGAACCTCAACGTCCTCAAAGATCAGCTCGGCCGTGTTCGACCCCCGCATACCCAGCTTGTCGAAATGGGGCGAGGTTGAAAATCCCGTCATTTCATTTTCAATCAGAAAAGCAGTGATGCCTTTTGATCCGGCATCCGGGTCGGTCTTGGCATACACCACCAGCGTATCCGCATCCGGTCCGTTGGTGATCCAGTATTTGTTGCCATTCAGCCGATAATGGTCATTGCGCTTTTCGGCGCGCAGTTTCATCGATACAACATCCGATCCAGCCGAGGGCTCCGACATCGCCAAAGCCCCCACATGATCGCCCGAGATCAGGCGGGGCAGATATTTCTTCTTCTGCTCGTCGCTCCCATTCAGTTTGATCTGGTTCACGCACAGATTTGAATGTGCGCCGTAAGACAAGGAAACCGAGGCTGAGGCCCGCGCAATCTCCTCGACCGCAACCGTATGCGCCAAATATGACATGCCCGCGCCGCCATATTCGTCGGGCACGGTCACGCCCAAAAGCCCAAGATCGCCCATTTCTTTCCACAGGTCGTTCGGAAAACTGTTGGATGCATCGATCTCGGCCGCCATCGGTTTGACCCGATCCTGTGCCCAGCGATGCACCATTTCGCGCAGGGCATTCACGTCTTCACCCAGGTCGAATTTCATCGTGGCCGTGAACATGCGCGCTCCTCTCCTCGCGTTAATGAACAAGTGTTCAATAAATCAATAGCAGCGATTTCCCATGCGGTCAATCTTCAGACGTACGCCAGAGACCGCACGCAAAACGCCGCCCAACAGGCGGCGTTTTCAATAGATCAAGCGTGCGCCTTTGGCGCACTCCGCTGGATCAGGATTGATAGACAGCACCAACCTCGGCCCGGATGATGCGCGCGATCAAAGCGCAATCCTCCAACGAGAAGGTCAGCGGCACCCGCATGTCCATGATCCCGGTCAGAATCCGGTCCGTCTCGGGCATCCGTTCACTTTCTGCATAGCGCCAGCTGTCGTAGCGCGAGGTAAAGCCGGTCGGTTCAGAACCACCGAACCATTTCAACTCCACCCCTCGGTCCGCGCAACGCCGGATCACTTCGGCTATGCGCTCGGGATGCCAGTCGAGCAGCAGGAACTGGATGGAAGACCCGACAAATGTCTCTGCTTCCGGCCGGTCGACAACCGTCAAACCGTGCGTTCCGCGCAGCCTATCTTCGATGACTTTGTATCGGACGTTCCACCGTTCGACCTGCCGGTCGAGATCGCGCAGCTGCGGGCGCAGGATCGCGGCGCGCAGATTGTCCATCCGTCCCGAAACATTAGGGGTCGTGTACTTGATCCGCTCGAACACCTCCGGCCCCGGCGCCGCCAGATGACGCTCATAGAGCATATACGAACCCGAAAGCATCGTCGCTTTGGCCGCAAGCTCTTCGTCATCGGTGACCAATAGGCCGCCCTCGCCCGAGTTCACATGCTTGTAGGTCTGGCAGGAATAGCACCCAATTGCACCTTGCCGACCCGAAAGCTGCCCGCGCCAAGCGGCCCCCATCGTGTGTGCACAATCTTCGATCACGATGACACCTGCGGCATCGCACATTTGCATCAGCCGATCCATATCACACAGATGACCGCGCATATGGCTCAGCATCAGTACCCGCGCTCTGTCGAGTTTCGCTGCTAGATCGTCCAGATCAATGGTCAGATCTTCGGTCACGCCCACAAACACAGGCACCGCTCCGACCGATGCGATTGCGCCCGGAACCGGGGCAAGCGTGAAGGCGTTTGTCAGCACAGGATCTCCGGGCCGGACCCCAACCGCCCGCAGGGCCGTTGCCAAAGCGTAACCCCCGGAGGACACCGCCAAACAGAACTTCGCTCCGGTCTGTGCGGCGAATTCCTGTTCCAGCAACGCTGTCTCGCCCAATTCGCCGGGTGCTACATTGTAGCGATGCAACCGGCCATGGCGCAGCACCGCCAGGGCGGCGTCAATCGCGTCTTCGGGGATGGGTTCCTGCTGCGTAAAGCTGCCAGTAAAAATCTCACTCATGTGTTTGTTCTGGTGCCGCAATCGCCTTGCGTCAAGGGATCAGGCCACCGCACCGATCAGATCGGGCACCAAACCGGGCAAGTCATTGAAATGATGCAGCAGCGCCTCGGGTTCGAGCGCGGCCATGTCGTCGCCGGCGGGGCCGAACGTTACAAGAACCGAAGGCACCCCCGCCGCGCGCGCCGTGTTCCGGTCGGTATCCGAATCCCCGATCAGCACGCACAGGTCAGGATGCCCGCCTGCCCGCCGCGCCGCTTCGCGCAGGGGTTCGGGGTCAGGCTTGCGAACCGGCAGCGTGTCGGCCCCCACCAAAGACGCGAACTGGTCGCGCACGCCAAGACGGGTCAACAACAAATCGGCCAGAGCTTCGGGCTTGTTGGTGCAGATGCCGACGCCATAACCTGCGGTTCTCAGCGCATCCACCGCCTCGAGCGCGCCGGGATAGAATTGCGTATGGGTGTCGATGGCCTGCTCATATGCCTCGAGCAGGACAGGGTAATAGGCGGCGACGGTGTCGTCCTGATAGGCTCCGACCCGTTTCAATCCATGCGTCAACATCATCCGGCCACCGCGCAATGCAACCGCCGCGTCCTGGTCCTGGACCAGCACATCCCCATGTCCCATCTGGCGAAAACAATGGTTGGCAGCCGCCAGCAAATCGCCGGATGTATCCGCCAGAGTACCATCCAGATCAAAGATCACCGTCCGCATTTTGTCCCCTCGTTCGGCAGTTTTCCGCCATACCGTGTTGCAATCGGCAATCTTCTTTGATGGCCGAACCGCTTGCGCCTTTGCCCTCAGCGGATAAAACGGACCGCGACAAAACAAAAGAGAAAACGATTTTATGAGCACCGCCCTTGTCATCCTTGCCGCCGGAAAAGGCACGAGGATGAATTCAGACACTCCCAAAGTCCTGCACCCAATTGCACAGACCCCGATGTTGGTCCACGCCATGCGCGCCGGTGCCGTTCTGTCCCCCGAGCGTACCGTGATCGTCACCGGGCACGGTTCCGAAGCCGTTGGAAAAGCGGCCAGGGCAGAAGATGAAGCCGCCCAGATCGCCGTTCAGAATGAACAGCTGGGCACCGCACACGCGGTTGCACAGGCGCGCGAGGCGTTGGCGGGCTTCAGCGGGGATGTGATCGTCCTTTACGGCGACACGCCCTTTATCGACCCTGCCACTCTTGAACGGATGATCGAAGCCCGCAAATCTTTTGATCTGGTCATGTTGGGCTTTGACATTGCCGAAGTTCAGCCCCGCTATGGGCGGCTGATCATGGATGGGGACAGGCTGGTCGAGATTGTCGAATACAAGGACGCCACGGAAGAACAGCGCGCCATCCGCTTTACCAACAGCGGATTGCTGGCCTGCGATGCCGAGCTGCTGTTCGACCTGATCGATCAGGTCAGTAACGAAAACGCATCGGGCGAGTACTATCTGACGGAACTGGCGGCGCTGGCCAATGCGCGCGGGCTGAAAGCCACCGCGATCAAATGTGACGAGGCCGAAACGCTGGGTGTGGATTCGCGCGCCGATCTGGCCGCTGCGGATGCCGAATATCAGGCCCGAGCGCGCAACGCGCTATTGCAGGACGGGGTGACACTGATGGCACCCGACACGGTCTATCTGTCCGCGGATACGGTGATTGGCCGCGACACGGTGATCGAGCCCAACGTGGTTTTCGGCCCCGGCGTCACCGTCGAAACTGGTGCGACAATCCGGGCGTTTTCGCATCTGGAGGGCTGTCATGTCAGTCGCGGCTCGGTCGTCGGCCCCTACGCCCGCCTGCGCCCCGGGGCCGAACTGGCCGAGAATACACGGATCGGCAATTTCGTAGAAATCAAGAACGCCGAGATTGCCGAGGGCGCCAAGGTCAATCATCTCAGCTATATCGGTGATGCATCGGTGGGTGCGGCCTCGAACATCGGCGCAGGTACGATCACCTGCAACTATGACGGGGTGATGAAACACAAAACCACTATTGGTGAAAACGTGTTTGTCGGATCGAATACCATGCTGGTTGCCCCGGTCACAGTGGGCGACAACGCGATGACGGCGACCGGTACTGTTGTGACCAAGGATGTAGAACCCGACGCGCTTGCCGTTGCTCGCGCACGACAGGAAAACAAGCCCGGTCATGCGCGCAAACTTTTTGAGATGCTCAAGGCGAAAAGGGCTCGCCGCGATAAAGGAGCCTGATTTATGTGTGGAATTGTTGGTGTACTGGGCTCGCATGAAGCCGCCCCCATTCTGGTCGAGGCGCTGAAACGCCTTGAATATCGCGGCTATGACAGCGCCGGGATCGCGACCGTCAATGACGGCACATTGGGCCGTCGCCGCGCGGTTGGCAAGCTGGTCAATCTCAGCGATCTACTGGTGCATGAACCCCTGCCCGGCAAATCCGGGATCGGTCATACTCGCTGGGCCACCCACGGTGCGCCCACGATTACAAACGCGCACCCTCACAAGGCCGGACCCGTCGCTGTTGTGCACAATGGCATCGTCGAGAATTACCGCGACCTGAGGGCAGAACTTGCCGAACATGGAGTTGGGTTCGAAACCGAGACCGACACCGAAACTGTCGCGCTTTTGACCGAACACCACATGAATAGCGGCATGACCCCGACCGAAGCCGCGTTCAAGACCATCGACCGGCTCGAAGGTGCTTTTGCGCTGGCCTTTCTGTTCGACGGTGAAAACGATCTGATTGTTGCTGCGCGCAAGGGTTCTCCGCTTGCTATCGGGCACGGGGATGGTGAGATGTATGTGGGCTCGGACGCCATCGCGCTGGCCCCGCTGACCGATCGGATAACCTATCTGGAAGAAGGCGACCGGGCAGTCCTGACCCGCACATCGCTTGAAATCCGCAACGAGGCTGGTGAGCTTGCCAACCGCGAAACCCGCCAGATCAAGCTGGACCATGCGCGTGCCGACAAGGGCGAGCACAAGCATTTCATGGCCAAGGAAATCGCCGAGCAACCCGTGGTGGTGGCCGAAGCGATCAGGTCATACCTGCCCAGCGGGGGTGATCAGGTGGTTCTGCCCGGCGCAGGTATCGACTTCACCAAGCTGGACCGTCTGACCATGGTCGCCTGCGGCACGGCATTTTACGCCTGTCTGACGGCCAAATACTGGTTCGAGCAACTGGCAGGAATGCCGGTAGAGGTCGATATCGCCAGCGAGTTCCGCTACCGCGAACCGCCCATTTCGGATCGGACACTGGCCCTGTTCGTCAGCCAATCGGGTGAAACCGCCGACACGCTCGCCGCCCTGCGCTATTGCGAAGGCAAGGCGGACAAGATTGTCTCGGTCGTCAATGTCCCCGAAAGCTCGATCGCGCGCGAAAGCGATGTGGCCCTGCCGATCCATGCCGGGGTGGAAATCGGCGTCGCCTCGACCAAGGCGTTCACGTGCCAGTTGAGCGTTCTGCTGATGCTGGCGCTGAAGGCCGCAACCGATCGCGGCACGCTGAGCGCCGAAGCGATATCCGACCACGCCGCCGCGCTGCGCGGTCTACCTTCTGTTCTGAATGCCGCGCTGGATCAGAACCCGGCCATCAGAACATCGGCGCAGCGCCTGTCCGAGGCGCGTGACGTGCTGTTTCTGGGCCGTGGCTTGATGTACCCGCTGGCGATGGAAGGGGCGCTGAAACTCAAGGAAATCAGCTATATCCATGCCGAAGGCTATGCTTCGGGCGAGTTGAAACACGGTCCGATCGCCCTGATCGACAAGCATATGCCAGTCGTTGTGATGGCGCCCAAGGATGCTGTATTCGACAAGACCGTGTCCAACATGCAAGAGGTCATGGCGCGCAAGGGCAAGGTCATCCTGGTCTCGGACGACGACGGCATTGACGAGGCACAGGACGGTGTCTGGAACATGATCCGAATGCCTCATGTGCATCCTAGTTTGACACCGATCCTGTACTCGGTTCCCGCACAATTGCTGGCCTATCACACGGCGGTTGCCAAAGGCACCGACGTGGATCAGCCGCGCAATCTGGCCAAATCGGTGACGGTGGAATGAGCGACTCGGTCGAGCTGGATTTCTATCTGGATCAGATCAGAGCCCATGCCGACCCCGCCCGCGCCGAACAGGCGGCGGCCTATCACAAGGCCGCCCGCCCACATCTGGGCGTCGCCAATCCGGTGCTGAACGATCTGACGAAGGCATGGCGGAGAGAGTTGGACGTGGATCAGCGTGTCGCGCTGGCTGATGCGCTGTGGCAAACCAACATCCACGAGGGGCGCTTGGCTGCAGCAAAACTGCTGACACAGGCACGCATCCGACCGGATCAGGCCGTCTGGGACCTGTTGTACAGCTGGCTGCCAGATTTTGATGCCTGGGCAGTTGCGGATCATGCCTGCATGGCGATGCAGAAACGGCTGACGGCCGATCCCGACCGTTTGGATCAGGTCGCCCATTGGACACGGTCTGAGCATATGTGGACCCGCCGCGCGGCTTTGGTCGCGACCCTGCCCTGGACCAAGCAAAACCACCCCAAACCGGATGATTTGCAACGCCGTGACCGAATTCTGGGCTGGGCCGCCAGCTATGTACCTGACCGAGCTTGGTTCATTCAGAAAGCCATCGCCTGGTGGCTGCGAGAGCTGTCCAAGCACGATCCGCAACGGGTCGTCGCCTTCCTTGAACAGCATGGGGACAATATGAAACCATTTGCCCGCAAAGAAGCCGGCAAGTACCTGCGCGATTAGTTGGAGTAGACCTCCAGTTCCACCAATTCGTCAAAAGGCAGTAACAAAGCCCGCATCGCGTCCAGCGACAACCGACTGCCACCGCCAGCGGGCCCGGGACCTGGAACCAGAGTGATGTAAGCTTGCGCCCCCGTTCTGGGCACGACAACCCGACCGGTCATTTCGACATCGACCAAAGGTGTTTCAAGCCAGCGACCTGGCGTGCTGGGGTCACCCAATCCCGCAATGGTCTTTCGCGGACCGTTCCATCCCGCCGCTGCAACGGGTGTCGCGACACGAGGAGCATCGGGAGCTACTTCTGTCGCTGTCGGCTGTGTCTGCGGCTGCGACTCGGCATCGCCAAAAAGCCGGTCTGACGTAGACCGAACGGTTTCGCACCCGGCGACAAGAACGCAAATTCCCAGCAACGCTAGTCTCATACAGGAAATTTACCCCGCCAAACCGGGCAGTACCAGCCCAAAGCGCAGTTCACCCTTGCCGGTCCCCCGCTGCCGCTTTACCTATGGGCCATGACAGCACCGCTCATCGACCCGTTTGCCCGCGCCATCACCTATCTCCGCGTCTCCGTCACGGACCGGTGCGATTTCCGCTGCGTCTATTGCATGTCGGAAAACATGACATTTCTGCCCAAGAAAGACCTGCTGACGCTGGAAGAGTTGGACCGTATGTGCTCGACCTTTGTGGGCATGGGGGTCGAAAAGCTACGGATCACTGGTGGCGAGCCGTTGGTCCGTCGCAACATCATGACCTTCTTCAACAGCATGACCCGGCATCTGGAAAGCGGCGCGCTCAAGGAATTGACGTTGACCACGAATGGTTCGCAGCTGCATCGCTTTGCCGATGATCTCTATGCGGCCGGGGTTCGCCGGGTGAACATCTCATTGGATACGCTCGACGATGACAAGTTCGCCAAGGTCACGCGCTGGGGTCGGCTGAAACAGGTGCTAAACGGGATAGATGCGGCACAAAAGGCCGGTTTGCGGATCAAGATCAACGCCGTCGCGTTGAAGGGGTTCAACGAACCGGAACTGCCACGGATCACCGAATGGTGCGCCGAACGCGATATGGATCTGACCTGGATCGAGGTCATGCCGATGGGCGATATCGGCAACGAAGACCGGCTGGATCAGTACTGGTCCCTCAAAGATGTGCGCCGGGAATACGAAAACCACTACGCCGTGACCGATCTGGCCGAGCGCTCCGGCGGTCCCGCCCGCTATGTCAGGCTTGAGGAAACTGGTCAGAAAATCGGATTCATCACGCCGCTCAGCCACAATTTCTGCGAAAGCTGCAACCGTGTGCGGCTGACCTGCACCGGTGAATTGTACATGTGCCTCGGGCAAGAAGACATGGCCGACCTGCGCGGCGCTCTGCGTGATCACCCTGATACCGATCAACCGCTGGAAGACGCCATTCGTGCCGCCATCAGCCACAAGCCCAAGGGTCACGACTTTGACTATTCCCGTCAGGCTGTGGATGGTCAGATGAGCCGCCACATGAGCCATACAGGCGGCTGACATGCCCTTGCAGAATGAGCGCCCGACGCTGCTTTATCGGCTGTATTGCGGGTTGACGGCGGTCGCGGCTCCAATCGCTTGGCGAACCGTTCGCAAAAAGCTTGAAGCCGCTGGCGTTGCACCTGAAAGACAGCGGGAAAGGCTGGGCCGCGCCAGCCTACCCCGTCCCGAAGGACGCCTGATTTGGTTCCACGCCGCCAGTGTCGGCGAAAGCCTGTCCGTTCTCAGCCTGATCAAACGGTTGGGGAACCGCCTGCCGGATGCCGAGTTTCTGATCACTTCGGGCACGCCGACCTCTGCGGCGCTGATCGAAAAACGTATGCCACCGCGCACGCGCCATCAATATCCTCCGCTGGATACAGCCCGCCCGGTCCGGCGGTTCCTGGATCACTGGCAACCCGATGCGGGGGTCTTTGTCGAAAGCGAAATCTGGCCGCGGCTAATCGTCGAAACGGCCCGGCGCGGCACGCCGCTTGCATTGCTCAACGCACGGCTGTCCGAGAAATCGGTCGCCGGTTGGAAGAGGCGCCCCAAAACGGCCGCCTTCATTCTCGATCACTTTCGCCTGTTTCTGACTCAAAATGACCAAACCGCAGCCAATCTGACCGCCATGGGCGCGGCTCGGGACCGGGTACAACCGGGCACCAACCTCAAAGCCATGTCAGATCCGCTGCCGGTCGACACGGCAACGTTGAACGACATCCGGGCACGGACGGAAAATCGCCCGGTCTGGATCGCGAGTTCGACCCATGCAGGTGAAGAAGAGACTGTTCTGGCCGCGCATTCCGAGTTGTTGAAACAATGGCCCAACCTGCTGCTGCTGTTGATCCCCCGGCACCCGGAACGCCGCAGAGACGTTGCAGAATGCGCCAGTAAAGCTGGCCTGGCCTACGCTTTGCGAAGCGCTGGGCAAGCCATCACTGCCGAAACGCAGGTCTTTATTGCAGACACGTTGGGCGAGACCGGAACCTGGTATGCGCTCTGTCCAATCGTGTTTCTGGGCGGCTCGCTCATGGAAATCGGTGGACACAATCCGTTCGAACCGGCACAGGCGGGCGCAGCGGTGATCACCGGCCCGGGCTATTTCAACTTTGCCGAAACCTTCGCCCCGCTGATCAGGTCCGGCGCTGCGATAGAAATCAGAAGCGCCTCGGAACTGACTGGTGCGGTCGCCAATTGGTTGTCTGACGCGACCGCTCTCGACGCCGCGCGCGCCGCGATCCGGTCGAGTGTGAACAAACAAGACAGTGCTCTTGAAGCTGTCATCGACACATTGTGTACGCATCTGAGACTCGACCCGTCCCCGAATCCACCTTCATCTGACTAAAAGCATCTCGGTGGTCTGGGGGCAGAGCCCCCACGAACACTTAGTTCAAGCCGCCGGCATCCGTTGTTCCACGATCTCGGCCCACCAGCTGCACCCGGCAGGGATGGCCTCATCGTTGAAATTATACTCGGGATGATGAACCCTTGCGGTATCACCATTGCCGACCAGAATATAGGCGCCTGGGCGCTCGTTCAGCATAAAGGCAAAATCCTCGCCTCCCATAACCAGCGGCGCCTCTTCGCAGGCCCCGGAAACTGAGCGGGCGACTTCGGCAGCGAAATCGGTCTGCTCGTCGCTGTTCACCATCACCGGGTAGCCGCGCAAGTAAGTCACGGCCGCTGTACCACCGAAAGTCGCAGCGACGCCGGTGCAGATTTCGTTGATGCGTTGCTCGGCCAGATCGCGCATTTCCTTGCTCATGGTACGTACCGTGCCTTTGATCTGCACTGTTTGCGGGATCACGTTGAAAGCTTTGGACGAGGTTTCGAACGACGTCACCGAAACCACAATCTGGTCGATCGGGTCGGCATTGCGCGAGGCAATGGTCTGCAATGCCAGAACCGCCTGCGCCGTCATCACGGTCGTGTCCACGGTCTCGTGCGGTTTCGCCGCATGCCCGCCGCGCCCTTCAAAGGTGATGTCGAACTGGTCGGTCGCCGCAAAGAACGATCCCGGACGGATCGAGAAGCTGCCGACCGGGTTGCCCGGCCAATTGTGCATCCCATAGACCTCCTGAATATTCCAGCGATCCATCATGCCGTCATCACACATCTCCTTGCCGCCGCCACCGCCTTCTTCGGCGGGCTGGAAGATCACCACAACCGTTCCATCGAAATTGCGCGTCTCAGACAGATATTTGGCCGCGCCCAACAGCATCGCCGTGTGTCCATCATGCCCGCAGGCATGCATTGCGCCATCGGTTTTTGAGGCATAGTCCAGCCCGGTTGCTTCGTGGATCGGCAAGGCGTCCATGTCGGCGCGCAACCCGATCACTTTGCCTTTGCTGTCGGCCTTGCCCTTGATCACGCCAACGACACCTGTGCGGCCAATTCCAGTCACGACCTCATCGCAACCGAACTCTTTCAGCTTGTCCGCAACCAACGCGCTTGTGCGATGGGTTTCGAACAGGATCTCGGGATTTTCGTGAATATCCCGTCGCCACGCGGTGATCTCGTCCTGCAATTCGGCAAAGCGGTTTTTGACTGGCATCTCTTCTCTCTCCTATCTCAAGCCGCCGGCATCCGGCGCTCGACCATTTCGGCAAACCACGAGCATCCCATCGGGATGATCTCGTCGTTGAAATTGTATTCGGGATGGTGCAACCCGGCGCTGTCGCCATTGCCCAGAACGATGAAAGCGCCCGGGCGTTCCTCCAGCATGAACGAGAAATCCTCGCCCCCCATCACCATCGGCGCCTCGTCGCAACTGCCACCAACCGAAATGGCAGCGTCAGCGGCATATCCGGTCTGCTCTTCGGCGTTGATCGTGACCGGCACCCCGCGCTTGTAACTGACCGAAGCCGTGCCCCCGAATGTCTGCGCGATGCCCTGCACGACCTCATTCAGTCGTGCTTCGATAAGGGTCCGCATCTCATTTGCATGGGTCCGTACGGTTCCGCGCACCCGCGCCGACTGAGGGATCACGTTGAACGCGTTCGAAGAGGTCTCGACCGAGGTGACAGACAGAACGGCCTGCAAAATCGGATCGGCATTGCGCGATACGATGGTTTGCAACGCCACGATCACTTGCGACAACAACACCGTGGTATCGACAGTTTCATGCGGCTTGGCCGCATGCCCACCGCGACCTTCGAGCTGGATATCGAACTCGTCCGCCGCCGCCAGCAACGGGCCTGATCGGATGGCGAACTGCCCGGGGGGCACACCGGGCACGTTGTGCATGGCGTAAACTTCCTGAATACCGAAACGGTCCATCAACCCGTCCTTGCACATCGCCTCGGCCCCATTGCCGCCTTCTTCGGCAGGCTGGAAGATCACGATGGCGGTGCCGTCGAAATTTCGCGTCTCGGTCAGATATTTGGCAGCCCCCAGAACCATCGCGGTGTGGCCATCATGTCCGCAGGCATGCATCGCACCATCGGTCTTGGACGCATACTCCAGACCGGTCTGTTCCTGCATCGGCAACGCGTCCATATCCGCACGCAGCCCAATCACACGCCCCTGTGTATCGGTCTTGCCCTTGATGACACCGACAACGCCGGTTCGGCCAATTCCGGTCACCACCTCGTCGCAACCAAACTCGGACAGCTTTTCCGCAACCAGCGCGCTGGTGCGATGAGTGTCATAGAGGATTTCAGGATTCGCATGGATATCACGCCGCCAAGCGGTGATCTCTTGATGCATTTCCGCAAGACGGTTCTTGATCGGCATGTGGTCCTCCGCAGTGTGTCAGCCGACGGGCAGTCTTCGCTCGACCAGTTCAGCAAACCAGCTGCACCCGGCGGGAATCGCGTCGTCGTCGAAATTGTATTCCGGGTGGTGGCACATCGCCGTGTCCCCGTTCCCGATAAAGATGTAGGCTCCGGGCCGTTCTTCAAGCATGTAGGCAAAATCTTCCGAGGGCATGATCGGATCGGTGTTGTCGTGAACCTTGCCAGCCACCGCTTGTGCAGCCTCGGCCGCATAGCCGGTTTCAGCCTCGGAGTTCACGGTGACCGGATAGCCCGGCTTCCAGGTGACCTGCGCCGACGCCCCAAACGCCGAGGCGGTATCTTCCGCAATCCGCCGGACGCGTTCTTCGGCGATTCCGCGGTATTCGGGGTCGAGTGTCCGAACTGTTCCTTGCATCCGCACGGTGTGCGCAATGACATTCGAGGCGGCGCTGTCGGTCTCAAATGTTCCAACCGTCAGCACGACGCGTTTGATCGGGTCCACAGTACGCGCCACAACCGACTGCAAGGCAACAACAATATGAGATGCGACCAGCGTCGTGTCGACCGCGTCGTGGGGCGTGGCCGCATGCCCGCCCTTACCGGTCACCAGAATTTCGAACTCATCGGACGAGGCCAACAACGCACCGGGACGGATCGCAAATTCGCCGAGTGGTATTCCGGGCATGTTGTGCATTCCATAGACTTCCTGAATGCCCCAACGCTCCATCAACCCGTCCTGGCACATGGCAAGCCCACCCGCGCCGCCTTCTTCAGCCGGTTGGAAAATCAGCACCACGGTGCCATCGAAATTCCTCGTCTCAGCAAGGTACTGCGCCGCCCCCAACAGCATCGAGGTATGCCCGTCATGCCCGCAAGCATGCATCTTGCCCGAAACCGTCGAGGCATAGTCGAGCCCCGTTGCCTCTTCAATCGGCAACGCGTCCATATCCGCGCGCAGGCCGATAACCCGGCCTTGCGTATCCTCACGCCCCTTGATGACACCGACGACACCGGTCTTGCCAATGCCCGGAGTAATCTCGTCCACGCCAAAAGCCTTCAGGCGATCCTGAACAAAAGCAGCGGTTTCGTGAACGTCATACATCAGTTCGGGATGGGCATGCAGATGGCGGCGCCACTTGGTGATTTCTTCATGCATTTCCGCAAGACGGTTCTTGACTGGCATTTGCAATCTCCCTTTCCGAAGGTCGAAAAATCAGGATTTCAACCGCTCGACCAATCGTCCCATGACCGCATGTCCGGCGTTGAATTGTTCGATCGTGATGAATTCGTTTGGCTGATGGGCCTGCGCGATATCTCCCGGGCCGCAGATAACGGCCGAATACCCGGCCTCCTGAAACTGGCCCGCTTCGGTTCCGTAGCTGACCACATGTGTGGCGTTGTCGCCGGTCAGCGCCCGCACAAGCGCCTCGGCCTCGCCATCCTTTTCCGGTACCAAACCCGGGATCGCGAAATGTTCGGAGAGCTCGATCCGCGCCTCCGGATGAACCGACTGCATGCGCGCTTCAGCGTCGCGGACCTGCTGGAAATAGGCGTCGCGCCAATCGGCTTGCTGCTCGCCGGGGACAGTCCGAAAATCCATCATGAACCGGCAATCTTTCGCGGTGATGTTGTGGGCCGTACCGCCCTCGATCATGCCGACATGAACGGTGGTCCAGGGTGGATCGAACATCGACGCGACGTCGCTGGGCTTGGCCGCCATGTTGTGGGCGTTCTGTTCGTTCGCCCAGTTGATCAGCGGCGCTGCTTCCATCACGGCATTGATGCCGGTGTGCATGATCGAGCTGTGAACCTCGAACCCGACAATATGTGTGTCGTAGCCGAACCCGCCCTTGTGGCCGGTGACCGCCTGCATCATCGACGGCTCGCCCACGATGACGGCGGACCCCTTTGGCAGCACTTTTTGCATCGCCTCGATCATCGGTGGCGCACCGGTGCAGCCGACCTCTTCATCGAAGCTCAGCGCCAGCTGCAGAGGGCGTTTTACATTCGCGTATTGCGCCTCGACCAAGGCCCAAATCGCCATGGCGTCAAAGCCCTTCATGTCGCAAGTGCCACGGCCGAAATATTTGCCGTCTCGTTCCGTAACGGTGAACGGGTCAGTGTTCCAGGGTTGCCCATCTATCGGAACGACATCCGTGTGCCCGGATAGCACGACCGCGCCCTCTTCCCATGGTCCGACATGGGCGAAAACCGCCGCCTTGTGCGGCTGATCGGGGTCCGGCCAGACATGGGGCTCGATCCCCTGAGATTTCAGGTAGGTCGCAACCCATTCAACCAACGGCAGATTGGTGTCGCGGCTGACGGTTGGAAACGAAACAAGCTGATCCAGAATTTCCTTTGGCGACAATCTCATGTTCCGGCCTAGCCCACCCAATGCTGTTCGATCCACTTCGCCGGTTTGATAAAGTGGCGAAGATACCGTAACTCGTTCTTTTCCTTTGATTTTCTCTCATGCCGTGCTGCCCAGTAGGTGCCGAGCGAACCAGCGGTATGCCGACGAGTCCATCGCCCCAGTATGGCGTTCTCGGGATCATTGGCACCAGCGAAGATAACCACACGCGCCCGTTTTGGCAGCCGCGGCGTCATCACAAGGTTCAGCGGAAAGGTCCAGACGCAATCGTGACTAAACTGCTGCACTGCCCAGCGCGGAAAGAACTTGACGCCACCCGGCGCGTTCCGGGTGACATACCGCTGCTCGAACCGGAATTTCTCGGCGATTTTCTGGGGGTCCTTGCGGAACGCCTGCTGCATTGGTGCAAGCTTGCCAACCGGAAACCGAAACAACGAGGTCTGGCCCAGACGCTCGAACGGGGTTGTGGGGTTTCTGGCCATAACCACATCGTCTTCTTCACCGATTTCAAAGAACAAATCCAGCGACCCGGTGATGACAATATCGAGATCCAGAAACAGAACCGGACCACTGAGCGAGCCCAGCTTTTCGCTCCACAACCGGGATTTAGGCCATTTTCCGATGACGCCGACGGGCATGTCATAATCGACCTCGGGCAAATCCTCGCACTGTACTTCTGGCCGGACGCCTTCGCGCGAATCCGTGAAGCAGGTGAAGGAAAAAGGCGGCGTGATGTTGCGCGCCACCATGCCATACAACCGGTTGATATAATTCGGCCCGTATTTGGTGCCCCAGTTGATACAGATAATTTGCTTTTTCATAGCGCCCTAGTAACCGCTATCGGTCTCGAGCACAAAGTGGCGCGGTTCGACCTCGCGATATATTGACGGCTCGGGCTCATATCCGATCGGGTGGATGGGCGACGGAATTGGCTTGAAATTCAGGTCTTTTTCCGATTTGCGCTTGTTCGGGTCGGCAATCGGCACCGCCTTCATCAGCGCCTGTGTATAGGGGTGCTGAGGGTTCTCAAAAACGCGCGCACGGGGACCCATCTCGACAATCCGGCCCAGATACATGACACCGACATAGTGGCTAACCCGTTCGACCACGGCCATGTCATGGCTGATGAACAGGTAGGACAGGCCCAGCTCGGATTGCAGTTCCATCATCAGGTTCAGCACCTGCGCCTGAACCGAGACATCCAGCGCCGAGACCGCCTCATCCGCGACAATCAGTTTGGGATTGAGGGCCAGAGCGCGCGCGATGGCGATGCGTTGGCGCTGACCGCCAGACATTTCATGCGGGAACCGGCGCATGAAGCTGCGCGGCAACTGCACTTTGTCGAACAGTTGTGCTACGCGGTCCTGCATCTCGGACCCGGACGCCACGCCGTAGTTCCGCATCGGCTCCGCAACTTGATCGACCAGTTGCATCTGCGGGTTCAAGGACGCAAACGGATCCTGAAAGATCATCTGCATGTCCAGCCGCGCCTTACGCAAACCGCCTGGGTCCAGCTTCATGATATCGACGCCGTCCAGATCGATTTCACCAAATAACGGCTCAACCAGTCGCAGGATCGACCGCCCGGCCGAGGATTTGCCGCAGCCGGATTCGCCCACAAGACTTAGGGTCTGGCCTTTGTTCAGCGTGAAGGACACATCCTCGACCGCATGAACGTTCGAAATCGTTCGCCGCAGCAACCCACCTTTGACCGGGAACCGCGTGGTCAGGTTCTTGACCGTCAGCAACACCTCTTCGGTGCCCGGAATCGGTGCGATGGTCTGGCCGTCGACACCCAGCAGTTTCATCGGCTCGGGCGCGGATTTACCCTGCATCTCGCCCAGCTTCGGCACAGCGGCCAACAGAGCTTTGGTGTAGTCATGCTGAGGGTTCTCGAAGATCTCTTTGACCGTGCCCTCTTCGACCTTGTTGCCACGGAACATGACAACAACCCGGTCGGCCATCTGCGCAACGACCGCCATGTCATGGGTGATGAACATCACCGCAGTCCCGGTTTCCCGCTTGAGCCGGTCCATCAGTGCCAGAATCTCGGCCTGAATGGTCACGTCAAGCGCGGTCGTCGGTTCATCGGCGATCAGCAGGCGCGGCTCGCAGGCCATAGCCATAGCGATGACCACACGCTGGCGCATACCACCTGACAGTTCATGCGGATATTGCTTCAGCCGGCGCTCGGGTTCGGGGATGCGGACCTGACGCAGCAATTCCAGCGCGCGTTCTTCGGCCTCTCCTTTGCTCATGTTCTTGTGAATGCGCAGACCTTCGGTCAGCTGCCGGCCCACGGTGAAAACGGGGTTCAGGGCGGTCATCGGCTCCTGAAAGATCATTCCGATCTCGTTGCCGCGAATCTGTTTCATCAGATCCTGATCGGCATTCGACAAGTCCATCTCGTCGCCGTCGCGACGATCAAACAGCAATTCACCGCCCGCGATCTCGCCCCCGCCGAACTCGACCAGGCGCATCAGGGACAGCGACGAAACGGATTTGCCCGACCCTGATTCCCCAACGATACAAACGGTTTCGCCGGGATTTACCTCGAACGAAACATCCTCGACGCCGACAACCGGTCCGTCCTTTGTCTGAAATTCGACCCGCAGTTTCTTGATCTGGGCAATAGGCTGATCCAGCACGCGCGCGCTCCCCTTGGCGTCTTTTTGTTCTGAATGCCAAACGCTAAGGCGGCAGTGCCGGAAAAGTCAAACCCATTGCTGAATTTCGCGACGGCACCACTTGCTTTTTTTTGAAGTTCTGTTTCGATACCCGACGTAACCGCCTTTGGGAGAGGGCGAGTTTCACGAAACGTGAACCGCTTTGTCTTTGCATGTCAGAGATTTACCCACAGTGCGGCAACGCCAAGTCCGCAGGCATTGCGGAAATAATCGAGACACGTTCGTGTCCAATTTGGGAGTGTATAATGAAGATCAAAACACTTTTGCTCGGTGCGATTGCAAGCACGGCGATGGCCCCGATGGCCTTTGCCGAGCGCGGATCGGACGGCAATGTCAGCATCATTTACTGGCAGGCCCCGTCGATCCTGAACCCCTTCTTGTCAGGCGGCACCAAAGACGTAGAATCAGCGTCTCTGGTGATCGAGCCCCTTGCCCGCTATGACCAAGACGGCAATATGGTGCCGTATCTGGCCTCAGAGATTCCTACCGTTGAAAATGGTGGCGTCAGCGAAGATCTGACCTCGATCACCTGGAAAATCGCGCCGGGAATCACCTGGTCGGACGGAACGCCGTTCACCTCGGCGGATGTGAAATTCACCGCTGACTACTGCATGCACCCCGAAGGCGGCTGCGCACAGGTCACAAAGTTCGAAGGTGTCACATCGGTTGAGGCGGTGGACGATCTGACCGTCAAGGTCACATTCGACGCCCCGACCCCGTTCCCCTACGGACCCTTCGTAGGCGGTGAAAGCCCGATCATTCAGGCTGCTCAGTTCGCGGATTGTGTGGGCGCGAAAGCCCCTGAATGCACCGATCAGAACTTTAACCCGATCGGCACTGGCCCGTTTGTAGTCACCGAATTCAAGCCGAATGACGTGATCACCTTCAAGGCCAACGACAACTATCGTGATCCCGACAAGCCTGCATTCGCGACTGTGACCTTCAAAGGCGGCGGCGATGCGACCGCGGCTGGCCGCGCTGTCATGGAAACAGGCGAGTTCGATTATGCCTGGAACCTGCAGCTGGCGCCCGAAGTGATTGCGCAGATGCAGGAAGGCGGCAAAGGTACGCCGGTTGCAGGCTTTGGCCCACTGGTCGAGCGCATCATGCTAAACCAGACCAACCCGTCGCCCGACCTGCCGGAAGGCGAGCGGTCAACAGCTGCCCATCCGCACCCGTTCCTGCAGGACCCGGCGGTTTACAAGGCGATGTCCATGGCCATCGATCGCCCGTTGCTGGTTGAAATCGGCTATGGCCAGGCAGGTAAAGTGACCTGTAACTGGGTTCCCGCCCCGGCTGCGTTCAACTCGACTTCAATGACCTGTGACACGCAGGACATCGACGGCGCCAACGCGCTGCTGGACGAGGCAGGGATCGTTGACACCGACGGCGACGGTGTGCGCGAAAAAGACGGCGTGCCTCTGAAGGTGGTCTACCAGACCTCGACCAATGCCGTCCGTCAGGACTTTCAGGCGCTGATCAAGGAATGGTGGAGCCAGATCGGTATCGAATCCGAACTGCGCAACCTCAACGCTTCGGTCTTCTTCGGTGGTGATCCGGGCTCGCCCGACACGTTCCAGAAGTTCTATGCAGACGTTGAGATGTACGCCAACACCTTCAACGGCACCGACCCGCAATCCTATTTGGGCAACGGTCTGTGCGACAAGGCCCCGCGTCCGGACACGCAGTGGCAGGGTGAGAACATCAGCCGCTTCTGCAACGAAGAGTTCGACAAGCTGCATGGTCAGCTGGCCGAAACCGCCGGTCTGGAAGCGCGTGCTGAAATCGCGAAAAAGCTGAACGACATCATGGTAGAAAACGGCGGTATGATCCCGCTGGTTCACCGTGGTCGTCTGTCGGCGCACGCAAACTCTCTGGGTGGTGTTGTCCTAAACGTTTGGGACAGCGAGCTGTGGAACATTGCGGACTGGCACCGCAAGACCGGTTCCTAAGCTTTAATCTTGCAAAGCTGCGCCCCGATCCATATCGGGGCGCGGTCAATTGCACACCACTCCAACAAGAAGACGCATATAAAGGCGCCTCTTAATGCTCAACTTTACCATCAGACGACTGGTGCTGGCTGTTCCAACACTGCTGTTCATCAGCCTCGTCATATTCCTGCTGCTCGAGCTCGCACCCGGCGATCCGATGGCGCAGGTTCCGCTTACTGTCCCGCCCGAAGTCAAAGAGAAGATGCGCGAGGCGCTCGGCCTCGGCCAGCCGATGCATATCCGGTTCTGGAAATGGATCGTGCAGTTCTTCTGGATCGAACCACAGGTTCTGATCGACCACATGTTCGGCACAACCTTTTCCGAAGGTGACCTGCGTGTGATTTCGTGGCAGACCCGTTCGCCCGTCATGGACATCGTCGTTCAGCGTATCCCGCAGACCCTGTGGGTTGTCGGCACCGCCTATGTGGTCGCCATCCTGATCGCCCTGCCCATCGGCATCTATTCGGCCTATCGCCAGTATTCCTGGTTCGACCAGATGGGCACATTCGTGTCTATGGTCGGCTTCTCGGTTCCGCCGTTCTTCTCGGGCGTGCTGGTGATCGTGATCTTCTCGGTCCAACTGGGCTGGTTCCCGTCGATCTATGACACCACCCATGTGGTCAACAGCTGGGACAGCTTCGTCGTACAGCTCAAGCAGATGATCATGCCGGTCATGGTTCTGGCGTTGCAGATCACCGCGCAGCTGAGCCGCTTCATGCGCGCTTCGATGCTGGACAACCTCAATCAGGACTACGTCCGCACGGCGCGCGCCAAAGGGCTGAGCGAATACACAGTCGTGATGGTCCACGTCCTGCGTAACTCGATGATCCCCGTGGTCACCGTTATTGCGCTGGGTATTCCGGCCATCTTCGGCGGGGCCATCATCACCGAGCAGGTGTTCAAGGTGAACGGTATCGGCCAATTGCTGATCGGTGCCATTCAGGCCAACGACCTGCCAATGGTCCAAACCCTGACCTTCATCTTTGCCGTGCTGATCGTGCTTTTCAATCTGATCGCCGACGTGCTCTACGGTATTCTGGACCCGAGGATTCGCTATGACTGATCATGATCGTACCGATACCTTGGTCCCTGACGAAGGCCTTGCACCCGCTTCAACAGCTCTGCCCACCACCGATGTGATGGAAGAACTGGCCACCCCGCCTCGCAGTCAATGGCGCGATGTCTGGGATCAGTTTAAGACTCACAAAGGCGCGATGATCGGAGCTATCCTGTTCATCTTCATCGTCGCAGCGGTGTACCTTGGGCCATACATCTGGACCATTGATCCGACGCAGATTGACATCAGGTCGCGCAACCAGGGACCAAGCCTTGCGCACCCGTTCGGCACCGACCAATTGGGTCGCGACATCCTAGCTCGCATGATGTCTGGGGGTCAGACCTCGGTTTCGGTCGGCATCACCGCGATGCTGCTGGCGCTGTTTCTGGGTTCCTTCATTGGTGTTCTGGCCGGGTTCTTCAAACGCCTCGACGGCCCACTGATGCGCCTGACGGACCTGTTCCTGGCTTTGCCTCTGCTGCCCCTGCTGCTGGTCATGATGCTGCTGTTCCGCGAGCCCTTGTCGGCTGCGTTCGGGTTGGAGCGCGGGATCTTCATCCTGATCGTCTGTGCCATCGGCATCACCTCGTGGATGCCCACCGCTCGGATTGTCCGCGGCGACGTGCTGGCGATCAAAGAGCGCGAATTCGTTCTGGCAGCACGTTCCATCGGTACCAGCAACAGCCAGATCATCACGCGGCACATCCTGCCAAACGTGCTGTCGCCAATCATGGTGTCGGCCACGCTCGGCATCGCAACGGCGATCATTACGGAAAGCGCATTGTCCTTCCTGGGCCTTGGCTTCCCGCCGGATTTCCCGACCTGGGGCCGGTTGCTGTTTGATGGTGTCGATTACCTGCAGCAATACCCCGAACGCGTGTTCTGGCCTGGACTTGCGATTTCGTTGACCGTCCTTAGCGTCAACTATCTGGGCGACGGCTTGCGCGACGCGCTTGATCCGCGCATTCGCGGACGCTGAAACACCTTAGTCGGCGCGCTTGAGCGCGCCGGCACATATCACGATCAGAACCGCCAGAGGCAGAAGCACTGCAAAGGCAAGGCGCAGCGTCATCAACTCTGCCAGAAACCCGATCAGGGGTGGTCCGATCAACAACCCTCCGTATCCCAAGGTTGCGACACTGGCGATGGCCTGACCCGGCGGTACATTTGGATCATTGGCTGCGCGGCTGAAAGCAAGCGGCATGATCACCGCATAGCCAACCCCCATCAGCGCAAAACCTGCCAGTGCCAACGTAGGTTGCACTGCCGAGACTACGGCGAAGACACCAAGTGCGGCGCAAACGCCACCAAACCGCGCTGTCGCGACCGGACCGAACCGGGCGATCACCACACCGCCTGCCAGCCGGAAAGCCACCATCGTCACCGAAAAGACGGCATATCCCAAAGCCGCCACGCTTTCGGCGGCGCCTGTTACATCTCTCAGGAAAATCGCGCTCCAATCCGCGACAGCCCCTTCGCCCAACGCCCCGCACAGGGCGGTGAACCCCACCAGGACCAATGCCCCGGACGGCAACGCAAAGACTTTGCCTGCGCTCTGATCAGATCGCTTAGACGTCCAGCGCACCCACGAACAAACAAGCGCAAGAGCAACGACGACTCCTCCGGCCAGCAGAAAGTGCTGCATCACCGTAAGCTGCAGCTGTACCGCCGCGTACCCACTCAGCGCCCCGACCCCAGCGCCGAAACTCCACATCGCGTGGAAGGATGACATCAGAGGTTTCTCGTAGGATTGCTCAACCTCGGCGGCCCAGGCATTCATCGCCACATCCATTGACCCGTGAAAGGCACCGAACACGAACAGATACGCAGCCAACGCCCAGAAGCTGCCTGCAAAGGCTAGCAGGATCAGCGACAGCGTATATAGCACTGCGATCACCCGGGTTATCGCCACGGCGCCAAACCGATCCGTCAATCGTCCTGTAATCGGGAACGAACAAACAGCGCCTGCCGCCATGAACAAAAGTCCATATCCCAGATCTTCGTGGCTAAGGCCAAGATGGTCCCGGACCGCTGGAATGCGCGAGGCCCAGATGCCAAACAGGGCGCCGTTGAGGATGAACATGGCGGCGACCGCGCGCCATGCGGAAAACACACTGATCACGTGACCCTCTTGCGAAGCCTGCCAAACCAGCCGTGTATCGCAGGAGAATTCGCGATTGGCAAATGTGCTCTATCCCAGACGCTTGCGGATTCTTCGTATTGCGAACCAAACCGCCAGCGCGACCGGAACCGTGACGAGAGTTGTCAGCATCCCCTTGCTGATCCCCGCAGCGGTCAACGGATAGAGAAGATAACTGACCAGTGACACCGCGTAATAGCTGATGGCGACCACGGAAAGCCCCTCGACCGTGTGTTGCAACCGCAGCGCCAGATCGGCGCGACGGTCCATGCTTTCCAGCAGCGCCTGGTTCTGTGCGCTGCGTTCGACGTCTACACGCGTTCTCAATAGATCTCCGGCCCGGATCGCCCGATCCGACAGTGCCAGAAGACGGCGTTCGGTGGACTTTACGGTCCGGATCGCAGGGTCATACCGACGCATCATGAAGTCGGCAAAGTTCTGGCCGCCCTGGAAACGCTCTTCCCGCAACACTTCGATCCGCTGGTTCACGATAGCTTCATAAGCGCCCGTTGCTCCGAACCGGAAAGAACACTGGGCCGACAAAGTTTCAAGTTCGATCGACGTCGACAACAAATCCTGCAAGAGCGCGTCGGGCTGAGCCGAGTTGTCGGTCATCTGTCCCATCAACCGGGTCAGTTTTCCGTCCAGTTCCCCGATCCGCGGCATCAACTGCTTGACGCGGGCAAAACCCAGCATGGACATCGCCTTGTAGGTCTCGATCTCGCACAGGCGCTGGACAATCCGCCCCGTCCGACGCCGCCCGGTTCCTTCGGCCACAAACAACGCAAAGCGCATGTGACCTGCCGGATCGATGCGAAAATCGCTGGCGCAAATGGCGGCATCGTCCAGAACTCGGGCGACGGCCAGACTTTCGGGTTCGAACCAATCCAGCAGTTTGGATTTTACCACGTCGTCACTGTCGCGTTCGACAACGCGGACCGTTGCAGACGTTACCCTTTGGCCGGGGCTGGCCATCAGCCAATCAGGTGGAAAAACTTCGAAATCCGCCGGGTCGAAGGCGCGATCGCTCACATTCTGAGCAATTGCCGTATAGGTCACGAACTCGGTGTGCTGCTCCCACTTCAACCAGTGGCGCCCGATCTGCCCGGCGTAATGCGTGGCATCCGGCTGAGGGTGTTGCGCGCCATGTCGATCAAGCAGATTGATCAAGTGGGCCAGATCCTCATTGCGATCTCGGGCGACCGCCGCCTCGGGTTTCTTGATCGCCAGAAAGACAACCGTGCAGGGCATCGAAGCGACCGGGAAGGGTCGTGCATGCAGTTCATTGGCCAGCGCATAGCGAAGGGGATGGTCGTCTATCGGTGTCATTTAGGGCTCCGCCTTGTCGCGCGTACTATACGGAAACGACCATAGACATCAATTCTCTTTTTATTTCATATACTTACAAGGATACGACGGTATACAGACCCGCTATCTCATTGATTTGGCTGCCAGAGCTCGATCGGATTGCCCTCTGGGTCGTGAATGCGGGCAAATTTGCCGACCTCACTGTCCCAGTCAGGGTTGGTTTCAACCTCTATCCCCGCCGCCTCAAGCTGCGCAGTCAGCGCAGCCAGATCATCAACGCGGAAGTTGATCATCCACTGCTGTTCGGTACGGCCAAAATACGTGGTGTCCTGCGCAAAGGGGGCAAAGACGGTATAGCCTTCGCGCTGTTTCCAGGGGACGGGGTCATAGTGATTGACGCCCAGATGCGTCTCGTACCACGCGCTCAGCGCCTTGGGGTCGCGGGCGCGGAAGAATACGCCACCGATACCGTTTACTTTCTCCATGAGACACCTCCTTTAGGAACAGAATATACCAAAACGCAAAAAAGGCGCCCGTTTGGGCGCCTTTTCCAGTGGTTTTCGGTCCCGATCAGTCGATCATGGGCAGAAGTTTGTCGAGGCTCGCCTTGGCGTCGCCATAGAACATGCGTGTGTTTTCCTTGAAGAACAGCGGGTTTTCGATGCCTGAATATCCTGTGCCCTGGCCGCGTTTCGACACGAAGACCTGTTTGGCCTTCCAGCATTCCAGAACCGGCATGCCGGCGATGGGGCTGTTTGGATCTTCCTGCGCCGCAGGGTTCACGATGTCGTTCGAGCCGATGACAATGGCCACATCGGTGTCCGGAAAGTCGTCGTTGATCTCGTCCATTTCCAGAACGATGTCATACGGCACTTTCGCCTCGGCCAGCAGAACGTTCATGTGGCCCGGCAGACGACCCGCAACCGGGTGGATCGCAAAGCGCACATTCTTGCCTTTGGCACGCAGCTTGCGGACCAGTTCAGAAACCGATTGCTGCGCCTGCGCCACAGCCATGCCATAGCCGGGGATGATGACAATGCTGTCCGCATCATTCAGAGCCGCAGCAACTCCGTCAGCTTCGATCGCGACCTGTTCGCCCTCGACCTCCATCTGCGGGCCCGAGGTGCCACCGAATCCACCCAGGATCACGCTGACAAAGTGACGGTTCATCGCCTTACACATGATATAGGACAGGATCGCACCGGACGAGCCAACAAGCGCACCAACCACGATCAGCAGGTCGTTGCCCAGCGAAAAGCCGATCGCCGCGGCCGCCCAGCCGGAATAGCTGTTCAGCATCGACACAACCACCGGCATATCGGCCCCGCCGATGCCCATGATCAGGTGATAGCCGATGAACAGCGCCGCCAGCGTCATCAGGAACAGCGGGAACAGACCCCCTGACGAGGTGTACCAGATCAGGCAGATCAGTGAGAGACCCGCAGCAGCGGCGTTCAGCGCATGACCGCCGGGCAGTTTTGTCGCGGTACTTGTCACCTTGCCCGCAAGCTTGCCGTAGGCCACGACAGAGCCGGTAAAGGTGATCGCACCGATGAAGATGCCCAGGAACAGTTCGACGTGCAGGATTGCCAGCTCAGCCGAGGTTTTCTTGGCGATCAGCTTGGCAAAGGCGCCCAGATCGGACAGGTCCGCCTCTTTCGCGCTATCCGCGATGGCCATGACTTCGGCGACATTGCCGATCTCAAAATGCGCGTTGAAGCCGACGAACACAGCCGCCAGACCCACCAGCGAGTGCATTGCCGCCACCAGCTGTGGCATCTCGGTCATCTGCACGCGCTGCGCAACATATTGGCCGATCAGACCACCGCCGATGATCAGCAGCAACGACAGCAGCCATAGGCCGGAACCCGGGCCAACCAGCGTGGCAAAGACCGCCAGCGCCATACCGACGATGCCATACCAGACCGCGCGTTTGGCGCTTTCCTGGTTCGACAGACCACCGAGCGAAAGGATGAAAAGGACAGCCGCAACAACGTAAGCGGCAGAAGTGAAGCCAATCATATGCCCGACCTCCTTAAGATTTCTGGAACATGGCGAGCATGCGCCGGGTTACGAGGAAGCCGCCGAAGATGTTGATCCCGGCCATGAAGACGGACAACGCAGCCAGCAGAATGACCAGGAACGATCCCGATCCGATCTGCATCAAGGCCCCGACGATGATGATCGACGAAATCGCATTGGTGATCGCCATCAGCGGAGTGTGCAGCGAATGTGAGACATTCCAGATCACCTGGAAGCCTACGAAGATCGCCAGCACGAAAACGATGAAGTGCTGCATGAAGCTTGCCGGTGCAACCAGCCCGACCAGCAACATCAGCGCACCGCCAACACCCAGCAGAGTGAACTGCTGCTTGGTCTGCGCCTTAAAGGCAGCAATCTCCTGCGCCTTTTTCTCTTCCGGGGTCAGTTCCTTGACCTCGGGTTTCTTCTGCGCCGCAATCGCCTGCACCTTGGGCGGTGGCGGCGGGAAGGTGATGTCTCCTTCAAATGTCACGGTCGCCCCACGGATGACGTCATCTTCCATGTCGTGATTGATTTGACCGTCCTTTTCAGGGGTCAGGTCAGTCATCATGTGGCGGATGTTGGTTGCATAGAGCGACGAGGACTGAGCGGCCATTCGGCTGGGGAAGTCGGTGTACCCGATGATCGTCACCCCATTGTCGGTCACAATCTTCTCATCCGCGACTGTCAGCTTACAGTTGCCGCCCTTTTCCGCCGCAAGGTCCACAATGACCGAGCCCGGCTTCATGCTTTCGACCATATCCTTGGTCCAAAGCTCGGGCGCCTCACGGTTCGGGATCAGGGCCGTAGTGATGACAATGTCCATCTCTGGCGCCAATTCGCGGAATTTGGCCAACTGCGCGTTGCGGAACTCTTCCGACTGGACCGAGGCGTAACCACCGGTCGCGGCTCCGTCCTGTTGTTCTTCTTCGAAGTCCAGATAGACGAACTCGGCCCCCATCGATTCGACCTGTTCGGCCACTTCGGGGCGTACGTCGAACGCATAGGTGATCGCACCCAGCGACGTTGAGGTGCCGATGGCGGCCAGGCCAGCCACGCCCGCGCCCACAATCAGCACTTTGGCAGGCGGCACTTTACCGGCCGCGGTCACCTGACCGGTGAAGAACCGGCCAAAGTTGTTGCCCGCCTCGATCACCGCGCGATAGCCCGCGATATTGGCCATCGAGGACAGCGCATCCATCTTCTGAGCACGTGAAATACGCGGCACCATCTCCATGGCGATCACGTTTGCGCCCTTGGACTTGGCCGCTTCCATTCCCTCTTCGTTCCCTGCGGGATTGAAGAAGGAAATCAATGTTTTACCCTTGGTCAGACGCTTCAGCTCGGTTTCGTTCGGCTGGCGAACCTTGGCAACGATGTCAGCCGCCTTCCACAAGGACGCGGCGGTCTTGACGACTTCGACTCCGGCCTCTTCATAAGTGGCGTCCGAGAACCCGGCGGCAGCCCCGGCTCCCTTTTCTATCAGGCACTCATAGCCAAGCTTCTGCAACTGACGGGCCGAGTCCGGCGTCATCGCGACCCGGTTCTCACCGTCAAAAATTTCCTTTGGCGTTCCTATCTTCAACGGTGCGGTCCCCCTAATTTTCGGTCTGTTCGCATGGGTGGCAGGTATTCTTCTTCAAGCCCTGATGTATCTCGCGAAAGATTATTTCGCAAGCGCAGCAATTTTTCCGCTGTGTCAAATTCCTCACAGCCTCAGATCCAGCGTCGTGTTTGGCGTTCGTAGCGTGCAAAATCCGCGCGGAAGGTGCGGCGCAATCGGTCTTCTTCGGGCAGTATGAAACGGCGCTCCAGCAACCAGACGAATATCGGGACCAGCACCAATGAAAGGACCGCATCGAACCTGAGGATCAACCCGGTCAGGATCAGCACATCGCCCAGATAGATCGGGTTGCGGCTGCGTTTGAATATCCCTGTTTGAACCATAGACGTTGGCACCTGATGCGGCATCACCGTTGTCTTGAACCGCCGAAACTCGGCAATTGCGAGGACAACCAGAATGAACCCTGCCCCGATCAGCAATCCACTGAGCAGATCGGTGAACCATCCGTCCAGCGACAGGTCCAGAGATGCATACCGCGATTGTAGCCAGGCCAGAAATGCAGCGCCCAGCAACCAGACCGGAGGGATATCAATACTGCGCATACCTTTCTTTCCACCTTCCAAAAACACACGCAAACATGTCGTTTTCGGGGGCAGGCTTACCGTTTTCCACCAGTCAAGGCAAAACACAGATAGTCGCAGGTCGGCGACACCGCGTTCCGGGGCCGGCGATGTATCAGACGCCTTTGATCCCGGCCCCGATCAGCGTGGCAAGCTGGGTTATCCGCTGGGTGTATTCCTGCGCATCTGTTGCGGTCAGCTTGATGCCCTTGAGTGCAGCGGTAATCGTCTTGGCGGTTTCCTCGGCTCCATCCGGCAGACGTGCACGGTTCGCAGCCTGTTCCTGTTTCAACCAGTCGGCGTATAGCTGCGTCAGCTGCATTTCGCCCTGCTCGACAATGTCGGTGGCCATGGATTTGGTGGCGTCCAGCATCTCGACCCCGTGGGGTGACGACAAAATCTGGGCCATACCTTCGCTTTGTGCCTGAATCGCCTGACCCAGTACATCAGGAACGGTTCCTGATGCCTGCAACGCCTCGGCCACGGCATGCGCCTTCTTTTCGTAATACGATCGCGTCAGGCTGCGAACGATGTCCTGCTTGTTCTTGTAGTGCAGGTAAACGGCAGGGCGCGACATTCCCGCGCCCTTGGCAATGTCATCCATCGAGGTTTTGCGGAACCCATAGCTCGCAAAGGCAAAAAAAGCCGAGTTCAGGATCGCAGCCTGCTTTGGATCGTCCACGTCTTCAATCATGATGCGACCTTTGACAGTTTTTGTTTATTTTGTCAATTGACACAGTGACACTTTGCGATAAATATGTCAGAAAGCAGCCACAGCCAAGAGAGGTGCGCCATGGCGACCACCCTTAAGATCAATGGAAAAGCGCATCAGGTCGACCTGTCTGATGACGTTCCCCTTCTCTGGGTCCTGCGGGACGAGGTCGGTTTGACCGGCACCAAGTTCGGCTGCGGCGTCGCCGCCTGTGGCGCCTGCACGGTTCACATTGATGGTGAGGCCGTGCGCTCTTGCCAGGTCGCACTGTCCGATGTGTGGGGGGACGTCACCACGATCGAGGGCTTGGGCACCCCGGAAGCGATGGCTACGATCCAGCAGGCCTGGGTCGATCATCAGGTCGCCCAATGCGGTTACTGCCAGTCTGGCCAGATCATGCAGGCAGCGGCATTGCTGTCCGAAAACCCAGCGCCCTCGGACTCCGATATCGACGAGGCGATGCAGGGCAATCTGTGCCGTTGCGGCACCTACCCCCGAATTCGCGCCGCCATTCATGACGCCGCCGCCAAGCTGAAAGAGGTCTGAGCCATGGCTAGCATCGGAAAAATCCTGCGCCGCACCTTCCTGATCGGGTCCGCAGCTGTTGTTGGCGGAGTTGCTTTTGGCGCGTACTATGTCTCGCGCCCAGCGGCCAATCCGCTGAAACCCGGAAAGGGTGAAACCGCCCTTAGCCCCTTTGTTCTGATCGACCAGCAAGGCGTGACGCTGTTTGCCCCGCGCGCCGAAATGGGTCAGGGCGTTATGACCACCTGGACCGCGCTGATTGCCGAGGAACTGGATGTCGAACTGGACCAGATCCGCGTTCTGCATGGCCCGGCTGCAGCGGCTTACTATAACTCCGCCCTGGTTGGAGAAGGCTTGCCGAACAAAGGTTATGACGTCTCGGACTTTCAGCACAATCTGGGTGAAGCGTTGGGCGTGCTCGGCAGAACGTTGAGCTTGCAGGTCACTGGCGGTTCGACCTCGATGAAAGACGGGTTCGAGAGGATGCGGATGGCCGGAGCCACCGCGCGCGAAACGCTCAAGCAGGCTGCGGCTGACCGTCTGGGCGTCGACCGTGATGATCTGAAAACCGAAAACGGAACGGTTATCGCGCCAGATGGCACACACATTCCCTATACAGAACTGGCCGAAGCCGCCGGCCAGATCGAACCGCCCGAACCGGCCCTGCGCGATCCGTCGGAATGGCGGCTGCTCGGGCAACCTCAGAAACGCGTTGACATTCCCGGCAAATCCACCGGTACCGCCGAATTCGGCATTGACGTCCGGCCCGAGGGTTTGAAATTCGCCTCGGTTCGGATGAACCCCAAGCTGGGCGGTCAGATGAACGGTTTCGATGCAAGTGCAGCCGAATCCATGCCCGGCGTCGAAAAGATCGTTGATCTGGGCACCGGTGTCGCGGTCATCGCGAACAACACCTGGCTGGCCATCCAGGCGGTCGAGGCGATTGACATCGATTGGGGCGACGCGCCCTATCCACCCGAAACCGACGGTCTGATGGCCGAGATCGCGCAGGCCTTCGACGCAGCCCCGAACTCGACCATGCGGGATGACGGGGATGTCGATGTAACCCCTGAAGGTGCAACCGAAATCACCGCGGAATACACCGTGCCCTATCTGGCCCACGCCACGATGGAGCCGATGAATGCGACGGCGCTTTACACCGGCAAGAAACTGGACCTGTGGTGCGGCAACCAGGCACCGACGCTAATCCAGTTCCGCGTCGCCAATGTCGCCAATCTGGACACTGACGCGGTCGAGATACACACTACCTATCTGGGCGGCGGGTTCGGTCGCCGGGGGGAGCTGGACTTTGGCGAAATCGCCACCAAGGTCGCAATGACCATGCCCGGCACCCCGGTCCAAACGACGTGGAGCCGCGAGGAGGATATGCGCCACGACTTCTACCGACCAGCCGCGATCGCGCGGATGCGCGGTGCGGTCAAGGACGGCAAGGCGGTTCTGATCGACGGCAAGGTTGCCTCGCAATCGCCGACGCAACAGGCGGTCACACGGTATACCGGATTTGCCGGAGGGGGCCCCGACAAGGTTTTGGTTGAGGGGTTCTTTAACCAACCCTACGCGGTCCCGAACTACCGGATGAGTGGCCATATCGCCGATCTGGCTGTGCCAGTTGGCTTCTGGCGCTCGGTTGGCAACAGCCACAACGGGTTCTTCCACGAAACCTTCATGGACGAGATGGCCCATGCAGCAGGTCGCGACCCGCTGGAGTTCCGGCTGGATCTGGCCAAGACCGAACACGAGCCTTCGGCCGGGTGCCTTCAGGCGGTCAAAGAGATGTCGGGCTGGACCGGCAAGACACCGGATGGCGTCGGGCGCGGTGTGGCGCTGACCTACAGTTTCGGCACCCCGGTCGCGCAGGTGATCGAGGTGGTGGACGAGGACGGCACGATCCGCATCAGCAAAGCCTGGATCGCCTGCGACATGGGCCTAGCGCTGGACCCTGCAACGGTCGAAGCGCAGATGATCGGCGGCATGATCTATGGCCTGTCTGCAGCGGTTCAGGGAGAAATCACCTTTGCCGATGGTGAGGTCGAACAGGGCAATTTCTACGACTACGACGCTCTGCGCATGCACAACACCCCCGTGACCCAAGTACGGATTCTTGAAACCAACAAGCATCTGGGTGGAGCAGGAGAACCCGGAACGCCCCCGTCCATGCCCGCGCTTGGCAACGCGCTGTTCGACCTGACGGGTCAGCGCGCGCGCACCTTGCCACTGAATACTCAGTTCGATCTGTTGGTTTGACCTATGGCATCGGCCCGGAGCTTGTCCGGGCCGATGCCGAATGCACTAAGCCGTGCGTTGTAAGCGCGCTGACTTTCGACCAGCGGCCCAAGCATGGACCGCTGCGCCGAATTTCTCGAACAAGGGGCGCGAGACCGGATCGTTTGCCGCGTCCCACTCGGGATGCCATTGCACCGACAAGGTGAAACCCGGGGCATCCTTGACATAGATCGCCTCGGGCGTGCCATCGGGCGCGTGGCCGTCGATGACAACGTCATGTCCCAGGGTCTTGATCCCCTGCCCGTGCAGAGTGTTGGTCATCACCTCGGTGGCCCCGAACAGGTCGTGGAACACACCGCCTTCGGTCAGGGTTACCACATGGCGCAGGGCAAATTTTTCCTCCAATGTACCGTCGGGCGGCATCCGATGGTTCATTCGCCCGGGCAGATCGCGGATCTCCGGGTAAAGCGTCCCGCCCATCGCGACGTTCACCTCTTGAAACCCGCGGCAGATACCAAAGAACGGCTGCCCCCGCTCGACGCAAGACCGGACCAGGGGCAATGTGATCGCATCGCGGGCACGGTCGAAATCCCCATGCGCGGCGGTCGCGCATTCGCCATACTCTTCCGGGTGCACATTCGGTCGCCCGCCGGTCAGCAGAAACCCGTCGCACACCTCCAGCAATTCCTCGACCGAGACAAAGCGCGGGTCGGCAGGAATCAGCAGCGGCACGCAATCCGAAACGTTCGAAACTGCGTCAGAATTCATCGTCCCGCCCGCATGGGTCGGGTACTGATCATTCATCAGGTATGAGTTGCCGATTATTCCGACGACCGGTCGCACCATTCAATCCTCACCAGAATTTAGAACTGTTCGAATATTCATGCCAAAAATGCCCGAACATTCAAAGTGCGTGGGCGCAGCTTGGGCTGTGAATTTCTCAACACCTGCATTTTCGGGCCATAGATATGCCGCAGTTCTGGGCCAAACAGCCATTATCCGAGGGGATTGGACAGATTGTCGTGACAATAACAGTCAAAAACCAAAGCAGAATTCAGCGGCTGGTGCTGTCTGATAGCCTCAGCCGGGCCGAGATCATTCTGGCCTGTCTGCTGGCAGCGATCACCGGACTTTGTGTTGTTTTGTCGATCCTGAAATCTCAACCCATCGCCTGGGCCGGTTTCGGGATGAGCCTGATGCCGACCGTTGGACTGTTCGCGGCAGGGCTGTACATACGCCAGGTCAAGAACCAGCCCAGAATTGCGCAGCTCGCCATCGCAAACAGCCTATTTCTGGGATTCATGGGCGTGACCACCCTGTTGATCTACCTTCGGTTTCCGATTGCAGAGTTGGCCTTTGACCAAGTGCTTTTGCGCGCCGATGCCGCGATGGGCTATGTCTGGCCTGACCTTGTCCAGACCGTCGCTGCCTATCCGGAATTCGGATACGTTCTGCGGTTCGTCTACCTCAGCTCGCTGCCGCAGCTTTTTGTCATGGTCGGGTATCTTGCCTTGTCGGGTCGAAGCGACAGGCTGGATCAAGCGCTGCTGGCGGGAACGCTCAGCCTGCTTTTGACCACGATCATCTGGTGGATTGTTCCCAGCGTTGGGCCTTCGGTCTTTCATAGCCTGCCGGACGGGCTTGAGGACCGGATCGGATTGGTAACCAACGCCTACTATGCCGAGACGCTGCGTACCCTGTCCGCGCATGGGCTTGAGGTTATACGCCCGTCGGACATCGTTGGAACGATCGCATTTCCGTCATACCATACGGTGATGTCGCTGCTGGTCGTCTGGTTCCTACGCAGAACGGCGTTGTTTGTACCTGCCGTGCTGCTGAACATTTTGATGATCCCGGCGATACTGTCCCATGGCGGTCACCACCTGATGGACATGGTCGGAGGGATTGTGGTCTTCGCAATCGCGACGTGGATCGCGACCCGCCCGTGGATGCACGGCGCGAAGACCTAGGTCAGGCTTCGCCGACCAGCCCTGCTGCTTCGATACCCGCCAGTGCGGCTGCGGCGTCATTGTCTGACGTATCGCCGGTTACGCCCACAGCGCCAATCACCGCCCCTTTTCGGTCGCGCAGCAGCACACCGCCGGGAACCGGAACCAGCTGACCACCATAGACACCGTTCATGCAGGCCATGAAATACGACTGTGCCTCGGCCCGCTGCATCTGAGCGGTACCTGCCATGCCCAACATGACCGAACCATAGGCTTTACCCTGGGCAATCGCGAACCGACCCGGGGCCGCGCCGTCCTCGCGCTCGAAAGCGATGACGTGGCCGCCGGCATCCAGAACCACGACGGATAACGGTTTCAATTCGTTCTCCCGCCCGTTTTCCAGCGTTTTGCGGATGATCGTGCGGGCTTTGCGTAGTGAAACCGACATATGGCGTCCTTTCGACAGAATTTCTCTGGATCAAACTGTAGCCCAGAGCCCGTATCTTCAAGGTCTCATTTGGTTTGGGCCTTCAATTCCAAACGCCGGGCATGCAGGACAGGCTCGGTATATCCCGAGGGCTGAACCCGGCCCCGGAAGACCAAATCACAGGCAGCCTGAAAGGCGATGCCGTCAAAATTGGGGGCCATTGGAGTATAGGCCGGATCATCCGCATTCTGCCGATCGACGACAGCGGCCATCTTTTGCATCGCGGCCATAACCTGTTCCCGACTGACCACGTCGTGATGCAGCCAGTTCGCCAGCGCCTGCGAGGAAATCCGGCAGGTGGCGCGGTCTTCCATCAATCCAACATCATGAATGTCGGGCACCTTTGAACAGCCGACACCCTGATCGACCCAGCGCACGACGTAGCCCAGAATACCTTGCGCGTTGTTCTCAATCTCGCGGGTGATCTCTTCGTCATTCAGGTTGCGCCCTTCGAGCAATGGTATGCTCAGCAGGTCATCGAGCGTCCCGCGCGCGCCGCCAGCTGCAAGTTCGTCCTGACGTGCCAGCACATCTACCTTGTGGTAATGCGTAGCGTGCAATGTTGCAGCTGTGGGCGACGGTACCCAGGCGCAGGTCGCGCCTGATTTCGGGTGGCCGATTTTAGCCTCCAGCATTTCGCCCATCCGGTCTGGCATCGCCCACATGCCCTTGCCGATCTGCGCCTTGCCTTTCAGGCCACAGGCCAGACCGATATCGACATTGCGATCTTCGTAGGATGCGATCCACGGAGTGTTCTTGATGTCGCCCTTGGGCAGCATCGGGCCCGCTTCCATCGAGGTGTGAATCTCATCTCCGGTTCGATCGAGGAAACCGGTATTGATAAAGGCGACGCGCGATTTGGCGGCGCGGATGCACTCTCGGAGATTGGCAGAAGTGCGACGCTCTTCATCCATGATGCCCAATTTGACGGTGTTGCGGGGCAAGCCTAAAATATCTTCGACCATGTCGAAGATTTCGACCGAATAGGCGACCTCTTCCGGTCCGTGCATCTTGGGTTTGACCACATAGACCGAACCGGCGACCGAGTTGCCGCCCGCACGCTGAAGGTCATGCATAGCAATCAGCGTGGTGCAAAGCGCATCCATCAACCCTTCGCCGATCTCGCGACCCTCGGCATCCAGCACTGCGGGGTTGGTCATCAGGTGCCCAACGTTGCGCACCAGCATCAGCGAGCGGCCTTTCAGCGTGGCAGCGTCGCCATTCGGTTCGGAATAGTCCAGATCGCGCGCCAGATTGCGGGTGAAGGTTTTACCGCCCTTGGTCACCTCTTCGGCCAGGTCGCCTTTCATCAGCCCAAGCCAGTTGCCATAGGCCACGACTTTGTCAGCGGCGTCCACGCAGGCAACGGAATCTTCGCAATCCATGATCGTCGATAGTGCCGATTCCAACCGCACATCCGAGATATGCGCTGGATCCGTCGCTCCAATGACGCTGTGAGGGTCGAGCATGATCTGAATGTGCAGGCCATTGTTGCGCAACAACACAAACTCGGGCTTGTCAGGCGCGCCACCAAATCCAGCGAACTGACCGGGATCCGCAAGGGTTGGCATCAGCGCGCTGTCCTGCACACTCAGACCGGATACATCTGCCCAGGAACCAAAGGCCAAAGGCACGGCCTGATCCAGAAACGACTTGGCCCATGCAATGACGCGCGCGCCGCGTTCGGTGTCATAGCCTTTTCCGTTGGGCAGATCACCCAAAGCATCGGTTCCATAAAGCGCATCATACAGGCTGCCCCAACGTGCGTTGGCGGCGTTCAGCGCGAAACGGGCGTTGGTGATCGGCACAACCAGCTGCGGCCCGGGCGTCACCGCAATTTCAGGGTCGACACTGTCCGTTTCAATCAGAAAGTCCGGGCCATCCTCGACTAAATAACCGATATCGCGCAGGAAATCCTGGTAGGCGTCGGCGTCATGCGGCTGCCCCTTACGGTCCGCGTGCCAGCCATCGATGCGGCTTTGGAGATCAGCCCGCTTTGCCAGAAGATCGCGGTTTCGCGGGCCCAACTCGTTGACCAGACGCGCAAGACCGGCCCAGAAGCTCTCGGATGAGACGCCTGTACCCGGCAACGCGCGGGTTTCAATGAAATCCACCAAATCCCGGTCAATTTGCAGCCCGCTCCGGGTCATTCTGTCAGTCATGCGCCCTACTCTCTCGCAATTGTGTGCCATTGTATGCGCTTCTCACTTAGGCCGTTTGTTTCCGATAGGCAACTTTTGACTTTGCGTGCGCGCCGTTCGGCTCTGCAAGAAGCTGTTTCAAAATCGCCAAGGCAATGGTCGGGCCGGTTGCAGCCCCCTGGCGAAGCCCCTAACGTCGCGCCAGACCCGAATTGATGCGAGGCCCCCGATGCGCGACGCCGCCCCTACCACGATCTACCTGAAAGACTACACGCCCTTCGGCTATCTGGTAGAAAGTGTGCACCTGACATTTGACCTTGCGGCCCATGCCACCCGGGTCACATCTCGGATTGCCTTCCGCCCGAACCCCGCGGCGACCGACCGCACCTTCTTTCTTCACGGAGAAGACCTGACCCTGATCCGCGCTTCGGTTGACGGCGCAGAAATCTCGCCAGAGGTAACCGACAAGGGGCTAACAGCCGATGTGCCCGAGACGCCGTTTCTGTGGGAGGCTGAGGTCGAGATCGATCCCGGCAACAACACCGCGCTTGAAGGACTGTACATGTCCAACGGCATGTATTGCACCCAATGCGAGGCCGAGGGGTTCCGCAAGATCACCTATTACCCGGACCGCCCGGACGTGATGTCGACCTTCACCGTGCGCATCAATGGCGACCTTCCGGTTTTGCTGTCCAACGGCAACCCGACCGCAAAGGGCGAAGGCTGGGCGGAATGGACCGACCCGTGGCCCAAACCGGCCTATCTTTTTGCACTGGTGGCGGGCGACCTGATCGCGCATCCGGGCCAGTTCACCACCATGTCGGGCCGCGAAGTCGAGCTGAACCTTTGGGTTCGCCCCGGCGACGAAGGCAAGTGCGCCTTTGGCATGGAGGCTTTGAAAAAGTCGATGAAATGGGACGAAGACGTCTATGGCCGTGAATACGATCTGGATGTGTTCAACATCGTCGCGGTGGATGACTTCAACATGGGCGCGATGGAAAACAAGGGGTTGAACATCTTCAACTCCTCAGCCGTTCTGGCCAGCCCGGAAACCGCGACTGACATGAACTTCGAACGGATCGAGGCGATCATCGCGCACGAGTATTTCCACAATTGGACGGGCAATCGCATTACCTGCCGCGACTGGTTCCAGCTGTGTTTGAAAGAAGGGCTGACCGTCTTCCGCGACGCGCAGTTCACATCCGACTTGCGTTCAGCCCCGGTGAAGCGAATCCACGACGCCATCGACTTGCGGGCGCGGCAATTCCCCGAGGATAACGGTCCGCTGTCGCACCCTGTTCGCCCGGAAAGTTTTCAGGAAATCAATAATTTCTACACATCGACTGTCTATGAAAAGGGCGCCGAGGTTATCAGCATGCTGAAACGGTTGGTCGGTGATGACGCCTATGCCAAGGCGCTGGACCTCTATTTCGACCGTCACGATGGGCAGGCTTGCACGATCGAGGATTGGCTCAAGGTGTTTGAAGACGCGACAGGCCGCGACTTGGCCCAGTTCAAGCGCTGGTACAGCCAGTCGGGCACGCCGCGTGTTTCGGTCGCCGAGGATTGGGCAGATGGCACCTATACGCTGACGCTAAGCCAGCAGACGCACCCGACACCCGGGCAACCCGACAAGCAACCACAGGTCATTCCTGTGGCTGTGGGCCTGTTGAGTCCAAACGGTGATGAGGTCCACGAGACTCAGGTCTTGGAGCTGACCGAAGCCGAACAAAGCTTTCAGTTCACAGGTTTGGCCGCCAAACCTGTGCCGTCGATTCTGCGAGATTTCTCGGCGCCGGTGATCCTTGAGCATGCCCACTCGAATGCCGAACGCGCCTTTCTGCTGGCCCATGACACCGACCCGTTCAACCGCTGGCAGGCCGGTCGGTCGCTGGCCGAGGACAGCCTGTTGAAGATGATTACGCAAGACGCAGCACCCGATGCCGAATATCTCGACGGGCTGCTGGCGGTGATGCGGGATGGTGATCTGGACCCGGCCTATCGCGCACTAATGCTCGGCCTGCCGACGCAATCGGAACTGGCAGCCGCCCTGCACGAACAGGCTACGACACCTGATCCGATGGCAATCTGGACCGCAGTGGAAACGTTGCGGCAGGCCACGGCACAGCATTTGCAGGATCTGCTGCCGCGCCTGCAAAGCGAAGCTCTGGTTGATGCCCCCTACCAGCCGAATGCGGACCAATCGGGCAAGAGGGCCTTGGGAGGTGCGGTACTGGCGTTGACGACCCGACTGGACGGTGGCGCACAAGCCGCAGACGCTCACGGCACGGCAGGCAACATGACCCTGCAATTGGCGGCCTTGTCCTGTTTGCTGCGTGCAGGCAAAGGCAAGGCACAACTATCCGCATTCTATGATCAGTGGCGTCATGACCGGCTTGTTATGGACAAGTGGTTCGCGCTTCAGGCGTCGCTGGCGGCCCCGCAGGACACACCTGCAACCGTGCGAGACCTGACGCAGCACCCGGATTTCAATTGGAAAAACCCCAATCGGTTCCGCGCGCTTATGGGGTCGCTGGCGGCAAACCACGCAGGGTTCCATCAGGCAGATGGCACGGGATACGCGCTGTTGGCCGATTGGCTGATCCGGCTGGACCCCGTCAATCCGCAAACAACGGCCCGGATGTGTTCTGCCTTTCAAACTTGGAAACGATACGACACTGACCGGCAAGACCTGCTGCGCGCGCAGTTGACCCGTATCGCTGAAACCCCCGACCTGTCGCGCGACACGACCGAGATGGTTTCGCGCATTTTGGACGCGTAAACGTGGGGCCGGAACCCTTTTCCTTTACGCGCCACAACCGATCACAGCGCACGGTTGCAGTTCTGATCTGCGTCTATGCCGCTCTGATCGGGCTGGTGGTCGTGTTTGACGCGGTCTGGTGGCTGGTCGGCTTGCTGGGTCTAGCCACTCTGCCCGCGCTATGGGACGTGGTACGGGACACGAATGCGGGTGTACGGATGGACGGCCAAACGCTCAGCTGGCACAGCGGGCAACGTCAGGGCGATATCACATTGGCGCAGATAAAGAAATTCCGCTTCGACACGCGCTGGGATCTTTCGGTCCGCGTGTCCGCCATCCTGCAAACGGACAAACGCGTGCGCCTGCCGGATGAATCACTTCCGCCGCACCGAGAGTTCGAACAGCTCCTGATTGCCGCCGGGTTCACGGTCGAACGCCACCATTTCCGCGTTTTTTGAAACGATCGGCAGCATTGCACAGGATTGATCCAAAATCAGGCGTTTCGACGGTGCTACCTTGATTTAAGAGCGTTTTTTGGCCAAACTCGCGGGGTTAGAAGTGTGTTCAAGTTCGAGTTTTGCCATGTTGCGGTCTATGAGGGCTGTGTTTGCCCGATTATTTGCTCCTACCCGTCAAGAAAAATTGCATCCGTTCGCGGAGTGCCCGGTCGAGGGTGTTGAGCATTTCGCGACAGGAAAGCTGAACATTCCCGTTGCAAAACCAAGTGCCGAGGCGTTGATCGATCACAAGATCATCGAACGCGGGCGGTATCTGGCGCGCCAGGGCATGTGGTCCCACCTTTCCTCTGAGATGCAGACAGCGGACAAGGCCGGTGAAACGACGCCGTGCGGTCAGCCGGTTGCAGATCTTCTGGCGTTCGGCGCACGTTCGGATGTTGTGCTGGCGGTTGAGCACGCCCTGTCTGACGGCAAAGCGATCGCAGATTATGACTTACTCTGCGGTATCTCCGAGCTTGAAAGCGAGATGAATGAGCATCCCGGCGATCCGATGATCGCGCTTGTTGTCGCCTTGGCCCATATCGACCTGGCTTGGGCATGGCGCGGGAAAACGCCCGAAGCCCAATTGCCCCGCCTGCACCGCTCGCGCTGCGCGGCGCATTTTGACCGGGCATCGGCGATATTGGCCGAATGCCGCACTCAGGCGAAAGATAGCCCAGCCATCGCTGCCGGCGACTGCGCGCTGTTGGCCGGCCACCGTACCGCAAACGTCCGTGCGGCGGACAAGTTCGAAACATTGATTTCGCTGGACCCGCACAACCACCGCCACATGCGTGTGATGGGCGCTCATCTGCTGCCGCGATTCTTTGGCAGCTACGAAAAGCTTGAAAATCAGGCGCTACGTATGGCGGCAAAGACCCAGGCGATCTGGGGCGCGGGTGGCTATACCTGGGTTCAGTTCGATGCGATTGCGCAGGATGACGAAGCCTGCGCACGCGTCGATGTCGAGTATTTCCTGGAAGGTATGCGCGATATCGTAGCGCGTCGGCCGGATCAGGAAACCATCAACCTGTTGGCCGCGTACTGCGCTATCACTTTGAAGAACCGCATGGGTCGCAACGATCGGGCCGACCAAGCACGCAAGCAGATTTGCGACGCGGCCGACTGGCTGATCCGCGACCATCTGACAGAGCTGCACCCGCTGATCTGGGCGCATGCCGCAAACGGGTTCAACAACAGTCTTCGTATCAGCTCGGCCGAGCGGTTTGCCGCATTGGGACACCGCGATGCCTTGCGCGCGATAGGCAACCTGTTCCGGGATGAATTGCGCAGCGGTCTGAACGTGACCTTCACGCCCAGCGGGCTGCGCCTTTCCAGCAACTGAACAGCTTTGGTGCCGGCAGCGGAATTCAAGGAATCCGCCCCATTCCCCCTTGCCCCCTTGTCGTGGCAGGCATAATACGCTGGTCTAGATTGCTGCGGATAAGAGGCGCGCCATGCTCGACCTGACCTACGATATGCCCAAAGTCAAAACCATTGCCGGTGCCAAGCACGATTGGGAATTGGTGATTGGGATGGAGGTGCATGCTCAGGTCTCTTCCAACGCCAAGCTGTTTTCGGGCGCGTCAACCCAATTCGGGGCCGAACCAAACTCGAACGTGGCCTTTGTGGACGCTGCGATGCCCGGCATGCTGCCGGTGATCAACGAATATTGCGTGGAACAGGCGGTGCGCACCGGGCTGGGCCTGAAGGCGGATATCAACCTGAAATCGGCCTTTGACCGCAAGAATTATTTCTATCCTGACCTGCCGCAGGGCTATCAGATTTCCCAGCTGTACCACCCCATCGTTGGCGAAGGCGAAGTGCTGGTCGAGATGGGCGACGGCACCGCGCGGATGGTGCGCATCGAACGTATTCACATGGAGCAGGACGCGGGCAAATCGATCCACGATATGGACCCGCATATGTCCTTCGTCGATCTGAACCGGACAGGTGTTTGCCTGATGGAGATCGTCAGCCGCCCCGATATTCGTGGCCCGGAAGAGGCTGCGGCCTATATCGCCAAGTTGCGCCAGATCATGCGCTATCTGGGCACCTGCGACGGCAACATGCAAAACGGCAACCTGCGCGCGGATGTGAACGTCTCGATCTGTTTGCCGGGTGCCTATGAGAAGTATCAGGAAACGCAGGATTTCTCGCATCTGGGCACGCGTTGCGAGATCAAGAACATGAACTCGATGCGGTTCATCCAGCAAGCGATCGAGGTCGAAGCCCGCCGTCAGATTGCCATTGTTGAAGCTGGCGGAACCATCGATCAGGAAACCCGCCTGTACGATCCCGACAAGGGCGAGACCCGCTCGATGCGCTCCAAGGAAGAAGCGCATGACTATCGTTATTTCCCCGATCCCGACCTGCTGCCGCTTGAGATTGAACAGGCCTGGGTGAATGACATCGCCGCCAACTTGCCGGAACTGCCTGACGACAAGAAGGCACGGTTCATCGATGCATTCGGCCTGACCGACTATGACGCATCCGTGCTGACCGCCGAGGTCGAAAGCGCCGCGTATTTCGAAGACGTCGCAAAGGGGCGTAATGGCAAACTGGCTGCAAACTGGGTCATCAACGAGTTGTTTGGCCGGTTAAAGAAAGAAGATCATGAGATCACTGATTCTCCGGTCTCACCTACGCAACTGGGCGGCATCATCGACCTGATCGCCTCGGACGCGATCTCGGGCAAGATCGCCAAGGACCTGTTCGAGATCGTCTATACCGAAGGTGGCGACCCGGCGCAGATCGTCGAAGAGCGTGGCATGAAGCAGGTGACCGATACCGGCGCCATCGAGTCCGCGCTGGACGAAATTATCGCCGCGAACCCGGCGCAGGTCGAGAAGGCCAAGGTGAACCCGAAACTGGCAGGCTGGTTCGTTGGTCAGGTCATGAAGGCCACTGGCGGCAAGGCCAATCCGAAAGCCGTTAACGAGTTGGTGAGCAAAAAGCTGGGATCGTAAACCCAGCTTCCGATGGATTGAACGGAGTCAGGCCCCGGCTTGACTCCGTTTTCTTTTGTGCTCTTTCTTCGGCACCAGAGAGGTGAGGTATCATGCAGAACAGATTTGATCAGGAACTCGAAGACCGGCTGATGCGCTATGCGGCCATTGACAGCCAAAGCGACGAGACATCGGCGACTACGCCAAGCACCGAAATCCAGTTCGACATGCTGAACCTGCTGCGCGATGAGTTGACCGAGATCGGAGCGCAGGACGTGGAGCTGACCGGTGACAGCGTTGTCGTGGCAACCATTCCCGGGACCGCACCGGGGCCGACCGTGGGTTTTCTGGCCCATGTTGACACGGCACCTCAGTTCAACGCCACCGGCGTTAAACCCCGCGTGATCAAGGGATACAATGGCGGGGACATCACCTTTCCCGATGATCCCGATCTTGTTCTTTCTCCTGACGATCACCCCTATCTGGCCGAGAAGATCGGACATGACCTGATCACAGCCTCGGGAACGACGCTTTTGGGGGGCGATGACAAAGCAGGCGTGTCGATCCTGATGACGATGGCGCGGCACCTGATTGCAAACAAGGACGTGGCTCACGGTCCGATCCGCATCGCCTTTACGCCTGACGAGGAAATCGGGCGCGGCGTCACCGAACAGCTGCCCAAGGATCTGAAGGCCGATTTCGCCTATACGTTGGACGGGCAAGAGGTTGGCGAGATCGAATACGAAAGCTTCTCGGCCGACCGGGCGGTGATCAAGATCACCGGCGTTTCGATCCATCCCGGGTTGGCCAAAGGACAATTGGTGAATGCCGCCCATCTGGCGGCCAAGATCGTGCAAGCGCTACCACAGGCCACCATGACACCAGAGGTGACCGATGGGCGCGAGGGGTTCATCCACATCACCGACATGAATGGTGGTTCGTCTGAGATGGAGATCAAGCTGATCCTGCGCGATTTCGAGATGGACGGGCTGGAGGCCCAACGCAACATTGTCCGTCAGATTTGCGCTGCCGTGCAGGCCACCGAACCGCGTGCGACCATTACTTGCGATATCAGCCACCAATATCGCAACATGCGCTATTGGCTGGAAAAGGACATGACCCCCGTCGATTTGGCCCGCGCAGCCTGCGAGGACCTTGGGGTCGAGGTCATTTCGGTGCCGATCCGAGGCGGCACCGACGGCTCGCGCCTAACAGAGTTTGGCACGCCGACGCCCAACATCTTTACCGGCATGCAATGCATTCATGGCCCGAAAGAGTGGATTTCCGTGCAGGATATGGCGCTCGCGACCGAGGTTTGCCTGTCTCTTGTCGGCAAGGCAGCGCGGGCTGCGGGCAACAGTGCGGGCTGAATTTCGCCAATTGCCGAAGATCGCTTTTCCCTCGGCAGCAAAATGTTAGTTTGCCGGGACATGACAATCAGGACCGATTGATGCAGCGCTACGAATACAAAGTTGTCCCCGCCCCGCAGAAAGGCACCAAGGCCAAAGGCGTCAAGACGCCCGAGGGCAGGTTTGCCAACTCGGTCGAACAGCTTCTGAACCAGATGGGACAGGAGGGTTGGGAATACCAGCGCGCCGAGTTGCTGCCCAGCGAAGAGCGTACCGGTTTGACCGGATCAGCGGTGAACTGGCGCAATGTTCTGGTGTTTCGGCGCGCATTGACTGATGCAACCGCACAGGATCAGGACACGCCCCAAGATGCAGAGCCCGAGGGCATCCCATTGGCACGTCCCGTTCCCGGACCGGAAGAACGCCTGCCGGACCCAACACCAGAGCCCCAGGTCGCGGCCCCTGCGCCAATCGCCGCCGAGGTGAAGGACCCGCCCCTGACGCTGAAAGACACGGAAAGCGTTCCAGACTCTGATCAGAACGCGTCAGAACCAAAATCCTGATACCTCCGACCGCCGGTCACGGTACTGTGGTGTGAATGTGAACGCAAAAGCTGGCACATTCGGCATGAACATATGTCGGAGGGTGCCATGTCAATTTCACGTCGTGGTTTCACAGGAGGGCTCGGATTAGCGCTTGGGCTTCCCGGATCGCTATGGGCGCAACAGGACCCGGTTCTGGACGCAGTCAGATCCACGCTGTTCGGATCGTCCGCCGAATTCGAACAGGGCATGGCCTACCTGAAACAGCGAGGCAACCCGGATGTGGTCGCCGCCCTGCTGACGGGAATGCGATTTGCCAGACGTCGGGACGACCAGATCGCCGAAGTGGCCGAAGCACTGACAGGGCAGTCACACGGTACTGACTGGTTCGAATGGATGCTGTGGCAGGAACGCAACCCGCAGATCGCTCCGCATCCCTCGCTGATCCCCTTCAAACGCGAAGTTCTTCTGGGCGTAGACCCGAATTTCGACGTCTTCCTGCGACCTGAATACCTGCAACCCAACCGGATGAAGATCCGCTTGGAGGAGATTGCATGGGGCGGTGTATCCAAAGATGGCATTCCCTCGCTGGACAATCCGACGCTGATTTCAGCGGCAAGTGCGGACTACCTGAATGAGGGTGATCTGGTCTTTGGCGTCTCGATCAACGGCGATGCACGCGCCTATCCACTGCGCATTATGGGCTGGCACGAGATGTTCAACGAAACGATCGGCGGGGTTCCCGTCGCCCTTGCCTATTGCACGCTCTGCGGGTCCGGCATCCTTTTTGAAACGAAAGTGGCGGGTAGAAGCAAACCGTTGGTCTTCGGCTCATCAGGGTTTCTTTATCGTTCGAACAAGTTGATGTTCGACCGCCAGACCCATTCCCTTTGGAACCAGTATACAGGCAGGCCCGTTGTCGGCCCTCTGGTCGACAGCGGGATCAAGCTAAGGCAGCGCCCCGTGGTGATCACCACCTGGGACAGCTGGAAGACCTCGCACCCGGATAGCAAAGTTCTGTCACTCAGAACCGGGCATCGGCGGAACTATGGGTCGGGCGTGGTTTATCGCGACTATTTCGCGTCGAGCGAGTTGATGTTCCCGGCACTGGTCGATCAGTCGCGGCATCGGCAGAAGGACTATGTCTTTACGATCCGCCAATTCGGCGCCGCCAGAGCCTGGCCATTGGACGCGTTCAGCCGGACGCGGGTTATCAACGATGCGATTGGCAACCGACCGCTGGTATTGATCGGCAATGCGGACAAACGCGCAGTGCGCGCCTATGAACGCGGATCGCACCGGTTTACCACATCTGATGGCGGACTTGTCGATGAGGCAGGCCAAAGATGGCGATTGACCGAAGAGGCCCTGATCGCGCCCAATGGCACCCAAATGCCGCGGGTGGCCGGACATATCTCGTATTGGTTTGCCTGGGATAACTATCTGGGCGATGCGGCCAGTGTCTATGGCGGCTGAGACTAGGAATGTTCCTCGGCCGCCGTGGCTGCCAGCGCCCGGTTATACGCCTTGAGCGCATCTACGTGATACAGCGCCCCCACCGCGTTCTCGCACCCATCATCGTCAATGATCACAACCGGGATGCAGGGGATGTCGTCGCGGTCGAAATAGGGCATCGCTGCCTCAAGCGTGGCGCTCGCCTTGACGCAGAGCCCCTGCTCGATCAGAGCCTGCGCCTCGTCCTTGGTGATTGAACGCGCGTCGCCGATCGGGCGCATCACAGCCCCCGCGCGCAGCATTGCAAGCAGATAGGCTTGCGGCCCGGCAGCCAGATGTACATTGCGGCGCTCGAGCTGGGTCAGGAAGAACGATCGGTCCACAAGGCGCGAGGCCAAAGCGGTGCTCATCGATACCGATACCATCACGGCGAGGCCGATCTGCCAATCTCCGGTCAGTTCGAACACGATCAGCGTCGTCGATATCGGCGCGCCCAGAACGGCAGCCGCAACTGCGCCCATGCCCGCAAAGGCATAAAGAGTATGCGTGCCCGAGACGTCTGGCAGCAGCCCGGTGGCGATCAGCCCGAACGCAAGGCCGGTGAGCGCGCCGATCATCAGCGAGGGCGAAAATACTCCGCCTCCCATGCGCCCACCCATGGTAATGGCCAGAGCCACGGTTTTGATCACCGCAAAGGCAATCGCAGTTGTCAGCACCAGATCGCCGGTCAACGCGCGGATTGTGGTCTCATATCCGACACCGATGATATGCGGGAACCAGATCGCCAAAAGACCCAGCATGGCGCCGGACACCGCAGGGCGCAGCCAGCGCGGCAAAGACAAGCGGTTCTGGACATGTGTGCCGATGTCCTCGGCAAAGAAAATCGACCGCATCAGCAAAAGCGATACCAGCCCACAGATCAGCCCGAGGATCAGAAACGCGGGCAATTCGACATAGAATTGCAACGATCCGGGGGTCTTTAGCGCGAACTCGGTGACATCGCCATATTCCAAACGGTTGATCACGGTCCCCGCGACCGAGGCGATGACAATCGGCGCAAATGCATGCACGGCAAAGTGGCGCAGGACGACCTCGAGCGCGAACAACGCCCCGGCGATGGGGGCATTGAAGCTGGCCGAAACAGCGGCCGCTACGGCGCACCCGAGCAGGTCGCGCCCGGTGATCCCATCCGCGTGGATGCGATTGCTGACCCAGGTCGATATCACACCCGCCATATGCACGACCGGCCCCTCGCGCCCGGAAGACCCACCGGAACTGAGGGTAATGAGCGAGGCGAAGAATGACGCGATCCCCGCTTTGGTTTCGACGCGCCCGTCGGTGACGGCGGCCCCTTCGATCACATCCGCAACGGACCTGACCCGTCCATCATCGGTAAAGTTGTGCAAGATGATACCGACCAGCAGACCGCCGATGATCGGAATGATCAGGATAATGAACCAAGGCAGCATTTCCGCGTGCGAGTGCAGAAGCAAAATATCGTCAGTATCGTAGATATAGGCCTGCAACGAGCGGATCGCCTTGCGAAAACCAAGCGCCATAAAGCCGGCCGCGATCCCGATGGCCAGCGCAATGAACCAGAACTGAATCTGACTGGGCCCGCGCCGCCGCAGAACCCGCCACGCATCCCAAAGCGCGGCGACGGCTTGATTGAACTGGTTGCGCAGAACGGTGCGGGTTGACTGGGTCATTGGCCCTCGGTCGAATAGCTGGTGACCCTTAGTAAGCCACGGAGAGCCCTTAGAAAAGACGCATCACACTCAGTTGTCGCCCGACACTGTGTCAGGCGAGCAACAAGGCGCGCGCCGCCGCTCGGGCCTCATCCGTGATCGTGTCTCCGGCGACCATACGCGCGATTTCATCGACGCGGTCCGGGTCGGCCAGAGGTATAACAGTCGACAGCGTTTGCCCATCGGTCACATGTTTTTGCACACGCCAGTGATGTGCGGCACGAGCGGCGACCTGTGGCGAATGCGTCACCACCAGAACCTGCCCTCCCTTGGCAAGCGCTGCCAATCGTCGGCCGACCGCATCCGCCGTCGCGCCGCCAACACCCCGGTCGATCTCATCGAAAATCATCGTGCGTGCGGTATCTTCGCCGGTCAGACAGACCTTGAGCGCCAGCAGGAAGCGGCTGAGTTCCCCGCCCGAGGCAATCTTGTTCAGCGGTCCAGATGGCGCTCCGAGATTGGTGGCAACTGTGAAGGCCACCGCATCCGCACCTTCGGGTCCCGGATCTGTCGGCGAGATTTCGGTCTGAAACACCGCGCGTTCCATTTTCAGAGGTGCAAGCTCTGCCATCACGGCTGCGTCCAACTGACCAGCCGCCGCGCGCCGAACCCCGCCAAGCTTTTCGGCAGCGGTGTTATAAGCCGTTTGCGCCGCCTCGACCTCCGCGCGCCGCTCGGCCAGATCCGCGTCCCCAGCCTCAAGCCGGTTCAGACGGTCGCGCAACGTATCGGCAAACCCGCCCAGATCGTCGGGCGCCACGTCATGCTTGCGTGCCAGTGCCCGTATTGCAAACAGACGTTCTTCGGCGGCTTCCAGTTCCGTTGGGTTGAAATCAAGCGCTTGAAGGCACGCGTTTACACCATCCTGTGCCTCGCCCAATTCGATCATCGCACGGCCCAGAGCCGCGATTGGCTCCTCCAACTGCCCGCCTGCGCTGTCCGAAACCCCTTCGAGCCAGCGCACGGCATCGCCCATCGCGCCCTCGGCGCCGTCATTGCCCAAAAGATCGAACGCGCGTGCGACGTCATCGCGAATGCGCTCGGCCCCCTGCATCATCCGGCGGCGGGCATCAAGCTCGGCATCCTCACCCGGCTGCGGGTCCAACTGATCGAGTTCCGAGACCGCATGGCGCAGGAACTCCTCTTCCGCGCGCATGGCTGTAAGGGTGGCTTCGGTTTGCTCAAGTGCCTTACGGTCGCGCGACATATCGGACCACGCTGCACGGACAGCAGCCAGTTGATCGCCCGCCCCCGCGTAATCGTCCAGCATTGCGCGGTGGCCGCGCGGGTTTAGCAAACCCCGGTCATCATGCTGACCATGCAGTTCAATCAATGTCTCGGAGAGCGCACGCAGCACTTCGCCCGAGCAGCGACGGTCATTGACCCAGGCGGTCTTCCGCCCCTCAGCGGTGTTCACGCGGCGCAGAATCAGCTCCTCTCCGCGCGGCAGTCCTGCCTCGGCCAGCACTTCATGCGCCGGATGACCGTCGGGCAGTTCGAATTCTGCAACAACCTCACCCTGCGCAGCGCCTTGCCGGACCAGTTCTGCGCGCCCGCGCCAGCCCAAAACAAAGCCCAGCGAATCCAGCAGGATCGATTTGCCCGCGCCGGTTTCACCGGTCAGCGCGTTTAGACCTGGCTGAAACGTCAGTTCCAGCCGGTCGATAATCAGCATGTCGCGGATATCAAGGGCGCGCAGCATCGGGTCTTTACCGCCCCAAGCCCAAAGCCATCGCGATTACAGCCACTGACCCTTGACCGTTTGGCGATAGATCGTGCTGAGCCAGTTGTTGCCGCGGCTCTTGAGATCAAGACCGCGCGAGGTCAGCAGTTTGTAGCCTGCATCGTACCACTCGGACGACTGATAGTTGTAACCCAAGATGGCGCCGGCGGTCTGGGCCTCATCGATCAGACCCAAAGACAGATATGCTTCGATCAGGCGATAGAGCGCCTCGGCGGTGTGAGAGGTAGTCTGGAAATCCTCAACCACAACGCGGAAGCGGTTGATTGCCGCCGTATAGTGATCCTGCCGCAGGTAATAGCGCCCGATCTCCATCTCTTTGCCGGCAAGATGGTCGAAGGCCAGATCGAACTTCAGAATGGCCGAGGTGGCATATTCACTGTCGGGATAAACCTCAATCACGGTGCGCAGGGCTTGCAGCGCCTGAAAGGTCAGGCCCTGATCGCGGCCAACCTCGTCAATCTGGTCATAATAGCTGAGCGCCAGAAGGTATTGGGCATAGGCTGCATCTTCGTCGGTCGGATAAAAGTCGATATACCGCTGCGCGGCAGCCCGGCTTTCTTCGTAGTTCTTGTCCGTGTGGAACGAAAACGCCTGCATGATCAATGCGCGTTTCGCCCAGTCAGAATAGGGATACAGACGCTCGACCTCGGAGAAATACCACGCAGCATCGTCCGAGCGATTCTGCGACAATTCAAACTCGCCACGGGTATAGATCTGCTCGGGTGTAAAACCTTCCAGGTTCTGCGAACGATCGGCACCTTTTTTGCTGAACAGGCCACCGGAATTACCGCATGCCGTCAAAACCGCTGCCAGAAGAATCGCACCCGCGAACCTGACTGCCGCTTTGCTGCCAATCATACCGCACATCCTTGTCGTCTTACCAAGCGGGGATTGCCCCGGATCGGCCTTGGTCTAGCACATAAAATTCCGGTGCAAAACGCCTTATGCGCACTCTGTCGGAAATGTCGTCAGAGTTGATCTGTTCACGCAACCTGCGGAATTTCGCTGCGCACCAGCCCCTGCCCGGGCAATTGCGCGGCCTGTTCCGGCGTGCACAGAACGGGACGCACGGCACCCGGCGTCTCGAACAGCTTCCGAAGAAGCGTATTGGTCATGGCGTGTCCCGACTTGTCACCGGTAAAGCGACCCAGAATCGGTCCGCCTGCCAAGTACAGATCCCCCAGCGCGTCCAGCATCTTGTGGCGCACGGCTTCGTCCTCGTGGCGCAAGCCACCAGGGGTCAGCACTTCGCTGCCCTGTACGACAACGGCGTTGTCCAGGGTGCCACCAAGCGCAAGCCCGTTTTCGCGCATCGCTTCGACATCAGTGCGGCGGCAGAAAGTCCGGCTGTCGCACAGCTCACGCGCGAACGAGCCGTTGCGCATGTCCAGAACCTTGGTCTGGCTGCCAATTGCTTCGTCTTCGAAGTCGATGTGGAATTCGATCACCAGCCCGTCAGCAGGCGCGATCGAGGCGCTTGCACCTTCCCGAGTCGCTGTCACCGGTTTCAGAACTTCATACGCAAGAACCGGGCTGGCCTGACGACGAACGCCCTTGGCCATGATACCGCGCACAAACTCGACCGACGAACCATCCATGATCGGCACTTCGGGTCCGTCGATTTCAACCAGCGCGTTGTGAATGCCGCAGCCAGCCAGCGCCGCCATGATATGCTCCACGGTCGAGACCGCCACACCCGCGTCGTTGATCAGGCGCGTACACAGCGGTGTCCGCTCGACCACATCGTAGATCGCCGGGATCAGTGCATTGCCCAATTCGATATCGGTCCGCTTGAACCAGATTCCGTGACCCGCCGCAGCAGGTTTCAGAACCATCGTCACAGGCTTGCCGCTGTGCAGCCCAACGCCCGTGAACGTTACCGATGATTTGAGCGTATGTTGCAAAATGAACCTCAGAGAGCGGTGTCCAGCCTGGCAGTGGCTGTGTTGGCACATCAGTTAAGGAACGGCGCGCCAAGGCTCAACTCACTCTTTGCAACTGAATGAAACATGAATGTGACAGATCGGCAAAACCCTGCTTACAGCCACCCAACACCCTGCTTTTCAACAAAAAAGAGCCGCCCTGAGGCGGCCCTTTGATTGTATTTTGTTACCGCGATCAGTTGGCCTGACGCCGCAGGAACGCCGGAATTTCGATGCGTTCCTGATCCGGATCGGCCTCATCCTGTGCGGGTGCCGTGGCGTCAGATGTCCGCAACGCGGGCTGCTGGCGCGTTGGTTGCGCGGGCGTATCAGCCGCATGTCCAGTCATCCGGTCGATCAAACGGTTGAAGCCAAACCGCGGCCGTTCCTCTTGTTCAGGCTGGGCCTGAGGGGCGGGTTCCTGCGCGGGTGTTACGTGCATGCGCTGTCCGTTTGACGGTACTTTCTGTACCGCCGCTTGCAGGCGCTTCATGGCCGCTGGAGACGGCGTTCCCGGGGCTGGCGCACGCGGAGCGACATAGCTTTCGGCGACCGGCTCTTCTGGTTCGTGGCGCGGTTCAAACTCTGCCACTTGCGGCTGATAGGCTGGCGGGGGCAATCCGTCGTCCTGCTGAGCTGCCGCTGCAGGCTCTTCATGCCAACCTTCCCGCAGTTCAACATCCTCAATGGATTCGAACAGGGTTGGTGCCACGTTTTCCTCTTGCGCAGGCGCTTGGGCCGCGATCTCCTGAGCCGGCTCTTCCGGTGCCTCTTCTGCGGAAACCGTGCGGGTCAGCGGGGCCGACATCGAGCGGCGCGCGACCGGGACGTCATCAGTTTTCTCGGTTGCATCGATGCCGGTGGCGACGACCGACACGCGCATGCCGCCCTCCATTTCGGTATCGAGGGTCGAGCCGACGATGATGTTGGCCTCGGGATCCACTTCCTCTCGGATGCGGTTCGCGGCTTCGTCCAGTTCGAACAAGGTCAGATCGTGTGCACCGGTGATGTTGATCAGCACGCCCTTGGCGCCCTTGAGGCTGATCTCGTCCAGCAGCGGGTTGGCAATCGCCTTCTCGGCCGCTTGGATGGCGCGGTCCTCACCGGTCGCCTCACCCGTGCCCATCATTGCCTTGCCCATTTCGTCCATCACGGCGCGAACGTCAGCAAAGTCGAGGTTGATCAGGCCAGGGCGCACCATCAGGTCGGTCACACCTTTGACGCCCTGGTACAAGACATCGTCAGCCATCGAGAATGCCTCGGTGAACGTGGTTTTTTCATTGGCCAGACGGAACAGGTTCTGGTTCGGGATGATGATCAGCGTGTCGACGACCTTTTGCAGGGCATCAACGCCATCCTCAGCCTGACGCATGCGCTTGGCGCCTTCGAATTGGAAGGGTTTGGTCACAACACCGACGGTCAGAACCCCCAGTTCGCGTGCTGCCTGCGCGATGATCGGGGCGGCACCCGTACCTGTGCCGCCGCCCATGCCTGCGGTGATAAAGCACATATGCGCACCCGCCAGATGATCGACGATCTGTTCGATGCTTTCCTCGGCAGCCGCCGCACCAACGGTCGGGCGAGCCCCCGCGCCCAGACCTTCGGTAACCTTGACGCCCAGTTGAACCCGCGCGGACGAACTGCTTTGCTGCAGCGCCTGTGCGTCGGTGTTCGCGACCACGAACTCAACCCCGTCCAGCTGCTTTGCAATCATGTTGTCGACCGCGTTTCCACCCGCTCCGCCAACGCCAAATACCGTAATCCGTGGCTTCAATTCATCGTGCCCGGGCATCGAAAGATTCAATGTCATGCTCTGTCCGCCTGTTTTATATGTTGCCGCGTAATGCGGTACTTTTCTGACCTATCCACCTTTGATTCTACTGCTGAAATCCCCAAACGTCACGCCAAAAATCGCGAGAATCCACAAAATGTGGAGGAAATATGGCAGAGATCAGCGGCATTTCGCATGCCACGCCACATGTAGCGATGCCAACCCAAAGACGCACAATGCACGGCATCATCGCCCCGCTGCCTCAGCGAAACGTTGCATCACGTAGATCGGTTTTTGATCGCGGAAAACTGCTCAGGTCCTGCCGCTGGGCCTCTTTCGGACCCTGTGGATAGTTTTAGGGATAATTCTGGCCCGTGCAACCCAATTCTTAGCTGGTCGGCGCCCCCGGACAGTTCAAACCCTCGGTCGAGACGCGGCGGATTTCCTGAATTTCCGCACCGGCGAATCTGGACAGCCGCACCATTAGCCTGCCTTCATGCTCGAACGGCCACCAACAGACCGGCAAACCGTCCGGATCATTGTCGTAAAGGAAACAAACCTGACCATCGGGTGTTGTGATCCGACCATAAACGCAGTCCTCTCCCTGCTGTCGCCAGACCGAAAGCGTTGTACTCAGAAACTGTTCGGTACCGACCAGCTCGCCGCTGTGTATCTCATGAAAGTCGACCGTCTTGCCCTGCAGGGCGGCCAGAAACGCCTCGGGCGAGATACGGGTCTGCGCCAAGGCAGCCGTTGAACCAAGAGCACCCGCAATGGCCATCACAGCCGTGGCGGCGACCTTACCAATTGTCACGGAACCAGCGCACCGCCCGCTTGAACGGACGCGCCGAATAGGTATCGACCGGAATCTCGAAATCCCACCACTCATCCTGCGGATGCGCCGCGAACAGACTGAGACCAACGGCTGACGAAAAGCCAGGCCCAGTGGCCGACTGCGGCAGGCCATGAACGCGTAGTGGGCGACCCAAGCGCACACGTTGGCCCAGAATGCGTGTGGCCAGCCCGTCGAGCCCCATGATCTGACTGCCGCCCCCTGTCAGCACGATCTGCTGGCTGGGCAAATGATCAAAGCCTGCGGCGTCGAGACGAGTTCTGACCTCTTCAAGTATTTCCTCGACGCGGGGGCGCATGATGCCGATCAGCTCGGCCCGGCTGACGGTCCGGCGGTCATGTTCCCAGTCGCCGGTATCCCCGCCAATGTCGATCAGGTCGCGATCGTCGGCTCCGGTTGCATGGACACCGCCGTTAAAAGTCTTGATCCGTTCTGCCACGGCAGCAGGCACACCCAGACCCATCGAGATATCGCTGGTCACGTGATCACCGCCCATCTTGACGCAATCGGCGTAGATCATGTGCTTCTTCATGAAGATCGACACGCTGGTCGTGCCGCCGCCCATGTCGATACAGGCCGCGCCCAGTTCCTGTTCGTCTTCGACCAGCGCCGAGATGCCCGACACATAGGCCGAGTTTGCGATCCCCGCCAATTCGAGATCGCAGCGTTTGATGCAACGCACGATGTTCTGGATTGCGGCCGCATCGACCGTCAGCATATGCATGTCGACCGCCAGCGACTGACCCAGCTGCCCGCGCGGATCAATCAGACCCGAGCGGTTGTCGAGTGCAAAGTTCACCGGTTGCGCGTGCAATACATCTCGGCCAGCACCATAATCCGGCACGTCGCAGGCGTTCAGCACCCGGCCAACCTCTGCCTCGGTGACCAGTTGACCTTCTAGTTCGACCTGTGCATCCAATCCGTATGAGCGCGGGTTGGCACCCGAGAAACAGGCGATCACGTGATCGACGCGAATGTCGGCCATTTTCTGCGCCGCCTGCAACGCCGTGCGGATCGCACGTTCGGTTTCCTGCATTGCCGTGACTTCGCCAAACTGCACCCCGCGTGAACGCGTCGTGGCTGCGCCGATCACACGAAAGCCGGTCTGACCTGCCATGGAGCCGATCGCGTTATCCTCGCTCAGCCTGCCGGTGCCATCAAAGCGCAGGACCAGACAGGCAATCTTGGAACTGCCCACGTCCAGAATGGCGACAACGCCCCGCTGCATCGCTTGCCTGCGCATCTGCCGCATTGCCCGTTGGGACTGATAAAGATCGGTCATCATGGTCTTACTGCCCGTCACTTGCTGTAACTTTTGTGTTCCACCAGATGTCACTGGCGGTTTTGTTCATTCTGATTGTCGGTCGTTGCCCGAGTCGCATGTCCACCGCGGCAACATCGCGTTCAAGCAGGTCCTGCACTTCGTTGACTGCGAGAACATGCTCCAACGCCCGCACCGGGCGTTCGGTCGGCAGCATGATGCGCTGGCTGCGGTCCAGAACCAGGTCCCAACGCCGCTCGCCAACTCGGACAAGGCCACGCACGCGCTCACCCAGGCTGCGCGCCGTTGTCAGGATTTCCAACGCTTCGGGCACGTGCCGGTCCGCCCCCCTTCCCGCGATCAGAGGCAATTCGGCGTGATTGGCGCGCGCGGCGATCTGATCCACATGGGCACCGGTTTCGTCCAGCAGTTCGATCCCGTCACGGTTCCGCCAGACGATGACCGGCTGGCGCTCTACCACATCCACCTGAAGGATGCCGCCGGGGCGAATACGTACGGTCGCCGATTTTACCGGATCAAGCCCGGTGATCGTGTCGCGGATTCGCTCGACGTCCAGATCCCAGGAACTGAGAGGGAAATCCAACGGCACGACTTCGCGGATATCCTCGGATAGCCCTGTCCCTGCCCCATCGATCGCCATCAGATTGACCATGAATTCCGGCCGTTCCTGAATTGAGGTCTTGATGCTTGCGATATAGGTGCTGACCGCCTCACGGCGGTCTTCCGAAGCAAAATAGCCGCCGACAGCGCCGAGGACCGCGAGCACCGGCAAGCCAATCCTCAGTCCGCGCCGAATGCCTGGCGTCAGCATCCAGCGCTGAAGGCGGTAGCTGAGGCGCGATGGCGCGGGATCGGACAGGCGCGATCGGCCAAATAGCCGCGCGCCGCGTAGGCGCAGTTTGGGCTCGGGCCTTGGCTCGGGTCGTGGCGCAGAAGCGAAATCCGCATCCGGCCCCGCAACGGCTTTGGTCCGGTGAATAACCGGTGCGCGGGTGGCGGTCAGCGGTCGCATGAGGCGTCCTCCACCATCCAGGCGCAGAGCTGGCCGAAGGTCATGCCAATATGCGCGGCCTGTTCCGGCACAAGCGAGGTCGGGGTCATTCCCGGCTGCGTGTTGGTTTCCAGCAGGAACAACCCGTCCGCACCAAGACTGTCATCCCAGCGATAATCGGTTCGGCTGACGCCTTTGCATCCCAGCGCATTGTGGGCCTTCAGCGCGTAGTCCATGCAGCGGTCAAAGATATCCTGCGGGATGTCTGCCGGTAGCACGTGCCACGATCCGCCGGGTTTGTACTTGGCGTCGTAGTCGTACCAGCCGCCATCGGTCATGATCTCGGTCACGGTCAATGCGCGGTCGCCCATCACTGTCACGGTCAGTTCGCGGCCTGCCACGTATTTCTCGACCATGATGTGCTCGGGCATGTCCTCGGACAGCTGCGGCGGGCCGTTGGCGTTCTCGTGGACGATATAGATGCCGACGCTGGAACCCTCGTTGTTGGGCTTGGCCACATAGGGCGGCTCCATCACGTGGACCTCGACCACCTCAATCTTGGGCACGATCACGCTGGGCACAATGGGCAGGCCCTCGGCCTGATAGACCTCTTTGCTGCGCTGCTTGTCCATCGCCAAAGCCGAGGCCAGAACGCCGGAATGCGTGTAGGGAATGCGCACCCATTCCAGCAGGCCCTGCACACAGCCATCCTCGCCCCAACGGCCATGCAGGGCGTTGAAAACCACATCCGGCTTGATGTCCAAAAGGCGCGCATAGAGGTCGGGACCTGCGTCCAGCTCGACCACTTCAAAGCCTTCTCCCACAAGGGCGGCCGCGCATTCGCGCCCAGAGCTGAGAGACACCTCGCGTTCTGCCGAGGGGCCGCCCATCAATACCGCCACTTTGGGGTTTGTCCTGCTCGACATACCCAATGTGCGCCTCAATGTCCCCGGACCTTATGTGGTGGTCCGTACTGCGTTTATGCCTTTGATCCGTCGCCTGAATTTGCCTGTTTTGGTCTGACGGTCGGGGCTTTATTCATTCAGCGGGTCGCCGACCCGCATGATTTCCCACTCTAGCGTGATGCCGCTTGTTTCGTAAACCTTTTTTCGCACCTCTTCACCCAGACCTTCGAGGTCTGCGGCGGTCGCACCGCCGGTGTTTATCAGGAAATTCGAGTGCTTCGGGCTCATCTGGGCACCGCCCTTTGTGGCACCGCGCATCCCGGCATCGTCGATCACTTTCCACGCCTTGAGGTCATGGGTATCGTCTGCCTTGCCGGTCGACGAGAACCCAGCGGGGTTTCGGAAGGTCGACCCGGCGCTGCGGTCCTTAGTGGGTTGGGTCTCGTCACGTTTCTTAAGTTGCGCTTCCATGCGGGCATGCAGCGCGGCGGGATCGCCACTGGGTCCTTGGAACGTAGCCGAGATCAGCACCGCGCCTTCGGGCAGGTCGGACTGGCGATAGCGGAAGTTGAGGTCTTGGGGTGAGAGGTCTCTGATCTCCCCGCCCCGCGTGACGATGGTGGCCTTTTGCAGAACGTCCGCCGTGTAGCTGCCATAGCAGCCCGCATTCATCCGCACGGCTCCACCGACAGAGCCCGGAATTGTGCGCAGAAATGTCAGGTCGACGCCTGCTTCTGCCGCCTTGCGCGCAACATGGGCGTCCAGCGCGGCGGCCCCTGCGGTGACGGAATTGCCTTCAACAGATATCCCGTTAAACCCGCGCCCAAGCCGGATCACAACGGCGCGCAGCCCCCCATCGCGCACTATGAGGTTCGAGCCGACTCCAATGGGGAACACCGCAAAATTGGCAGGCAATTCGCGTAGGAACGTTTGCAAATCTTCGGTGTCAGCCGGTTGAAACAGATAATCCGCCGGACCCCCGACACGAAGCCACGTTAGGTCGTTCAGGGAACGTTTTTCGGTTAGTTTGCCACGAGGGGTAGGAAGGGTGTCCATGGGGGCTAGATCGCGGATTTGAGGAAACATGGCAAGGTCTCAAACACGTTTCCGCAACCACCGCCCCAAGTAAATCACTGGCCAACGCAGGACAGACATGCCGGCCGCCAGAACGACCAGCCCGATCCACGGGCCGTTTTCGTAGGTGACATAGCCCAGAATGGGCACGCCCACGGCGATCAGGACATAGGCTCGGGTCCAGTGGTTGTCTTTGCTGGGGACCATCGCCAGCACATTGGCGATCAACCCCCACAACCCGGCCAAAGCGATAGACCAACTCATTCCTGCACCTCGCGCCCGGTCCATTTACGCCAATAGTAGCGGATCGGGTTTCGGAACATCGACACGAATCCTCCGAGTGCGAGGACTGCGATGAACCATCCAAAATCATGTCCCAGCCAGACGATCAGCACAGGTGCGCAGATCAGCAGGGTGATGCCCGGCGGAAACTGCAAGCGCATCGGCAGCATGGCCACGATTGTAGCGCAGATGACCCAAAGGGCGGACAGGACGACGGACAAATACATATGCGCTTCTGACACCGTCATTGCGGCTAAAATATGGTTTCAAGCATCAGGGCGTCACGCCCGGTTGAGTGGCCGCGTCAAACAGCCACTTTCCTTTGCAATCTCTCCGGCAACCCGTTGGCCCATGCGCTGATCGTACCGGCCCCCAAACACACGACCATGTCACCGGGGCGGGCCTGTTCGCGGACAAGGCGTTCTAGGTCGCCTTCGTCCAGGATCGCGCGCGCGTGGCGGTGGCCGTGACGGATCAGCCCCTGCACCAAAGCATCGCGGTCGGCCCCTTCGATCGGGTCTTCACCTGCAGCAAAGACCTCGGCGATGGCGACGACGTCGGCGTCGTTGAAGCAGGTGCAGAAGTCGTCGAACAGATCGGACAGGCGGGAATAGCGGTGCGGCTGGTGGACGGCGATCACCCGACCCTCGGTCGCCTGACGGGCGGCTTTCAGGACTGCGGCGATTTCAACGGGGTGGTGGCCGTAATCGTCGATTATGGTCACCCCATCAACTTCGCCGACCTTGGTAAAGCGGCGGTTGACGCCGCCAAAATTGGCCAGCGCATCGCGGATTTCGCTGGCTTTCATGCCCAGATGGCGGGCCACGGCCACAGCGCTCAGCGCGTTCGAAACATTGTGGTCGCCGGGCATCGGCAGGGTGCAGCCCTCGATCACCTTGTCTTCGTATTGCAGGTGAATGTCGAAATGCGCGATGCCGCCTTTATAGGTCAGGTTCTCGGCCCGCACATCAGCTTGCGCGTTGAACCCATAGGTGCGCACACGGCGGTCCGAGATACGTCCCACCAGCGTCTGCACCTCGGCGTGGTCGGTACAGCAGACGGCCAGCCCGTAGAAGGGCAGGTTCGAGACGAACTCGTAAAAGCCGTCGCGCAACGTGTCGAAGTCACCCCAATGCTCCATATGCTCGGGGTCGATATTGGTGACGATGGCAATCGTCGCGGGCAGGCGGTTGAAGGAACCGTCGCTCTCGTCGGCCTCGACCACCATCCATTCGCCCTGCCCCATGCGGGCATTCGAGCCATAGGCGTGGATGATGCCGCCATTGACGACGGTAGGGTCGAAATCGCCCGCGACCATCAGTTCGGCCATCATGGTGGTGGTGGTGGTCTTGCCGTGGGTTCCCGCAATCGCGATGTTCGAGCGCAAGCGCATCAGCTCGGCCAGCATATCGGCGCGGCGCACCACCGGCAGACCTTGGGCACGCGCCTCGTCAAGTTCCGGGTTGCCCGGTTTGATCGCAGTCGAAACCACCACCACAGCAGCGTTCTTCAGGTTTTCGGCACGCTGGCCTTCGAAAATCTCGGCACCAAGCGACGCCAGACGGTCGGTGATCTTTGACGACTTCAGGTCCGAGCCTTGGACACGGTAGCCCAGGTTCAGAAGCACCTCGGCGATGCCTGACATCCCGATTCCGCCGATGCCGACAAAGTGGATCGGCCCAACGTCCTGCGGCAGTTTGGTTGCTGGATTCATGAGGTCTCCTTCTGCGCCAGTTGCTCGACAAGGGCTGTCAGACGCTCGGTTGCGTCCGGCGCCCCAACCGATAGCGCGGCATGGGCCATATGTTGTGCGGCTTCGGGGTTGGTGAGAACCGTGTTCATTTGCTCGGTCAACGCGGGAACGTCAAGGGAATTTTCGGGGATCATGATCGCAGCACCGGCCTGAACCAGTCCGCGCGCATTCGCGGTCTGGTGATCGCCTGCGGCGGCGGCAAACGGGATCAGGATCGACGGTCGCCCGATGACCGAGATGTCCGCCACACTCGAAGCCCCGGAACGTGAAATGACAAGCTGTGCATCAGACATGCGCCGAGGGACGTCATCGAAGAAGGGTTGAACGTCTGCACGGATGCCGTTGTCGGCATAAAACGCCTTGACCCGTTCTGCGTCCTCATCACGGGCCTGATGCGCGACGCGGATGAAGCCGCGCAGGTGTTCGGGCAGCGCTGCAATTGCCCCCGGCACCATGTCGCTGAGGATACGCGCGCCCTGAGAGCCGCCCATCACGAGGACCGACATCGGGTAATCTCCGGGCGGAATGTAAGGCGCGGCGGCGCGGTCCAACACGGCGGCGCGGACCGGGTTTCCAGTGTGTATGCCTTGCGCGCCTTCCGGCAGATCGGTTGGCCAGACACCGCAGGCCACATGCGCCACGCGGGTGGCAAACACCTTGTTAACGCGGCCCAAAACTCCGTTCTGTTCGTGGATCATGCGCGGAATCTTCAACAGCGTCGCCGCGCCCAAAGCCGGGATCGAAGGATACCCACCAAAGCCCACCACCACGTCCGGCTTGTCGCGCATCATCTGCGCGGCCATTCCTGTGACACCAGTTACGATCTTGGGTCCAACCAGTACCTTGGCCGCCAGGCCGCCACGGGCGAAGGTTGCCGAAGAGGCCTGAACGATGTCTACACCTTCGGGGAAGGCACCGGTATAGCGCGCACCACGCGGGTCGGTGGACAGGCGTACCCGCCAGCCCTTGTGCAGCATCGCCTCGGTCAGAGCCTGCGCTGGGAACATATGCCCCCCGGTGCCGCCAGCCGCGATCAGAAGGTAGGGTTTGCTCATCAGCCTCGTCCGCGCAGAATTTCGCCAAGCCCGCCCTGCGGGCGGCTACGGGTGAAGGCCAGCAGCATGCCGACCGCAATACCACCCGCAATCAGTGAGGAACCGCCATAGCTGACAAATGGCAGCGTCATGCCTTTGGCGGGCAGCAGGCGGACCGCAACGCCCATGTTGATCATTGCCTGCACACCGAACATGCACGCCAGACCGGTGCCAGCCAGACGGATGAAAACGTCGCGTTCGCGCATCAAACGCAGCAGCGAACGCACAACGATGATCGAATAAAGCGCAATGATGATCAGCACCAGGATCAGGCCATATTCCTCGGCGGCCACGGCGATGATGAAATCCGTATGCGCGTCAGGCAGAGACCATTTCACCTGCCCTTCGCCAACACCAACACCGAACAGGCCGCCTTCGCGGATAGCGTTGGTCGCATAGCCAAGCTGAGTCGTCGGGTCGACCTCTTGGTTGAGGAAGCCATCAATCCGGCGTGCGAAATGCTCTGAGTTCGAATAGGCAAACATCCCGCCCAAGACAACGACACCAGCCATCCCGACCAGTAACAACATGGGTGCGCCGGCCACAAAATACATCACGCCCCAGCCAAACAGGATCAGGCAGGCCTGACCGAAATCGGGCTGCATCACCAGCATGCCAACAATGGCCATGCACAAAGCAAAGGACCACAGCCGCCCCGGCGGGCCGTTGATCTCTTGCGAGGCGGCCAGCAGCCATGCGGCCACAACCACGAAACCCGGCTTAAGGAACTCGGATGGTTGTAGCGAGGCAAAGCCCAGCGAATACCACCGAACCGCACCCTTGCCGAAATCAGTGCCGAAAACCGGCAGGAACGCCAGCGCCACGAAAGCCCCCAGAAACCCCAGCACCGCCAGGCGCCGCACCAGAGTGGGGGACATCATTGAGGTCAGCAGCATCGCAACCAGAGCCAGTCCACCGAAAAGCGCCTGCCGTTCGACATAGTGGAACGGATCAAACCCGTTGCGCCCTGCCAGCGGCGGGGATGAGGCCAGCCCCAGCAACAACCCGATGACAAACAGGATCAGAACGCAGGACATGCTCCAGCGATCAATCGTTCGCCACCACTTTGGAAGAATCGGTTCGCCGCGCTGGTTCTGGACCGCGCCATACACCATCTCAGTCATGAGATACCGCCACTATCTGCCTCGTTAACGCCCCGTTTTCGGGGTCTGATTGAGACTCTACAGGGAAATTTGCATTTGGGCTAGCGGAATGACGGGTGCGGGGGGATTTCGCGCAGGCGTTGCGAAACGCGCAGACCTTACCGCGATTGACACTTTGGACGAGCGAATAGCTTACTGAACGTCAGACAATGAATGCGGAAGTCATCAGGTAATGTATGTCAGGTTTGTGTGTCAGGACGCCGTTGCCGGCATGGCAGCCCGCAGCGGTTTTTTCTGCGCCGCCTACGATCTTCGCGATCTGGAAACGCTGGACCAATATTCCCATGCGCGTCTCGAGGACCTGCTGGACTGGTTTCGCGTACATTTGCCTACTCCGACGCGCTTCAACAGCACCAAGTCCAAGGGTGCATTCCATCGCGAAACCAAAGGGTTGAGCTGGTTCAAACCCGGCGCATCAGAGGCGCTGGACAAATCCTATGAGTTGATCGCTTTGCTGACGGAAAACGGCTATGTCATCGAAACCCTGCGCACCGACCGCGTTGGATACGTCGTTTATGAGGACGACCACCAGATCGTCGCCGAGCCTTTTGCGGATACGCCCAATTGATTTCAGCCGAGCTGTCCGGTTCGCAATTCAGGACAAAAGCGGTTTTCCGTTCTTCTTGTGCCGCGCAACCAGAGAACGCACCTTTCGGCCCTTTGCCGGAACAAGTCGAGCCAACTGCGGCACGTAATCGTCCGCCAGAAGCTCCGGGAACAGGGTATTGATCTCGGCAATTGCCGCCTCTCCGACGGCTTTCAATGCTTCGGGTCCGGTAAACAGGCTTTCTGATGGCGCGCCTTCGGCAAAGACGACCTCATGCCGGTCGAAAAGCATATGATGGTAGGTGACCGTTTCCACGTCATCGCCCACTGTGACACCCGGCAGACCCGCTAGCTTATGTGCGGCGATCAGCACCTCGTTCTTGGCAAACATTCTGGCAACGATCGGAGACCGCACCAGCATCCGATGCTGCCGGGACACATACAATTCGCGCTCGGGCAATCCCTTGCCAAGCGACCCCGGCGCGAACCTGATCGGGCGCAGCTTTGGCTTTATCGCAAGATCAATGCTATCGAGCGTCCGGGATCCGATCCATCGGATCACCTGCGGGCCGTTGTCCAATGTGATGACGGTGTCGCCAACGCTTAGCGTCTCAATCGGGCGTCTGCCATCAGGCGTCAGGATTGCTGTGCCGGAAACGAAACAGGGCACAACGGTGTCAACGTCAATATTCGGCCCGTTGTCGATGATCGCCGTAATCTCGAGCGGCGTATCAAGCGGCGGAATCGGGCCGATAAACGCCATGAAATACCCATCTTCGGAGTCCACGCCAATCGAGTTTCCGTCACCGTCAAGGTCATAGTCGAAAAGGGCGATCTGATAGGTATTCATGCCGTCCGTCACCGAAACCGTGAAATCCCAAAAAATGATCTCGTCGTTAAACGTCTGGGTCGGGTCATTGGCGGTTTCGTTCGAACTGCTGTCACCGTCGAATACTGTTCCGTCTGTACCATCCTCGATGGTGATCTGGCTATATGACGAGATTTCAAAAACGGACCCGACAACCGTCGACGAGGCACCCGCGTCCGTCAGAGTACTGTTGCTGCGAAATGCACCATAAATCGTAGTCGGCATTCAGGTGAGACTCCACCAGACTAAAGTGCCCCTTCCCTAGCGTCAGGGTTGGAGATTGATAGAAATGTTGACGGAACCGGTCAACTATCGAAGATATGCACGCGCATAACTGTGGCCGTGATACATCCAAGGAATACATGCCACCGGCAAGGGATCGCGTGTGGCTTGGCAGAACTCTGGATGGGCAGACCCTGCACGGGCAGCTTCGACTTGCCATCGAGCGCAAACCGCGCCATGGGCTTCGCATGATCTATGACACCATCATACTGGGCGCAGGTGCTGCGGGCATGATGTGCGCCGCCCATTGCGGCGGACGTGTGCTGGTGATCGACCACGCAAAGGCTGCTGGCGAAAAAATCCGTATCTCGGGTGGCGGGCGTTGCAACTTTACCAATATGTACGCGAGCGCGCAGAATTTCCTGTCGCAGAACCCGCATTTCTGCAAATCCGCGCTGGCGCGCTACACTCAATGGGACTTTGTCGATCTTGTTGGGCGTCATGGTATCGCGTGGCACGAAAAGACTCTGGGGCAGCTCTTCTGCGACGGATCCTCAAAACAGATCATCCAGATGCTGTTGACCGAAATGGCGCGCGCCGGGGCAGAGTTATGGGTTCAGACCGATGTGAAAGAGCTTCGCCGGACCGAAGCCGGATTTGCGTTGGGCGTCGATCGCGAAGGGCAGCGGCTGAGCCTGTCTTGCGCCAATCTGGTCCTGGCCACGGGCGGCAAGTCGATACCCAAAATGGGCGCGACCGGGTTGGCTTATGATATTGCCCGCCAGTTTGGCCTGAGTGTCACGGACACGCGCGCAGCGTTGGTTCCGTTCACTTTCTCGGATGGCAAATTCAAGGAGCTGTCCGGGGTTTCCCTGCCCGTGCGCCTCTCGAATGACCGCACCAGCTTTGACGAGGCACTGCTGTTCACCCATCGCGGGCTCAGCGGTCCGTCGGTTTTGCAGCTGTCCTCGTACTGGCGCGAGGGCGAGGATATCAGCGTCAATCTGATCCCTGATCTCAACCTGCATGATCTGCTGCGTGATCAGCGCCAGAGCGGTGGTCGCAAGGCCCTGAAAACGGAACTGGCCAGGCACTTGCCTGCTCGGCTGGTCGAGTATCTGAGCCATCAGATCCCGATGCATAGCAATTTGGCCGATCAATCCGACGACGCGTTGAGTGAACTGGTTTCCGCCCTGTCCAACTGGCACCTGACCCCCTCGGGCACCGAAGGGTATCGCACGGCCGAGGTGACACTCGGCGGCATCTCGACCGATGGGCTTTCGTCAAAAACAATGGAGGCCAGAGATATCCCTGGCCTTTATGTCATTGGCGAAGCGGTGGATGTCACCGGTTGGCTGGGCGGCTACAATTTTCAATGGGCGTGGTCGTCAGGCCACGCCGCTGGAACCGCCATCGCAGGTCGTTAGCCGACGACGTTATAGCCGCGTCCGCGCATGCAGTTGCGCACGATGACTTCCTTGTTCTGATTCTTATTGATCACGTCCGCGCCAGCGCCGACCAGCGCACCGGCAACCGCTGCGCGGCCCAGATTGTCGCTGCTGTCCTGTACGATTCCAGTGACCGCAGCCGCACCCGCCGCACCGATTGCGGCGTTGCCTGCCGTCGAGCCGTCAACGCTTGCCTGCGATGCGGCAAGCTGCTGGCATTGCAACAGGTCGTTGTTGTAGTTCGGGCCGACGGGGCCATCTATCACGGGCTGATAGTTCGCACCGGTGTTGGTGCAGGCTCCTACCACAAAGAGGGCAGGAAGGATCAGGGCAAACTTACGGTATGGCATATTCATAACCTCGTAGTGAAATTTTCGGCAGGCAAAACCAAAAGCAATGGCGCGTCAAGCTGATACGGTCAGAGCCTGACCGAACCGGCGGTCATTTGCAACCGCTGGCCTCTGGCAGCCGTTTGTGAACCTCGGCCTCGAAATCCTCGCCGCGTTTTTCGAAACTGTCATATTGATCGAAACTGGCCGCCGCCGGTGCCAGCAGAATCGTCTCGCCCGGTTGCGCGTCGGCCATCGCCTGCGCGACGGCGTCTGCCATCGTGGTGCAGACCACGGTTTCCGCGTCCAACTGCATGGCAAAACGCGCGGCCTCGCGCCCAATAACATAGGCTTTCAGTACATGGTCCGAGGCGTCGTTCAGGGCAGCCAGCCCCCCCTCTTTCTCAAGCCCTCCGCAAATCCATCGAATGCTTTGGAAGGCACTCAGAGCTTTGACGGCGCTGTCCACATTGGTCGCCTTCGAGTCGTTGACGTAAGTGACCCCGTCAGCCTCGGCGATGATCTGGCTGCGATGTGGCAAGCCAGGAAAGCTGTGCAGTGCGGATTCAATCAATTTGGGCGCCAGCCCCAGCGCACGGCAGGCCGCATAGGCAGAGCAGGCATTTTGGTGATTATGCGCGCCGGGCAGCCCCTTAATGCCGCGCAGGTCGATCGAAGCCGCCTGCCGCCCCTTGCGGTATTCCGAAAGAAACCCCTTACGTGCAAAAACCTGCCATCCTGGGCCAGTTATCTTGCGCTCAACAGAGACGCGGATAACACGGTCATCGGAGGGACCTTCGGCCAACTGCCCCGCCAAAAAGGCGCCTTCGTCCTCGTCAACGCCGATGATGGCGCGGTCCGGTCCCCCCTCGGCAAACAAGCGTCGCTTGGCAGCGAAATAGCCACCCATACCTCCATGCCGGTCCAGATGGTCGGGCGACAGGTTGGTAAAGACCGCGATATCAGGTGTCAGTGCCCGCGCAAGTTCGGTCTGATAGCTGCTGAGCTCAAGAACAACGACAGAACCGTCACCGCCGGGATCAATATCCAGAACCCCACGACCAATGTTCCCGGCAAGCTGCGAGTCCCGCCCGGCCTCAGTCAGTATGTGGTGGATCAGCGCCGCTGTCGTAGATTTCCCGTTGGAGCCGGTCACGGTAATGACACGGGGCGGGGTTTCGAACCGGCCCCAATCCTGGCCGGCAAAGCTGCAAAAGAACAGGCCGATGTCATTGTCGACGGGCACGCCCGCCTCCAGCGCCGCCAGCACGACAGGGTTCGGCTCAGGATAAAGATGCGGAATCCCGGGCGAAACGATCAACGATGCGACATCCTCCATCGCACCCTGGCGTTTCAGCTCCGTGCAGGAAAACCCTTCGGCCTCGGCCGTTTCACGCGCCGCTGGGTTGTCATCCCAGCAAACTGGCTCCGCCCCGCCTGCGCGCAGTGCCCGCGCCGTAGCAAGACCGGAACGACCCAATCCCAATACCGCAACTTTCTGCCCAGAAAACCCTTTGACCGGGATCATGCCGCATACCTTCCTGACGTGAATTCCACGCGCACACTGCACCCAAGGAAAACCGAAAGGCAAGGGCGCGATCAGGCTCGCGCGCCTGCGCGCGAGCCGGACCCAACAGGTGCAGGCGGGCCGAAGGCCCTCCGAACCTGGCGGGAGAGCTACCGGACTTTCAGCGTTGCCAGACCGATCATCGCCAGAATCAGAGAGATGATCCAGAACCGGATCACAATCGTCGGCTCGGCCCAACCCTTCTTCTCATAATGATGATGGATGGGCGCCATCAAGAACACGCGCTTACCAGTACGTTTGAAGTAAAGAACCTGAATGATCACGCTCAACGCCTCAACGACGAACAGACCGCCGACTACGGCCAGAACCAGCTCGTGTTTGGTGGCAACGGCGATGGCCCCCAACGCGCCACCCAGCGCGAGCGATCCGGTATCGCCCATGAACACCGCCGCAGGAGGGGCGTTGTACCAAAGGAAACCAAGCCCGCCGCCAAAAAGGGCTGCCGTAAAGATCAGGATCTCTCCGGTCCCCGGCACGTAATGCACGTCGAGATATTCCGTGAAGTCGACGCGGCCCACCGCATAGGCAATGATACCCAGCGTTGTGGCCGCAATCATTGCCGGCATGATGGCCAAACCGTCCAGACCATCGGTCAGGTTCACTGCATTTGCCGAACCCACAATGACCACGATGGCGAATGGGATATAGAACAGGCCCAGATTGATCAGCGTGTCCTTGAACACCGGCAGCGCCAGTTGGTTCTGCAGATCAGCCGGGTGATGCAACGTTGCCCAAAGCGCGGCCAGAACCGCGATCAGCACACCCAGCGCAAGCCGCATCTTGCTGGACACGCCTTTGGTGTTTTGTTTCGACACCTTGGCGTAGTCGTCGGCAAAGCCAATCGCTGCATATGCCAGTGTCACAAACAGGACCATCCATACAAACGGATTGTCCCAGCGCGCCCAGATCAGGGTCGACGTCACCAGCGCGCCGACGATCAGCAGCCCGCCCATGGTGGGGGTTCCGGCCTTGTTCAGATGCCCTTCCGGCCCATCATCACGGATCGGCTGACCCTTGCCCTGCTTGCGGCGCAGCACGTTGATCAGGGGTTTGCCAAAGATGAACCCAAAGACCAGCGCCGTCAGAAACGCGCCGCCTGCACGGAACGTGATATAGCGGAAGAGGTTGAAAAAGTCCCCTCCGTCCGACAGTGCGGTCAACCAATAGAGCATACCAATACCTTTCTCACACAGAGGTCACGGCGCGCGTTTAATCAAGCGCGCCCCCTTGCCCCATTTCTCGCAGGCCGTCAACAATGCCCGCCAGCGCCATGCTCAGCGATCCCTTGGCCAGAACCGCATCTCCGTCGCGGATCAGGTCCGGAAGGTGGGTGGCCATTTCGGCGCTCGTCTCGAACCACAGCCCACGTTTGTCTTGCGGCAACACCTCATGCAGCGCCTGCATCAGCGGGCCGATGCAATGCACCTGATCGACACGCGTCATCGCGGTGACATCGGCCATTGCGGCGTGCATGGCCTGTTCCTGCGCGCCCAGTTCTTTCATATCGCCCAGAAAGGCGATGCGGCGCTTGGATTGCGTGGCCGCCAGCACGTCAAGCGCCGCCTCCATCGAGGTTGGGTTGGCGTTATAGCTGTCATCCAGCAGTTCGATCCTGCCGCCGTTTGTCAGGTCAATCACCTCGCGCACGCCGCGCCCTTTGACCGGAGACCACCGGCCCAGCCCCTTGATGGCCGCATCCGTGTCGACGCCCATCGCCGCACAAGCCGCCAAGGCACCCAGCGCGTTCATGGCGAAATGGGTTCCTGCCGAATTGACTTCGAAAGCGGCGGGTCGGCAGGCGATGATGGCCTGCGCGCGGATCGCGTTGGCCTGCGGTTCCACATCGGTCAGTAGGTAATCCGTGGCGGTCCGGCCAAAATCAACAATCCGCGCACCGTTTTGCGTCGCGCATTGGCGCAGGATGTCTGCATGGTCGATATCGGCATTCACGATGGCGGTGCCGCCCTCGGTCAAACCATCGAAAATCGCGCCTTTCTCGGCGGCGATTCCGGCGACCGAGTCGAACGCCTCAAGATGAACCGCCGCGACGGTTGTGACCAGCGCCACATGCGGGCGGCTCTGACGGGCGAGCGGGGCGATCTCTCCGGGATGATTCATGCCGATCTCGATCACCGCAAATTCGGTATCGCGCGGCATTCGGGCCAGCGTCAGGGGGACGCCCCAATGGTTGTTGTAGCTGGCGACGCTGGCATGGGTCTTGCCGTGGGTTTCCAGGATCGTCGCCAGCATTTCCTTGGTCGAGGTCTTGCCGACGCTGCCAGTCACGCCAACAACCTGAGCGGATGTGCGCGTACGTGCGGCCTGACCCAGAGCTTCGAGTGCTGTCTGCACATCGTCCACGATCAAAAGCGGTGCAGTGTCGTCCACACCATCGGGGATATGCGACACCAGCGCGGCCCCTGCCCCTTTTTCCAAAGCCTGAGCGACGAACTCATGCCCGTCGCGCGCAGCTTTGAGCGCCACGAAAAGGTCGCCGGGCTGCAAGGTGCGGGTGTCGATGGACACGCCGTCGGCTTGCCAGTCTGTCGTTGCACGCCCGCCGGTGGCCGCTGCGGCCTCGGATGCAGTCCAGAGGGTCATGCGACCCTCCCGTCCAGCGCGGCGACGCTGATGCTGGCTTGTTCGGCGTCGTCGAAGGGCAGCACCTGATCGCCGACGATCTGGCCGGTTTCGTGCCCTTTGCCCGCGATCAGCAGCGCGTCGCCCGGTTGCAGAGCGTCGATGCCGCGCAGAATGGCCTCGGCCCGGTCGCCCACTTCGGTGGCGTCCGGCGCGCCCAGCATGACGGCAGCCCGGATGGTGGCGGGGTCTTCGCCGCGGGGGTTGTCATCGGTGACGAACACCAGATCCGCGTTGTCAGCGGCAGCCTGCCCCATCAGGGGGCGCTTGGTGGCATCACGGTCCCCACCTGCACCAACGATAGCGATCAGGCGACCCATGACATGCGGGCGCATCGCCTTCAGCGCGGTCGACACGGCGTCCGGCGTATGGGCGTAATCGACAAAGATCGTCGCACCGTTCTCACGGGTGGCGGCCAGTTGCATCCGTCCGCGCACGGTTGTCAGGTGCGGCAGGGTCTCGAATACACGGTCGGGGTCTTCCCCGGCGGCAATGACCAGACCGCAGGCCAGCAGGATGTTTTCAGCCTGAAAACCGCCGATCAGGTTCAGGCGGGTTTGATAGGTCTTGCCCTGGAATGAGAACCGCAAGTCCTGGCCAGTTGCATCAAAGCGTTGATTCAAAAGCCAAAGGTCTGCGCCCTCGGCCCCGACGGTCAGAACGGATTGGCCTCGCGCCATGGCAATGTCCTGCACCTGCGCGCCCTTGGGATCGCTGAGGTTGATCACCGCTGTTCCGTCCTGTGGCAGCACCCGGTCGAACAGCCCGGCCTTGGCGTTGAAATACGCCTCGAATGTTTCGTGATAGTCCAAATGATCCTGTGTGAAGTTCGAGAAACCGGCGGCTGTCAGGTGCACCCCGTCCAGGCGGCGCTGTTCGAGCCCGTGCGACGACGCCTCCATCGCGGCATGGGTTACGCCATTTTCGGCAGCCTCGGCCAGAGCGCGATGCAGGGTGATCGGTTCCGGTGTGGTATGGGCCAGCGGCGCGGTCCATGCGCCTTCGACACCGGTGGTGCCAAGATTGATGGCGGCATGGCCAAGCTCGGACCAGATTTGGCGCACGAATGTGGCGACGGATGTTTTGCCGTTGGTGCCGGTCACCGCCACAATGGTCTGCGGTTGCGCCCCGAACCAAAGCGCGGCAGCCCCGGCAAGCGCCTGACGCGGGTCTTCGGCCACGATCAGAGCGGCGTCGGAGGCTGCCAGTTCTTTGGCCGCAATCTCCGCCCCCTCGGCGTCGGTCAGAATGGCAGAGGCCCCCATGCGCAGGGCGAATTGGATGAACTCACCGCCATGAACCCGCGTTCCGGGCAAGGCCGCAAACAGATAGCCATCCTTAACCTTGCGGCTGTCTACCGCCAGCCCCGAGATATCGGGATTCGCGCCACCGCGCGCTGTCAGGGCCAGTTGGCTGAGTTTCTTTGTCCTTGCGCCCATGACCCACCTCTTTTGGACAGCCTAATTCGAGGTCAGCGTTATAGCAGCGCCCGCCTCAGGCTCAAGCCGGGGACGCAGGCCCAAAAGCGGGGCGACCCGACCGATCAATTCAGCCGCCACCGGCACGGCGGTCCACCCTGCAGTACGGCGCTTTTCGCCGTAAGCCACGATCGACGGCTCATCCAGCGTCACGATCATTACGTATTTCGGATCATAGGCCGGGAAAATCGTCGCGAAAGTGGCGATGACCTTCTCGTCATAATACCCACCCCGGGGTTTGGGTTTGTCGGCAGTGCCTGTCTTGCCCGCAACATCGTACCCCGCGACGTCACCAAAGCTGGCGGTGCCGTCAGTGACAACCTTGCGCAACATTTTTTGGGCCTGGCTTGCGGCGGAGTCCGACAAGACGCGCGGGCCATATTGCGGGCCATTTTTGCGCAGGATGGTCGGGCTGACATAATGCCCACCATTTGCAATCGCCGCATAGCCCGCCGCCAAATGCATCGGGCTGGTCGACAGGCCGTGACCATAGGAAATAGTGACCGTGCTCAACTCACCCCATTTTTTGGGTTTGAGCGGCTGTCCACCCTTGGCTTCGACGATCTCGAACGGGGTGGGTTCGAACATGCCCAGCGTTTCCAGAAAATCCTGTTGCCGTTGCGCACCAATTTGCAGTGCCAAACGTCCGGTACCCCGGTTCGAACTGTGGACGATCACATCGGCCACGCTGATCTTGCCATAGTTCTTGCCGTTGAATTCGCCAATCGGAAACCGGCCGATCTTCATCGGGCCGGACGTATCGATGATCGTATTCGAGTTGACCAATCCAAGCTGCACCGCCTGCGCGGCGGTGAAAATCTTGAACACCGACCCCAGTTCGTACACGCCCTGCACATAACGGTTGAACAGCGGGCTGTCCGACGGGTCGAACCCAGTGGTTGGTGGACGCGGTCTGTCGTTGGGATCGAAAGACGGAAGCGACGCGGCCGAGATTACCTCGCCCGTATGGGCATTCATCAGAACCGCCGACGCGCCTTTGGCGTTCATGATCTTCATACCGCCATAAAGCACCTGTTCGACCGCAGCCTGCACCGTCAGGTCCAGCGACAATTGCAGCGGCTTGTTGCCATTGGCCGGGTCGCGCAAATAATTGTCGAACTGCTTCTCGACACCTGCAACTCCGATCACTTCGGCGGCGCTGACACCCTCGCGCCCGAATCCCGAGCCGCCCAGAATATGTGCGGCCAGCTTGCCATTCGGGTAAAGCCGCATCTCGCGCGGGCCAAACAGAATGCCGGGGTCGCCGATATCATGAACCGCTTGCTTTTGTTCTGGCGAGATCCGCTTTTTGATCCACAAAAACTTGCGGTCGCCAGTAAAGTCCTTGATCAGCCGGTCACGGTCCAGATCCGGGAAGATCGCCACCAGCTGATCGGCGGCCGCGGTCGGATCGATCATCAACGGGGGCTGGGCATAGACCGAATAGGTATCCAGGTTGGTGGCCAGAATGCGCCCCTCACGATCCACGATATTGGCGCGCTGCATCGCGATGGCTGCACCTTGGGCGGTGGCCAAAGGCTCTTGCGGCTCGGACGTGGCCAACATGCCCATACGCACGCCCACCACCGCAAACGCACAGAAAAAGAACAGCCCTAGCACCAGCAAGCGACCCTCAGCCCGGGCGCGGGCGCGGTCTTTCATATCCTCGTGCCGTTGACGGATGTTCTCACGCTCAATCGCCTTGGGGTTTTCACCACGAGCGCGGGCGTCCAGAACGCGGGCCAGAGGTCGAAGCGGGGTGCGTGTCATGGGATCTGCACCTCGCCCAGCGACTGAATTTCCGTGATCGCCTGCAATTCGTCAGGGCTGACAATCGGAAGATCGGGGTCCTCGCCATAGGCGATTCTATCCGCGCGCCCGAACTGTTCGGCGCGCAGCGGCAGCAGACCCAGCCGTTCAAAATTCAGATCCGCCAGTTCACGCAGACGATCCGGACGGTTGAGATAGGCCCATTCCGCATTCAATACAGCCAACCGCGCCTGCGCGTTTCCGATTTTCTGCTGCAACGACTGCGTTTCCTTAAGCACTTGCTGGGTCCGATAGTTTTCCTGATAGGCCCAGAGGGCGAGCCCGAACACGGCCAAGGCAGTCAACACATACAATACACTCTTCATCTTGCCCTCCCCCCCAGTTGCGGCATGCCAATTGCACGGGCCTCAATTTCTTCCCCTGCCGGCGCATCCGTTCGCACCGCCACGCGCAGCTTGGCCGAGCGCGCACGAGGGTTTTCCTGCAACTCCTGGTCATCCGGCCCTACGGCCTTGCGCGTTTTTAACGTGAATTGAGGCTGATCTTCGAGCATCTCAGGCGCATAGCGATTGGCGCGGCCGGTTTTGCCTGCGCGCGACTGCAGGAACCGTTTGACCATCCGGTCCTCGATCGAGTGAAAGGTCACTACGGCCAGTTGCCCGCCCGGTTTCAGCGCTCGCTCAGCCGCCATGAGGCCCTGAAACAGCTCTTCGTACTCGGCGTTCACCGCGATGCGCAGCCCTTGAAAGCTACGTGTCGCCGGATGCGACTGACCCGGCTTTGGGCGTGGCAGACAAGATTCAATGATCTCGACAAGACGCAGAGTCGTTTCGATCGGTTCTTCCGCCCGCGCCTTTACGATGGCCTTCGCGATCCGACGGCTGGCACGCTCCTCGCCGAAATGAAACAGGATATCGGCCAGTTGCGCCTCGGTGGCCGTATTGACCAGATCGGCAGCGCTTTCGCCCTGCTGGCTCATGCGCATATCAAGCGGGCCGTCTTTCATGAAGGAAAAGCCGCGCTCGGCCTGATCCAGTTGCATGGACGAGACACCCAGGTCCAGAACCACGCCGTCAAGATCTTGCGCATATTCATCCATCCGAGAGAACACACCCGGCTGCATCATCAGCCGATCGCCGTATTCCCCGGCCCAGCTTGCGGCCATTTCAAAGGCCAGCGGATCGCGATCCACGCCGATAACTTTCTCGGCCCCAGCTTCAAGCAGGCCACGGGTATAACCGCCTGCGCCGAAGGTGCCATCCAGCCAGGCACCTGACACCGGCGCCACGGCAGCCAGCAACGGGCGCAGAAGAACAGGGATATGAGGTTTGTCCGCAGAAGTCTGAGCGCCGGCCATGCCGTCACCCATCCCCGATGCCATCGAGATACTGCATCGGATCGAAATCCTCGGGCAGATCGTCCAGCCATTCCTCGGTCGTGGCCAGTTCCTCGGCCTCGTACGTTTCGGGTTTCCAGATCTGGAAGGTGTCACCGGCGGCGATAAAGAACGCCTCATTCTCGAGGTCGATCTTGTTGCGCAGCTTTGCAGGCAGCACAAGCCGCCCGGTTTCGTCCACATTGGTGGGGAAGGACTGACCGTGGAACATCCGTTGCAACATCCGGCGTTGCATCGAGCCACGTGGCAACGCATCTATCTTGGCGTCCACTTCGTCGATCGCTTCCATGGTATAGCATTCAAGGTATTTGCGGCGATGATCACCGTAGACAATCACCAGTTCGGGGTTGTCGCCGGGTTGCCAGTTGGGATCGGAGGCTTCAAGCACACGGCGAAACGAGGCCGGGATCGATACCCTGCCCTTCGTGTCCACCTTATGGTGGCTTTCACCTCTAAACCTGCGCGCCAAGACGACTGTCCCTTTCGCTTGCGCCCCACCTCAAAATTCGTATCCCCCCCGGATGAAAAACGGCGGGTTGATCTGCTGCCACTGACCAACCCGCCGCATTGACCCGCTTTGCGGGATGTCCAGCTGCGCGCGCCACCTGGGGGGATGTCTGCTCGCCCGCGCGCCGGATCTGTTGAGTGATGAAAGCGAGATGCCTGTATGAAACCTGTTCTTATATTTTTGGTTCGGGGTCGTTTGGTGCCCCTACGCCTCGTCCTCATCGGATGCATAAGGGATGACATGGGAATTCATGGAAATCAATAGGAAATTTGAACACCACCTTCTGGTGACTGGGCTCAAAAACCTAGAAAATACTGAGAATCGATGGAATTTGCACCACAATTTGGCGACGCTAACAGAACAACCACTAGATGTATGACTTAAAATATGCCCATGAATTCCCGAAAAAACTTCATGCGCCCTGGGAAATTACAGAGCTTTTCAGGTTTTGACGACGTGATCCTGAGTTAAAGCGCCCGGAATCTGACGCGCTCAGTTTGGATTCTGGCCTGGCCCATGAATTCCCATGAAGAGATTCTGCCTCCCGCTCAGCATCAATGAGACTGTTCACGCAGCGCTGGGTCCGGCTTCCCTCAATTCAAGGCCAGCGCCACCGAATTGCCCTGACGTCATTGTCTCGCGCGCAATCGAATAAAGGATTAGAGGCATCGAAATCGTACCGGAAGCTCCTTGTTTTCATGGCAATCAGGGCTTGATCCGAAGAGTTCAAGGCAATCCATGCGTTCGCCGCATAGCAGCATTGACGACGTGGGCTATTGTGCAACTGCAGCATTTGCCTATTTTCAGTCTCAAGCAAACGCCGGAACGTTCCGGCAAAAGATCAAATACGGAATACGAATATGGCAGTCGCAACCACAAACGCAGCTTCAAAGAGTGCCCCGGCAGTCGGAATTGCCGCGTTGTTTGAATCAGTCACGACCCGGTTTGTGCGCTATCGCATGTACCGCCAAACGTTCAACGAACTGTCCGCGCTGTCCAACCGCGAGTTGGCAGATCTGGGCTTGAATCGCTCGATGATCCGCCGGTTGGCCTTGCAGGCGGCAGAAGAACAGACAGCGCGCTAAGCGCGTCAGAACACCGAGATCAGGTCCGTACTCCTCCCTTTCGGACCTGTATTTCAGCGGCAACGTCTCTCCTCCTCCCTGACGTTGCCGCAGTTTATACCGGCCCAGAACGCCGGAAGCGGATACATCAGGGCTCTCCTCCTCCCTGCCTTGATGTAGAAAGCGCGCGGCGACGTCCTTCTCCTCCCTGACGTCGCCGCGACTTCTTCATACCGGGTTCAAACCCGGGTTCGGATACATCGGGGTTCTCCTCCTCCCTACCCTGGTGTTGAAAAGAACGGCGGTTCCCCTTCCTCCTCCCTGGGAACCGCCGTTTTTCGTTTTTCCGCATACGTTGTAAGCTTGGGTCGTGAACGAGTTCATCAGGAGCATCCCATGGCCGCCTATTTCATCGCCCAGATTTCCATTCATGACCCGGATGGTTACCAAGAATATCTTGAAGGCTTCATGCCAATTTTCGACCGGCATGGCGGGCGCCTGCTGACCGTTTCCTCGAAACCCGTCGAGATTGTCGAAGGCAGTTGGGCTGAAGACGGGATCGTGCTGATGGAATTTCCGGACATGGCCGCCGCCAGAGCATGGAAGGACGACCCCGACTATGCCGAACTGGCCCGGATCAGGCAAAAAACCGCGACGGCGAATCTTGTGCTTGTCGAAGGGTTGTAGGCGTCAGAACGGCACGTCGTCCTTGGCTGTCAGAAAGCGCGAAACCACCTTTTTCACACCAGCCTTGTCAAAATCGACCTCGACCTTGTCGCCCTCGATTCCGATCACCGCGCCATAACCGAATTTCTGGTGAAACACCCGCTCGCCCAGCGTGAAACTGGCCACGGCGGTCGCATCAATCACTGTATTCCGGCTTTCTTTCGGCTGAGACATCCCATACTGCCCCTGCCGCGCCTGCAACCGCCTCCAGCCCGGAGAGTTATAGACATTCGCCTCGGCCGCGCGGGTTTCGATAGTGGCCGAAACCTGCCCACCGCCGTAAAGACCCGGAGGCGTCAGAACCTCGACATGATCCTCGGGCAACTCGTCAATGAACCGAGACGGCATCGCATTCTGCCACTGCCCGAACACCCGCCGGTTGGCTGCGAAGGAAATGGTACAGACCTCCTCGGCGCGGGTGATTCCCACATAGGCCAGCCGTCGTTCCTCTTCGAGACCCTTGAGCCCCTGCTCGTCCATCGATCGCTGTGAGGGGAACAATCCGTCTTCCCATCCCGGCAGGAACACGGCGGGAAACTCCAGCCCTTTCGCCGCGTGCAGAGTCATGATCGAGACCTTGGCCCCATCGGTTTCCTGCTCGTTGTCCATCACCAGACTGACATGTTCCAGAAACCCCTGCAGGTTCTCGAAATTGTCCAACTGGTTGACCAGTTCCTTAAGGTTTTCCAACCGCCCCGGCGCTTCGGGCGTCTTTTCGTTCTGCCAATGGGCGGTGTAACCGGATTCGTCCAACACGATCTGCGCCAGCTCGATATGCGTATGTTCGGGTTCGCCATAGCGGATCGGTGAAACACCATCGTCGATCACCGTGTCATCATCCACTTCGATCCGAGGTCCGCGTGTCATCGCATTCCACCGCGCCAGCCCGTCGATCAATTCGCGCAGCGCCTTGGCCCCTTTGCCTTTGATCAGAGCATTGTCGACCGCGATCCGCGCGCCCTCGACCAAGGACACGCCGTTTTCCCGCGCCACCACCTGAATCGTCTGCTGCGCCTTGTCGCCAAGGCCGCGTTTGGGCGTGTTCACAATCCGCTCGAAGGCCAGATCATCCTCGGGGCTGACCACCAGCCGGAAATAGGCCATGGCATCGCGAATCTCCATCCGCTCATAGAACCGGGGGCCGCCGATCACCTTGTAGGGCAAGCCGATGGTCAGAAACCGATCCTCAAACGCGCGCATCTGGTGCGAGGCGCGCACAAGGATGGCCATCTCATCCAGGTTCATCGGCCGCACGCCCCGTGTTCCGCCCTGCATGGCGTCGATTTCCTCGCCGATCCAGCGCGCCTCTTCTTCGCCATCCCAATGGCCGATCAGACGAACCTTTTCGCCTTCTTCACGGTCGGTCCAAAGCTCTTTGCCCAGACGGCCCTCATTGCCGCGAATGACATTCGACGCGGCCGCCAGAATATGCGGGGTCGAGCGGTAGTTCTGTTCCAGCCGAACCACGAAAGCGCCGGGGAAATCCCTTTCGAACCGCAGGATATTGCCCACCTCGGCCCCACGCCAGCCATAGATCGACTGGTCGTCATCGCCGACGCAGCAGATGTTCTTGTGCCTTCCGGCAAGCAGGCGCAGCCAGAGATATTGGGCGACGTTGGTATCCTGATATTCGTCCACGAGGATATAGCGGAACCAGCGCTGGTATTGCTCCAATACATCCGGGTGAGTCTGGAAGATAGTGACCATGTGCAGCAGCAGGTCGCCGAAATCCACCGCATTCAACTCGCGCAAGCGGGTCTGGTACTGGGCGTAAAGTTCGATGCCCTTATGGTTATAGGCCCCCGCATCTGCTGCAGGCACCTTGTCGGGCGTCAGGGCGCGGTTCTTCCAGTCGTCGATGATCCCGGCCAACATCCGAGGAGGCCATCGTTTCTCATCAACGTTGTTTACTTTCAGCAATTGCTTGAGCAGCCGAAGTTGATCGTCAGAGTCCAGGATGGTGAAGTTCGATTTCAGATCGACCAATTCTGCGTGGCGGCGTAACAACTTGACGCAGATAGCATGGAATGTACCCATCCATTGCAGTCCGCTTTTCACGTCAACTGGGTACTGTTGCACCCGGTCCTTCATTTCTTTTGCAGCTTTGTTTGTGAAGGTTACCGCCAGTATTTCGTTGGATCGCGCACGCCTGGTGTGCAGAAGTTCTGCAATTCTCGAGATAAGCGCTCTAGTTTTGCCAGTTCCTGCACCAGCGAGAACGAGTACAGGGCCGTCCAACGCCTTAACCGCCTTAAGCTGCTCTTCGTTCAACCACTCGAGATGAGATGATGAACGGGCAGGCATCGCCCGCGCCGACAGCGATGCGCCCTCGAAGGCGTCCATTTCGTCAAAACTGCTCATGGTTCCAAACTACGCCGGATGGGCGCGAAGGGAAAGGGTTTGTTCACGGCTTGTTCGCGCAGAATTTCGCGCTGGGTTCCCGCCAATTCTAAACAAACCGAGCAGAACTGCCACGGTGCCATTAACCACCTGTAAAAACCAGGCCGCCATGATCGTCTCATTGCTGTGGGAGCGTAGGGTATGAAACAGAAACCTCAGGGGACCGTGAAACATCGTCTGAAATGGATCGGCATCAGCGTGATGCTGATAACTCTGGCCATTGGATGCGGCTGGGGCATCTATAAGTTGCCGGCCCCGCTGGTCGACAGGATGCTGCAGACCGATATCCTGAAACAGGCCGAACTCTGGAAACGACGGGTCGTTCTGCACCTGGAAAACCCCGAGCGCGCCTTGAAGACGGGCTTGATCGATACGCACGATGCCGAGTTTCTGTCCTCGATGCCCGAAGCCTCGGATGTCTATCGCTTCAAGCTGTTCGACGCGTCGGGCAAGGTGACATGGTCAACCCGTCCCGATGAGATTGGCAGTGTCGAAAGCCGCGACTTTTTTCGCAGCGACGTCGCCCGAGGAATGATCCATTACATTCAGGAGGTCGTTCCGCTTTCGGAAATCGACGGGCTGGATCTGCATACCGACAATATCGACAACACACTGCAACACCACGTGGCCGAGGTTTTCATGCCGGTCACCCGCAACGGGCGCTTTATTGGTGCGATCGAATTCTTCACCGATATCTCCGACTTGCGTGCCACTTTCATATCGCGGCTCAGGGTCTCACTGACCGTTCTGAGTGGAATTGCCCTGCTCGCCCTAGGGGCAGTGTCCTTTGCGACCTATCGGACCAACCGGTTTCAGGTGCTCGCACTGCACAGGCAATCCGCAAAAGAACGGGACTTGATGAATGAACAACTGCGCCTTGCGCGCGAGGTTCGGTTGCTGGGCGAATTGAATGAGTGGCTGCAATCCAGCCGCTCGCTGGACGAGCTGTTCGATATGGTCTCGCGTTTCATGACCCACATCCTGCCCGAGGCCGAGGGCAGCGTATATGTCTATTCCAATTCGCGCGATGTTCTGGACGGCTGCGCCAGTTGGAACGGCGGCACGCACAAGTCGCATATTCATCCCGAAGGGTGCTGGGGCCTGCGTCGCGGTCGAACCTATGAATTCGGCGCGTCCGAGATCGATTTTGTCTGCGAACATGCAGAGCCGCATGACGGGCGGGCTTATTTCTGCTTTCCCATCCTTGCGCATGGGGAAACCGTCGGTTTGTTGCATCTGCGCGCCCATGACGGCGCCTGCGAAGAATTCCATGCCAGCAAGAAGCTTGCGCAGCTCTGCGCCGAGCAGATCAGCATGGCGATCGCAAATGTGCGGATGCGGGATCAGTTGCATGACCAATCGGTGCGCGACCCTCTCACCGGTTTGTTCAACCGCCGCCACATGACCGAATCGCTGCGAAAGTCCATCGGCCGGAGCCAGCAGACCGGAGCCGCGCTTAGCCTGGTTGCGGTGGACGTGGATCATTTCAAGAAGTTCAACGATACACATGGCCATGACGCCGGCGACATGGTTCTGCGTGCGGTGGGTGCCGCGCTGGAACAGGGCTGCGACCGGGATGAGGTCGCATGCCGGATTGGTGGCGAGGAGTTCATGCTGATCCTGCCCGACAACACTCCGGAAGAAGCCGTTACGCGCGCCGAACAGCTACGGCAGGCGGTCGAGGCTGTGTCGGTCCGGTATGGCGAAAAGTCCCTGCCACGGATCACGATTTCGGTTGGGGTGGCGCATTACCCCGCACATGGTTCAATGCCGCAGGATCTGATGCGTGCAGCCGATGACGCATTATATGCCGCAAAGGACGGTGGGCGAAATCAGGTGCAGGTCGCAGCGCAGTCTTTGCCTGCAATCAGGGATTCTGGTGCAGTCGACTCTGCGACGGTAAAGCCCGCCAAGCGATCGTCAGCAGCCTAGATGGCCCGAACGCCCAAAGCAACGCGGACTCGTCAGCCGCCAGAGTGATTCTCACGACCTGTCGTGCAGCCCAATTCGGGTCCCGAAGCCGGTTCGTGAGTTCAATTCACATGGGTGATTGATGCTGCGGTGCAGCGTGTGTATTAATACTGCGCATATAAGCGGCGTTTGCGAGCGTTAACATGCCGGTTCTGTCAAAAAGACTGATATAGCAGCGCGTATTGTCCGCCTATGAGAAGGCCAAACCACCAAGACCGGGACCCGCAATGACCGACTTCAACAAGATCCTGATCGCCAATCGCGGCGAGATTGCCATACGCGTGATGCGCGCAGCCAACGAGATGGGCAAACAGACCGTTGCTGTATTTGCCGAAGAAGACAAGCTGGGCTTGCATCGCTTCAAGGCGGATGAGGCGTATCGCATTGGCGAGGGAATGGGGCCGGTTGCCGCCTACCTGTCGATCGACGAGATCATCCGCGTGGCCAAGGAATGTGGTGCCGACGCGATCCACCCCGGTTACGGATTGCTGTCCGAGAACCCCGATTTCGTCGATGCTTGCGTTCAAAATGGCATTACCTTCATCGGCCCCAAGGCGGAAACCATGCGTGCCCTTGGCGACAAGGCCAGCGCGCGGAAAGTGGCGATCGCGGCGGATGTGCCGGTGATCCCGGCGACGGAAGTGCTGGGCGACGACATGGTCGCCATCAAGGCCGAGGCGGCCGAGATCGGCTATCCGCTGATGCTCAAGGCCAGCTGGGGCGGTGGCGGGCGTGGCATGCGCCCGATCCTGTCCGAAGATGAGCTGGAAGAAAAAGTGCTGGAAGGCCGCCGCGAGGCCGAGGCCGCCTTTGGCAATGGCGAGGGCTATCTGGAGAAGATGATCACCCGCGCCCGTCATGTCGAGGTGCAGATCCTGGGCGACAAGCATGGCGAGATTTATCACCTGTACGAGCGCGACTGCTCGGTTCAGCGTCGCAATCAGAAGGTCGTGGAACGCGCCCCTGCCCCCTATCTGACCGACGAGCAACGGGCCGAGATTTGCGAATTGGGCCGCCGCATCTGTGCCCATGTGAATTATGAATGCGCGGGGACCGTCGAATTCCTGATGGATATGAACACCGGCAAGTTCTACTTCATCGAGGTCAACCCGCGCGTTCAGGTGGAACACACCGTCACCGAAGAAGTGACGGGCATCGACATCGTTCAGGCTCAGATCCTGATCGCCGAGGGCAAGACGCTGGCCGAGGCCACCGGAAAAGCCAGCCAGGATGAGATTCGTCTGAACGGCCACGCGCTGCAGACCCGCGTGACCACCGAAGATCCGCTGAACAACTTCATCCCCGACTATGGCCGCATCACCGCCTATCGATCGGCGACGGGCATGGGCATCCGTCTGGACGGCGGCACCGCTTATGCAGGGGGGGTAATCACGCGATATTATGACTCGCTGCTCACCAAAGTGACCGCCTGGGCGCCGACGCCCGAAAAGGCGATCGCGCGCATGGATCGCGCGCTGCGCGAATTCCGCGTTCGCGGCGTCTCGACCAATATCGCCTTTGTCGAAAACCTGCTGAAGCACCCGACCTTCCTGTCGAATGAATACACCACCAAGTTCATTGATGAGACGGCGGACCTGTTCCAGTTCAAAAAGCGCCGTGACCGGGGCACCAAGGTTCTGACCTATATCGCGGATATCACGGTCAACGGTCACCCTGAGACCAAAGATCGCCCCGAGCCGCGCGCGGACCTGAAAGAGGCCAAGCCGCCTGCGCTGAAGGCTGAACCCCAGATGGGCACCCGCAACCTGCTGGAGCAGAAAGGCCCGCAGGCGGTTGCTGACTGGATGAAAGCGCAGCGTCAGTTGCTGATCACCGACACCACCATGCGCGACGGGCACCAGTCACTGCTGGCCACGCGGATGCGGTCAATCGACATGATCAAGGTGGCGCCCAGCTACGCAGCCAACCTGCCGCAACTGTTCAGCGTCGAATGCTGGGGCGGTGCGACCTTTGATGTGGCCTATCGGTTCCTGCAGGAATGCCCGTGGCAGCGCCTGCGCGATCTGCGCGAAGCGATGCCGAACCTGATGACCCAGATGCTGCTGCGCGGCGCGAACGGGGTTGGCTACACCAACTATCCCGACAACGTTGTGCAGGAGTTCGTGCGCCAGGCGTCGCAGAATATCGACGTGTTCCGCGTGTTCGACTCGCTGAACTGGGTGGAAAATATGCGGGTCGCGATGGATGCCGTCGTCGAGAATGGCAAAATCTGCGAAGGCACCGTCTGTTACACTGGCGATATCCTCGACCCGGATCGCGCCAAGTATGACCTGAAATACTATGTTGGCATGGCGAAAGAACTGCGCGATGCAGGCGCGCATGTGCTGGGTCTCAAGGACATGGCCGGTTTGTTGAAACCCGCCTCGGCCAAGATCCTAATCCGCGCTCTGAAGGAGGAGGTCGGGTTGCCGATCCACTTCCACACCCACGACACCGCCGGTATCGCCAGCGCCACCATTCTGGCCGCCTCCGAGGCGGGCGTGGACGCGGTGGACTGCGCGATGGACAGCTTCTCGGGCAATACCTCACAGGCGACGCTGGGCACTGTGGTCGAAGCGCTACGCCACACCGAGCGTGATACCGGGCTGGACATCAAGGCCATTCGCGAGATCAGCGACTACTTTGAGGCCGTCCGCGGCCAGTATGCGGCCTTCGAATCCAGCCTGCAGGCCCCGGCCTCTGAGGTCTATCTGCACGAAATGCCCGGCGGTCAGTTCACCAACCTCAAGGCGCAGGCGCGCAGTCTGGGGCTGGAGGAACGCTGGCACGAGGTCGCCCAGATGTATGCCGACGTGAACCAGATGTTCGGTGACATCGTCAAGGTAACGCCGTCGTCGAAAGTGGTGGGTGACATGGCGCTGATGATGGTCAGCCAGAACCTGACCCGCGATGATGTGGAAAACCCGTGCACAGATGTGGCTTTCCCCGATTCCGTTATCGACATGATGCGCGGCAATCTGGGCCAGCCTCCAGGCGGGTTCCCCGACACGATCATCCAAAAGGTGCTCAAGGACGAAGCCCCCAACACCGAACGCCCCGGCAAACATGTCGAAGCGGTTGATCTGGAAGCTACCCGCGCCGATCTGTCCAAGCAGCTTGAGGGCAAAGAGGTCGATGACGAGGACCTGAACGGATACCTGATGTATCCCAAGGTGTTCCTGGATTACATGGGCCGCCACCGGACCTACGGCCCTGTTCGCACCCTGCCGACGCGCACCTTTTTCTACGGCATGGAGCCGGGAGAAGAGATCACCGCCGAAATCGATCCGGGCAAGACGCTGGAAATCCGCTGTCAGGCCATCGGTGAGACCGACGAAAACGGCGAAGTTCGCGTCTTCTTTGAACTCAACGGCCAACCTCGTGTGATCCGTGTGCCCAACCGTCTGGTCAAGGCGTCGACCGCGCAACGACCGAAGGCCGAGATCGGCAACTCCAATCACATCGGTGCGCCGATGCCCGGGGTTGTTGCCACCGTTGCCGTGACCACTGGTCAGGAGGTGCACGAAGGTGATCTGCTGCTGACCATCGAAGCGATGAAAATGGAAACCGGCATCCACGCTGAACGCGACGCGGTGGTCAAGGCCGTCCACGTCCAGCCCGGCGGCCAGATCGACGCTAAAGACCTGCTCGTCGAACTGGAATAAACCGGAAACCGATATACAATCTGTAAGGCCGCGCAACTAAGCGCGGCCTTTTTCAATGATGGTCCAGAGGGTTCCGCATGCTTGCAGTTACACCGATCTATGCCGCGCTGATCGCGTTTCTCTATGTCTGGCTCAGCGTCAACGTCATCAAGACCCGCCGAAGTGGCAAAATCTCGGTCGGGGATGGTGCGAACGAGGCGATGATCAAAGCAATGCGCACCCACGCAAACTGCGCGGAATATGCTCCGTTTGGGCTGTTGTTGCTGGCTATGGCAGAGTTGCAGGGCGCTGGCGCGTTGCTTTTGAACCTGTTGGGGCTAGCGCTTTTGGCGGGACGCGTGGCGCACGCCTATGGCTTTGGACGCTCGCCTCAGATCATGATTCTGCGACAGATCGGCATGATGCTGACATTCGCCGCCATTTTGATTGCCGCGCTCGCAAACCTCGTTCTTGCGCTTTAGTTCTGGGGCATCAGACTATCCGATCAGAACACGCGTCTCGATTTCAACGGCTGGCATCATGACCGGATCAACATCACTGATTCTGTCGCTATCCAGATCGCATATCGCGGTGGCCAGCAATATCATTGCGGCCAATGCGACCATTTTTAAGTTTTCCACCTTCGCCACAATCATAGCCACGCCTTTGTAGTTTTAAGTTCCAATACCCTTTGAACGGACGACAATCGCGTTTCCGTCGCAAAGAATTTTCAGATTTCTGCGTTTTTCCTCTTGCAGCTTGGTCCCAGAATTTATACTTCACGCCTCACTCAACGGCGCGGGCGTAGCTCAGGGGTAGAGCATAACCTTGCCAAGGTTAGGGTCGGGCGTTCGAATCGCCTCGCCCGCTCCATTGAGAGGTCTTTGGACCATATATCGTATCTGATGCGGGCGTAGCTCAGGGGTAGAGCATAACCTTGCCAAGGTTAGGGTCGGGCGTTCGAATCGCCTCGCCCGCTCCAGATACCAAACCTGTCTGAACATGCTGGTTCTTTTGGTGGGCCTCGGCCATGCTGGGTGCAACGCAGATTGCAAGGCAACGCTCATGTCGAATTATGTCATTCGCCCTCTCACCGCCGCCGAAGTGCAGCACGCCGTCGATTGGGCCGGGCGCGAGGGGTGGAATCCGGGTGTCCACGACGCGGAGTGCTTTCGCCCGACGGACCCCGACGGGTTTCTGGGCGGCTTTCTGGATGGCGAGATGATCGCCTCAGTCTCGGCGGTGAACTATGACGATGTGTTTTCATTCTTGGGGTTCTACATCGTCAAGCCCGAGTTTCGCCATCACGGTCACGGGCTTGAGATCGCAGGCCATGCGCTGACCCATTGCAAGGGCCGCAATATGGGTCTGGATGGGGTGGTCGAGCAGCAGGACAATTATCGTAAATCCGGGTTCAATTTCGCCTACAACAACTATCGTTTTGGCGGAACAAAGCGCGGGATTTTGGCCAAGCTCGGGACCACGCCAATCAGCGATGTCTCGGATCTGACCGAAGCGTCAGCCGCATTGAAAGCCTATGATCGCGCGCTGTTTCCTGCCGCGCGCGACCTGTTTCTTGAAAGCTGGCTGAGCGCTTACAGCCACGTTTCAAAGGTATATGCCAAGAATGGCAAGATCAGGGGTTACGCGACGCTGCGCCCGTGCCAGAGCGGGTACAAGATCGGGCCGTTGTTTGCGGACAGTTCCGAGATTGCGCAGGCTCTGCTGACCTCGGTGCTGCAGGCGATCCCCGACGATCACGCCACACATGAGGTGTTCATCGACATGCCCCAGCCCAACGCCGCCGCCTTTGCCCTGGCGGATGCGCTGGGGCTTGAGAAGGTGTTTGAAACCGCGCGGATGTATTCCGATCATCAGCCGGTTATCGATCTTGACCGGATTTTCGGCGTGACGACGTTTGAGCTGGGCTAGAATGCCTTGAAGGTCATCGTCGTCAGGGACCGTTCGATATTGGGAATCACCAGCAGGTTTTCGTTGATGTAATGGCCCACATCCTCGGTCTCGGGGATATAGAGTTTAAGCAGCAGGTCGTATTCGCCGCTGGTGGAGTAAAGCTCTGAGTGTATTTCGCGCAAGGCGATCCCTTCGGCCACCTGGTAGGTGGTGCCGGGTTTGCAACGAATCTGTATGAAGACGCAGGTGGACATGGATGGGCCCTGTTGATTGAGTTGCCAATAGGCTGGCATGGGCGCAAGCCGGGCGCAATCCCCTGCAACAGTTTAGGCCGAATGGTCAGGCCGCTCTTTCAAAGCCCGGCCAACCCCGTCTATAAGCGCGCCTGTAGCAAAAGGAATTTGCCCATGCGCACCGCTTCGATCAGCCGCAAGACCGCCGAGACGGATATCTCGGTCGAGGTCAATCTGGACGGCACCGGCACATATGACAATCAGACCGGTGTGGGCTTTTTTGACCACATGCTGGACCAGTTGGCGCGCCATTCACTGATCGATATGACGATCCGGGCCAAGGGTGACTATCACATCGACGACCACCACACGGTCGAGGATACCGGAATTGCTCTGGGTCAGGCGCTGACGCAGGCATTGGGCGACAAGAAAGGCATTCGCCGCTATGGCGAGTGTCACCTACCGATGGATGACGCTCAGGTCCGCTGCGCGCTGGACCTGTCGGCGCGACCCTTTCTAATCTGGAACGTGGACCTTCCGACGCCCAAGATCGGTACGTTTGACACCGAACTGGTACGTGAGTTCTTTCAGGCACTCAGCACCCATGGCGGTATCACGCTGCATGTCGACCAATTGCACGGCTTCAACAGCCACCACATTGCCGAGGCGGCCTTCAAAGCGGTCGCGCGCGCCCTGCGCGACGCTGTCGAGACCGACCCGCGCAAAGCAGACGCGATTCCATCGACCAAGGGCGCGCTATAAGCGCACCCCGGAAACGGGCGCCGGTTTTCGAACACGTTGCGTGCAGAAAGGATTCAGATGCTGACCGCCATCATCGACTATGAAAGCGGCAACCTGCACTCTGCCGAAAAGGCATTTCAGCGCATGGCGCAGGAATTGAACGCGGGTGACGTTGTCGTAACCTCTGACGCGGATGTTGTCGCGCGGGCGGATCGATTGGTCCTGCCCGGAGACGGGGCCTTTCCTGCCTGCGCCGCCGAGTTGCGCGGCCACAAAGGCATCTATGACGCTATGGTCGAGGCGGTCGAACAAAAGGGCCGCCCGTTTCTTGGCATCTGCGTCGGCATGCAGCTGATGGCGACCAAGGGGCACGAGTACACCGAAACCGATGGATTGGGATGGGTCTCGGGCGACGTGGTGCGGATCGAGCCGTCGGACAGTTCGTTAAAAGTGCCCCATATGGGCTGGAACGATCTGATTCTGAACAGCGACCACGCGGTTTTTGCCGGGGTCAGTTCCGGAGATCATGTCTATTTCGTTCACTCCTACCAGTTCCGCGTAGCGGATCCGGCGGAACGGCTGGCTCACGTCGAATATGGCCAGGAGGTCACGGCCGTGATGGGCCGCGAAACCATGGTTGGAATGCAGTTCCATCCGGAAAAAAGCCAGGATGTGGGCCTGCGCATGATCGGGAATTTCCTGACCTGGACGCCCTGAGCGTCTATTGAACCCGCGTCCAGGTTTGCCCACGGCAGACCAGGCCACCGGCAACGCAGCCCTTGACGGTCAGCTTGTTTTGACCATCCAGCGACATTTTTGACTTATAAGTCTTGTCTTTTTGCGGGTCCCAGATCTTACCGTTGTCATAGTCGCCGCCACCTTCAGGAACCATGTCCCAGATGAGCTGTTTTCCAAGGTTCTCATACTCCAGCAACTGATTGCCCTGTGCATCAAACGCGGAATCAATCGTCCCGCAAATGGCGCTACCACATTCCGAAATTGATACATGCAGATAGCCACCGGATTCGCCCGGTCCAACTTTCCACAGTCCGTCAACCGGGTCATCGGCAAAGGCGCTCGTGGCCAAAGCGGTGAAAGCCGCCGCAAGCGTTAGTGTCTTCATGATATTCTCCCTGCTTTGGGGTCAGTCTGACCCGCGAATAGCTGTCGGGCAAGATTGACTTAGCGTCGCGTTGCATCCCCTGCCCCGCCTGTGCGATATCCCGCGCGTGTAACAGTGATATAGGGCCGCCCGACATGATCCTCTACCCCGCCATCGACCTCAAAGACGGCCAGGCCGTGCGCCTGCTGCGCGGTGAAATGGACAAGGCGACCGTTTTCAACGACGACCCGGCCGCACAGGCGCGCGCATTTGTTGAGGCAGGGTGCGAATGGCTGCATCTGGTCGATCTGAACGGCGCCTTCGCGGGTCAGCCGGTCAACGCCGCCCCTGTCAAGGCGATCCTGAAAGAATGCGACGTGCCCGCCCAGCTAGGGGGCGGCATCCGCGACATGGCCACAATTGAGGCCTGGATCGACAAAGGCCTGGCCCGGGTGATTCTGGGCACGGTTGCCGTCGAAAACCCCGACCTGGTGCGCGAAGCGGCCCGCGCCTTTCCCGGCAAGGTCGCGGTCGGCATCGATGCCCGCAACGGTATGGTTGCCACCAAGGGCTGGGCCGAGGAAACCGATGTACAGGTCACCGATCTGGCCCGCAGCTTTGAAGACGCAGGCGTCGCGGCAATCATCTACACCGACATCAACCGTGACGGTGCGATGCAGGGACCGAATATCGAGGCCACGGCTGCGCTGGCCCGCGCTGTCTCGATCCCGGTGATTGCGTCTGGCGGTGTCTCCTCGGTCGCAGACCTTATCGCACTGCGGGACTGTGACGCGGGTCTGAATGGTGCGATTTCCGGTCGCGCACTCTATGATGGGGCGATTGATCTTAAGGAGGCCCTGACGGCGCTCAGAGACTAGGTCAGGCCGAAAGTCGCTATTCGATCTTCCAACGATTTTGGAGGGGTCGGCCCGCCTCGTAGATTTGCAGTTCCTTCGCTTCGGTACGTTCAATCTGCCAGCAACCGGAGCCGCCGTCCCAATACTCACACCATAGATCGCCCATGACGGCCCAAGTGGCTTTGTATTGCCGGCCGCCGAACGATCCGGCAGCCTCTCCTGTTTTTACGCCCTTCTGATAGGTTTGAACCCAAGGCGTTACACCATCAGTATTGGAGATTCCGGACAAGGTTGATCCGGGGATCGTTGCCAAAAGCTCTTCCTGAGACATGAAGTCTTGCGCAAAGCTCGCGCCCGTCGATCCTGAAATAAGGCCGACTGCAAGCAAAACAGTTCTCAATCTCTGTCTCATTTTCACTTATCCAACGGCTGCCGGGAACACTGTGCAACACTTACCAAAAAACAGGTGCGCGCGCAAAATCAGCGCCTTGCACGAGATGGCGGCGTTGCCAGGTCGCAGCATAGCGGCGGGTTTTCTTGGGCTATTGCGCCGCAGCCGCCGTCAACTTGTTCAACGCGCCGCGCATCTTTTCGACAACTGGCGAGTTTTCGACCTCATCCAGCTCATCCATGGTTTCCTTTGGGTCCTCATAGGCCAGCCAAACCTGCCCGTTTGCATCCTCGTAGGCCTGAACTTTCAGGGGCAGGAACAAACCCGCGCGGGCATCTATCTGCATCGCGGGCGTGCCAAGCTTGGGGTTGCCGAAAATCAGCACCTGATTGGGGGGGATCGGTGTGCCGACCTTTTCGGCCCCCGCCGCGTGGTCGACACGCGCAAAAACGGTCGCGCCCGCATTACCGACGGCGGCTTCCAGCGCGTCCATCGCCTCTTGCACGGATTTGTCCGTGCTCACTTTGATAATATCGTCAGCCATCGCCGCGACCGCTCCTGCCAGTATGAATGTCGTCGTGAGAAAGAGTTTACGCATCTTATTGATCTCCTGATGAATTTAGGAACAGTTTTCACAGGTTTCAGCCGCGTGACAATCACAAGTCTGGCATCGGCAGGGCTTTGCCGGTAGAGGTGCGCCAACAAAGGACGCCGAGATGCTGAAAACCCGTATCATTCCCTGTCTGGATGTCGCCGATGGCCGCGTGGTCAAGGGTGTGAACTTTGTCGGCCTGCGCGACGCTGGCGACCCGGTGGAATCGGCCAAAGCCTACGACGCCGCCGGTGCGGATGAGATTTGCTTTCTGGACATCCACGCCACGCACGAAAATCGGGGAACCATGTTCGAAGTGGTCCGACGCACGGCAGAACAGTGCTTTGTGCCGCTGACAGTCGGCGGTGGCGTGCGCAGCAAAGACGACGTGCGTGCATTGCTGCTGGCGGGTGCCGACAAAGTCAGTTTCAATTCGGCGGCCGTTGCCAACCCGAATGTCATCGCCGAAGCGGCGGACCAGTTTGGCAGCCAGTGCATCGTCTGCGCCATCGACGCAAAGACCGTCAGCCCCGGCAAGTGGGAGATTTTCACACACGGGGGCCGCAAACCCACCGGGATCGATGCGGTGGAGTTCGCCAAAACCGTTGTCGCAAAGGGCGCGGGAGAGATCCTGCTAACCTCGATGGACCGCGACGGCACCAAAGCGGGCTTCAACCTGCCACTGACGCGCGCCATTTCCGACGCAGTGGACGTGCCGGTGATCGCAAGCGGGGGCGTCGGCAATCTGGATCACCTGGTCGAGGGCGTGACCAAAGGCGGCGCCAGTGCCGTGCTTGCGGCCTCGATCTTTCACTTTGGCGAATACACCATCCGCGAGGCCAAAGAGCATATGGTCGCTGCGGGCATTCCCATGAGGCTGACATGAGCATTCTGCACGATCTGGCCACCACGATCGAAGCCCGCAAAGGGGCTGACCCAGACAGCAGCTGGACCGCCAAGCTGTTGGCAAAGGGCCCCGAGAAATGCGCCGAGAAATTCGGGGAAGAGGCGATCGAAGCGATCATCGAGGCAGCCAAGGGAGATCGGGAAAAACTGACTTCTGAGGCGGCGGATGTGCTTTACCACCTGCTGGTCATGCTGGCCGCGCGAGACGTCGCCTTGGATGACGTGCTGTCGGAACTGGCCCGGCGTCAGGGCACGAGTGGCATCGCGGAAAAAGAGGCACGGCCCAAAGGGTAAGCGGACGGGTTCCGTCGCAGCGTCCGAGCGATTATGATCCTCCATCACGGCGCAATGGACCGAAGGACGCGCAAATGATCAGACTTCTGGCCCTTGTATGTGCTTTTCTAGCCTTGACGGCCTGCGCGGCCCCGCCCCCAACAACCGGGGATGAGGTGCAGCGCCTAGCATCGGAAATCCGCGATCTGGGCCCTGATGTTGATCCCGAAGAGGCAAACCGCGCGGCGCAGATCGCCTATTCCTACACGGCGCAGCTGGTGCAGGAGTATGAGATCACTGACCCGCCACTGATCCACAACGCAAAGGTCAACAAGGGCCTGCGCCCGCGCGGATTGTGCTGGCATTGGGCCGAGGATATCGAACGCCGTTTGAAACAGGAGGGCTTTGAGACCCTGACCTTGCATCGCGCCATCGCCAACGCGGACAACCCGCTCCGAATCGATCACAGCACGGCGATAATCAGCCGAAAAGGGGATTCGATGTTTGACGGGGTTGTGCTGGACCCGTGGCGGTATGGCGGCGTGCTGTACTGGGCCCCTTTGCCCGAAGATACCCGCTATGACTGGGTGCCGCGCGAGGTTGTTCTGGAACGCCGCAGGCAGGAACAGGTCGCCCGCCTGAAACCGCTTGCCGCCAACTGAACAGCTAGAGTTTTGAAGAAATCACACCGGTTGCGAATCCGCCCATGCGCAGTTCGCCAAACAGGCGTTGATACTCGATCTTAGGGCACCGATCCATGATCACATCCACCCCGCGCGCCTGCGCTTTGGCCGCTGCCGCGGGATGAGACACACCGATCTGCATCCAGATGGTTTGCAAATCGGGAAACTGCTCCAGCGCCTCGTCGACGATGGGTGGCACGGATTCCGAGCGCCGGAAGATATCCACCATATCAACGGGTTCGGAAATTTCCGCCAGTGACCCGCGCACGGTCTGTCCGAAAAGCTGTGTGCCCGCATGACCCGGGTTGATCGGAATGACCCGGAAACCTTTCAACGACAAGTATCGCGTCACGTAATAGCTGGGCCGAACCGGGTTCATCGACACGCCCACAACCGCAACCGTCTTTGTACGTTGCAAGATTGTTTTCAGGAATTCATCGGAATATTCACTCATAGCGCAAACCTATGCGGTCTGGCCCCAAGAAAAAAGCGCCCAGGCCATGCCTGAGCGCCAGTTGTTGGAACGAGGGACAGTGAAATGACCCGCGGCAGTTCCGATCCGCGGTCACTGTGACATTTAGGCATGAGTTGGCGAAAAAAAAGGGGGAGCGCGCATTTTTGTGATGACAAAGCACAAACGGCGGAAGTCTGCCGATCAATCATACAGGATCGCAGGCCAATGCTGCTGGGCCATTTGGATGTTTTCGGCCACGTTTCGTTCCCATAGCTTTTCGATCGCCGGCGAGTGCGTCAGGTAAAGCCGTCCGTCGACGACTTTCCAGGCTTTCGGATCGGTGGAACTCAGCAGCCCCTGCGCCATCGCCAAGGCACAATAACCGCCAAACTGCGGTGCAAATGCGCGCGGGTTACGCTCGAACTGTTCGCGGTTTTCCTGAGATGCGAAATGCCACACCGCGCCCTTCCACATCACGGCGATGCCGGCCTGACCCTGCAGCGGCTGTCCATTGCTGAAATAGGACACTGCGTCATAGCCCGACAGCGCGGCACCATCCGCCGAGAAATACATCGGCTCTGCCTGAGCCAGCGCAAAGGGTGCGCTTGCGGCACATGCCAAACCTGCCAAAAATACTCGTCTCGACAACATCGGAGTTCCATCCACCTCTGATCCGAATGCCATAAGATGCGTTTTTTCGCGCAGTGTCGAAACCCCCTATGACAGGGATGTGAACAGCTGTGGCAAACCTAGTCGAAGACGTCCTCGATCACGTCCCATGCCTCGTCCAGCACTTTCGAGAACAGCGATTTCTTCCTTTTCTTCGGCTTGGCTGTCTTTTTCTTGGCACCGTTATACTCGACTGCTTTCTCAAGCTTGGCTTTGGGCATCATCTTGAGGTTATGCAGCGGCGCGCCGCAACTGGAACAGCTCAGCTCATGCTGCTGCCTGCCCTTCAGGACCAGGGCAGCGCGGGTGCCGCAATAGCAACATGTGGCGATTTTTTGCGGGGCGGGAATGGCGGCCTCCTCTTATCTGCTCACAGATGCATATAGGGCAATTGCGGCTGCATTTGAGACATTCAGTGACCCAAATCCGCCCGCCGCGTCAATCTTGACCAGCATATCAACGGTTTCTTTTGTTTTCTGCCGCAGCCCGGGACCTTCGGCCCCCAATACCAGCGCCACAGGGTGATCCCGACGATCCCTCAGCGCGGTCTCGATGGTTTCTTCGGCCTCTCCGTCCAGTCCGAGCACCAGATACCCCATCCCCTGCAATTCGGTGATCGTGTCCGCAAGATTGCGCACCCGCAGATAGGGCTGACGTTCCAGCGCGCCGCTGGCGGTCTTAGCCAAAGCGCCGGTTTCCGGGGCCGAGTGGTGGCGTGTGCCAATCACGGCGCTGGCGCCCAACACCTCGGCCGAGCGCAGAATAGCGCCCACATTGTGCGGGTCCGTGACCCGGTCGAGCAGCAGCACGCGTGGGTTTTCCTCACCGATGCAATTTTCGGCCAACCCGCCCCAATCCAGCGGTTTGACCTCGAGCGCGGCCCCCTGATGCACAGATCCCGGATCAATCGGAGCCGTGAATTTTCGCGGATCGACCATTTCCGCCTCGATCCCGGCAAATGCTATTGCCTCAGCCAGTTTGTCCTGCGCGTTGCGGGTCACGATCAGACGCAATTTCTGCCGTTTCGGGTTCATCAGAGCATCGCGCACGGCGTGCAGTCCGAACAGCCAAACGGTTTCTGCGGCAGTCGCTTTTCGCGCCTGTTCCTTCTGGACGACCCACTTGGGTTTCTTCATGACTTGGGCCTCCGGGCCGGGACATACGTTTCCTGCGTCAAAGCGGTATTTTCCTGTTGACGCTTCTTAGGCGCGCTAGTAATCACGCCTCCACGTCAGGTGCAACGCCTGACAGTGGGCGACAGGCCGCAAGGTGTGGCAGGGGACTGTAACTCCCTCGCGGAGACGCACGCCTGGTTCGATTCCAGGGTCGCCCACCATCTCTCCAACACGATAGCAGACCGGAATTTGGCAAGCAGATGGCGCGCTGTCCACCTGTGTGAGCGGACAGCAGCAGCTTTGGTCACGCGGCTGCGTTCCTTTGCGTGTCGATGCGGTCGAACCAGTCCAAAATCGCGTCGACATTCGGTTCAAGTGCCTCGGCCCCTTCCCCGGTGAATTCCTGAAACTTGTCCGCGTTCAGGCCGTTGACGCCAACCAGAACCGGGATGTCCTGCGCCAGCGCCTCGCCGATCACGGGGCGAAATCCGCGACCATCCGATTCGTGCTTGCCGAATTTGTTGATGATCAGCAACTGCGGAGCGTCGAACAGGGATGCGGTCACGTAACCAACCGCCTGTTCCAACGCCGCCGGGTCCAAGCGGCAACCGCGCGCATGGGTTCCCAAAGACTGTGAAATACGAATTGTCTCGCCATCCGGCAGCACGCGCAGATCCATGTCGCATTTGCTGTTGTCGGCACATTCCGTATTGGTCTGAACGACGCCGGACAGCTTGGCCCCCATGTCCAGCAAATGTTCGGCAACGGCACTTAGCAACCGGTCGGTTGCTCCGCGGTCTGTGGTGGTGACATAGGCCAGATGCATTAGCAATTCCCCAAAGCAGTCGTGTCAATGTTCAGTTAGCACGGTTCGGTCTGTTCGGCCACTCGGCACCGTCAAGGCAACGGTGTGAGACCGATGACAGGTGCATGCAGGTGTAAGAGGGCCGCAAACGCGACAGCGGCGGCAAGCCACATCCAGGGGCGTGGCCAGGGTTTTGGCAAGCGCAGAGATAGACGGGCCGTGTTACGGGCCAACCGCACCCACTCGTCCCCCAGGTCGCGGGATTTTCGCTGGTCGATCATCCACATTCCAAGCCCCGCAAAAGTTGCGAACAGGCCAAACAGGATCACATGGGACAGGCTGCCATTCGCCAAAAGGTGGGCAACCGCCCACAACAAAAGCGCCAGCAAAAGGGGGTGACGTGTGGTTCTGAGAACGCCCGGTTGGTCGGGATCGAACGGTTTGCGCCCCAAACCACCAAAAGAGAATGGATTTTGGATCGAAAGCCCCACGACCGCCAGCCAGCAGGCGATGGGCATTATCAACAATGGGACCCAACGCAAGGCAGGATAGGGCGGGAAGACCTCGACATAGGGCGCGTTGGCAGCGGCCACGACAAGCCATGCAAGCAGTCCCAGCGACATCAGGGAATAGCAGGCGAAATAAGCCTGCCGCCCCACCGCAGAAATCAACTGATTGCGAAGTTTTGGCCGCGCCGGGACGGCGTGGCTGAGCATGAACAGGACCAATGCTGCGCTAAAACTGCCCCAACCCGCCATGTGACCTCCGAACGTGTTTGAGGGCGTTTTAAGCGCCGGACGTCGTGCCGTCCTTGTTCGAAATCAAGTTTGCGGCAGGGCGATCAGATCGCCCTGTCCCAGCTCTTACAGGCCTAACGCCTGACGGCGTTCTTCGGCAAAACCCTGCACGATGCGATCGGCGACCAATGCCAGAATTGCCATCGCTGCACCGGCCGAAATGCCCAGCCCCACATCCGCCTGGCCCAGCGCCAGATAGATAGACTGGCCCAATCCGGTGGTACCGATCAGCGCCGCAATCACCAACATGGCAAAGGCATAAAGGATCGTCTGGTTCAGCCCCAGCAGGATCGTCGGTGCGGCATAGGGCCCCCGCACATCCCGCATGATCTGCCAATCGGTTGCGCCACTGGAAATGGCGGCCTCCATCATCTCATCCGGTGTGTTGACCAACCCGTGCCGCGTATAGCGGATCATCGGTACAATGGCGTAGGCGCAGATCGCAAGGAAAGCCGAGAACTCTCCGATCTGAAACACCATCAGCACCGGGATCAAGAAAACGAACAGCGGGATCGTCTGCAGCATGTCGCAGATCGGGCGCACGACGCTCCAGACCGGTTTCCAGACTGCGCTGGCCAGACCGACCAGACCTCCGATGACTGCGCAGGAAAATACCGCTGCACCGCTCAGATAGAGCGACAGCAAAGCCCGTTCCCACAGGCCCGACACCAGAATCGTGGCCAGAAGACCAACCACCAACGCCGCTAAACGCCAACCACCGGCGACCCAGCCCAGCGCGGCAGCCCCGGTCAGAACAAACGGCCACGGCAGGTTCGAGATGCCGGTTTCCAGCATTCCGATCAGGATCAGCGCAATCAACCCGCCCGTCAGGCGGCCGCGCCACGCCATCAGCAGCGCAATTGCGCCACCAAAGGCAAACAGACCAAAGCTCATGGCCGGGGTCCACTGAAACCCCCAGGTGAAGGGAAGCACCGCCTGATCCAAACCGATACGCAAAGGTAGAAGCACATAGAACAACGAGTTGTTCTTGAGCGCATCCAGCCACGGCCCGTTGGCTTGGGTGAATGCGGTCAGCCCGCTATCGACCGCCTGTGCCATCGGGTCCAGCAACGTCAGGTCAGACGGATTCGGCAACCGGGCCCAGAAGATTGCCGTGAACAGCACAGCGAAACCCAGAACCGCCCAGACGATGCGTTGGTCATATCGTTTGCGCTCGGTCGCCAGGGTGCCGCTCATCCGGTCGATGACCACCGCAAAGACCACGATCACAAGACCGGCCAGCAGAGATTCCCCGAACTGGGCCTTGCGCATGGTCAAAAGGACTTCCCAGCCGATATCGTTGAACCCGCCGATCACGGCGGCAATGATGACCATCGACAGGGCCGCCATCAAACATTGGTTCACACCGACCATGATCTGCGTTGTCGCGGCAGGGATTTCGACCTGAAACAGCTGTTGAAACCGGGTGCCGCCGGACATGATCGCGGCCTCTTTGATCTCGGGCTCAACCCGTTCGAGACCCAGCATCACGTTTCTCGCCATTGGCGGCGCGGCATAGATCGCCGAGGCGATTAGGCCAACAACCGGACCGAAGCCAAACAACAACAATAACGGTGTCAGGTAGGCAAAGGTCGGCACCGTCTGCATCACATCCAGCACCGCCTGAACAAAGGTCTTCACGCGTGGCACTTCGTTGGCCAGAATCCCGATCGCCCCGCCCAGAACCAGTGCAACGGGCACCGAAACCGCAACCAGCGCGAGCGTGTTCATACTCTCGGCCCAATAGCCAGATGCAAGAACAAAGCTGAGCCCCAGAAAGCCCAGCGCCGCCATCGGCAAACCACCCAGATACCAGCCCAGCGCCGTGACGATGCCGATCAAAACCGGCCACGGAGTGTTGCCCAATACGAAATTGGCCCAGTTCATTGGATAGGCCATGACATCGGAAAACAGGCGAGCCGCCGGTTTGATTCCGTTCAGAAACCAATCCAGAAACGCCCCGACCCATTGGGTTGCAGGCAATTCCCATGCTGTGGGCCATTTGCCCAACCATGGCGCGACGCCCTCAAGCGCGAGGCAAACCGCACCGACGATCAGCGTGATCAGCGCCGCCTGCGCACCTGCGGTCAGCTGCGTGTTTTGCGCGGGCATGTCCGTTGCAAGACTCATGTTTCATCCACCTGCAAGGCAGCAGCCAGATCGGACGGATGAACGGTCCCGACAATATTGCCCTCGGCATCGCGTACCGGAACCGGTTCATACAGTTCCATGCAATGCGCAAGTGCGGCGTCCAGCGTCATTGCGGTGGTCAGGCCGGGATCATCCGGCCCTCGCTCGCCATCCTCGCGCATGACCGAGGCGACCTTGGCGTGCTGCCCCTTGGCAACATCTTTCGAGAACTCGCGCACATAATCGTCCACCGGGCGCAGCACGATATCCGTCGGCGTGCCGATCTGCACAATTTTGCCATCGCGCATGATGGCGATCCGGTCGGCAAGCTTCAGCGCCTCCTGAATGTCATGTGTGATGAAGACGATGGACTTCCGCAGCGTCGCCTGAATGCGCAGGAACTCATCCTGCAATTGTCGGCGGATCAGCGGGTCAAGGGCCGAGAACGGCTCGTCCAGAAACCAGATATCGGGGTTCACAGCCAGCGAACGAGCGATGCCCACGCGTTGACGTTGCCCGCCGGACAATTGCCGGGGAAAGCTGTCTTCGCGCCCTTCCAGCCCGACCAGCGAAATCACTTCTTGCGCGCGCGCCAGTCGTTCCTTTTTGCCAGTCCCTTGAACGCGCAGCGGATAGGCGACGTTTTCTGCAACGGTCATGTGTGGAAACAGGCCGAAATGCTGGAACACCATGCCCAGTTTCTTGCGGCGCAGTTCCGTCAGCGCTTTCTTGGAGGCCCCAATGACATTTTCGCCATCCACGCGGATTTCACCACCCGTTCCGGGCAGCAATTGCGAGATACACCGGATCAGTGTGGATTTACCCGACCCGCTGAGCCCCATGATAACGAACAGCTCACCCTCTCGGACCTCGAAATTCGCGTCCTGCACAGCGGGAATAAACCCCTCGTCGCGCAATTCGGTGGCTGCTTTGTCGGCGTCATTCCCTGACCGAGCCAGCGCGTCGGTCAGGGCTTTTTCAGCGCCGGGCCCAAAGACCTGCCAGAGATTCTGGCAGGCAATGGCTGGCGTATTCGCGTCAGTCACTTAAAGGGGCTCACTGGGTTGCGGCATCAACGACCGGACGCCATTTGCCTTCGTTTTCTGCCATCCAGGCGGCCACGACTTCTTCGACGGAACCACCGTCAACGTCGATCGCGCCCATCATCGGCTGCTGATCTTCAACCGCCAGTTGATAGTTGGTCAGGATTTCGTAAGCGGCGGGCCACTTCTCTTCCATTCCGCTCCAGCCGGCCTTGAAGATGCGCGACGGCGAGAAATCGCAATCGTTCACCGCGTTGGGGTTCGGACCCCATGCCGGATCGTTGAAGCACGCCTCTTCGCCCGCCGGCAGGTCAACGAACTGCACGTCATAGGCCGACATCGCCCAGTGCGGCTGCCAGAAGGTGATCAACAGCGGCGACTTGCGCTCGGTCGACGCGCGCAGTTCTGCGATCAGCGCACCCTCGGATCCGGCAGGGACTGCTTTGAACGGCAGCTCCAGGCCAGTCATACGGTCCGCGCCGGGTGTTCCCCAGTCGGCGGGATAGTCAACCAGACGACCGCCGGGCAAGGTCTCGGCTGTTGCGAAGACCTGCGCACAGTCTTTCAGCGCCTCCCACGCGGGCAGGCCCGGGCAGAGTTCGGCAACGTGTGCCGGGTAAGCGATGCCTTCCTTGGCATCCAGACCCAGATCACCGATTTCAACCACTGTGCCTTCGTCAATTTTCTTGGCGTATTCGTCCGAAACGTTGGAGGACCAGATCTCGAGCGTTGCAGCAATGTCGCCATCGGCAATCGCCTGGAACTGGTTCATCATGCCTGCGGTCACATATTCCACATCATAGCCTGCGGCCTTGAGCATTTCGCCCGCGACGTGGGTGGTGACGTGCTGGCCTGTCCATTCGTTGATTGCCAGTTTGATCGGTTCGTCCACGGCACCCATGTCGGCTGCGCTTGCAGCACTTGCCACAGTCAAAGCCAGAAGGCTGACACCTAGTTTTTTCATGGAAATTCTCCCTGTCTTCTTTCGTTGGCCCGCGCCGATCGGTGACTCGTCCACGGGCGTTTCTTTTACCGAAACCGTACCGCAACATGCACGAGTTGAGGACGATAAGAAAAGACATCATTTGCTGACGCTGCCGAATTCTCCGGATCGGTTAGCGCAATTCTGTCTTTACTATCCCATCCACGCGCGGCACGGCATTTCCGGTCTTTGGATGGCGGCAGATTGCGGGAAATTGATTGACCAGTCAATTATAAATATCACCCGTCGATTTTGACCGTTTTACCCTTGGCTCTACGACGCGTTTGGGGGCTTGCTCTTGCAAGGCACGAACAAAGCGGCAACACTTGCCAGGTGGAGGGCAAACACCATGCGTCACTTTGATGAAATCTACGAATTGGCCGCAGGTCGCCACGGTGGCGCAGAGGCATTGGAGAGCGGCTTGAGCAAACCCAAACCTGCGGCAGAACTCGCGGAGATGCCGGACGACCGGTGGCTTTCCATTATCACCAAAACCATCTTTCAGGCCGGATTCAGCTGGAAGGTGATCGAGGCCAAGTGGGACGGGTTCGAAACCGCCTTCGACGGCTTTGACATCGGGCGCTGTGCTTTCATGGATGATGAAAAGTTTGATGCGCTGCTGCAAGACACTCGGATCGTGCGCAACGGAACCAAGATCGCGACCGTCCGCGACAACGCGGCGTTTCTGCTGGAACTCCGCGATGAAGGGGGCGCAGGCAAGATTCTAGGCGAATGGCCGTCGACCGACTACGTTGGTCTGCTGGCGATGCTGGGCAAGCGCGGGTCGCGACTGGGTGGGGCGTCGGCGCAATATGCCATGCGCTTTGCGGGTCGCGACAGTTTCATCCTGTCACAAGATGTCACCGCGCGGCTGATCGCCGAAGGTGTCATCGACAAGGCCGCTACGTCAAAGAAGGCTATGGCCGCCGTGCAAGAGGCGTTCAATACATGGATGAATCAATCCGGAAGGTCACTTACGGAAATCAGCCGGGTTTTGGCCATGAGCCTGTGAAAACGGCTTGCAGCGCCGCCTGCGCGCATTAGGCTCTGCCTCATGCTGCGCGTTTTTCTCGTTTTGATCCTGATCCTTCTTGTTTCCTGCGGTCGCCAGATGACCTCGCAGGAACGCGCATTTATCGGGAACATTCACGGCGAAACGATTAACCCGGATCGTGTGCGACTCGTCAAAGGCGCGCCGGTTGCCGCGATTACCTTTACCCGTCAGGCGCGCCCACGTCTGGCCTGCCGCGAACGGATACTGCCGCCGGTAAAGACCGAAACCGTTACGGGCAAACCTGCGGCGGTGGCCCTGTTCAACCGGGTGTATTTCACCAGGGACTGGTATCTGGACGACTACATGTCGCAATACCCCGAAAAGATGAACCTGATCGCTGCGATGTTGCTGGCGCATGAGGTAACGCATGTCTGGCAGTGGCAAAATCGCAGGACAACCGGTTATCACCCCCTGCGTGCGGCGGCCGAGCATGGCCGTGAGCCTGACCCATATCTGTTCGATCTGGATACCTCGCCGGACTTTCTGGCCTATGGTTACGAACAACAGGGCTCAATCGTCGAAGAATATGTGTGTTGCCGGGCGCTGGATCCCGGAGCGCCGCGCACGAAACGCCTGCATGACATGCTGAAACCGCATTTCGACCTCGCTGCCCTGCCCGCAAGCCGGCGCGAAAGCGACGTATTGCTGCCCTGGGCCGGGGCGGAAATCGAAGGTATCTGCCGGTAAGGCGCTAGCGAGTCTGCAAGGCTTTCAGATAGGCGACCAGATCGGCAATCGGTCGGCTGGTCAGGATGGGCTGACCCTCGGGCGTTTTGATCGCCGTATCTTTCCCTTCGAAAAAGGGGCCGTAAACCGGCATTGGGCTGCCGTGACTGACCAAAGGGTCACGCCCGTCGATTCTGGCTACGACCCGCGCAGTGGGAAAGACGCCCTCCGCATCAGTCAGTGCCTTCAGGTTGGTCGGTTGAATAACCAGCACGCCCGCCATGGGGCCGTGTCCGGTGGCGTCCAGCCCGTGACATGTTGCGCAATAGTGCTGATAGATTTCCTCGCCAGTTTCGGCATCCTGCGCTGTGGCGCATTGCGCTGCCATCGTGGCCAGCGCCAGGCTCATGAACCCGAGCAACCAATTCGTCATCTTATCCTCCGACGCAATCAGACATTTACAGGCTTGCCGGACAGTCGCGATGCCGCAATGATCCAGATCAACGAGATCGGCACATTCGGGGGCACCTCATGACACAATACGCAGCGATCATGCTGGCAGCAGGGATCGGCATTCCGATCCTAGCGGCGCTGAACGCGGCGCTTGGGCGGTTGATCGGTTCGCCCACTGCGGCGGCGGTTATCCTGTTTGCGATCGCTTTTGCCGCATCTGCACTGGTGTTGCTGGTAATGCCGGGAGGTCAGGCGTTTGCCAAAGCAGCGCAGGCCCCAAAACACTTGTTTCTGGCAGGCATTCTGATCGCGTTCTACGTACTGTCCATCACCCATGTAGCGCCGCATTTCGGGGTTGGAAACGCGGTGTTCTTTGTCCTGCTGGGGCAGTTAATCAGCACCGCCGCGATTGACCATTATGGGCTGTTTGGCGCGCAGGTGACGCCGCTGACATGGATGCGCGCGGGCGGAATCGCGGTGATGGCCGCAGGGGTCGCCATCACTCAACTGGCCTGAGCATCCCCGCGTCCAATCGCACCATCCGATCCATACGGGCGGCCAATTCAAAGTTGTGAGTCGCGATCAGCGCCGAAAGCCCCGCCTCGCGCACAAGGGTCATGAGCGCTTCGAACACCTGGTCCGAGGTTTCGGGGTCCAGATTCCCAGTTGGCTCATCCGCCAGCAAAACGCGTGGATTGTTGGCCAGTGCCCGGCAAAAGGCCACACGCTGCTGTTCGCCGCCGGACAGGGCCGCCGGGCGATGATCGGCCCGCGCGTCCACGCCGACCCGACCAAGCAAGGTCATGGCCCGGTCCTTGGCCGCCTTTTCCGAGACACCGTTGGCCAGTTGCGGCAGCACGATATTCTCAAGCGCGGTGAATTCAGGCAGTAGGTGATGGAATTGGTAGACAAAGCCGACATCCTGTCGGCGGACCGCAGTCCGGGTGCGGTCGCCTTTGCCGGTGACGGACTGCCCTGCAACCTCGACGCTTCCCGCATCCGGTGAATCCAATAGCCCGGCGATGTGCAACAGCGTCGATTTTCCCGCTCCGGACGGGGCTACCAGAGCAACCGCCTCACCGGCGCGCAATTCCAGTCCAGCGCCGCGCAGTACCTGCACCTCGCCCGGCGTGCCCTTGAGATAGGTCTTGGTCAGGCCGCTCAGCCGCAAAGTTACGTCATTCATAGCGCAGCGCCTCAACCGGGTTCAGCCGCGCGGCGCGGCGGGCAGGGAAGTATGTAACTAGGAAAGAAAGCCCAAGTGACAATCCGATGGCCTTGAGCACATCCGACAGGTGCAGTTCCGCAGGCAGAGCGTAAATACCCCGGATCGCCGGGTCCCAGACGCCGCCGCCCATCACGTAGTTCACGAATGAAAAGATCGGATCAATATAGAGCGCGAACAGGCAGCCAAGAATGACGCCCATCGCCGTGCCAATGATGCCGGTGAACGCCCCGCAGATGAAGAAGACACGCAGCACAGATCCTTCGCTCAGGCCGATTGTGCGCAGGATGCCGATGTCCCTGCCCTTGTTTTTGACCAACATGATCAGGCCGGAAACGATGTTCATCGCCGCGATCAGAACAAGGATCGACAGGATGATGAACATCACGTTGTCCTCAACCTCAAGCGCCCGCAGGAACCCGCCCGAGGCATCCTTCCACGTCCACAACTGCGCGCGTTCGCCCGCAGCGTCCAATATCGGGATCAGAACTGAGTTCATATCTTCGGGCTGCGCGACCATGACCTCGATCTCATCCGCGACGCCATCGCGGTTGAAAAAGCTCTGCGCTTCGGCAAAGGGCATATAGACCCGCGTGCGGTCGATGTCATAGCGGCCTGCGGAAAAGACATAGACCACGTCATATGCATTCACGCGAGGCGATGTTCCAAAGGCGGTCTTGACCCCATTGGGCGACGTCATTTTGATCTTGTCGCCAACCGTCGCCCCGATCGCCCGCGCCACGCCCGAGCCGATGGCAATGCCGTTCTCAAATTGCGAGAGGTCTCCGTAAGCTTGCTCACTGTCGGCAATACCGGGCAGACTGAACAGGTCGTCCGGGCGAATACCATAGACTTCGACACCAGTGCTGCGGTCCCGATTGGTCAGCAGCACCTGCCCCTTAACCAGCGGGGCGGTGCGTTCAACGCCCGGCACCTTGGCTATCCGGGCCGCCATGCCGTCGTAGTCCTCAATGGTCCGGTCAACACGGCCCTGCGCATCGATCTCGCCCGCGGAATAGACGGTGACATGGGCATTGGCACCCAGAATGGTGCCGACAAATTCCGAGCGGAAGCCCGAGCGCACGGCAAGCGTCGCAATCAGCGCGAAAACCGCCAGCGTAATTCCGATCAAAGAAATCCACGTCATCACGCTGACACCGCCCTCGGCGCGGCGGGCGCGCAGATAGCGCCAGGCGATTTTCCATTCGAATGGGGCAAAAGGCGGGGGCGTCTTGGCCATTACTGCTCCGGCATTTGTTTTGCGGCGACCCTTTCGGCATTTCGCGGGATGGTCAAGCCAGTAGTGCTATTCCCACCACGCCTGGCGCCTTCGCTCGCCGGGAAACAGGCCCCTGCATTCAGAAACTCCGAATCAGTCTTCGGTTTCTGACAAAACCACTCTTGCCAGCCGAGAATGTATTTCTTTTCCGATATACCGCCAGTTGTGAAGCCCTTCACAGACAAGGGCTTATTGTTTCAGCTATGAAGTCAATGTGAGTAGTTGAGCAATAATGCGAGTCCATAAAGCAACATTTAAGGCGTAACTTTATTTCGCGGTTTGCTTATTTTGTGTAATTTTGTCACCCTAAAGTTCGGGGGACACAGTTTTAAGAGTTACGAGCGGGAGGTCGCTCATGGGTATTCAAGAGAACATTTATGAATCGGGCCCTGTTTTGGCCCGCAAAGCATCATCAGAATTGGATTGTGAAACAGCGGCGCTGCTGCGTGCGGCGATCCGTCCTTTGTTCGCAACCGCCGCAAGTTGGGCAAGCCTGGCTGACATAATGCGGGACAAGGGCTATCGTCTCGCGTTTCGTCAGGGATCGCTCTGCGTGACAGATCGCGCCACAAACGAACGCGTCTGCGGGCTACGGTTTCTGGGGTTGGACCTGAAAGAGCTGGTCAGCCGCATGGGCCGTCCAATCGTTGTGGCCCGGGGTCATGACGCAGATGGCGATCTGCTGGCCGCCCGGCCAACAGTCAGCCGTTCATAAGTTTCGCACGCATCGCCTTGTTCAGGCGATGCCGGCATAAATCTCAGCGATTTTCGCCACTGCGGCCTCGGGGCTAAGTTCTTCGCTTTCGCCAGTGCGACGGCTGGTCAGTTCGACCACACCGTTTTTCAGACCGCGCGGGCCAACGGTAATGCGCCACGGCAGGCCGATCAGGTCCATTGTGGCAAACTTGCCCCCTGCCCGTTCGTTGCGGTCATCATAAAGCGGCTCAAGGCCCAGCGCGGTCAACGCGCCGTAGATCTTGTCACAGGCCGCATCCGCCTCTTCATCACCTTGCTTCAGATTCACGATGCCGCAATGGAAAGGCGTCACGCCTTCGGGCCAGATAATGCCCTTGTCGTCATGGCTGGCTTCGATAATTGCGCCGATCAGGCGGCTGACACCAATGCCGTGGCTGCCCATATGGACCGGAACAGGTTTACCGTCAGGGCCTTGCACGGTCGCGCCGAGGGGCTCGGAATACTTGGTGCCAAAATAGAAAATCTGGCCGACTTCGATTCCGCGCGCAACGCGGCGGCGTTCCTCGGGGATCTGATTGAACAGCGCCTCGTCATGGGTTTCGTCGGTGCGGGCGTATTTCGAGGTGAACTCTTCCAGGATCGCCTGACACTGTTCGCGGCTGTCGTAATCGATCTCACGATCGCCAAAGGTCAGGTCAGTGACGGCGCTGTCATAGAAAACCTCGGACTCACCGGTATCGGCCAGCACCAGAAATTCATGTGTGTCGTCACCGCCGATCGGGCCGGAATCGGCGCGCATGGGGATGGCTTGCAGGCCCATACGCTCATAAGTGCGCAGATAGCTGACCAGATGGCGGTTATAGGCGTGCAGCGCGTCCTCTTTGGTGAGGTCGAAATTGTAGCCGTCTTTCATATAGAACTCGCGCCCCCGCATCACGCCGAAACGCGGACGGATTTCATCACGGAATTTCCACTGGATCTGATAGAGCGTCAGCGGCAGGTCTTTGTAGCTGCTGACATGGCCGCGGAAGATATCGGTCACCAGTTCCTCGGCGGTCGGCGTATACAGCATGTCACGGTCATGCCGGTCCTTCATCCGCAGCATTTCCTGACCGTAATCGTCATACCGGCCGGATTCGCGCCACAGGTCGGCCGATTGCAGGATCGGCATCTGGATCGCGATATGGCCCGCCCGCGCCTGTTCCTCATGTACAATGTTTTCCAGTTTGCGCAGCACTTTGAACCCCAGCGGCAACCAGGAATAGATACCAGCGGCGGCCTGTTTGATCATGCCCGCGCGCAGCATCAGCCGATGGCTGACGATCTGAGCCTCGGACGGGTTTTCCTTGAGAACGGGCAGAAAGTAACGGCTGAGGCGCATTGTTTGACCTTCAAAGCAAAGAATTCGACTTCAACGGTGATTATGCCAAAGCCCCGCCGGGGGCAATCGCGCATTGGTGTTTTTGCGACTTGGGACCAGTCGGTTTTTTGATTGACCTGCCAATCAGGACGCTCAAACCTAACACAGCGACAAGTCAACAGAGGCCGCGATGCAGACAATCACCGAACCCGCCCGCGAGATCCCCGTCATTCAAAAGACCGATGTGCTGGTAGTGGGTTCCGGCCCTGCGGGTCTGGCGGCTGCGCTATCAGCGGCGCGCGCCGGGGCCGAGGTTACATTGATGGACCGGTTCGGCTGCATGGGTGGCAACATCACCGCTGTCGGCGTCGAAGGCTTTGCCTGGTACCGTCACGAACAGACAGTCGAGGCCGGTGGGATCGGCATGGAATTCGAAACCCGCGCCAAGGATATGGGCGCGGCGGTGCCGGAAAGCCAGTCGCTCAGCTATGAACTGGACAGCGAAGGGTTCAAGCTGGTTGCGGACAAGCTGGTCGAAGAAGCCGGCGTGCATCCCATGCTACACCGGCAGTTCGTTGCTCCGATCATGGAGGGCAACCGGATCACAGGTGTCATCACCGAATCCAAGGCCGGGCGCGAGGCCATTCTGGCCCGCGTGGTGATCGACGCTACAGGCGACGCGGACGTGGCCTATCGTGCGGGTGCGCCAACATTCAAAACGGCGCGCGAGGACATGATGGCTGCCTCGGTCATGTTCCATCTGGCAGGCGTCGATAAGCGCGCCTTTATGGAAGGGATCAAATCTGACCCGCAGACCTACAAGGACTGGGGCGGCGGCGGCGAATGGAATATCGAAACCTCGGGCAAAGAGGACGACATGTTCTCGCCCTTCGTCAAGAAACCGTTCCAGCAGGCCATCGAAGAAGGTCTGATCCCACCGCATCTGAACACCATCGCGGGCACCTGGGGAGCCATGCATGACACCGGTGAGTTGACCTATATGAACCTCATTCATCTGGATGAGATCGACGGAACCGACCCCGACAGTTTGACCCGCGGCGAGATCGAGGGGCGCCGACAATCCATGCTGGCGATCGAAGCGCTGCGTCGTTTCATGCCAGGCTGCGAAAACGCACGGCTCAGAAATTTCGGAATGACCATCGGCATCCGTGACACCCGCAAGATCGACGCCGTCTACAACATGACCGAAGACGATGCCCGTCATCAGGGCCGGTTCGAGGATTCGATCGGCATCTACCCTGAATTCATCGACGGCTACGGCATTCTGATCCTACCCACCACCGGGCGGTATATGCAGATTCCCTATCGCTCGATGCTGCCGAAGGGCGTTAAGGGTCTGCTGGTCGCCGGACGTTCGCATGGGTCGGACCGGGTGGCACACGCAGCGACGCGCAACATGTCCTGCTGCGCCGTTATGGGCCAAGGCGCGGGCATCGCTGCCGCGCTGTCTCTGAAATCCAATCAGGATCCTGACCAGATGGACCTTGCCCCGGTCCAGAAAGAGCTGCAACGCCAGGGGGTCAGGATCAATTGATGGCGCAGATTCCAACCATCGACATCGCGCCGTTGGCGGAGTCCGATACGGCAGCGCGTGATAGCGTTGTCCAACGGATAATGGACGCCTGCACCAGCATCGGGTTTCTGTCGATCACTGGAACCGGCATATCCCAGCAATCTGTGGATCAGGTCCGACAGGCGGTCCGCGCGATTTTCGACATCGAGGAATCGCGCAAATGGGACCAGGCGATCACCCGCGAGAACTATCGCGGCTACATCCCGATGGGGTTTTTCTCTCCGAATGACGGGTCGGGTGTTGCGGACAAATACGAAGGCTACAAACTGCATTACGAAGTGGCAGCAGGCGCATCGATCCGGCAGGAATGTGCGCTTTACGGCCCAAATCGCTGGCCCCGCGAAATCCCAGAGGCACGCGAGATTCTGCTGGGCTACTGGTCGCAGCTGGATCGTGTAGCCGAAGCTCTGCTGGGCGCGCTTGAGATTGGCCTTGAACTGAAACCTAACACGCTATGCGATGCTTTCCGCGACCCGATGACCAACATGACCCTGTTGCATTACCCGCCTCAGGCCCCTGGCGAAGATGGTTACGGCATACACCCGCACAAGGATACCGACGCACTGACCATCATCGCCCCCGATCCAGTCGGCGGGCTGGAGGTGCAGACGCGCGATCGAGGCTGGATCACACCCGATTGCCCGCCCGAGGGCTTTGTCGTCAATATCGGAGATATGTTGGAGCTGTGGTCGGGCGGGCGGTTGAAATCGACACCACACCGTGTGGTCAATCGGTCCGGCAAGGAACGGTACTCGTTTCCATACTTCGCGGTCCCGCGTCACGATGTGGTGGTCGCGCCCCTGTTGCCCGCCTTGCCCGGATTCGACCGGCCTGCGGTGCATTGCGGACATTGGTCGGCCGAAATCTGGCGGACCAACTGGCCCGACGAAACAGCGACGAGCGATACGCCGGAACTGGGGACACTAGCCGACTGAAGCGTCAAAAAGGCGCGCGCCATGAACCGCTTGCATCGCAAGGCGTCATGGGCCAAGAACACGGCAACGCTGTGCAACAAGGGAATGCGCCATGGCTTTGCCGGTGAAGGATCAGCTGAGGTACTGGGGCGTTGCCGCTGCGGTTTTTGTCGTGGTGCTGTGGCTGCTCGGCGACGTATTGCTGCCCTTTGTTATCGGTGGCGCGATTGCCTATTTCTTGGATCCGGTCGCTGATCGCTTGGAAAAGCTGGGCTTTTCCCGGGTTGCGGCCACTGCGTTGATTACCGTTGTCGGCGTGTTGGCATTTGTCCTGATGATCGTGATGGTGGTTCCGGCGCTGATCACTCAGCTGCTGGACCTGATCGACGTCATGCCCAGCCTGTTCAAGGAATTGCGGGCTTTCATCGAGAAACAGTTCCCTTCGCTGCTGGACCGTGAATCGAGCACACACCAGATGCTTGTTTCGTTCGGTGAAACGCTGAAATCCAAAACTGGGGATGTTCTGCAAACCGTGCTGGCCTCGGTCGGATCTGCCATCAACGTGGTGGTTCTGCTGGTGATCGTGCCGGTTGTCGCCGTCTATATGCTGTTGGACTGGGATCGCATGATCGCCCGCATTGGCGAGTTGCTGCCCCGCGACCACGCCCCAACGATCATGCGCCTGGCGGGAGAGATTGACGCCGTTCTGGCCTCATTCGTGCGCGGAATGGGCACCGTTTGCCTGATCCTTGGCACCTATTACGCCATTGCCTTGATGGTCGTCGGCTTGCAGTTTGGCCTGATTGTCGGGGCCATCGCTGGGCTGGTGACCTTTATCCCCTATCTCGGCGCATTGATCGGGGGCGCGCTGGCTATTGGTCTGGCCTTATTCCAGTTCTGGGGGGATTGGGTGCACGTCGCAATGGTCGCGGGTATCTTCATGCTGGGCCAGGTGACCGAGGGCAATTTCCTGACCCCAAAACTGGTCGGCAGTTCGGTTGGTCTGCACCCGGTCTGGCTGTTGTTGGCACTGTCGGTTTTCGGCGCTTTGTTTGGTTTTGTCGGGATGCTGGTCGCTGTCCCGGTGGCCGCGGCCCTTGGCGTTCTGGCGCGGTTTGGCACGCAGCAATATTTGCATAGCCGCCTATACACGGGCCTTGAAGGGCCGACTCAGGACCCCGAGTAAATGGCCACTCAACTGAGTTTCGATCTTCCGTCCAAGACAGCCTTGGGGCGCGAGGACTTTTTTGTCTCACCCTCAAATGCGCTGGCCGTTGCGATGATCTCGGCAACTTCGTGGCCCGGAAACAAGCTGGTTCTGACCGGGCCGGCTGGGGCGGGCAAGACCCATTTGGCACATGTCTGGGCCGCTGAAACCGGTGCGCAAATTGTGCAAGCGGCGGCGCTGCGGTACGAAGACGTCCCGGACCTGGCCAGCAAACCCGTTGCGGTCGAGGATGTGCCGGTCATAGCCGGGGATGTGGAACAGCAGAATGCCCTGTTTCACCTGCACAACCTGACCCTTGCCGAAGGCAACGCGCTGCTGATGACCGGACGGGTTGCTCCGAAATTCTGGGGCCTCACACTCGCCGATCTGCACAGCCGGGTTCAAGGTGCGCACCATGTTGCGCTGGAAGCCCCCGATGACGCTCTGCTTGGTGCGGTGCTCGCCAAGCTATTTGTCGATCGTCAATTGAACCCGGGCCCCGATGTGATCGCCTATCTGGTCAAGCATATGGATCGCAGTTTTGAAACAGCGGCCACGGTGGTCGGGTATCTTGACGACCTCGCCCTGACCGAGAAGCGCGAGATCACCCGCGCGTTGGCTGCGCGCAGCCTGAATGCGTTGCAGTCGGCGGACAATACGGATGATTGACCCGGATCGGACGATTTCGCATCCTGTGATCCAAAGGACTGGGGACACAATGAAACAAACCGCCAAGACTGACGCAGCGGATTACGGTGTGTTTGGCAAACCGCTGTTCGACGATCCCGGCGCGCGGGCCCTGTCGCGGGTCGGAGTTGTGGATGTGGGATCAAACTCGGTCCGAATGGTCATTTTTGACGGCGCGGCGCGGTCTCCGGCCTATTTCTACAACGAAAAGGTGATGTGCGAGTTGGGCGCTGGCCTGTCCGATACCGGTCGCCTGAACCCCCGTGGGCGCGAGCGTGCTATGGCAGCCCTGTTGCGTTTTCAAGCGCTCGCCAAGGATCTGGGGCTGCCTGCGCTGCACGCAGTTGCTACCGCCGCGGTGCGCGAGGCCGAAGATGGCCCTGAATTCTGCGAACAGGTCAAGGCGCAAACCGGGTTGACCATCAATGTCGTCAACGGCGAAGAAGAGGCCCGCCTGTCTGCCCAGGGCGTGTTGCTGGGCTGGCCCGGGGCCTATGGTCTGATCTGCGACATCGGCGGATCGTCTGTCGAACTGGCTGAAATCGGCGAAGGCGAGGTGGGACGCCGGATGACCTCGGCGCTTGGTCCGTTGAAACTGCGCGATATCAAAGGCGGGCGACGCGCCAGAAAAGCGCATATCAAAAAGACGCTTGAAGAGATGCGGGACCAGATGGGTCCGCAGCGCGATCGTCTGTTTCTGGTCGGCGGCAGTTGGCGTGCCTTCGCGCGGCTGGACATGCTGCGCAGGGGGTACCCGCTGAACGTGTTGCATGAATACCGGATGACGCACAAATCGGTGCGTGAAACCATCAAATTCATCGAAAAAGGCGATCCGGACAAATTGCGCAGCCAAGCAGGTGTCTCAAGCTCGCGGATGGCGCTTATTCCCTATGCGATGGATGTGCTGGCCCGGTTGATCCGGACCTTCAAACCCAAAGACATCGCCATCTCAAGCTATGGTATCCGTGAGGGGTTGCTGTACCAGCAAATGCCGCAACGACTGCGTGACCGGGACCCGCTGATCGAGGCCAGCCGCTTTGCCGAATCCAAAGATGCGCGGCAGCCGGGTTTCGGCAAACATCTGTTCGATTTCGCGATGCCGCTGTTCAAGTCGGCACCGCAGCAAAAAATTCGTCTGATCAAGGCCGCCTGCCTGTTGCACGATGTCAGCTGGCGCGCCCATCCCGATTACCGCGCCGAGGTCTGCTTTGAATACGTCACTCGCGCCAATATGAGTGGGCTCAAACACGCGGAACGTGTGTTTATCGGACTGGCGCTGCAGCATCGCTATCGCAACAAGCGTGAAGGCGACCGGTTCACGCCTCTGTATGAGCTATTGGATGAGCGCGAACAGAAACAGGCCGAGATTTTAGGCAAAGCCATGCGGTTTGGCGCGATGTTGCGGATGCAACCAGATGCGGCGATGGGTCAGCTGCGGTACTTTCCGAAAAAGCAGAAACTTGATCTGATATTGCCCAAAAGCGGCACGCCTTTCTTCAACGAAGTGGCCGAGGTGCGTTTCAATTCCCTCGCAAACGCGCTGAAGTCGGAAACCCGAGTCATCATGCGCGGCTGACGCGCGTGTCTCAGATATCGGTAAAGCCCTCGGGTGTAGGTTCTTGCACTTCAGGCAGATCAGGTTTTGGTTTCTTGCGGATAATGATGTCGCCATTGGGCAGCATCTCGGGCGCTTCATAGGCGCTCCAATCCCTGACCTGCGCAGCGAGCTCCGCCAGCGCAGGACCCATTTCCTGAACAAAGGACTGCATGGCGGGTCCGAACTGATCGGCAAGCCCGCGCAGATCCTCGAACGTGGGCTCCATTTCTTCCCGCAGTCCCTCGAGGAACAGTTCCGCCCCCCGCTCCATCAGCGATTTTGGTTCGTCGTCCTGTGCAAAGGCAGGAGCGGTCGGGCCGACGCAAACAACTAGGATCATCAGGAAGCGTGTCATGCTTCAAATATAAGGGATGACCGGCTTGGTTGAAAGGTTACAGATCAATATCCAGCGTTACCGGAAAGTGATCTGACGCCATCAACAGAGCCTCGCGCAGCTCTGGTGCGCTATAGCAGACGCTGTCCCTGAAGGGATGCCAGATGCGCCAGTCTGGCCGATAAGCGCGCAATTCCGGGCTGACCATGACGTAATCCAGCAGCGCCTCAAGGTACCGACCCTCGCCCGGACGGGCGAACCGCGCGGTGGAGAGGGCGGTATGTGCCCGAGGGCCATGCGCCTGAACCGCGTGCGGATCATAAAGCCCGGAATCGAGCAAAATCTCGACCGAGGAACGCCCGAACAGATGTTCAAATTCGTCCAACCCCGGCCCGTCGTTCAAGTCGCCCAGCAGTATCACCGCCTCATCTTTCGCGCTATGTTCCGCGACCCGTTGCGCCAGCCATATCGCCTGAGCCAATTGCTTGCGCCGGTTGGAAATCGAAATCCGTATCGCTTCGTCGCGCGAGGCTGCGCCATGAGGCGCTTTGGACTTAAGATGCGCCCCGATCAGGCGAAAGGCGTGGCCCCGCGCGGTTGCAACAGCCAGTTCCATCGGAGGCTTCGAAAACCGCACCAGATCCTCGGTCGCGTCCACATCCAGATCGATACGAAACACAGTGTCAAAACGCGGTGCATCGCGGCTGCCGGTGTCCTCGGCTGGTTCGCCTTGTGGGTCATGGCGCACCGATAGAACCTTGGGGTCGAACAACAAGGCCAATTCCTGCTGCGTGTCATTTGGGAACCCCATGACTGCTTGTACCGTTCGCAGATCAAAAGCCTCGGCAAATCGTTGTAACGCGCGCACAGTGTTTTGCGACTTTCCCGTATTCGGTGCCTCGACGATCAGAACCGCGTCTGCATCCAATGCGGTCAGCACCTTGGCGATGGCCTCGATCTGCTGGGCCTTGGTGATGTCGTGGCGGCCGGACCAGCTGTTATCCGCGATCAGCTCATCGTTGCGATCAAAGAGGTTGGCAAACCATTCTATGTTGTAGGTCGCCAGACGCATGGCCTAGACCTTTGCACCGTTGATCTCGTCCCAGGCACGGTTGATGTCGATCATCTTTTTTTCCGCCAACCGCACGGCTTCTTCCGGAACACCCCGTGCCATCATCGCATCCGGATGCGTGTCGCGGACCAATTGTCGCCAGACCTTGCGAATCTCGGGGATCGGCATGTCGCGCGCGACCCCCAGAACCGTATAGGGATCGTTTGGCGCATCAGGGACGAACCGTGCGCGCAATGCCATGAACTGCGCTTCGGTCTGGCCGAAGATTCGGCTGACCTGTTCCAGAAACTCGTTCTCGTTCGGATGGTAGAACCCATCCGCCATGGCGATGTGAAACAGCCCCTCCATCAGATCGCAAAGCGTGGTGCTGTCATCGCCAAACATCCGCGAGATCTTGCGGGCGTAGTCTTGATAGCCCGCCACATCCGTGCGCGCCATGTCGAACACCCTGGCCGCACCGGCCTCGTCATCGCGGGCGATCTGAAAAACCTCGCGAAAGGCGGTAACCTCGTCGCGCGTCACCTGCCCATCGGCCTTGGCCATTTTTGCACCCAGCGCGATGACAGCGATGGCAAACGCAACCGAGCGTTCCGGCGGGGTGCGCAGTTTCTCAAAAACGGCCGTCAGGCTTTCGCCCTGTGCAAGCGCACTGATGGCATCGGATATTCGGGTCCAGATCGACATGGGCGCACCCTAACGCGCGATGTCGCAACTGTCAGGTGCGATCTGGAGAAAGAATTTTCTGCATCAGAACAAGATCAAGCCAGCGGTCCCACTTGCGGCCAACCTCGGGCATGCGACCCACCTCGGAAAACCCCAAAGCCGCATGAAAAGCAATCGCGCCGGGGTTGGCCGAAGAGATTCCGGCGACCAGAACATGAACCCCATCCGCACGCGCCGTATCTTCAAGCGCGGTCATCAAGGCACGACCCGTCCCCTGCCCGCGCGCCTGTTGCGCAAGCTGAATCGAGTGCTCTTGCGTATGCACATAGCCCGGCCCCGACCGAAACGGGCCATAAGTTGCGAAGCCAACGACCTGATCATTTGACACGGCAACCAGATAGCGACCGGATCGCGCGGCGATGTCCTCGGCAATGCTCTCGGTCGACCGCTGTGCCGTTGTGAATGTGATCAGCGTATCTTCGATAACCGCATTTGTGATCGCCGCAATCGCAGCCGCGTCCGCGGTTTTAGCTGCCCGGACGATCATTCCAGCACACGCCCGCCCCAGGGCGTATCGAATTCGGCCCGCATCGCGACAGGGCCGGTGTCGAATTCGATTAGGTCGAGTTTGCCGAGCAGTCGTGCAAGCTCCAACGCCTCGGGGTGATAGACAACAAGGCGGCGCAAGCGGCAACCGCTGGCCTGCAGCATTACGGCGGGGTGCAGATCGCCGCGCCATTGGATTAGCGCCGGGTATTGATTGTCGAAGGGCAATCGCCCTGACCCCGGCACTGCCATACGCCACCGCAACGCGCCCCGTTCAACGTCGATCGGCGCAACCGGGCCATCGGGCATGGTGACGCTTTCGATATCCGTCACGCGGCATATCCAGTTGGTCAGCCGTGCGCGCCCATTGAACCGATCCAGATCGAACCATCTTGGATGTTCCGGGGGTGGCGCATCCGGGTCGATGGCGATGGCCTCAAGGTATAGTCCGTTTTCAAGACCCAGAAGCCGGTTGTAGGTGCCAAATTTTGCGTGTTTGCCGCCTTGCTGCAATCGGACACCAAGCGCCTGTTCCACATGGGCTGCCGCCTCGTCCAGCGTCTCCCCGGACACGGCCAGATGATCAAGTTGCATTGGCACCCTCCTGCTGCATCAAAAAAAGACAGCGCGAAAACGCGCTGCCCTTACGACCCAAGTCTTCGCTGAAGGCTTTGTATCACAAGAGTTTTCGTCTCGAAAATCTCGAATTTCCAAGGCTTCAGCCACGTGCCTCGCGGATCAGGTTCAGGATGTCCTGTGCGGCCTCGGGGATATTTGTGCCGGGACCAAAGATCGCCTTGACGCCGTGATCGTAGAGGAATTGATAGTCCTGCTGCGGGATCACACCGCCGCAGATGACGATGATGTCCTCGGCCCCGGCTTTCTTGAGCTCCTTGACCAACTGCGGCGCCAGAGTCTTGTGCCCCGCTGCCTGCGAAGAAATCCCGATCACGTGCACATCGTTGTCCACCGCATCCTGAGCCGCCTCGGCCGGGGTCTGGAACAGAGGGCCCACATCCACGTCGAAGCCGATATCGGCAAAGGCCGTGGCGATTACTTTGGCACCCCGGTCGTGGCCATCCTGACCCATCTTGACCACCAGCAAGCGGGGCCGGCGACCTTCGGCTTCGGCAAACTCCTCGATCGACTTCTGAATCGCGGCAAAGCCTTCGTCGCCTTCATAGGCGGCGCCATAAACACCGGCCAGGGTTTTGACCTCGGCGCGGTGGCGGCCGAATTCCTTTTCCATTGCCATGCTGATCTCTCCTACGGATGCACGGGCGCGGGCGGCCTCGACGGCGGCGGCCAGCAGGTTGCCGCCGTCGCGGGCGGTTTTGGTCAGGGCCTCCAGCGCGTGCTGGCAGGCGGCCTCATCCCGGGTTGCGCGGATACGCTCCAGACGCGCGACCTGAGCTTCGCGAACGGCCACGTTGTCGACGTCCAGAATGTCGATCGGGTCTTCCTGTTCCTTGCGGTATTTGTTGACCCCGACGATCACCTCATCGCCCCGGTCTATCATAGCCTGACGCCGCGCCGCACTTTCCTCGATGCGCAGCTTGGGCATACCGCTGGCCACGGCTTTGGTCATACCGCCCATTTCCTCGACCTCTTCCATCAGGGCCCAGGCTTTTTCGATCAGCTCATTGGTCAGGCTTTCGATGTAATACGAGCCCGCCAGCGGATCGACCACGTCGGTCACGCCAGTTTCCTCTTGCAGCACCAACTGCGTATTCCGCGCAATGCGGGCCGAGAAATCGGTGGGCAGCGCAATGGCTTCGTCCAGCGCGTTTGTGTGCAGCGACTGGGTGCCGCCCAGCACCGCGCTCATCGCCTCATAAGCGGTACGGACCACGTTGTTATAGGGGTCTTGTTCCTGCAGGCTGACGCCCGAAGTCTGACAGTGGGTGCGCAACATTTTCGAGCGCTCTGACTTTGCCCCGAACTCGGTCATCACCCGATGCCAAAGCGTACGCGCGGCGCGCAGTTTAGCGATCTCCATGAAGAAATTCATGCCGATGGCAAAGAAGAAGGACAGGCGGCCCGCGAACTTATCCACGTCCATTCCGGCCTCGGTCGCAGCGCGTACGTACTCGCGCCCATCGGCCAGAGTATAGGCCAATTCCTGCACCAGGTTCGCCCCGGCCTCTTGCATGTGATAGCCCGAGATCGAGATCGAGTTGAATTTCGGCATCTCGTTCGACGTATAGTCGATGATATTCGAAATGATCCGCATCGACGGCTCGGGCGGGTAGATATAGGTGTTGCGCACCATGAACTCTTTCAGAATGTCATTCTGAATGGTGCCGGACAGGACGGACTTGTCGTGCCCCTGCTCTTCGCCCGCGACGATGAAGCTGGCCAGAATCGGGATCACCGCACCGTTCATGGTCATCGAGACAGAGACTTTATCCAGAGGGATGCCATCGAACAGGATCTTCATGTCCTCAACACTGTCAATCGCCACACCGGCCTTGCCAACGTCGCCGACTACGCGAGGATGGTCGCTGTCATAGCCCCGGTGCGTCGCCAGATCGAACGCCACCGACACGCCCTGCTGACCTGCGGCAAGGTTGCGGCGGTAGAAAGCGTTTGATTCCTCGGCGGTCGAAAAACCCGCATACTGCCGGATCGTCCAAGGACGCCCGGCATACATGGTAGCCTTTACCCCGCGTGTAAACGGTCCGAAACCGGGCAGCGCTCCCATATGCGGCAGATCGGCGATATCTTTGGCTGTATAGAGCGGTTTGACATTGATCCCTTCCAGCGTCTCTTTGGTCAGATCGTCCAACGGGCGACCGCGCAGCTCTTTCTCAGCCAGCGCCTGCCAGTCCTTTGTGTCGGTCATTGCTTAATCCTCTTGTCAATTCTCTCTCAAGCGGGCGCGGCAGAGCCACGAGCTGTTTCAGGCAGGACGCATAGCGATGCCAACCCGTCAGCTCCGGATGCCAGCCACGACAGGTCATCCGCGTATTTCGTCAACAGTTTCATTTGCTGGGTGCTGTTTGGGTCTTGCACGACCTGTTCTGCACCTTTGTTGAGCCATAGATCCGCCCCATCGGTCGGGGCTTCCATGCTCACCAGTCGCGCCAATTGCATGTTCGAGCGGCCCGAAAACTCCTCGAACGGGAGCACCAGTATGGGTGTTTCAGGAAAGGCGTGCGCAAGATCTGAAACCACCGCCTGCCAGCTCCGATCATGTTGAGCGATCTTTTTCCAGCGTAGCATTCCATTGAAATGCTTCCTGTTTCGGACTGCATATCTGGTGACCGAAATCCAATATTCGCTGAGCGCACGAATGTTCAGCCCAATCCGGGTCACGCGGTTACCGAAAGCCCGAGCTACCAATTGGGCGCGCAATTGCGCTTCGGGGTAAAGCTCTCCTCGATTGAGGTTCTGTTGCATCATGCCCAGAAAGTTCTCTTCGCTGACGAGAAGATGTGTGATGCCTTGTGCCTCGCAGCGGTCGAGCTCTCGTTGCAGCATGGCGTGGGATTCGCTGGTCATGGACTTGAGCCCATGCAGGGCGGTTTCCCTGACTTCCTCCGGCCCCCAGAACAAGATGCCTTGCTTGGCCAGCGTTGGCGTATTGCGGCGCATGTATTCCTGAAAACTGGTGGTGGCGCAGCGATGCGCCCCGAAATGCAGTGTGATTTCCATGCGCCTAATCCACCACAACGCCAAACGCGTACGCTTTTTTGACGTCCATCCGCATTCCGGCGGTCGCATTCCGCGGAACAGGGGCTATATTCGATGGAACAGGAGGCCCCATGATCCGTACGCTTGCCCTTGTTTTCTCGGCACTATTCCCGCTGGCCGCCCTGGCCGCCGACGGGACCGCACCTGCCGAGGACGAATATGTCCGCCCCACAGCGGACAGCGACCTGAGCGAATTTCTCTGGGTCAGCCGTCCGATTGTCGTTTTTGCCGACACGCCCGCCGATCCACGGTTCCAACAGCAGCTCGACATGCTGATCGAGGGCGAAGAGGCGATGCGGGATCGCGATGTGGTTGTCTTGACCGATACCGATCCGTCTGCCCGGTCCCCGATCCGGTCGCAGTTGCGCCCGCGTGGGTTCCAGATGGTCTTTGTTGACAAGGATGGCGTCGTCAAGCTGCGCAAACCATCCCCGTGGAGCGTGCGTGAAATCGGCCGTTCGATTGACAAAACGCCCTTGCGCCAGCGCGAGATCCGCGAACGGCGCGAAGGTGGCTGACCACCCGAACCGCGCTCGCTGGCTCCGGCGCAACCCACCGGGACCCTTTGACGTTGTGGCAACGGCGCGGACATGATCATTCGAACTCGATGATCACGTCATCTACGGCAAGGCTGTCACCGGGGCCTGCATTGATCTTGGCAACAACACCCTTCTTCTCGGCGCGCAGGATGTTTTCCATCTTCATCGCCTCGACGGTGCATAGCGCCTGACCTTCCTGTACTTCCTGCCCGACTTCGACATCGACCTTCACGATCAGACCGGGCATCGGGCAGAGCAGCATTTTCGACGTATCAGGTGGCAGTTTTTCCGGCATTAACTTGGCCAACTCGGCCTGACGCGGCGTGCGTACGTGTACTTTCAGATCAGCGCCCCGATTCCGGATGCGGAAGCCACCGGATACCTTGCCGACCTTCAGCACCAGCGGGCTGCCGTCAACGTCCAGAACAGCCAATTGATCGCCGGGCGTCCAGTCGGACGTCACGCGATAAGCGGTGCCGTCATCGAAGGTCACGGTCGAGCCATCGGGATCGGCATCAGTGGTCAATGAGAACTCCTGCCCCTGCAAGGTGACGACCCAATCGGTGCCAACCTTGCGTTCATGGTTATCCATCCGGCCCGATACGCGAGTGCGGCGGATCTCAGCGACACGATGCATCGCCGCGCAGGAGGCCGCGATGCGTCGCAGGTCACCCTCGGGCAGTTCGACACCCTCGAACCCATCAGGATATTCCTCGGCAATAAACGCCGTTGTCATGTCACCGCTGACGAATTTCGGGTGATCCATAACAGCGGACAGAAACGGCAGGTTGTGACCAATGCCTTCGACCTCGAAACTGTCCAGCGCCACGCGCATCGCCTCGATGGCTTTCTCGCGGGTCGGGGCCCAGGTGCACAGCTTGGCGATCATCGGATCGTAGTACATGCTGATCTCGCCGCCCTCGAATACGCCGGTGTCGTTGCGCACTGCGGCCTCGCCTTCGGGCGCGTCACCCTGCCATTTGCCGTTCACCAGCATTGGGCCAGCAGCAACCTCGTGCGGGGGGCGATATCGGGTCAGGCGGCCGATCGACGGCAGGAAATTGCGATAAGGGTCTTCTGCGTAAAGACGGTTTTCGATGGCCCAGCCGGTCAGCGTCACATCATCCTGTGTGATCGACAGCTTCTCACCTGCGGCCACGCGGATCATCTGTTCGACCAGATCGACGCCGGTGATCAGTTCGGTTACCGGATGTTCCACCTGAAGGCGGGTGTTCATTTCCAGGAAATAGAAGTTCTTGTCGCCATCGACGATGAATTCCACCGTCCCAGCGCTGGCATAGTTCACGGCCTTGGCCAAGGCTACAGCCTGTTCACCCATCGCTTTGCGGGTCTCGGGGTCAAGGAAGGGTGACGGCGCTTCTTCCACCACTTTCTGGTTCCGGCGCTGGATCGAGCACTCGCGCTCGCCCAGATAGATGCCATTGCCGTGGCTGTCGCACAGCACCTGAATTTCGATATGGCGCGGCTGGGTTACGAATTTCTCGATGAAGATTCGATCGTCGCCGAACGAGTTCGCGGCTTCGTTCTTGGATGACTGGAAGCCTTCGCGCGCTTCTTCGTCGTTCCACGCAATCCGCATGCCCTTGCCGCCGCCGCCGGCGCTGGCCTTGATCATCACGGGATAGCCGATATCGTTCGAGATTTTCACGGCCTCGTCAGCGTCTTCGATCAGGCCCATGTAACCTGGTACCGTGCTGACGCCCGCGTCCTGCGCAATTTTCTTGGACGTGATCTTGTCGCCCATGCTTTCGATCGCCCCAACGGGGGGGCCGACAAAGGCAACGCCTTCAGCCTCAAGCGCCTCGGCGAACTTGGCGTTTTCGGACAGAAAACCATAACCCGGGTGAATCGCCTGCGCGCCGCTTTGCCGGATCGCGTCCATGACCTTGTCGATCACGATATAGGACTGGTTGGCGGGCGGCGGCCCGATGTGAACGGCCTCATCCGCCATCGAGACGTGCAATGCGTTCTTGTCGGCGTCCGAATAGATGGCAACCGTACCAATTCCCAGCTTGCGGGCGGTTTTGATGACCCGGCATGCGATCTCGCCCCGGTTGGCGATCAGGATCTTGTTGAACATGGAACGTCCTTTGTCTTGATGTTTGGAAAACGCAAAACGCCGCCGCGAGGATACGACCCCACGGCGGCGTTTTTTGCGATATCGGTCGGGACGGCGCGCGCCCCGAAGAATTTTGCGTTATCTACAGTTGTTCTGCGCCTTGCAGTACAGGACGTTGCCCGCTGCACCGACCACTGCACCGAAAAGCGGGTCCGAGTTAAGGACGGCCGCACCCACTGCGCCCGCGCCACCGCCAAGCAGCGCTTGTTCTCCAGTGGTATCGCCGCAAGCCGCAAGCCCTGCACAGGTTGCCATCGCCAGGATGAGTTTCGAGAATCGCATGATGTCTGCCCTTTTGTGTATCTTGTCGTCGTTGACGGCAGATGGGGCAAACAGGCGTTGTTATTCAATATCAACGCCCGACCCCGCGCATTATGCGCAGGTTTTTGCTGCTTTATGCCCTTTATAGGCAAAAAGAAAACCGCGGACAGGACTATGTGGGGAACACAAGCCTGCCCGCGGAAGGAAGGGGTACGGAATAGTAGGTGCATGTGCGACGCAGGCAAAGTCGAGTCGCACGGCTGGATCAGATTGCCCGGTACAATTTCTGCCGCCAATAGGTGATTGTTTCCATTTGCGATTCCGGCTGAAACCCGCGCATCGGAAAATTTAGCGCGCAGAAATGCGCCGACATGGCGTTTTGGTTCGGTGCCTCGAACCAAGGCGCTACACGCCATTCGGCAACATTTTCTATGTTCAGCAGCAACCTGCACGACTATCCGTTCCCGTCAACGATATCAGGAAAAGACGCGCGCACGGCGTCCGGGTCGATCACCAGCAACGCGTCATAGCTTGCCGCATCAAACGGATCCTCGGCCGCAATCACTTCTCGCCCGAACAACCAGCTCAACCGCCCGGCATCCAGATTGCCGCGCTCAAAGGGTTGATCACCAAAATGCTCCCAAAGTGCGGTCAGAAAAGCCACATCCGCGCGTTTGTCTGCCGGTTTACGGTCCCGAAACCGTTCGCGACGCGTCAGTGGCGTAACGCCTTTGGGATTGGCGCGACGAATGGTGAACTGAAAATCCGTTCCCGGAAGACGCCCCGGAAATCCGCGATGCTTGATCATGATTGCCCCCCTTCAGGCAAAGAGCAGCAATTCAGTGCGCACCCGCGCGTGCCTCGGACCAACGCGGCCTGCACAATTGCGGGATGTACCTGAATGCCAATGACATGCTGTTTCATGATCACAGCCCTTCCCAGATACATTGCGAGTCCTCAAGCCGGTACGCTTCGAAAAACTGCGTCGCCTCGGGCGAAGACACGCCAAAGTCAATCGCCCGGTCCGAGAATGAGATAACCACACGCGCAGGATCCAGCTGATGCCGCGCCACATAGGGAATGGCGAGCACCTCGCACAGATGGGCCATATCAACAATGGCCACATCATAGGTGATTTGCCCCGCGTTCGAACCGATCTTGGGTGCAACAAAACGAAACCGCACCCATAGCTCGCCAGGGTTTGTGTCCAGCAGCACGTTCCTCAGTTCGACAGGTTGCCCGGATGGCACAGGCAACAGGTTTTGCGCCACCGAGCCTTCAGGCTGACACAACACAAACAACGCCACGGCGGCGGCGAGGCCACGTCTAGACCTGGCACTTCCCGCAAGGATCGCAAGCGCACCGCTGTTGGTGGCGGCAAAGATATGACGGAGGCGGAGGGTCATGTGGCGAGTTCGGCTTTGACGTCCTGTCTTACGAGTGTCGGAAAGCGCGGATGGGTTCACCCATCCACGTGGCTTACAACGGAATATTGTCGTGCTTTTTCCAAGGGTTCTTTAACTGCTTGCCCCGCAAGCTGGCAAATGCACGCGACACCCGGCGGCGGGTCGATTGCGGCATGATCACCTCGTCGATGAAGCCGCGCTCGGCGGCGACAAACGGATTTGCGAACCGATCCTCATAGTCCTGTGTATGTCCGGCAATCTTGTCCGCATCGCCCAGGTCGGCACGGTGAATGATCTCGGTCGCGCCCTTGGCGCCCATTACCGCGATCTCGGCGGTTGGCCAGGCATAGTTGAAATCACCGCGCAGGTGTTTTGACGCCATCACGTCGTAGGCACCGCCATAGGCTTTTCGCGTGATGACGGTGACTTTCGGCACTGTGGCCTCGCCGTAGGCAAACAACAGTTTTGCACCATGCTTGATGACACCGCCATATTCCTGACTTGTCCCCGGCAAGAAGCCCGGAACATCCACGAAAGTCAGGATCGGGATTTCGAAACAATCGCAGAATCGGACAAACCGTGCCGCCTTGCGTGAGCTGTCGATGTCCAGGCACCCTGCCAGAACCATCGGCTGATTGGCCACGACGCCGACGGTCTGCCCCTCAAGCCGGATGAAACCGGTGATGATGTTCTTGGCGTAATCTTCCTGAATTTCGTAGAAATCACCCTCATCCGCAATTTTGCTGACAAGTTCCTTCATATCGTAGGGCGTATTCGGGTTGTCGGGGATCAATGTGTCCAACGACGTCTCGATGCGATCGGGGTCGTCAAAGAAAGGCCGGACCGGAGGTTTTTCGCGATTGTTGAGCGGCAGGAAGTCCACCAGGCGGCGAACCTCGGCCAAAGCCTCAACGTCATTTTCGAACGCGCCATCGGCAACCGAAGATTTCTTGGTATGCGTCGACGCACCGCCCAGTTCCTCGGCGGTGACAACCTCGTTGGTGACGGTCTTCACCACATCTGGGCCTGTCACGAACATGTAGGAGGTGTCTTTGACCATAAAGATAAAGTCGGTCATCGCCGGGCTGTACACCGCACCACCCGCGCAAGGCCCCATGATCACGCTGATCTGAGGCACCACGCCCGAGGCCATGATGTTGCGCTGGAACACCTCGGCGTAGCCAGCAAGCGAGGCGACGCCTTCCTGAATGCGCGCGCCACCCGAGTCGTTTATTCCGATCACTGGCGCGCCGTTTTGCACCGCCATATCCATGATCTTGCAAATCTTCTGCGCATGGGTTTCCGACAGAGAGCCACCAAACACGGTGAAATCCTGGCTGAACACATAGACCATACGGCCATTGATCGTGCCCCAGCCTGTTACAACGCCGTCACCAGCAGGCTTTTGTCTTTCCATCCCGAAATCGGTGCAGCGATGGCTGACAAACATGTCGAACTCTTCAAAGCTGCCTTCGTCAACCAGCAGTTCGATCCGTTCCCGGGCCGTCAGTTTGCCGCGCGCATGTTGCGCGTCGATCCGCTTTTGTCCGCCACCAAGCCGCGCGTTGTTGCGGCGGTCTTCAAGCTCGGAAAGGATGTCTTTCATGGCGATTGTCCCCTGTGAAATATGGCGCAACCATATAGCTACGCGACCAAGGCCAAAAGGAATTTTCAGCAAATTTGCAAAACTTTGGAAAATGTTCAGATGATAATTGCAAAGTTGCTAATTTTGGTCAGCAACTACAAAGTCGAATGGCAATCCCGGGAAACCCGCTTATACATGTGAACCATGCAGTTTAGATCATTATCCACGCATCGGTCCCCGCCGACAATCACCACGCTCGTGCTGCTTTCCGGGCTATCAGCACTCAGCATGAATCTGTTCCTGCCGAGCCTGCCAAATATGGCGCTGCATTTTGAGACTGACTACAAAGTCATGCAGCTGTCGATCGCTCTGTACCTGCTGGTAAATGCCGTTCTGCAAATTCTGATTGGGCCGATTGCCGACAAGGCCGGACGCCGCCCCGTTTTGCTGTGGGGGTTGGGACTGTTCCTTTTGGCGACGCTTGGCTGCATTTACGCACCAACAGCGCAGATTTTCCTGGTGTTTCGAATGTGCCAGGCCGTCATCGTCGTCGGCATTGTCCTTAGCCGCGCTGCCGTGCGCGATATGTACTCGCAGGACGAGGCAGCCTCGATGATCGGCTACGTCACGATGGGTATGGCTGTTGTGCCGATGATTGGCCCAGCGGTCGGCGGATTGCTCGAGGAAGCCTTTGGTTGGAAAGCCAATTTCTGGCTTCCATTTGCGTTGGGCGCCCTTACGCTGGGCCTTACATATATCGACTTTGGCGAAACCACTGTCAAAAGCGGAAAGACCCTGCTGGAACAGTTTCGCGAGTATCCCGAGCTGCTTACATCGCCGCGGTTCTGGGGCTATTCGCTCTCCTCTGCACTGTCCTCTGGCGCATTCTTCGCCTATCTGGGCGGGGCGCCCTATATCGGAACGGTGGTGTTTGGGATGACCGCAACCGAAGTCGGCATGTATTTTGGCGCCCCGGCGATCGGATACTTCTTCGGCAATTTCATCAGCGGTCGCTATTCGGTCCGGTTTGGCGTCAACAAAATGGTGCTTTGGGGATGCTGGTTGAACGCGGCAGGGGTCGCACTGTCCGCCGTATTGTTTCTTTCCAACCTAGGCACAGCGCTGAGCTTCTTTGGATTCATGACATTTGTCGGCCTGGGCAACGGCATGGCGATACCGAATGCAACCGCAGGGTCCCTGTCGGTGCGCCCCCATCTGGCGGCCACAGCTTCGGGGCTGAGTGGCGCAATAATGCTGGGCGGAGGCGCAGCACTCAGCGCCCTGGCGGGCGCATTGCTGACCCGAGAAACTGGGGCAATGCCCTTGCTTTGGCTAATGCTCGCTACTTCGATATTGGCCATCCTTGCAATCACTTCAGTCATCCGCAGGGAGCGCAATTTGGGGCTTTAATACCTTGATCAACAGGGTTTGCAAAGTTAGCTTCCCCGAATAGTAAATCTGCAAAGGTGCGCCATGGCGACTCAGAAACTCTATGCAGGTGCGAAACTGCGAGAAATGCGGACGCGATTGACCCTGACGCAAAAGGAGTTCGCCGCAAAACTTGGGGTTTCCCTTCCCTATCTGAATCAGATGGAGAACAACAACCGACCGATATCAACGACGGTTGTTTTGTCTCTGGCGCAGGAATTCGGGATGGACGTCACCGAGCTCAGCACGGGCGACAGTGAACGCCTTGTTTCGGATATGCGCGAGGCTTTGTCCGATCCCCTGTTCACTGACAACATTCCGCCTCTGGCGGATCTGAGGCTGACTGCTTCGAACGCGCCTGCCCTGGCTCGGGCGTTTATCGAATTGCACCGCACTTACCGGCAAACCCACGAGCGGCTGGCCTCGCTGGACGAGGCGCTTGGCCGTGAAGACGCGCAAATTCAGGCAAGCCCGTGGGAGGAGGTGCGCGACTTTTTCCACTATTGCGACAACTACATTGACGCCGTTGACCGTGCCGCCGAACGGTTCGCTATGCGTGTCGAAGACGCTGGCAGCATTCGTCAGGCCGCGTTGGACAGCCTGACCGAACGCGGCATTCGGGTCAGCTTTGCCGATATGGAAACGCTGCGCAGCTATGATACCCAGGATAAGACCCTGCGCCTGTCATCCCGTGCGACGCCCCAGACGCAGGTCTTTCAGCTGCTGTTGCAAGTGGCGTTGATCAGTCAGGACAAATTGCTGGAAGCCACATTGGATTTCGCAAAGTTCCAAAGCGACGAGGCGCGCTCGATCGCCAAGATCGGTCTGGCCAATTATTTTGCCGGCGCCTCGCTGATGCCTTACGCAAAGTTTCTGGCTGCCGCGCAGGATTATCGGCATGATCTGGAATTGCTCAGCAATCGGTTCGGAGCTTCGATCGAGCAGGTTGCGCATCGTCTCTCGACCCTGCAGCGCCCAGGCGCAAAGGGCATCCCGTTTTTCTTTGTCCGGGTGGATCAAGCCGGAACGATCACCAAGCGCCACTCGGCCACACGGTTGCAATTTGCAAGGTTTGGTGGGGCCTGTCCGCTGTGGAACGTTCACCGTGCCTTTGAAACACCCGGCCATTTCCTGCGTCAGCTGGCGGAAACGCCGGATGGGGTGCGCTATATCTCATTGGCTTGCGACGTGTCCAAGTCCGGCGGTTCTTTTGGTGCGCCTGTTCGCCGTTATGCCATCGCATTGGGATGTGAAACACGGCACGCCGATGCGTTGGTCTATGCCGACAATCTGGATATCGGCAACGCCAGCGCCTATGAGCCGATCGGGATTTCATGCAGGATATGCGAGCGCCAAACCTGCCATCAACGCTCGGTCCCGCCGTTGGAACGTCGCCTGACAATTGACGCTCATTCCCGCGGAACTTTGCCTTACGAAGTCACATAGAAAGGGCGGGGAAACCCCGCCTTTTGCTGTTTACGCTTTGGACAGAATCGCCCAGATTTCATCCTTTAACACGGCGCGCTTCTTGCGCAGCTCAACTTCGGCCAGGTCTTCCATTGGCTCAACATTGGTTTCCGCCCGATGAACGGTGCGGTTGAGTTCGTGGTACTCGTCCGCCAACCGCGCGAAATGTGCGTCGGTCTGCTTGAGCTGGCTCATCAGGTCAACCTTGTCCGGAAACTCTTCGGCCAGTTCATGCGGGGTGTGGGACATCTCTGTTCGCTCCTGATTCAACTTGTTGCAATACAGGTCTAAACGTCCGCCCGTCATCCCGCTTTGACGCGGATCAAATCACCGCTGCCCTGTCGCCCAGGCAGGATGAATCCACGGGCGGTCATTGGCCTTTGGCAACGGATCCTTGCCCAGCAAGTGGTCCGAGACCTTCTCGCCGACCATGATCGAGGGCGCGTTGAGGTTTCCGTTGGTGATCTGAGGAAAGACCGAACTGTCCGCGACACGCAACCCGTCCACGCCGATCACGCGACCCTCTGGGTCGACAACTGCATGCTTGTCATCCGCGCGGCCCATCCGGCAGGTTCCACATGGGTGATAGGCGCTTTCGGCGTGTTCAGCGATAAAGCCGTTCAGCTCTTCGTCGGTCTGCACTTCTGCACCGGGCTGGATTTCCTTGCCCGCAAAGGGTTTGAACGCGTCCTGCCCGAAAATCTCGCGCGTCAGGCGAATACAGGTCCGGAAATCCTCCCAATCCTGTTCGTGGCTCATATAGTTGAACCGGATCACCGGCGCGTCCTCTGCCCGCGCCGACCGCAGCGTCACCGCCCCGCGAGATGGGGATCGCATCGGCCCTACATGGGCCTGGAACCCGTGCCCTTCGGCCGCCGCCTGACCGTCATAGCGCACAGCAATGGGCAGGAAATGATACTGGATATCGGGATATTCCACGCCCGGTTTCGATCGAATGAACGCAGCACTTTCGAACTGGTTTGAGGCCCCAAGCCCGGTTTTGGTAAACAACCACTGCGCGCCGATGATGCCTTTGCTGATCAGGTTCCAGTGCTTGTAGAGGGTGATTGGCTGAAGCGAGGCCTGCTGTATGTAAAGCTCCAGATGGTCTTGCAGATTTGCCCCCACACCGGGACGATCCGCAATCACATCGATGTCATGTTCCGCCAGATGGGCGGCAGGTCCAATCCCCGACAGCATCAACAGCTTGGGTGAATTGATTGACGAGGCCGCAAGCACGACTTCGCGCCGGGCGTGGATGATCTCGGTCTTGCCGCCGCGGGTCAGTTCCACACCGATTGCGCGCCCGTTTTCAAAGATCACACGAGACGCCAGGCCCTTGACGATTTCACAGTTCTCGCGCCTGAGCGCCGGTTTCAGATAGGCATTTGCAGCCGACCAGCGCCGTCCTTTCCAGACGGTCTGTTCCATCGGGCCAAAGCCTTCCTGTTTTTCGCCGTTGTAGTCGCCGGTTACTTCATACCCGGCCTGTTGGCCCGCATCGACAAACGCCTTGAACAGCGGATTCTCACGCGGCCCGCGCGACACGTGCAGCGGCCCGTCGGTGCCGCGCCAACTGGGGTCGCCACCGTGACCACCATCGTGCCAGGTCTCCATCCGTTTGTAATAGGGCAGGACATCCGCGTAGGACCAGCCATCTGCCCCCATATCGGCCCACGTATCGAAATCTCGGGCATGACCGCGCACATAGACCATACCGTTGATCGAGGACGACCCCCCGATCACCTTGCCGCGTGGGCAGGCCAGTCGCCTGTTGTTCAGATGTGGTTCCGGTTCGGACTTATATCCCCAGTCATACCGCGCCATGTTCATCGGATAGCTAAGCGCTGCCGGCATCTGAATGAACGGTCCCACATCGGTTCCACCATGTTCGATCACCAGAACCGAGGCGCCCGCCTCGCTTAACCGGTAGGCCATCGCGCATCCGGCGGAGCCTGCGCCAACGATGACAAAATCTGCTTCCATCTCTGTCTCCTAAGCCCTTGGGCTTATTTCGGAACCTGTCCCAGCGTTCCAATCTATCTTTTCATGCTCGCGCGCGTTCAGAACGGCGCCTCAAGATCACCCATGCGCACAAAGACCGACTTGAGCTGCGAATAATGCTCTATCGCGGCCGCCGAATTCTCGCGCCCGACACCAGAAAGTTTCGAGCCGCCAAAAGGCACTTCGACCGGGGCGTCATTGTAGCTGTTGATAAAGCAGGTTCCCGCCTCGAACCCGGCAGCAACACGATGCGCGCGGGTCAGGTCGCGGGTGAACACGCCTGCGGCCAGACCGAATTCGGTGTCATTGGCGCGGGCCAGCACCTCTGCTTCGTCCGCAAAGTCCAGCACCGCCATGACCGGGCCAAAAATCTCTTCGCGGGCAATGGTCATGTCGTCGGTGACCTCTGCGAATACGGTCGGTTGCAGGTAGAATCCCTCTTGATCAAGGCGTTCGCCGCCTGTGATCAGGCGCGCGCCTTCTTCAACGCCTTTGGCGATGTAACCCTGCACGATCTCCATCTGTCTTTCGCTGACCATTGGGCCAAAGCTGGTCTCGGGGTCCATCGGATCGCCAATTTTTGCCTGCTGAAGCCGTTCGCTCAGTCGCGTCAGAAACGCATCCTTGATGCCGGATTGAACAAATACCCGCGTGCCGTTCGAACAGACCTGCCCCGACGAGTAGAAATTGCCCAGAATGGCCCCGGAAACCGCATTTTCCAGATCGGCATCGTCGAAGATGATCAAGGGGGACTTGCCGCCAAGCTCCATCGTCACATGCTTCATCTCTGCGGCGGCAGCTGCGTAGACCTTCTTGCCGGTCGGAACCGACCCGGTCAGCGAGACCTTGTCGACACGTGGATCGGTCACAAGTGCCGCTCCGACCTCACCCAGACCCTGCACGACATTGTAGAGCCCGGCGGGCAGTCCAGCCTCGTGCAAGATCTCGGCCACCTTCAGCGCGCAAAGCGGCGTCGTCTCGGAGGGTTTGAAGATCATCGCATTTCCGCAGGCCAGCGCAGGCGCGCCTTTCCAACAGGCGATCTGGGTGGGATAGTTCCACGCCCCGATCCCAACGCAAATCCCCAGGGGTTCACGCCGGGTATAGGCCCAGTCGCCACCACTCAACGGGATGTGCGATCCCGTCAATGTTGCAGCCATTCCACCGAAATATTCCAGCGCATCCGCGCCGCTGGTGGCATCCGCGACCGAGGTTTCCTGATAGGGTTTGCCGGTGTCATAGGTTTCCAACACACTCAGGTCATGATTGCGGTCGCGCATCATGTCCGCCGCCCGGCGCAGAATGCGACCGCGTTCGGTGCCACTGGTGGCGGCCCATTCCTTCTGCGCCCGGCGCGCACTTTCAATCGCACGCTCGACAATGGCCGGGGTGGCGGCATGTACCGTCGCGATAACCTCTCCGGTCGCGGGGTAGATCACCTCGATCGGCGCGCCTGCGGTATCCTCGACATATTCGCCGCCGATAAAATGGCTGGCGGTGGGTTGGGTCTTGTACGTCATCGTCTTGTGAAATCCGGTCTTCAGGATGAGGTCATTCACCGCGCGGAAAGCGTTGACTTTCCTCGACGATATTCAGGTCCATGTGATTGCGCATGTAACGCTCGGATGCCTTTTGCAGCGGCTGGTAGTCCCAGGGGTAATAGCCGCCTTGCCGCAACGCCTTGTACACGACCCAGCGGCGCGCCTGGCTGGCGCGGACATCGGCGTCGAACCGGTCCAGATCCCAGCGCGCTTGAGATTTTTCGCGAAGCGTTTGCAAGGTTCCCGAATGTTCGGGCGCATCCGCAAGGTTGGTGCGTTCATGCGGGTCTGCCTCAAGATCAAACAGCTGATCCGGGTCCAGCGCGCAGCGGTTGTATTTCCATTTTCCATAGCGCAGCGAAACCAGCGGCGCATAAGACGCCTCGGCCGCGTATTCCATCGCCACGGGGGCTGTACGCTCGATCCCCTTGGCCAGCGGAACCAGATCCTCGCCATCGGTCCAAGGGGCAATTTCAGCCATATCGACGCCAGCCAATGCACCCAGCGTCGGCGTCACATCAATGGTGGACACAGGCGCGTCGATCCGGCCTGCTGGCAAACCGGGCGCCGAGATCATCAACGGCACCCGCGACGAGCCTTCGAAGAAGGTCATCTTGAACCACAGACCGCGCTCGCCCAGCATATCGCCGTGATCCGAGACGAAAAGGATGATCGCCTCTTGCCGGGTGGTTTCAAGCACCTCGAGGATTTCGCCGATCTTGTCGTCCAGATACGAGATATTGGCGAAATAGGCGCGTCGTGATTTGCGGATATCCTCTTCGGTGATGTTGAAACTGCGCCAATCGTTAGCGTCGAAGATGCGCTTGGAATGCGGGTCCTGATTGTCATATCCCAGATCCGCGACCTCGGGCAGCAGGTGTTCGCAATCTTCGTAGAGATCCCAGTATTTGCGACGCGCCACATAAGGGTCATGTGGGTGCGTAAAGCTGACTGTTAACGCCCACGGACGGTCATCTTTGCCGCGCGCCAGATCGTATAGCTTGGCCTTGGCGTTATAGGCGACCTCGTCGTCGTATTCCATCTGGTTCGAGATTTCGGCCACACCAGCGCCCGTCACCGAACCCATGTTGTGGTACCACCAGTCGATCCGCTCGCCCGGCTTGCGGTAATCCGGCGTCCAGCCAAAATCAGCCGGGTAGATATCGGTGGTTAAACGATCCTCGAACCCGTGCAACTGGTCGGGACCCACAAAGTGCATCTTGCCAGAAAGGCAGGTGTAATACCCGGCCCGACGCAGGTGGTGGGCATAGGTCGGGATGTCGCTGCGAAACTCGGCCGCGTTGTCATAAACCCCGGTGCGCGACGGCAACTGACCGGACATAAAGCTGGCCCGACCCGGCGCACAAAGCGGCGAGGCCGTATAGGCATTGGCAAACCGCGTCGACCGCGCGGCCAGTTTTTTGAGATTGGGCGCGTGCAACCAATCTGCCGGACCATCGGGAAAGAGGGTACCGTTCAGCTGATCCACCATCAGGATCAGAATATTAGGTTTGGTCATTATTCACCTGTAGAAACGTGGCAAGAACACGCAGCGCATGGTTCTCGGCCAATTTCGGCTCTTGTGGGGCGTTGAGTGCGGCGCGGATATACAGACCGTCGATAAGGGCGACCATGTCTTCGGATGCCTCAACCGGATCGGCAATCATCGGGCGCAGAGCGCTGATAAGATTTGACCGGATACGCGCCTGATAGATCCGCCACAGGCGCAGAGCGTCGTCGTTTGTCTGGGCCAGGACATAAAAGGTCATCCAGGCGGCAATCACATCCGGTGTAAAGCACGAAGGCGCGAAACAGGCCCGGATGATCGCGCGCGGCCGCTCGTCTGGCGCGGCGTCCTTAAGCTGCTGCCGAGCCTCGGCACCAAAATCACTGAGAATCTGGCGCATGGCTGCCAGAAATATCTGATCTTTGCCGCCGAAATAATGATGCGCCAGCGCGCTGGACATACCTGCACGCTTGGCGATCTGACTGACCGTCACGTCCAGGGACTTTTTCACGCCAAGTTCGGCAATCGTCGCCTTGACGATTGCTTCTCGCCGGATCGGTTCCATTCCCAGCTTTGGCATTTCGGCCTCTCTGCCACACCCAACAGAGTGAAAAGCTACGAGGTTTTTATTGACTCGTCAATCAATAACCTTCTGCGGTCGATCACCGGGCGTTTCTGATCCTTGTAGGGGTGTATTGCCTGCACGTTGCAGCACAGCCTCGCGCCAAGTAATAAAGCTGAGCGCGACCAGGATCAGCGTACCCCCGGACACGACCCAGATGTCAACCCGCTCGTGAAACAACAGCGCGCCCAGCAATGTGGCCCAGATCAGTTGCAAGAACGTCACCGGCTGGGTTACAGCGACCGGCGCGGCCTGCAGGGCCAGTGTCATGAAATAATGCCCGGCCGTTGCAAAGCTGGCGATCAGGAACAGGATCCCGATATCTTCGAGCTTGGGCGGTTCCCATACAGCGATTGCAAAGGGAATCAAGGCGATCGTGACCCAGATCGAAAGATGCGCAACGACCACCGAAGGCGGTATGTCGCGCACCAACACCTTGGCCAGAAGGTACGAACCACCCAGCGTCAGAGAGGTTCCCAGCATCGCGATATGCCCGGGCGATATCTCGCGGAAACCCGGGCGCAGGATGATCAGGACACCCACCAGTGCCACACCGATGGCAGCAATCCGACGAAAGGCCAGCTTTTCACCCAGAAACAGGGCCGCGCCCAAGGTGACATAGACGGGCGTCATGTAGTTCATCGCCGTAACCTCGGCCAAGGGAATGCGGGTCATCGCAAAAAACCACAGCATCACTGCGGCGGCGTGAACCACACCGCGAACCCCGAACAGGGTCACATTTCGGTGCGTCATGCGGGTATTCAGAATTGCCCGGAGCGCCGGTAGTAAAAATACCAGTCCCAGCGCATAGCGCAGGAACGCCGCCTGAATCGGGTTCATCGTGGTGCCCAGAGATTTCACCAGCGCGGTCATCCCGACAAAGGACAGACCAGCGGCGAACATCCAGAACATCCCCACAAGCGGGCGCGATTGATCTTCGGGTGAACTCATGTGTGTGTTGAACACCTATTCCCGCAGATCGACAACCCTTCACATGGTAACAAGTTTCACCGCGATCCCCAGCATCACCACGCCGATTACGATGTCGAGTATCTGCCAGGCCCGGGCGCGGGCAAAGATCGGCGATAATACACCTGCTCCGTAGCCCAAAGAAAAGAAGAACACGAAACTGGATACCATGGCACCGATCGCAAACCCCAAGCGGCTGTCATACTGCGCCGAGATCGACCCGATCAGCACCACCGTATCCAGATAAACATGCGGATTGAGCCAGGTGAAGGCCAGCACCGTCAGCAAAGCCGCGCGCAGGCTGGTACGCTGTCCCTCACCGACCTGCATCACCGCACCGCCCTGCCAGGCCGACCAAAAACTGCGCAGCGCGTACCAGGTCAGAAACACGGCGCCGCCATAACGCATCACAGTTTCGAACCACGGCGCGGCCTGCGCCAGCGTTCCGAAACCGGCGACCCCTGCGGCGATCAGGATTGCATCCGACACGGCGCAGGTCAGGCACAGAACAAAGACATGCTCGCGCCGCAGCCCCTGCCGCAGCACAAAGGCATTTTGCGCACCGATGGCCAGAATCAGGCTGAAACCCAGGGCAAAGCCAGCGATCAGGGATGTGGTCATGAAACCTCCTGTGATTGAGCGTTGACTATCCGAGGTGCGCGACCCTATCAAATTAAAGAAAGTAAGCTTGGATTAGTTCTGCTAATGAGGTTCGACCCGCACCACCTGTCCGCCTTATCCGCCATTCTGCGCCATGGCAGCTTCGAGGTTGCCGCAGCAGAGTTGGCGGTGACACCCTCGGCCATCTCGCAGCGGATCAAGGCGCTTGAGGATCGGGTGGGGGCAACTCTGATCCATCGTGGAACACCCTGCACAGGCACTCGGGCCGGGCTGAGGATTGCACGACATGCCGAGGATATCGGCGTGCTTGAGGCGCAATTGGGCCGCGATCTGGCGCTTCGCAACACCGCTGCCCCGGCCCGGGTCAGAATCGCGGTCCCCGCAGACAGTCTGGCGACCTGGTTCATAGACGCGATGGCCCGGACGGACGGGCTGATGTTCGACTTGGTGATCGATGATCAGGATCATTCCGCAGATTGGTTGCGGCGCGGCGAGGTCAGCGCCGCTGTGACTGTAGGTGGTCAGTCGGTGACGGGCTGCGATTCCCTCGCGCTGGGGTCCTTGCGCTATCTGGCAACGGCCAGCCCGGCCTTTATCCAAACCTGGTTCGCACAGGGCGTCACTGACAAATCTCTGTCCCGCGCGCCATGCCTGACCTTCAATCAGAAAGACACGTTGCAAACGGCATGGATGCGCGCGCAATTGGGCACTCGCTTGTCACCGCCGACACATTTCCTGCCCTCAGCACATGGGTTCATCGAAGCGGCCGCTGCTGGGCTTGGCTGGGGCATGAACCCCGAACCGCTGGCCCGGTCCTGGATCACGGATGGTCGGTTACAGGAACTAATCCCGGATGCGCCGCTGGACATTCCGTTGACCTGGCAGGTCGGGCGCATCCTCGCCCCGTCTCTGGCCCCACTAACCCGTGCAGTGCGGCGCGCTGCGGCTCAGGTCATGGTGTCGTCCAGCTGACGTCGGTTCAAGCGGCCTCGGCGCGGTCCCGGTTCGGAACAACCACGCGATAGCACAGAATGGCAGCAATTATGCTGACCGCCGAGATAAACAAAACCGCCAGAGAGACTTCGTTCATATGCGCAACCGCAGCCAGAACGGATGAAAGGATCACTGCTGTGATCCGGCACAGGCTTTTGACCGCTGCGGCGCCCTGTACGCGCTGATCCTTGGGGGCCACGTCCAGAAAATACAGCTTGCGGGCGCTGCTGACGCCGGTCACGGCCACGGTGACCACGAACAATGCAACGGCGTGCAGGTGAACGTCGTGATCCGCGTCAAGATAGTGAACCGCCACCAGCGCCAACCCGGTGGCTGCCACCAGCAACGTGCCGGTCACCATGACCGCCCGATGCGACTTCATGTTGACCGCCTGCCACAGAGGCGCAGACACCAGATAGCCCGAGGCCGATGAAATGATCATCGCAGTCAGCCCCCTGGCCGAGGTGTGATGCGCCTCAGCTGCGATCAGCGCGAAGAATGGCACCGACAGGGACACGACTACCAGCGGCATACGCATGACCATGTATCGCCGGAACCAAGGTTGATCGAACATGCGGACGATATTGGTGAAGTTCTCGGAAAACTTACGCTTTTTTGCTGGTTTTTCGGATTCCGGTGTCTTTTTGGCCGCCTCGGACATTGCAAGAATCGACAGACCTGACAACACAAAAAACGCGAACGAAACCGCGATGACAGCGGAATGCCTTGAAAACGGCGGATTGTCCTTCATGACCTGATGTATCAGCAAAGCCAGACCAATGGCCCCCAACCCGCCAGCGCCAAGCTGTAAATAGTGCAATACCATCCGATGCTTGGATTTTACGTGATCCCCAAGCAGGTCGGTAAACATCAGCGACTGTATCTCTTCGATCAGGCCGATCAGAAGAAAGGCCGAGACAAATGCAACCGCGATCACCGGAACCACGCCGGTAGCAGCAATGGCGAGCGCCATGACAAGGCAGGCACCGATGGCAAATTCGGTCATGGCAATGGCGCGTTTCTTCCGCTCGCGCGTAGCGATTGTCTGCGCAAGGAACACATCGGCGATCATACTGCCGGTCATACGAACCGAAACCAGCGCCCCGGCCAGAAACATCGGCATTTCCAGCGAAATCGCCAGAAAGGGCAGAACGACCGAGGGGCTTCCCAACGTCCAGGCAATCTGGGACAGGATGCTCTGCCCGGCCAGAACCGGAACATTCCGCTTAGCCGGATCAGTGGGTTTGTCCGTCATCTACCTGCCTGTGTCATGACCATGCCGGTCGCCGCATCTGGTTGCGCGACCGCAACCCGGGAAATGTACCCACTTTCACCGCGGCGGCCAAGAACCCTTTGATCCAACAAAAAACCCCGGTGAATCACCGGGGCTTTTGACAATTTGAACAAGTGCCGCTTAAAGCTGGGCCATAACCTCGTCGGTCGCCTCGAAATTGGTGGTGACGCGCTGGACGTCGTCGTCGTCTTCAAGTGCGTCCACCAGCTTCATCAGCTTCTGCATGTCCTCAAGACCCAATTCGGTGGTGGTTGTGGGCTTCCAGATCAGCTTGGTCGATTCAGACTCGCCCAGCGCACCTTCCAAAGCGTTCGACACGTCGTTCAGATCGGTATCGGCGCACCAGATGATGTGGCCGTCTTCCGAGCTTTCGACGTCTTCCGCGCCAGCCTCGATGGCAGCTTCGAAAATCGTATCCGCGTCTCCGGCGTCAGAGGGGTAAACGACCTCGCCCTTGCGGTCGAACATAAACCCGACCGAGCCGGTTTCACCCAGGTTGCCGCCGTTCTTGGAGAAGGTGGACCGGACGGTTGATGCGGTCCGATTGCGGTTGTCGGTCATCGTCTCGACGATCACGGCGACACCGTTCGGGCCATAGCCCTCATACCGGATTTCTTCGTATTCATCGCCTTCACCCGCTACGGATTTCTTGATCGCGCGATCAATCACGTCCTTGGGGACCGAATTCGACTTAGCCTCTTTCACCGCCAGACGCAGGCGCGGGTTCTTGTCGGGATCGGGGTCACCCATCTTGGCGGCAACGGTGATCTCTTTGGAAAGTTTGGAAAACAGCTTGGACCGCGCGGCGTCCTGACGCCCCTTGCGGTGCTGGATGTTGGCCCATTTGGAATGGCCTGCCATAGTGCGTCCTCGTCATCGTGATTGCGTATTTGGCGCTCATATAGACGTTTGCGAGGGGCAGGATCAAGAGACCGGCTTGCCCGGGCGGTATCTGCAGCTATGGTGACCGTATGACGACAGATCAAATTATTCTTTTTGCCCTTTTCATCAGCGTATTCGGAATGCTGCTTTGGGGACGGTTCCGGTACGATCTGGTTGCCTTCGCGGCGCTGATGATCGGTGTCGTGTTGGGTGTAGTTCCAGTCGACAATGCGTTTTCGGGGTTCGGCCATCCGGCGACAATCATCGTGGCGCTGGTGCTGGTTGTCTCAGCCGGGCTGGTCCGATCGGGCGCGGTGTTCCTGATCACTCGCACTCTGGTTGACGCGTCGCGCGGACTGGGCGCGCATATCGCGTTGATGGGCGGTATCGGCGCGGTTCTGTCGGCCTTCATGAACAACGTCGCTGCGTTGGCCTTGCTAATGCCAGTTGACATTCAGACCGCGCGCAAGGCCGGGCGGTCTGTGGGCCTCAGCCTGATGCCGTTGAGTTTTGCCACCATTCTGGGTGGTATGGCGACGCTGATCGGCACGCCTCCGAATATCATCATCGCCTCGATCCGGGCCGAAACACTGGGCGAGCCGTTCCGCATGTTCGACTTCGCCCCGGTCGGCGGAATTGCCGCGATTTCGGGCCTTGCATTCGTCGCGTTGGTTGGATGGCGGCTGCTGCCGGACCGGGGGGTAGAGAAAGAAACATCGGAAGTTCTGGCAGATTACATCGCCGAATTGACGGTCCCGGCCGAGTCACCGCATATCGGCAAACGCGTGGCCGAGCTTTATGACACAGCAGAAAAGTCAGATGTCGCCATCATCGGCCTGATCCGGGACGGCAAACGCCGCTATGGGCGTGCGACAAATGCCACGCTGTATGAAGGCGACGCGTTGGTTCTGGAAGCAAAGCCCGAAGCGCTGGATGAGTTCCGCGCAGCACTCAATCTGGATTTCTCGGATTCGCGCCGGCAAGAAGTGCTGACGGCCGAAGGCGAAGGGCTTGAGGTCATCGAGGTTGTCGCCACTGAAAGCGCGCGTATCACCGGTCGAACGGCACAGGCGTTGGGTCTGGCCTGGCGGCAAAGCACAGTTTTGATGGGAATTTCCCGACAGGGTCGCCGCATCACCAGCCAGGTCCGCAAGACCGAGGTGCAGCCGGGCGATATCCTTCTGCTGCTTTGCCCGCGCGATCGGGGCGCAGATGTCACGGAATGGCTTGGCTGCCTTCCACTGGCGGAACGCGGGCTGAGTGTGACTGCAAACGAAAAGGCCTGGCTGGCGATCGGGCTGTTCGCCGCCGCCGTTCTGGCCGCAAGCCTCGGTCTGATCTACTTGCCGGTGGCGCTGGGCCTTGTGGTTATCGCCTATGTTCTGACCAAGATCATGCCCATTGCCGATATCTACAACCACATCGAATGGCCGGTCGTGGTGTTGCTGGGCTCTATGATCCCTCTGGGCAGCGCACTGGAATCGTCAGGCGGAACCGAGTTGATCGCCAATGCGCTGATCCAGTTGACGAATGGGCTGCCAGCCTGGGCGATCCTGACGGTTCTGATGGTGGTGACGATGACGCTGTCGGATGTGTTGAACAACACAGCAACCGCGATTGTCGCCGCTCCGGTCGGTATTCAGATGGCGCGCACGCTCGAGGTTTCGCCCGACCCGTTCTTGATGACGGTGGCGGTTGCAGCGTCGGCCGCGTTCCTGACCCCGATCGGGCACAAGAACAACACACTGGTTCTGGGCCCCGGCGGCTATCGGTTCGGTGACTATTGGCGCATGGGTCTGCCGCTTGAAATTCTGATCATCGCCGTTTCCATACCGGCAATTCTTGTCTTCTGGCCGCTTTGACAGGTAAGAGCCGCCCATGAAACGTTTTTTGATCCTGCAACTGCGCCCTGAAACCGATGCCTCCGACGCTGAATTTGCCTCGATCCTGAATCGCAGCGGTTTGTCGCCCGATCAGACCCACCGCATCCGGCTGGATTGCGAGGATTTGCCCGCAGGCCTGGATGTGTCTGACTATGCGGGGGTCATCGTTGGTGGTGGTCCGGGATGCGTCAGCGACGATCCGGAAACCAAATCGCCGTTGGACGCGCGGATCGAACGCGCAATTATGGGGCTGATGCCCCAGATCACCGCGCGGGATCACCCGTTTATGGGCTGTTGCTATGGCCTCGGCATTTTGGCCGCGCATTTGGGCGGCGAGGTCAGCAAAGCGCAATATGGTGAACCGGTCGGTCCCTCGGCCTGCCACTTGACCGAAGACGGGCTGCGGGACCCGTTAACAGCGGAGCTGACACCACAATTCGACGCCTTTGTCGGCCATAAAGAGGCCGTTCAGTCCCTGCCCCCAGGCTGTGTGCATCTGGTCGCATCCGACCCCTGCCCCTTTCAGATGATCCGATGGGGACAGAACGTTTATGCCACACAGTTCCACCCCGAGGCTGATGCGAAAGACTTTGAACAGCGCATCAATATCTACAAAGACCACGGCTATTTCCCGCCCCAAGATGCGCAATCTCTGATCGATATCTGCCATTCCGCCGATGTTACACAACCCGGCGAAATCCTGCGCCGATTTGTCAAACGGTACGTCTGACCTAACGGCGCGGTTGCCTGACCCTTGACCACTCGCATAGGCTGAGGGGAACGACTGGGGAGGAGTTGTTCTTGGATCTGCTTATCAATGTCGGCCTGCCGCTATCGCTGGCCATTATCATGTTGTCTTTGGGTATCGGGCTTGAGGTCGCGGATTTTCGACGCGTCCTGGGGCGCAAGTACCCGTTCGCAATAGGCGCGCTGAGCCAGGTGGTGATTTTGCCCCTCGCCGCCTTTGTCACGGTCAAACTGTTCAGCCTGCCGCCCGAAATTGCGGTCGGCTTCATGCTTCTTAGCTTTTGCCCCGGCGGTGTCACCAGCAACATCCTGTCGAAACTGGCCAAGGGTGATGTCGCCCTGTCCGTCAGCCTGACAGCGGTCATCAGCTTGCTGTCGATCATAACGGTTCCTTTCCTTGCGGCGTGGTCCGTCGTCCATTTTATGGGGGACGCGGCACCCGAGGTTTCGATTAGTAGTCTTGCGGTGGCAATGTTCCTGATCACCACCCTGCCGGTTGCCATCGGGGTAGCAATTCGCGGCTTTGCAACCGGGTTTGCAAACCGGATTGAAGGTCCTTTATCCAAGCTTGCCACCGTTCTTTTTGTTCTGATCGTCATCGCCGCACTGGCCGGAAACTGGCAGATTTTCGTCGAGAACCTAGGCATCATGGGCGCGGGCCTGATCACGCTGAACATCGGTCTGCTGCTCATTGGTCTGGGGCTGGCACGCGCCGCGAAGCTTTCTTGGACCGAATGCAAGACGATCTCGATCGAAACCGGCATTCAGAACGCAACGATGGGTATTACGCTGGCTGCGCTGATCACAGGGACGGAAAGCGGGTTCAGCCCGCTTGCCCTGCCCTCGGCCGTTTACGGAATCATGATGTATGTTGTCGCGGTCCCGTTCCTCATCTGGTTCCGCAGCCGCTGAAAGGACAGCCCATGACCAACAACACGGCGGACGCGATTGTCGTGGGTGGCGGCCTTGCCGGGCTGGCGGCAGCGGCAGAGCTGGGAGATCGCGGCAAGAAAGTGATCCTTCTGGATCAGGAGCCCGGGCATTTTCTGGGTGGTCAGGCGTTCTGGAGCCTGGGCGGGTTGTTCATGATCGACACGCCGGAACAACGCCGGATGGGCATTCGCGACAGCCGTGAGCTGGCCCTGCGCGACTGGATGGGCAGCGCGCAATTCGACCGGGACGAGGACCTCTGGCCGCGCAAATGGGCTGAGGCGTATGTCGAGTTTGCAGCCGGTGAAATGCGGCCCTGGCTGCATCAGATGGGCTTGCGCTGGTTCCCGGTGGTTGGATGGGCGGAACGCGGGGGATCTTATGCGGATGGACACGGAAATTCGGTTCCACGCTTTCACATTACATGGGGCACCGGACCGGGTGTGCTGGAACATTTCATTCGCCGCGTGAAAGAGCATGAAGAGGCCGGGCTGATCCAGCTGAAGTTCCGCCATCAAGTCAGCCACATCATCATGCAAAACGGCAGCGCCAAGGGCGTGTCCGGTGAGGTACTAGCAGAGGATGACGCCCAGCGCGGCGGCAAAACCAACCGCGATGAGGTAGGCGAGTTCGAGGTCTACGCGCCTTCGATCATCGTCACATCGGGTGGAATTGGCGGAAATTTCGAGATGGTGCGCAAAAGCTGGCCACGCGATCGCCTGGGTGAGCCGCCGCAAGACATGGTGGCGGGTGTTCCGTTCCACGTCGATGGGCGGATGATCCCGATCAGCGAAAAGGCCGGGGGTCATGTCATCAACGGCGACCGCATGTGGCATTACACCGAAGGGGTGCGCAACTGGGATCCGATCTGGCCCGCGCATGGTATCCGCATCCTTCCCGGTCCAAGTTCGATGTGGTTTGACGCCCGTGGCAATCGCTTGCAACCGCCGTGCCTGCCGGGGTTTGACACGCTGGGCACGCTGCGGGAGATCCTGAAAACCGGCTATGAATACAGCTGGTTTGTCCTGACGCAGAAGGTGATCAAAAAGGAATTCGCCCTGTCCGGGTCGGAACAAAACCCGGATTTCACCTCGGGCAGCTGGAAGGAAGTGATCCGCCAGCGGATACTCTCGGGCTCGAAAGCCACCGCTCCGGTCGAGGCCTTCAAGGAGAAAGGCGAGGATTTCATCGTCGCCAATACACTGACCGAGTTGGTGAACGGTATGAACCATCTGGGTGGCGGTTTGATCGACGAAGCGCATCTGCGCGCCCAGATCGAGGCGCGGGATTCTCAGGTCGACAATCCGTTTTCAAAGGACGCGCAGATGATGGCGATCCTTGCGGCGCGCAACTATCGCGGCGACAAGCTGATCCGGACCGCCAAACCGCACCGATTCCTTGATCCGGCAAACGGACCGCTGATCGCAGTCAAACTGCACGTCCTGACCCGCAAAACGCTGGGTGGATTGCAGACCAATCTGGACAGCCAGATGATTGGATTGGACGGTCAGGTTGTCCCCGGCCTGTTTGCAGCCGGGGAAGTCGCAGGCTTTGGCGGTGGTGGCTACCACGGATACAACGCACTTGAGGGTACTTTCCTGGGCGGTTGCATCTTTTCGGGCCGAAACGCAGGCAGGTCGCGGGCCGTCGCGTGATGGCCAGTGCTTATGGTGTACGGATGAACTTGAGAACGGGTTCGCCTGCCCCGTCCAGAAACACCAGACTGTCGCCTGCAACTGCGTAGGTCGTCACTTGCTGTAAGGCGTCAAAAAACTGCCGTTCAACCTCTTCCTGCGCCGGTGGGCACGCCATCAGCGTCGCCGCCATGTTGTCGGGAAATTCAATCGCGTTGCCGGAAATCTCGGCCTGCCCTGTAAAGCGGTTGCATCCACCAGTGCCACCAAACGCCCCGCCTTCGGTAAATTCGATCTGCGGCTGCCGCTCGGCATTCAGGACCTCGCCGTTGATACCAACGGCTGTCCACTTGCTGTTTTCAAGCATGGCTGACCCCTGATCACTGGCCCCGCTGGCTTGCACCAGCACAAGATCGGCCGCGGTTCCGGCCCCGTTTGTCAGAACCGGATAGGTCTGATCCGTGGTCATCAACATCTTGTCGCCATGCGCAATCGTCGCCCGGACACTGTATCGCGCGCCCTCTTGTATCAACGCGTCATCATAGGTCAGCGAGAACGGGGCTGGCACACCCGTCAGAGCATAGCGTTGCGACGCCAGCGTGATCGCGGGGGCATCTGCACGGGATACATCCTGAAGTTCGACATACAAGGTTGTCTCGGGCAGCACCGCGATGCGTTCGCGATACGTGGCCGTGCCTTCGATCGTTCCGGCAGCGACCGTGGTGCCAATTACCGTCGCAAAAACGGCTGTATACCTCACAGTCTGTTTTGTCTTGGCCATGGGTTAATCCCCTTTTGCAAATTCATGAATCAAAGATTGTGAGTTATTATGAGTTTACAAGAATGACGCTGCGAAACCAGCGGTTCTGCGCCGATTTCAGAGCGGCCAGATCAGCGGGATCAACAGCGAAGCCAGCAGTCCAACGGTCAGGTTCAGTGGTACGCCAACTTTCAGGAAATCGGTGAAACGATACCCACCAGGGCCATAGACCATCATGTTCGTCTGGTACCCGATGGGTGTGGCAAAGGATGCCGACGCGGCCACCATCACCGCCACGACCAGCGGTCGCGGGTCGATCCCGACCGCCCCGGCAAGCCCGATCGCGATGGGCGTTACGACAACGGCCACGGCGTTGTTTGACACAAGCTCGGTCAGAACCGAGGTTAGCAGGTAGACAGCCCAGATGATCAGGAAGGGCGGCAGAGCGCTCAGGCCCGGGGCAACGGCCTCGACGATCAGAGAAACCGCGCCGGATTCGCCCAGCGCCGCGCCGATGGCCAGCATCGCGAATATCAGCGCCAGCAGGCGGCCTTCGACAAAGGAAAACGCCTCGTCCGCATCAATGCACCGGGACATCAGCACAACTGCAACGGCCACTACGGACAACAACAGGATCGGCGCGATACCCAGCGCGGCCAGCGCCACGATCCCGACCAAGGCGCCGATTGCGATCGGGGCATGGCTGCGCCGAAACGCCCGGGCCGAGGGTTGAGAGACATCGACCATATCCATATCGGCGGCAAGCCTTTGAATGTCTCCCGGCGCGCCCTCCAGCAATAACGTATCGCCCACGCGAACCACCAGATCGTCCAGTTGCCGTCCGATATTCTGGTTCCGACGATGCACCGCCAACACGTAGACGCCATAACGCCGACGCAGGCGCATCGCGCCCAGCGTGCGACCAACCATGCGGCATCCCGGCGTGATCAGAACCTCAACCGTCTTGGTTTCGACCGCCGAGACTTGATCAACCCGTTTCAGTTCCTTGTTGGTCTGCAGGCTCAGCAACTCGGTCATTTCGGTTCGCAGGACGACGCGGTCCCCTACGTTCAGCGTTACGCCCTTGAGGTTGCGGCGCAGCGATTCATCGCCGCGCACGACGTCGATCAAGCGGACGCCGGGGCGTTTGAATAACTGCACACCGGTCACTTCACGCCCGATCAGGTTGCTGTCGGGGGGAATGACGGCCTCGGTGAAAAACTTCATCTTTGACCGGTCACTCAGCATGGTTGCCATGCTGTCCCGTTCCGGCAGCAGATGCGGGGCAATGAAACGCAGGTAGACCATGCCGTAGATCACCAAAGCGATACCCAGCGGCGTGACTTCGAAAATAGTGAATGCGGCCATGCCTTCGGCCCGGGCCACACCATCGACCAGCAGGTTCGTCGAAGTGCCGATCAGCGTCAGGGTTCCGCCCAATATCGCCGCATAGCTCAGCGGGATCAGCAGCTTCGATGCCGGTACGTTCAATGTACGCGCGATCTGAACAAAAACGGGGATCATGACGACAACGACGGGCGTGTTCGACACCACCGCCGATGCGACGATAACAAATCCCATCAACAGAGCAATGGCGATGCGCGGGTTCACCTGCGCCTGTTTCTGCGCGACTGAGGTGAAGGCGTCCAACGCCCCTGTCCGGACCAGAGCCCCCATGATGATGAACATCGCCGCGATGGTCCAGGGCGCCGGGTTCGACAGCACCGCCAGCGCACTTTGATAAGGCAAAATGCCCGTCATCAGCATCAGGGCGACGCCACCGATGGCGACCACCTCGGTCGGGTAGACCTCGCGCAGGAACATCACGAACATGCCCGCAACGATCACCAGCGCCAGTATCGCGCTGCCCGTTTCTGTCAGGTGAAGGAATTGCATTCTTGGTATTCTGTCCGAACCCTGGCCTGGCACATATGCCCTGTTCCCAGTGTCCCCCATTGCGAGCAACAGGGCAAGCCCGACATGGGCGTCAGGGTTCGGCTTGCTGCAAACGGCCGCCCACACGCACCATTTTTACGCTTTTGGCATGACCGTCGCGGTCATCGGTTTCAACAAATACGCCGCTCAGCGTCGCTTCGCCATTGGCCGGCGTGAACCGCGCTTTGGGCATGCCTGTTATGAAACGGCGCATGGGTTCCTGCTTGTCCATTCCAATGACCGAGTCGTAGTCTCCGCACATTCCCGCATCAGTCAGATAGGCCGTACCACCGGGTAAAATCTGGGCATCCGCGGTTGGCACATGAGTATGGGTCCCCACCACCAGACTGGCGCGCTTGTCGCAATAGTGCCCCATCGCCATCTTCTCGGAGGTCGCCTCGCAATGCATGTCGACGATGATCGCCTGCGCCTGGCCCCCGCGCGGGTGCGATTTCAGGATCGGTTCGATGGCCGAGAACGGGTCGTCAAACGGGCGTTTCATGAACACCTGCCCCAGCACCTGAACCACCAGCACCTTGCGACCGCCGGGCGCGGTGAACAGGCGATGCCCCCGGCCCGGCGCACCTTTGGCAAAGTTGACGGGCCGCACGATACGCGGCTCGGATTCGATGAATTGGAGCATGTCCTTCTGATCGAAGGCATGATCACCGAGCGTTATACAATCCGCCCCTGCATCCAGCAACAGCTTTGCATGATCCCCCGACAACCCCATTCCGTTCGAGGCGTTCTCGCCGTTGATTACGACGAAATCCAGCCGCCACTCATCGCGCAGGCGCGGCAGATGCTGCTGCACGGCGGCGCGACCGGCGCGCCCCATGACGTCTCCTAGAAACAATATCCTCATCCGACCCGTCCTAAGTGTGGTATCCCACAAGCACAAGTGCTTTAACCGTAGCCATAAACGACCAAATTCTTTCGATCGGAGGGCTTACATGCACCGTTTTCTTTTCCCTGTTGCCATTCTTGCACCGCTTGCCGCTTGCGACCCGGTGCCCGAGCAATCGACCGAGTTGGCAAACCCTGCCGCTACCTTTTGCATCGAAAGCGGTGCAAAGTATGAAATTCGCGATGGCGAGAACGGTCAGACCGGTGTTTGCATTCTGCCCGACGGTCGCGAAGTGGATGCCTGGGAGTATTTCCGCGAAAAGAACCCGGCCTGACCAAGTTCAGAAGGTCAGCACCCGGCTTTCGGTAACCACCATATTCAGCGGTTGATCGGTCGGCTCCAGCGGCAGGTCGCTTGCTTCCTGTGCGTCAAAGGCAAAGCCGATGGCCAAGGTTGGGCGTTTGGCGCGCAGCCCCTCCAGCGTGCGGTCATAAAACCCGCCGCCATAGCCCAGCCGACCGCCCCGCGTGTCAAATGCGACCAGAGGCACAATCAGAATCTCTGGGTCGAAATAGTCGTCGACTTCGGGCACCATTGCGCCGAAAGGGCCATCCTTCAATGCACCCTCGGGCGTCCAGCGGGAAAACTTCAGCGCCTGCCCAGCGGCCTGAATGACCGGCACGCCGACCGGACCATAGGCCGTTGCTTCGGCCATGGCGGCCAGCGGGTCAATCTCGGTTCGGATCGGCATGTAACCGGACAGAGGGACGCCACGGTGCCCCGCCAGAACTTCGGACAAGCGACCAGCCGCGCCGGGCATGCGCGCGTCAAACGCCGCTTTGCGACGGGCAAAGGCCGCCTTGCGCGCGGCAGCTTTGATTTCAGTCAGATCGGTCACAACAGCACCACGCTTGCAAGGCCAAGGAATATGAAGAACCCCATGACATCCGTGGTTGTCGTTACAAAGGTTCCCGACGCCAGCGCCGGATCCGCACCAAGACGGTCCAGCACCACCGGGACTACCGTACCCACGAACCCGGCGATGATCATGTTCACGACCAAAGCGGTCCCGATCACGACACCCAGCATCGGAGAGTCGAACCACATCATTCCGACCGTTCCCAGAACAATCGCAAAACACAGACCGTTGAGCAGCCCGACCAGCAACTCGCGTCGGATCACGCGCGCGACGTTTGCTGCGGTCAGGTCGCGGGTCGCCAGAGCGCGCACGGCAACCGTCAGCGATTGGGTTCCGGCATTGCCGCCCATCGACGCAACGATGGGCATCAGAATTGCCAGCGCAACCAGTTGATCGATCGCCGCCTCGAACTGTGAAATCACCAGCGAGGCGCAGATGGCGGTACAAAGATTGACCGCAAGCCATGGTAGCCGTCGCTTGCTGGTCGCGGAAACACTGTCCGAGATCGAGCTTTCTTCGCCGACACCGGCAAGGCGCAAGATGTCTTCTTCGTGTTCCTCGTCCAGAACGACCATGGCGTCATCAATGGTGATTACACCCACCAGACGTCCATCCTCGTCCACCACGGGCGCAGAAATCAGGTGGTACTGGTTGAACGCATAGGCCACGTCCTCTTCATCCTGATCGACCGGGATGGTGTGGAACTCTTCGTCGGCAATGTCCGTCAGTTGCCGTTCTCGCCGCGTGGCCATCAGCTTGCCCAACGCGACTTGCGCCATGGGCTTCAGCCGGGGGTCGACTAGCACCACGTGATAGAACTGTTCCGGCAGATCATCGTTGGCGCGCATGAAGTCGATCGCCTGCCCCACCGTCCAATGCTCGGGCGCCATGACAACCTCGCGCTGCATGAGGCGACCGGCCGAGTTCTCGGGATAGGACAGCGCCTGCTCGGCTGCATGACGCTCGGAATCCTCCAGCGCGTCCAGAATTGTTTCCTGCTGTGGCTCTTCCAGATCCTCGAGCAGATCGACTACATCGTCGCTTTCCATCTCGCGGACGGCTTCGGCCAGAACGTCGGGGCGCAGGACGTTGATGACCTCTTCGCGGACAGCTTCATCCAGCTCCGACAGAATATCCCCGTCGAATTCCTTGTCGAACAGCCGGATCAGTCGCGTCCGGTCATAAGGGTTGATCTGCTCCAGAAGGTCAGCAATATCCGCCGGGTGCAGCGGATCCATCAACTCGATCAGCTTGTCGCGATCTTCTACGTCAACCGCATACAGGATCGCCGCGACGGTTCGGCGGTCCAGCGCATAGGCGTCTTCATCGCCGTGTTGCTCCGGCTTGGCCTCGTCAATGCCTGTGGTCATGCGCTGCCCCCTATCCTGTCGATTGGCGTACAAATAGAAGAAGCAGCTACCGGAAAACAATGACAATGCGCCAATTTACCCGCAAGTTTCGCCTCACTATGCTGTGGCGCGGCAACAATTTGGGTGGAGTAAGCACGACATGGCGCAACAGTCGCTTTTGAAAGGGCGCGTTCTGAGCTTTGATGGCTCACCCTTCGAAACGGAACCGACCGAGGCCGCAAAAACACACGAAGCGGTGGTGGTTCAGGACGGGCGCGTTGCAGCGCTGGGGTCTGCTGCAGAGTTGTCGCAGACATATCCGGACGCGCTGGTCAAAGACTATGGGCAGCACCTGATCATGGCCGGGTTCGTTGATCCGCATGTGCATTATCCGCAGACCGCGATGATCGCCAGTTGGGGCAAACGCCTGATCGACTGGCTGAACAGCTATACATTCCCCGAAGAGATGAAGTTCAGCGACCCAGCCTATGCTGCCGAAATCGCTAACCGCTATCTTGACCTGACAGCGTCGCATGGCACGACGACAATGTGCAGCTTTTGCACAATCCATCCCGAAAGTGTTGAGGCCTTTTTCTCCGCCGCGCAAGCGCGGGGTCAGCGCGTTGTCGCGGGCAAGACCTGCATGGACCGCAACGCGCCTGACGGCCTGCAAGACACCGCCCAGACAGCCTATGATCAGTCCCAGGCCCTGTTGGAAAAATGGCACGGGATTGACCGGCTGTCTTATGCCATCACGCCCCGGTTTTCCCCCACCTCAACCCCCGAACAGCTTGAGGCGATGGGCGCTTTGTGGGCCGAATACCCGCATTGTCTGATGCAGACGCATCTGAGTGAGCAGACCGACGAGATTGAGTGGGTCCGGTCCCTGTTCCCGAATGCGCGCGATTATCTGGACACCTACGAGCAGTTTGGTCTGCTCGGGAAAAACGGACTTTACGGTCACGCCATCCATCTGGAAGCGCGCGAACGCGACAGGTTGCGCGAAGTTGACGCGGCCCTGATCCACTGCCCCACCTCAAATACCTTCATCGGCTCTGGCCTGTTCGATATGGACGGCCTGATGCGCAGCGGTCACCGGGTCGGGCTGGCCACGGATACAGGCGGCGGGTCCAGTTTCTCGATGCTGCGCACGATGGCGGCGGCCTATGAGATCGGCCAGCTGCGCGGCACGCCGTTGCATCCGGCACAGCTGCTGTGGCTGGGCACGGTAGGATCTGCACGCTCGCTGCGGATGGCGGACAGTATCGGCAACGTCGCCCCGGGGATGGAGGCCGATCTGGTTGTGCTCGATCTGGCCTCGACACCCGATATCGCGCAACGCGAAGCCACGGCACACGACCTTTGGGAAGTGGTGTTCCCGACCATCATGATGGGTGACGATCGGGCCGTGGCTGATGTCTGGATCGGCGGGAACCGCGTTGACCGCTAACCTCGTAGGGCCTGAGCCAAACGGTTCTGACGCTTGATCATGTGCGGCAGATCAATCGTCGTGATTTGACCGTCGCGTACGATCTGACGCCCTTCGACAAACAGATGTTTGACGCGGGTCGGCCCTGCCAACAACAGGGCCGCCGGGTCCCAACTGCCTGCGCTTTCGATCCCTTGCGTATCCCAGATGGCGATATCAGCGCGCTTGCCGGGCATCAGCCGTCCGCAATCGGGTCGGTTCAGGACATCGGCGCCACCACGCGTAGCAATCTCCAACGCCTCGCGCGAGGACATAGCATCAGCGCCGCGCGCGACACGCTGCAACAGCATTGCTTGCCGCGCCTCATGTATCAGGTTTCCGCTGTCGTTGCTGGCCGAACCGTCGACACCGAGGCCGACATTCACACCCTGATCGCGCATGTCGCGCACAGGGGCGATACCGGACCCGAGACGACAATTTGAACAGGGGCAATGGGCCACGCCGGTCCCGGTCTTGGCAAACAGGTCGATCTCAATCCCATTCAGTTTCACGCAATGAGCGTGCCAGACATCCTCTCCGGTCCAGCCCAGATCCTCGGCATATTGGCCGGGGCGGCACCCGAACTGGGCCTGCGAATACGCAATGTCTTCATCATTCTCGGCCAGATGGGTATGCAGCATCACGCCTTTGTCACGCGCCAGAAGGGCGGCATCCCGCATCAGGTCCTGACTGACCGAAAATGGCGAGCACGGCGCAAGCCCGACGCGACACATAGACCCCTCGGACGGATCGTGGAACGCATCGACAACACGGATCATATCGTCAAGTATCGCGCGTTCGGCCTCGACCAGACTGTCGGGCGGCAGACCGCCCGCGCTTTCGCCTATGCTCATGGCACCGCGCGTTGGATGGAACCGCAGACCAACCTCTGCCGCTGCGGCGATCGTATCGTCCAGCCGCGACCCGTTGGGATAGAGGTAGAGATGATCGGAACTGAGCGTACAGCCCGACAGGGCCAGTTCGGCCAAACCGATCTGGGCCGAGACAAACATCTCTTCCGGACCGAGCCGTGACCAGATCGGATAAAGGGTTTTGAGCCAGCCAAACAGCAAAGCGTCCTGACCGCCGGGCACGGCGCGGGTCAGGGTCTGGTACAGGTGATGGTGGGTGTTCACCAAACCCGGCGTAACGACGCACCCGCTTCCGTCGTGGATTTCACCGGTAGTTTCAAGACCGTGGCCCACCTGCACGATCTGGCCATCCCGGATCAGCAGATCGGCCTGAGCCAACTCCTGCCGGGTATCATCCATAGTCAGAATACTATCGGCGTTTCGGATCAGAATTTCGGGCATTTTTGCACTCCTGCATTCGCCCGTCTCATGCAATGGAAGTGCGCAGCTGGTGGAAAACGGGCTCAAGAACCAGCCAAGTCCATTTTAGCCGGGTATCGGAGTGGCGGCAACAGGGTTCAGTAGTGCCGCAAAATCTCAAGCGCCGCGGCGTGCAGTTCGGCGTTGGCCGCAGCCAAGGCGCGCCCGCCGCCATGCGCAGGATTGCCCTGCCAGTCGGTCACAATACCACCTGCAGCTTGGATCAAGGCAATGGGGGCCTGAATATCGTAAGATTGCAAACCGGCCTCGATCACCAGATCGACCTGCCCGGCCGCCAAAAGCGCATAGGCATAACAATCCATGCCATAACGCGTCAGCTTTGCGTTTCGGGAAACGGCTTGGAATGCCTCAGCTTCGGCCTTGGTGCCAACCTCGGGAAAGGTGGTGAAGACAATCGCATCCTCAATTGATCGGGTCTTGCGTGTTGCAAGCTGCGTCGTGCCAGCCGGTCCTTTGGAAATGGCAATACCATCGACCCCGGTAAACCTTTCGCCGATAAATGGCTGATCAATCACACCCAGAAACGGACCCGCAGCTGTTCCAAGTGCGATCAGAACACCCCAAGTCGGGGTGCCGCTGATGAAGCCACGCGTTCCGTCAATTGGATCCAGAACCCAGGTTCGCCCGCTTGAGCCGGAGCTTTCGCCAAATTCTTCGCCCAAAATACCGTCGTTGGGCCGATGACGCGCCAAAACGGCGCGCATGGCCTTTTCGCCTTCGCGATCGGCAATGGTCACCGGATCAAACCCGCCCTCAAGCTTGTTGTCGGCTTCCAGATTTGGCTGTCGGAAAAAAGGCAGAATGGCCGCCCGCGCCGCGTCGGCCATTTCTTCGGCAATTTCTAGGTCGCTGGCAGGGGAGTGTTGCATGGCCTACCCGTGCAATCACCGCCCCGCATTGTCAAGCCGGTTCGATTATGCAACTTCGCTTAATACACGGGCCAGTTCGAACAGGCGGCGGCGCTGGTTTTCCGGGATGGCATAGTAAGAGCGGACCAAGTCCAGCGCCTCTTTATCACCCATCAGATCAGCAGGTACCGACGATTTGTCCGCTTCGTCCTTCTGGGCCTCCTCCAGACCCTCGAAGAAAAAGCTGACAGGAACTTCCAAAGCCTCGGCAATGTCCCAAAGGCGCGACGCGCTGATCCGGTTGGCCCCTGTTTCGTATTTCTGGATCTGTTGAAACTTGATGCCAACCTGCTGCGCCAGTTGCTGTTGGGTCATGCCAATCAGCCAGCGGCGATGCCGGACGCGTTTGCCCACATGGACATCGACGTGATGGGTCATTGGTAGTCTCCTCTTTAACTCAAACAACCGTTCAGGAACTCGCTACGAATGCTGCCCCGCCAACGTAGCGGGTCGCTGCTTAAGGACTTCCTAACGCGGAACATGCCCCCCGAACGGCACCTGTGACCAATATTGACGCATTCCTGTATTTTTTCAAGCAGGGTTGAATTCCGGATTACGAATAGTTGTTTACGGTTGTACAAAGCACGCCTGACACCGGTTTGTTTCTGATTTGGCAACACTTCGGCGCCCGGTCAGTTGGGCGCCCGACCGTGCGCGCCTTTCGATTTGACATTCCCGCTAACAGACAGGCCTATGCGGTCAACGAACCGGAGAGCCGACATGCTTGCATACCGCGTAAATTCCAAAGGCAGCGCTGCAGAGCTTTGCAACACAGGGCTTCCCAGGCCAGATTCCGGTCAGATTCGCGTACAGATCAAAGCCTGCGGTTTGAATTTCGCCGACCTTCTCATGCAGAAGGGAACCTATCAGGACACGCCTGAAGCCCCCTTTACCCTGGGTATGGAGGTTGCAGGCATTGTTGACGAAATTGGAAACAATGTCACAGACCTCAGACCCGGCGACAGAGTCGCCGTTTATTGCGGCCAGGGTGGTTTGGCCGAATATGGCATTTTTGATGCCGAGCGAGCGATTCCTTTACCCGACACCATGCCCTACGAGGATGCGGCGGCGATTCAGATCGCCTACGGCACCAGCCACATTGCGTTGGCACATCGTGCGCATCTGCAACCTGGTGAGACGCTGTTGGTCACCGGCGCCGCAGGCGGTGTCGGCCTGACGGCCGTCGAGATTGGCAAGCTGATGGGCGCAACCGTTGTCGCGCAGGCGCGCGGGTCAGATAAGTTGGCCGTCGCCCAACAGGCCGGGGCCGATCATCTGATCGATGCCGACGAAGACCTGCGCGAGGAGGTTTTGGCGCTTGGCGGTGCTGATGTAGTCTATGACGCGATTGGCGGCGATGTCTTCAAGGCCGCCTTCCGCGCCACCAATCCCGAAGGTCGTCTGTTGCCGATCGGATTCGCTGGGGGAGAGGTCCCCCAGATCCCTGCCAATCATCTACTGGTCAAGAACCTGACCGTGATCGGCGTCTACATCGGCGGCTATCTGCGGTTCCGGCCCGAGGTCGTAAAGGACAGTTTCTCGACCTTGTTTCGCTGGCACGGCGAAGGCCGGATCAAACCGCATATCAGCCACGTCCTGCCTCTGACCGATGTGGCAGAGGGGATGCAATTGCTGAAAGAGCGTAGATCCACCGGAAAGATCGTGATCACGCCGTGACCATCACCCCGCCACAGCCCTGAGCGGTGTGCCCCCAAGCATCAGGAAGTTCTGGCGGACCAGCGCCGCAAGTGCGTCCACAACCGGGTTTCGGCTGCTATCACCGCCGTAAAGGTTGATCCGGTGCGCCGGAAGCTCGGGCAATGCGCCGCCCGAGTCGATCTGTTCAAGATGCGCAGCCTCGGTGCCGTCGAGCATGGCGTGAACCGCCAGATCGGCGCTGACAGTGGCCTCGATCGTGCGGTCGTTTTCGGTTTCGACAGACAATTCCCAGGACACGCCCGCCGTATCCAGCGCGGCTATGACCTGTGGGCGGAACATGCAACGACGTCCAAGCGCCAGAGGGATCGGGCGCTTGCGCCACGCCGATCCACCCGGCGCGCCGATCCACCGCAACGGCAGTTCGGCAATGGTTTCAGATCCGTCGGAAGCTGATGCTTCGGTTGTCAGGATCAGATCGCATTCGCCGCGCTGAAACATCTCTTTCAACTGCACGGTATAGGAAGACACCAACTGCACGCGGACGCGGGGGAAATCCGCGTTGAACCTCTGCAAGACCCGGGGGATCGCCGGATAGACAATATCATGCGGCACGCCCAGCACCACCTCACCCTCGAACGCCTGATCCGTGAGTTTCGAGATCACCTCGTCATTCAAAGCAATCATACGTCGGGCATAGGCCAGCAATTGCTCGCCCGACGCCGTCAGGGCGATGGTCCGTCCGCTGCGATCCAGCAGGTCCAGGTCCAGCAGCTCCTCAAGACGCTTAAGCTGCATCGACACGGCGGATTGCGTCAGGTGCAGAAACCCTGCCGCGCGGGTGACCCCGCCGTGGTCGGCCACGGCGACAAAGGATCTGAGTGTGGTGATGTCCAAATTTCTCAACTTCACGATTCCTTATGAGTGCCATCAAAAACATTCGTTTTAATAATGTGCCATGCTCCGCCATATAGATCAACAGAATTGATGCAATTCGGAAATGGCATCACCCAAACACGAAAGGACAATCATTATGACCCAAATTGCGCTGTCACAGTCCAAATGCGGTGTTCCTGCCACTCGTCGCCTGAGAATTCGGGACTTTCTGTCTCTGGCGCGGCAACGCCGGACGCTTGCGCGCTTGGATAGCCGGGCCCTTGAAGACATCGGCGTAACCCGCCGCCAGGCAGATTCCGAAGCCGCCCGCCCGTTCTGGGATGCGCCGGATAACTGGTTCAAGGACCTGTATTAATCGTGCATGTCGCACTGGCAGGCCGCCGGATTGGGCGACCTGCCGATTTTGTTGATGGTTTTGCTGAGTTTTAAGCGTAAAACCCTTGAAACAGAGGGCGTACTCTCCGATATTTGCTTGGAAACCTGCCCGCAGACGCGGGCCGGGAACAGATGAATGAAGGGAGACCCTTTTAATGGCACAATTCGACACGATCCGGACGGCGACCGGTGCGCGCGCTGCCGAGATTGACGCGGGCCTTCGCGCCCATATGAACAAAGTCTACGGCACCATGTCCGTTGGTATGCTGATCACTTTTGCAGCGGCCTGGGCAATTTCGGGCCTGGCAACGACAACCGATCCGTCAGCGGCAGCAGCTCAGCTCAGCGAGGGCAAATATCTGACATCGCTGGGTTACTCGTTGTTCGCGTCGCCTCTGAAATGGGTCATCATGTTTGCCCCTCTGCTGTTTGTCTTTGGCTTCAGCGCCGGGATCAATCGCATGTCGGCAGCGGCCGCACAAACCGTGTTCTACGTGTTTGCCGCCGTCATGGGCGTTTCGATCAGCTGGATTTTCCTGGTCTTCACTGGCCAGTCGATCATTCAGGTGTTTCTGATCACTGCGATCGCCTTTGCGGGTCTGTCGCTTTATGGCTACACGACCAAGAAAGACCTGTCCGCAATGGGCACGTTCCTGATCATGGGTGTGATCGGCCTGATCGTTGCCTCGATCGTTAATATCTTCATCGCCTCGTCGGCGATGGCGTTTGCCATCTCGGTTCTGGGCGTACTGATCTTTGCCGGTCTGACAGCCTATGACACGCAGAACATCAAGACCACCTATCTGCAAATGGCCCACTCGGGAGATCAGGAATGGTTGGGCAAGGCCGCGATCATGGGCGCGCTGAGCCTGTATCTGGACTTTATCAACATGTTCATGTTCCTGCTGCAACTGTTTGGCAATCGCGAATAAGCGGCCGGAATACTTAAGTTCAAAGGGCGGGCCATACGGGTCCGCCCTTTTTCTTTGTCGCAAGCCAAACAAAAACCCCCGCCAAATTCGGCGGGGGCTTTGGACTTGAGAGAGAAGTCTATTAGCTGCAGTTTAGCGGAACGGCGAAGCCTGAACTCTTTTCAGAACTGCCTTTGCGGTAGACCTGACCGGCAGACAGGCATCCGGTGAACCGCTCGGTCTCGGCGCCGAAGACGGATCCGACCGAGTTATCAACTTTGGTGCTGTTGTTGGGGGTCCGTAGAACCCCGAACAATTGCCCATTCACCGACACGGTGCTGAGGAACAGGGTTGTCGCGCTGCCGGACAGCTGCACGGCTGTGGTATCGCTGCGCCCGCCATTGTCGATCGCAACGCCCGCCAGCTTTTCCAACTCGGTTTTGTCAGAAGTCACTTGAACCGTTGGTAACTTGGCAAGCTCGGCCGGGACATTGGTTGCGCTAGGAACAAAAGCCGCCGCGCCTTCCACGTCGGAGATGGTGCGGGGTTCGCCGTCAATTCCGGTAAAGCCGACACCTTCGCGGTTGAAAGGGTCGTCACAAGCCGAAAGGGTCAAAACAGCAAGAGCTGGCAAGATGATTTTTTTCATGGCGGTCAACATTTTGGAACGGTTACCTCAAGCGTAGCGGTAGGTAGCGCGAAAATGCAAGCCGCCCCGGATCAGAATACCCGTAGGGCTGATGCGCCACTGCAACGGCCCGATTTCGGCACGTCCAGCAACGAAATGGCAGGCACGCAAGAAAAAAGGACCCTGCCGGCGGCAGAGTCCTTTTTACATTCCACGTCAAAAAAGCAGATTACTTGATCTTGCCTTCTTTGTACTCAACATGCTTCCGAGCAACCGGGTCGTATTTACGAACGGTCATTTTCTCGGTCATGGTGCGCGCGTTTTTCTTGGTCACGTAGAAGTGGCCCGTGCCCGCGGTCGAGTTCAGACGGATCTTGATTGTCGTCGGCTTCGCCATGGTTATCTCCTGCGTCCGAAAAGGCAGGGGCCTTTCGGTTGAATCCTCTTGAGCGTGCGCTTTTACGCCCTGCACCGCCCATGTCAAGGACATTCGCGCCGGGGCTGCGCTGGAAATCAGGCCGACAAGGTCGGTGCGCCCATATAGGTGTGAATCTGATCGCGTTCAGCGTCTGACAAGCCCAGCGCCGTGGCCAATTGGTGCAGGTAAGAGGCCTCGCGTTGGTTATCCAGACGAATCGCCGCCAACGAGGTTGCGTAGATCTGCGTCTTGAGCGGCGCGCCAGAATCGGCGGCCAAACCCATCACGTCGATCGGGGCCTCTAACTGTTCTTGAACAAAGGCGCGTTCCTCGTCGCTGATGTCGTCCCCAAGCTCTCCCAGGATGGTTTCCTTTTCATGCGCGTCCAACTCGCCATCTGCCTTGGCGGCCTGGATCATGGCGCGCAGCATCAACTTGGCCTGCTCCTCCATCATGGCACCGCCCGGAGTTCCCCCAAAGACGGTTTCCATCATGTCCACGGTTTGCTGACTGCCGGTTTTTGCAGCACCCTGCATCGCATTCATCAGACCGCCGAGACCGGCTGCCCCAACCGGGTTTGCCATACCAAGCTTGCCGATCATGTCCTGCAATCCGCCCGCGCCACCTGGCATTCCGAACTGCTCGGCCATTTTGCCCAATTGGTCCATGCCGAACCCGCCCCCTGCGCCCTGCATCATGTCCTGCAAACCGGCCATGCCACCCATCTGCTTGTACTTTTCCAAACCTTTGGCAGCGGCAAATCCGACCGCGACGGATGCAAGTGCTTTCATGAAACTCATGGTGACCCTCCCAATGAACAAATTCTGTATGGTTTCGCAGGATACCATCTGATCGGGGCTGGCGATACAGGTCGCTCGGTTCCGGCAAAATCACGCACTCCAGCCACGCGCGAATTGTGTTCATTTGAACGAATTGTAATTTCGTGATATGTGTGCGCTTTATTCCAAGAAGCCAAATTCAGGCTCGTTCCCCGAGGCATTGATCACAGGCTGTTTCCGCATCGCGCAGCGTTTTTTGTAAAGCGTTTCCGGGGGGCATCATGACAGAATGGGTTATTCAGGGCGAAGAGCTGGCCAATTGCAACTGCAACTTTGGCTGTCCGTGCCAGTTCAGCGTTCTACCGACACACGGCAATTGCGAGGCCGTAGTCGCATTCGATATTCAAAGCGGCCACTATGGCGACACCGATCTGGGCGGGTTGCGCGCGGCTGGGGTCTATTACTGGCCCGGACCGATCCATGAGGGCAATGGTCAGATGCAATTGATCATCGACGAGAGCGCCAGCGCCGATCAGCGTGCGGCGCTACAGGCCATCATGACCGGTGAAGACACCGATGAGATGGCGACATTCTGGTATGTCTACAGCGCTATGGCCCCGACCAAACATGAAACTCTGTATGCTCCGATCGAGCTTGATTGGAACCGAGATGAGCGGTCAGGATACGCCAAGGCGTCGGGTCTGTTTGATGTCGAAGTCAGCCCGATACCGCATATTGTGTCCGGCGCGCCGCATCGTGCATCGATTCAACTGCCGAACGGATTCGAATACCGCCATGCCGAGGCCGCCTCGGGCACAGGGAAAACCACCGGCGGCGCGATAAGCCTGAACTTTGACGCAACTCATGCGCATATGGCTCATCTGAATATATCTGGCCACGGTGTCGTGGGCGCCTGATCCGAGGCACATCATGACGTTACACTCCACCCCGCCCCGCGCCGGGCCGGTCGAGCGGTTGTTGCGGCAGGATCGCGGCATCGTCCTTGGCAGCGTGTTTCTGATCATCCTGGCGTCCGCCTGGTACACCATTGCCGGGATCGGGATGAACATGAGCGCGGTCGAGATGACCCGCATGGCTGGTCCGATCGGGCAACCCATGCAGATGGGCGGCGCGCCAATTTGGGACCTGTCGTACACCGTACTGATCTTTCTGATGTGGTGGGTGATGATGGTCGCCATGATGACGCCCAGCGCCGCCCCTGCGGTGCTGCTGTACACTGCACTGAAACGCGCAGGACCCGAGAAGGATCGCGCCGCGCGGTTCAGCCTGTGTTTTTTGGTCGGTTATCTGGTCGCCTGGGCCGTGTTCAGCCTTGTCGCCACCGTGGCGCAATGGGGGTTTGAGCGGATTGGCCTGTCTGACGGTCCGATGATGACGATCGGATCGCGCAGCTTTGCCGGCTGCGTTCTGCTGGCAGCCGGCGCTTATCAGCTTTCGAGCCTGAAGACAGCCTGTCTGCGGCACTGCCAAAGTCCGACCCATTTTCTGACCGCGCATAACCGACCGGGAGGCTACGGCGCGTTCCGCGTCGGCGCTCTGCACGGGGCATATTGCCTGGGTTGCTGCTGGGCCTTGATGGCCCTGCTGTTCGTGGGCGGGATCATGAATCTGTACTGGATCGCCGGGATCGCAATCTATGTCGCGTTGGAAAAGCTGTTGCCGCGGGCGTGGTGGCTTGCCCCTATCACCGGTTTCGCACTGATCGTCGCGGGCATCTGGCTGATCGCGACCGCTTAGAACTCAGTACGCTCGGGCGTACTTGACGGCCAATGGACCGGCCAAATTACGGGTCCTTCAACACGTTGCATTGCAGGAGGTATCAATGCCCATTTTCATTACCTACGCATCCTATTCCGAAGACGGCGTCAAAGGCATGATGAAAAAGCCCAAAGACCGCACCGCACCCGTCAGGGCGCTGTTAAAAAAGGTCGGGGGCAAGCTGCTGGCCTTTTACATGACCACCGGCGAAAACGACGTCGTTGTCATCAGTGAAGTTCCGGATGGAACGGATGCCGTAGCGGTTGGCATGGCGGTTGCAGCCTCAGGCGCGGTGTCGAATATCCACACCGTGCGCGCGTGGAAGGCCAAAGACTTCGCGGCCATCGCCAAGAAGGCCGCAAAATTGACCGGAGCATACACACCACCGGGCAGTTGATCGGCTGATACGCGCGGAGGGCCTGTAAGCCGGATCTTGTTCCGGGGTTACCCCCTTCGATGACCATTCCTCTGGGCCGTGCATTGCTGCGCGGCTCTAGCTGCCAACCCGGTCCCTCTTGGTCAGGACATACCTAGCGGCGGTATCGGCTGACGCCGACCGGCCCGCGCGGGGACCCTATTTGGCATTGCTCCCGGTGGGGCTTGCCGTGCCGCCCCTGTTGCCAGGGGCGCGGTGGGCTCTTACCCCACCGTTTCACCCTTACCTTTGACCGAAGTCGCAGGCGGTCTGATTTCTGTGGCGCTTTCCGTCGGGTTGCCCCGCCCGGGCGTTACCCGGCACCGTTGTCTTGTGGAGTCCGGACTTTCCTCTGGCGCCTTGCGACCCCAGCGGCCATCCGGCCCTCCGCGCGAAGGCGTGGGTATGCGCTGCATCAGGTCGCGTCAAGAGTGGAGGCGAAGCAAAGGGGCCAGCCCCTTCTTGGCCTGCGGCCAATTCATCCCCGAGGTATTTTTGAACAGAAGAAGGGCGGATCAGCTAAGTGCTGTGAGGTCGGCAGCTTCCAGTGGGCCTTTAGCGCAGGGGCGATAGCGCAGGCGGGTTGCTGCGAGCAGGGTGGCGTCATCAACAGGTGCGGTGTAGCCACGGGCTTGGGCCAGGGCTCGGAATTCTTCGGGGGTTACAGGCGAGCCGCCACGTTTGGCTGCGAGGTCCTGTCGTTCCAGCCTTTGCCAGTCAAATCGAGGACCAGGGTCAAATTTGCGCCCCGGAGCCATGTCGGAATGGCCGATAACCCCCTCGGGCGCAATGTTCCAGCGCGCCATGACATCTTTGAGCAGCGCTTCGAGTACCGCCAGCTGGGGCTCAGAAAAGGGATGGATTCCGGCGTTGTCGAGCTCGATCCCGATTGAGCGGGAGTTAATGTCGCTCTGCCCGTGCCACTCCCCTGCCCCGGCATGCCAGGCGCGGTCTTCCTCGCGGACCATCTGCCAAAGCTTACCATCTGCACCGATCAGGTAATGGGCCGAAACCTCGTGGACAGGATCGCACAAGCGTTCCAAGGCGGCTGCTGCGCTGTCCATCGCAGTGTAGTGCAAGACGATGAGCGAAGGCAGCAGCCCATCCCGGCGTGGTCCGAAATTGGGCGACGGGTGCCAGACCGGTGTCAGAGACTCAGTTATTGACGGCACTTCGGAACGGGCTCGGATCCCAACCGCAGGCATAACCGTCGCCGTCCGGGTCAAGCCCTTTGCGGTCGCGTTGCGGGCCGCCACTGGACAGGAATTCGATCTGGGCCTGATCGGGTGACGGGAACTGAGCGCAGTTGCGTTCTGCTTTGGCTTCGAGGTTGAAGCCCGCGCGGCTATAGACCGGCGTGCCAACCGGGTTCGAGGTGCTCAGCGCATATTGCACGATATTTGGCTGACCATCCGAGCCGCGCTCCGGCACCGCTGTGGGGGCGACGACCTCATAGGTCTGGCGGTTCTGTTCGATGCGCGCCGCGTCGGATTCGATGCTGCGCCGGTTAGAGACGGCGGCAAAATCCTGTTCATCCGAGATGCCGGTATTGTTGGCCGCTGGTGCGGCGCTGACAGGTGCGGCCTGACCCGAAGTGCTGGCCAGGGCGGCGGCGGTCTGGTTGGCGATGTCGGCAGCGCTGTCGCCCGTCGCACCCTGCGCGGACAACGGCTGCTGCGACACATCCTCGGGGGGCAGCAACGGATTTCCGCCGTACCCCTGCCCGGCAAGCTGTGCCTCGCGCTGCGCCTGGTATTCCGGCGTGTTGAAACCAGTGCCCTGCACCGGCGCCACCGTTTCGCAGGCGGCGAGCAGGCCAAGGGCGGGGATCAGAAGCATCTTGCGCATGGGCCGCTCCGTCGTCTTGCTTTGCCTAATCGCCCGCAGGCTTACCACCATTTTCCGGGCTTTTCCACAAACCCGGCGGCGTTTTCCAGCGCATAGGCGGTGTTAAGCAGATCGCCTTCGTCCCAGGGACGCCCGATCAGCTGCAGACCCAGCGGCAGCCCTTGTTTATCGAGGCCCGCAGGCACCGAAATACCCGGCAGGCCCGCAAGGTTCACGGTGACAGTGAAAACATCGTTCAAGTACATTTGAACCGGATCAGCCTCGGTCATCTCACCCAGACCAAACGAGGCGGACGGGGTCGCAGGGGTCAGGATCGCATCAATACCTGCGGCGAAGACATCCTCGAAGTCCTTCTTGATCAGGGTACGGACCCGGCGTGCGCGGTTGTAATAGGCGTCGTAGAAACCCGCCGACAGGACATAAGTGCCGATCATCACGCGACGCTGCACCTCGTGGCCAAAGCCTTCGGCGCGGGTCTTTTCGTACATCTCGGTGATGCCATCGCCCTGCGCCAGCGTGGCGCGGCGGCCATAACGGACACCGTCATAGCGGGCGAGGTTCGAGGACGCCTCGGCCGGGGCAATCACGTAATAGGCAGGCAACGCGTATTTGGTGTGTGGCAGCGAGATATCGACGATCTCGGCGCCTGCGTCTTTCAGCATCGCGGCGCCGTCGGACCACAGCTTTTCGATCTCGGCGGGCATGCCGTCCATGCGGTATTCCTTGGGGATACCGATTTTCTTGCCCTTGATGTCGCCGGTCAGCATCGCCTCGAAATTCGGAACCGCAAGCTCGGTGCTGGTCGAGTCCTTGGGATCATGTCCGCACATCGCCTCAAGCATGATGGCTGCATCGCGCACATTCTTGGTCATCGGACCGGCCTGATCCAGCGAGGAGGCGAAGGCCACGATGCCCCAGCGCGAGCAGCGGCCATAGGTCGGCTTGATGCCGGTAATGCCGGTGAACGCGGCGGGCTGGCGGATCGAGCCGCCGGTATCGGTGCCGGTTGCGGCCAGACACAGGTCGGCGGACACAGCCGAAGCCGAACCACCTGACGAGCCGCCCGGCGTGAGTTGCGCGTCGTCATTGCCGCGCCGCCACGGGCTGACCGCGTTGCCGTACACGGATGTTTCGTTGCTGCTCCCCATGGCAAACTCATCCATGTTCAGCTTGCCCAGCATCACGGCACCGGCATCGGCCAATTGCTGCGACACGGTGGATTCGTATTCGGGTTTGAACCCTTCCAATATCTTCGACGCCGCCTGCGACGGCACACCCTTGGTGCAGAACAGATCCTTGATACCGATCGGCAGGCCGCACATCGACGACGCGTCGCCCGCCTTGATCCGCTCATCCGCCGCCTTGGCGCGCTCCAGCGCGATCTCAGGGGTTTTGTGGACAAACGCGTTCAGCGCATCGGCATCGTCGATGGCCTTGAGGCAGGATTCGGTCAACTCAACCGAGGTCACTTCACCCTTGCGTAGCGCGTCGCGGGCTTCGGCCAGGCCCAGTTTGTTCAGATCGCTCATGTCTTACTCCACCACTTTGGGAACAGCGAAGAACCCTTCGCGCGCGTCTGGGGCGTTGGCCAGAACCTTGTCCTGCTGATTGCCGTCGGTGACCACATCCTCGCGGCGTTTCAGACGCATCGGTTCGACCGAGACCATCGGCTCGACACCTTCGACATCCACTTCGTTCAGTTGCTCGATGAACCCAAGGATGGTGTTGAATTCGGATGCCAGCGCCGGCAGCGCGTCATCCTCGACCTTGATCCGGGCCAGTTTGGCCACCTTGGCGGCGGTGCTTTGGTCAATCGACATCGGATTTCCTCATATGCGTTAGAGGGCGTTTACCCGTCTGCTGCACGGGTCGCAAGACCGCTGGGCAACAGTCTCGCCGGGTCCATTTCCGAACCAGCCTCAAAAAAAATAAACTGATCGGTTCACTTTGCCTCTTGAAATCTGAACTAAACAGTTCACTTCATATCTACGACACACGTCAAATCGGAGAAAGACAATGAAATCCCTGACAACCGCAGTTGTATTGTCCCTTGCAGTTTTGGCAGCACCGGTACAGGCCGGATCATTTGGTCCGACAATGGACACTCTGACCCGCGATCTGAATTTCCCCACTCCGGTTGCGCAGCCGGTCACCAAAGACAGAACCCCCTCGGGCAATTGATTTGCCCACAGCACCCCGGACAGGACGTACCGCGCCTTGTCCGGGGATTGCGCAATTGGATGATGCGCTGCCTGCCCCGGACCGCTAGACTGAGGTCGTCTGTCAGATGCAACAGACCCTTGGAACAGGCCTGCCAGCGGAGCAGTAGATGAGCGTACAAAAACAAACCGTTCTGAACGCGATCGATGCGGCCAACTCGCAAGATCCCAATCTTGAAGACGGCACGCCCGAGGCGCTTTTGTACGGCCAACGGATGAGCGAAGAGTTGAGCCGTTTGTTTCCGGACGCATCCGAAGAACTGCAGATCGCAGCGCGCGGACAGCATGTGGAACGCTGGAAACTGAAGCGGGTCGAATATCCCGAAGGTCGCGCCGGGTATCTGGCCTGGCGCAAGGCACAAGGCGTCTTTCACGCAGACGTTGTCATGAGCCTGATGAACGAGGCGGGTTATGACGCTGAAAGGATCGAAACCGCTGGTCGCATGCTGCGCAAGCAGGGTATCAAACGCGATGCCGACGTGCAGGCGCTTGAGGACGTGATCTGTTTCGTCTTTCTGAAATGGTACTTCCAGCCCTTCGCCGCCAAGCATTCGGACGAGAAAATCCAGCGGATCGTCGAAAAGACCGCCCGGAAAATGTCGGATAAAGCGCGCGCGCAGGTTTTGTCAGAGTTCGATCTGCCCGACGCGCTGGCTGCCGCCTTTCGGACCTGAATCACGCTGATCCAAGCGCAGGAAACGTCACAACAGGGTTTACCCCGCAAAGCAGTTTTGTGTTGGTAACCTTTGCGACGTCTAATCTGCAGAAGCCAGTCGCTGCTTTCAGGTCGCGGGAACGCGCAACAGTGCCCGGCGATAAACCTCGATCATCCAGCCCAGCATGGTGGCATTGAGAATGTGCCACATGAAATGCGTACCCTGTGGAAACTGCTGACAAAGCGGCTGATCGATGGCGCGGAACGTGATCGAGGCAATCAGGATCATAGCCCCGATTGCCAAACCGCGCGCAATCTCGGGCACGCGACGGCGCAACAGCATGGCGTAGATCAGAATCAGCAGCGGAATCGGAGCGTAAACCGCCGAACCGCCCAACCCGGGTACTTGCTGGAATACAGGGACTGTCGCGGCGGCATAGGGAAAGAATAGCACTGTCACTCCCAAAGCGGGCCAGAGCCGCATCCCCCAGACGTCGCGGTTGATGGCAAAGATATAGACCAGCACGAACAGCAGAATAGGTGTGACATCCGCAATCGCCGCCCAGACCTGGGCGTGGGTGTGAAACAGATAGCTGCCGACGCCGATGATCGCCAGCAAGGAGATCAAAACCTGCGCCAGCGGGGCCTGCTGCCCGCGCATCCGCCGCCACATGACAAAAGCCGCCACCAGAAAGGCGGCATTTGTCACTGCGTTTATCGGTTCGGCCCAATAGGCGGGCGACAACCGCTCGCAATAGCCGTCAATCTGCTGCATCCAGTTCATGGATTTTTACATAGCCGATGCTAGGGTGGTGCCAAACCAATATCGGGAGGATTGTTGATGAATATCATTTGGCTGGGTCATGGAAGCTTTCGTATTGAAACGGAAGGTCAAGTTCTGTTGATCGACCCATGGCTCACCGGGAACCCTTCCTTGTCCGAGGACCAGCATGACGAGGCGGTTAATGGTGCAACGCATATCCTTCTGACGCACACGCATTTTGATCATGTGGTCGACGTGCTGCCACTGGCCAAGCATCTGGGCGTACCGGTGGTCGGTCAATATGACCTGATGGGCTATTGGGCCGAGGCCGAAGGAATCGAGACAGTCGGTTTCAACAAGGGCGGTACCGTCGATTTGAATGGCGTCAAGGTCACGATGGTTCCGGCCTCTCACAGCTCGACTTTCTCGACGCCTGACGGGCTGCGGACCGGTGGCACCGAGGTTGGGTTCATGATCGCAGCCGAAGGTCGGATGCTGTATTTTTCTGGTGACACGGACATCATGGCGGATATGGAGTGGATGGGGGATTACTACAAACCCGATATCGGCATCCTGTCAGCCGGTGGGCATTTCACGATGGACATGAAAGGCACCGCCTACGCGGCCAAGCGGTATTTCAACTTCAAAACCGTCATTCCCTGCCACTACAAGACATTTCCGATTCTGGAACAATCGGCCCAAGCGCTCACCGACGGCCTACCTGGTGTCGACGTGATCGAGCCCGAGGTGATGCAGCCGATTACGTTGTGACCTCACCGCCGCGTCGCAAAGAACGCCTTTAGCAGATCCGCAGCCTCCTGCGCTGCGATGCCGTCATAAACCTCCGGGGCATGGTGCGCCTGCTGGTGAGAAAACACCCGCGCGCCATGCGCTACGCCGCCGGATTTGGGATCGGACGCGCCGTAATAGATGCGCCGAATTCGCGCTGCCGCCAATGCGGCTGCGCACATCGCGCAGGGTTCCAGCGTGACATAGAGATCGTGGTCCGGCAGCCGTTCCGATCCGGCCGCGGCGCAGGCCGCGCGCAGGGCTAGAATTTCTGCGTGAGCCGTGGGGTCGTTCAATTCGCGTGTGCGATTGCCTGCGGTCGCCACAACACGATCGTCGGGCGCAATGATGACGGCCCCGACCGGCACCTCGCCGCGTTCTGCCGCCGCCCGCGCCTCGGCCAACGCCTTGTCCATATGTGATCTGAACGTCATGCCCCTGACTGCATCAGAAACCTGACTTTCGCAAGCGGACGGGATGCGCTATGGCCTGCGGATGAGCAAAACCCCTCCTCCCGGCGACCGGATCGCCAAAGTACTGGCCCGCGCGGGCATTGCCTCGCGCCGCGAGGCCGAGCGCATGATCGAGGCCGGACGTGTGGCCGTGAATGGCACCGCGATCGACAGCCCTGCGCTGAACGTCACAGCCAAGGACAAGATCACCGTCGACGGCAAGCCTGTGTCCGAACCCGAACCGTCGCGCCTTTGGCTGTATCACAAGCCCTCTGGCTTGGTGACAACGACCCGCGACGAAAAGGGCCGCGCCACGATCTTCGACAATCTGCCCGAGGACATGCCGCGCGTCATGAGCGTCGGGCGACTGGACCTGAACTCGGAAGGGCTGTTGTTGCTGACCAATGATGGCGGCATCAAGCGCAAGCTGGAACTTCCCGCGACAGGGTGGCTGCGCAAGTACCGTGTACGCGTGAACGGACGCCCAAAGGACGAAGATTTCGCGCCGCTGCGTCAGGGGCTGGTGATTGAGGGTGAACGGTTTCAGCCCATGACGGTTTCCATTGACCGCCAGCAAGGTGCAAATGCCTGGCTGACCATCGGGCTGCGCGAAGGCAAGAACCGCGAAATCCGCCGGGCGATGGAAGATATCGGGTTCAGCGTGAACCGCCTGCTGCGCGTCTCGTACGGACCGTTCCAGCTTGGCAAGCTGAAACCCGGAGAGGTCGAGGAAATCCGCCGACGGGTCTTGCGCGACCAGTTGGGGCTCGATGGAGACGCCAAACCGCAACCCGCCGCAAAGCGGCCGTCGCGACCGCAAAGAAAACGCCCCACCGCCAACAGGAAACATCGAAACTGATGCATGTTTCGCGACCTTCCCCCTAGCGCCAATCCTGCGCATCCACTACCTTTTCTTTGAAAGTTTCAGTGGGGGACCTGATGTCCGGGACCGGAATGCAAAAACTGGCCTATGCGGCGCTGCTTGTGCTGCTATTCGGCGTCTGTACCGGCGTGCTGGGGGGCTTGTAGGACATGGCCAAGCGGTTTGGCGGCAAATTCAGCCCACAAGGCGGTGACGATTCGAACCAGCCTCTGCCACGCGGCCAGTTCGACGGCGCGCGTGTTGAACCCGCAGGCGCGCGGGCGAACCTCCTGTTCCTTCCGGCAATTCCGCTGATCTTTTTCTCGATCAATGATGGCGCGATTGGCATGACCATCGGTTTTATCGCAGCCGGGATTCTGATCGCCGCCGCCTTTCTTCTGCGCGAGGGGTTGCGCGCCGAAGCGGCCTATCACGCAAGACGGACCACCCGTCGCCCTGCCTTTCCGCGCAAGATCTTTGCCAGCGTACTGACAGGTCTGGGCACGGCTCTGGCCGCCTACCGGACCGAGTTTCTGGATGCGGAAACGGCAGCACAGGCAGGTGTGATCGCACCGATCCTGTTCGGCGTCGTGGCAACCACCTTGCACGCGCTGGCTTTCGGCATCGACCCGATGAAAGACAAAGGGATGGAAGGGATCGACACCTTCCAGCAGGACCGTGTTGCCCGTGTGGTCGAAGACGCCGAGGCGCATCTGTCCGAAATGACCGACGCCATCAAACGCGCCGGCGACCGCAGGGTCGAGGCACGCGTCGAACGGTTTCAGGACACCGCCCGCGATCTGTTTCGCACGGTTGAGGAAGATCCGCGTGATCTGTCGGGTGCACGGAAATACCTGACGGTTTACCTGCGGGGGGCACGGGATGCGTCCGTAAAATTCGCCGATGTCTACGCCCGCACTCGTGATGCTCAGGCGCTGGCGGATTACACTGCGCTGCTTGACGATCTCGAACAGAATTTTGCGGCCCGCACCCGAAAAATGCTGTTGGATGACCGCAGCGATCTGACGGTCGAAATCGATGTGTTGCGCGAACGGTTGCAGCGCGAAGGAGTGCGGCTGGACTGACCGGCCATTATTTGAGCGAGGATTACCCCATGTCCGAAGATATCAAGAACAAGGCGGTTCAGGCCGAGTCTCTGGTGCAGGAAGTAACCGCTGTTGCGCTGCCCGAGCCAAAGGCCGAGATCGTGCCACTTGAAGAGGCCGACGAGCCCGTCAGCGCCGAAATCCGCAAGCGCATGAATGAGATCGACATGGACAACACGAACTCGATTGTCGCGTTCGGTTCATCAGCGCAGGCCGAGTTGCAGGAAATCAGTCAGGCCATGCTGGCGGATGTGCGCAACAAGGATGTGGGCCCGGCAGGTGACAGCCTGCGCAATATCGTGACAACCATTCGCGGCTTTTCGGTCAGCGAACTGGATGTCCGCCGCGAGCGCAGTTGGTGGGAGAAATTGCTCGGCAAAGCCGCGCCTTTTGCCAAGTTTACCGCACAATACGAAGAGGTTCAGGGGCAGATTGATCGGATCACCGACGATCTTCTGGGGCATGAGCACACGTTGCTGAAGGACATCAAGTCGTTGGATCTGCTCTATGAAAAGACCCTGGATTTCTACGATGAATTGGCTCTGTATATCGCAGCGGGTGAGGAAAAACTGACTGAACTGGACAGCCAGGACATTCCGGAAAAAGAGGCCGAAGTTCAGGCGGCGCCCGAGGATCAACAGGTGATGAAAGCGCAGGAGTTGCGCGACATGCGCGCCGCGCGCGACGATCTCGAGCGGCGGGTCCATGACCTGAAACTGACGCGACAGGTGACGATGCAATCGTTGCCCTCGATCCGATTGGTGCAGGAGAACGACAAGTCTCTGGTCACCAAGATCAATTCGACCCTGGTGAACACCGTACCGCTGTGGGAAACGCAGCTGGCGCAGGCGGTCACCATCCAACGCAGCGCCGAAGCCGCCGCTGCCGTTCGCGATGCCAATGATCTGACCAACGAATTGCTGACCTCGAACGCGGCCAATCTGCGCGAATCCAACAAGATGATCCGCGAGGAAATAGAGCGCGGCGTCTTTGACATCGAAGCTGTCAAACAGGCAAACGAGGACCTGATCGGCACCATTAACGAAAGCCTGGCGATCGCGGACGAAGGCAAAGCCAAACGCGCCGCTGCCGAAGCCGAATTGCAGAAAATGGAAGTCGAACTGCGCGACACGCTGGCCTCGGCCAAGGCACGCAAGGACGGGCTGGGCGACACGGCCAGCACCTCGGTTCCCGGCTGAGGTCGGCATGGTCCCCGCTGGGCATCTCAGAACGGCCTTCGGGGTCCTGTTGCTGTTCGCTCTGGCGGGGTGTGAGACCGCGTTGCCGACCTCGATCGTGCCACCGCCCAGACCGGCGCAACCGCTGGAGGCATCAAACGCCTATGTGCCGCCATCAGAGGCCAGCCAGGAATTGGCGCGCTATTACAGCAGGGTCGAAAACGATCTGCTGACGCGCGGCCTGTTGCGGACCGACGGAGGCGGGCCGGATACGCCTTATGACGCCGACGATCTGGCGCGCAACTTTGAAGCCATCGCCTTTGTGAACGAACATTCGGGCCGGACCGGTCTCTATGCCGGAGGTCAATCAGAGGTAAAGCTTACACGCTGGGAGAAGCCGGTCCGGATCATGACGGATTTCGGCCCGACAGTGCCCCCGGACACACGTTCCGCAGATCGCGCCGAAATTGATCGTTTCGCCGAACGGCTGGCGCGCGTAACTGGGCACAATATTCGCGGTGTCCAGCGCGACGGGAACTTTATTGTGGTTGTCGCAGGAAAGGACGATACCACCTATGTACAGCAAAGGCTGAAAACGCTGGTTCCGAACATTCCACCCGACAGGCTTGCGTTGCTGCGAAATCTTCAGCGCCCGTACTTTTGCTTTGTGTTTACTTTTGCCAGCCCGAATGCGGCGGATACGATCACCCGAGCCGTGGCTTTTATCCGGGCGGAAAACTCGGACCTGCTGAGGCTCAGCTGTATCCACGAAGAAATCGCGCAAGGATTGGGCTTGTCCAATGACAGCCCGTCGGCGCGGCCATCGATCTTCAACGACGATGACGAGTTTGCATTGCTGACCAGCCATGACGAAAAACTGCTGTCGATGTTGTATGATCCCCGCCTGAAACCCGGCATGTCCGGGGAAGAGGCCCGCCCGGTGGCTCGTATCATTGCACGCGAATTGATGGGGCAGTCGCTCTGACCCCGGAAACAGGAGAACCTTATGGGAATTTTTGATTTTCTGACCGGAGAATTCATCGACGTCATCCACTGGGTCGATGACACCCGCGACACGATGGTCTGGCGGTTCGAGCGTGAGGGTCACGAGATAAAATACGGTGCCAAACTGACCGTTCGCGAAGGTCAGGCCGCCGTGTTTGTACATGAGGGCCAATTGGCGGACGTGTTCACACCCGGTCTCTATATGCTTGAAACCAACAACATGCCGATCCTGACGACGTTGCAGCATTGGGATCACGGGTTTCAGTCGCCGTTCAAATCCGAGATTTATTTCGTCAACACCACCCGCTACAACGACCTGAAATGGGGCACCAAGAACCCGATCATGCTGCGCGATCCCGAATTTGGACCAACGCGGATTCGGGCCTTTGGAACCTATACGGTGCGGGTGAAGGACGCGGCGAAGTTTCTGGTCGAGATCGTCGGTACCGATGGTGAGTTCACCATGGACGAGATCAGCTTTCAGGTCCGCAACATCATCGTGCAGGAGTTTTCCCGCGTAATCGCCGGATCAGGCATCCCGGTGCTCGACATGGCCGCCAATACTGCTGATCTGGGTAAACTGATCGCCGCTGAAGTGTCGCCTGTTCTGGAAGGCTATGGGCTGGAGATGCCGGAATTTTACATCGAAAACATCTCATTGCCGCCTGCGGTCGAGGCGGCGCTGGACAAGCGAACCTCGATGGGCCTGGCCGGTGATCTGGGCAAGTTCACCCAGTACTCGGCGGCCGAGGCGATGACTGCGGCGGCCAACAACCCGGGTCAGGGCGGCGGCATGGGCGCAGGTCTAGGCATGGGTATGGGCATGGCGATGGCGCAGCAGATGTCGAACATGGCAGCGGGTCAACCGAGCGGCCCGTGGGGCACCCCCGCGCCCGCTGCCCCGCAACCGGCTGCGCATGCGGCACCGCCGCCCCCACCACCCGTCGAACATGTTTGGCATGTCGCGGTGGATGGCCAGACCAGCGGGCCGTTCTCGAAGGCCAAGATGGGGCGCATGGCAACCGACGGGGAAATCACCCGGGACACTTTTGTTTGGACTGCCGGTCAGGATGGCTGGAAGAAGGCGGGCGATGTGCAGGAACTGGCGCAATTGTTCACTATTCTACCGCCTCCGCCGCCGGGGTCGTAGGCCCCAAATGCCAGCGAACTCGACACGCGGAACCGCAACATGAGCATCGACGAACACCGTTTCCCCTGCGAGCAATGCGGTGCGGATTACCGTTTTGATCCGTCCAACGGAACGCTGACCTGCGACCATTGCGGGCATTCCGAGTCTATCGGGGCGGGACCTTGGGGCGGTGCCAGCCTGAAAGAGCTGGATTTCGACGCGGCGGTCGCGGATCGCCTGCCAGACAGCGAGATCGAGGAAACGCGCGTTCTGACCTGTCCCAATTGTGCGGCTCAGGTCGAGTTCGACCCGAACACACATGCGGCCGAATGCCCGTTTTGCGCAACGCCGGTTGTCACGGATACCGGGGTCAGCCGACATATCAAGCCGCGCGGGGTGCTGCCGTTCGCGCTGGACGAACGCGCCGCCCACAAGGCGATGGGAGACTGGCTGGGTCGGCTGTGGTTCGCCCCAAACGGATTGAAGGATTACGCCCGGAAAGGGCGCAAGATGCAGGGTATCTATGTGCCTTACTGGACCTTCGACGCAGACACCAAGTCGAGCTATCGGGGCGAGCGCGGCACGGTCTACTATGAAACGCGCTCTGTCATGCGGGATGGCAAGCGTGTTCAGCAGCAGGTGCCAAAGGTACGTTGGACGCGGAAATCAGGGCGCGTGGCGCGTTTCTTCGACGATGTGCTTGTACTTGCCTCGCGGTCGCTGCCCAAAAGGTATACCGACGCGCTGGAGCCCTGGGATCTGCCCGCGCTCGAGCCTTATCAGCCAGAATTTCTCGCCGGTTTCCGGGCCGAAGCCTATACCGTCGATCTAGATGACGGCTACACCGAGGCGCGCGCGCATATGGCGCGGGTGATCGAACGGGATGTCCGGTTCGACATCGGTGGGGATCGTCAACGCATTCACGCGGTCGATACCGACATACGCGATGTCACGTTCAAGCATATCCTGCTGCCGGTCTGGATGGCGGCCTACAAGTACCGCGGACAGACCTATCGCTTTGTCGTTAACGGCAGGACCGGCCGCGTGCAGGGAGAGCGACCCTGGTCCGCCATCAAGATCACAATTGCTGTTGTTCTGGGGCTTCTGGTTGCGGCGGGCGTTGGCTATCTGGTCGCGACGGGGCAGCAGTGATCCGCCACATGTCGCCCGATTTGAACCTGAGTTTTTGCAAACATTGACCCTGGTAAAGCTCGGCCACCGAGGCGGTCACCTCTGACCGCCCCAAAAGAAAGGAAACCCCAGTCATGCGCGCCCTGTTGCAGAGAGTTTCAAGCGCCTCAGTTTCGGTCGAGGGGCAGGTGATCGGAAAATCGGGTCCAGGGCTTTTGATCCTGGTTTGCGCCATGCAGGGCGATGATGTGGCACAAGCCGAAGAGATGGCAAGAAAGATTGCCAAGCTGCGGATCTTCAAGGATGACGCTGGCAAAATGAACCGGTCTGTTCTGGATATCGGCGGCTCGGCCTTGGTGGTCAGCCAATTCACGCTGGCTGCCGATACATCGCGCGGGAACCGGCCCGGCTTTTCCCAGGCCGCCCCGGCCGCCGAAGGTGAGCGATTGTATCAAGCGTTTGCCCAAAAATTGGCCGGGCATGGGATAGCGGTCGAAACAGGGGCATTCGGGGCCGATATGTCGGTCGAATTGGTGAATGATGGGCCAGTCACGATCTGGATGGAAACCTGAGCCCAATAGGTGCTGCGCATCAAACAAAACTGGCATGACTCAGCGCGATTTCCTTAAGGCCGGTTCTGCACGCAAGCGGCGGTCTTCTGCAGTGAAAGCGACAAATCCAGTCACGGTGTTTTAAGCGATTCAGCTTTAGAATGCTGTATTAGACAAGCGATTCATCGAGCACCAAAACCGTGCACCCGGTTAGCACACGCGCCGGAGTGTACTGAACACCTCGCGCAGAGGTGTATCACCAATGCCCATTCCACCCAGATTTCACCTTGCCCGCGAAACAAAATTGCGCCAACGTTGACTCGGACGTCAATAAAAAGCCCGCAAGGGGCATGATCCAACCAATTGGGAGAATTTGGATGAACGAACAACTCACTCACATGACCAAAGAGGTGACAGCCGGCAAGCTGACTCGTCGCGAGTTCATGGGAAAGGCAGCCGCACTGGGTGTATCCGCAGCGATGGCAAGCACCCTGTTCGCGGATGCGGCCCGCGCGGCCGATCCCGTCAAGGGCGGCACCTTCAAAATGGGCGTTCAGGGCGGCGAAAGCACAAATACACAAGACCCGGCGCTGTGGTCATCGGATGTACCGATTGCCGGTGGGCAGCAATGGGGCGAGACGCTTGTTGAGGTGAACGGCAAGGGCGAACTGGAAGGTCTGGTCGCCGAAAGCTGGGAAGGTTCGTCTGACGCCAAGACATGGCGCTTCAAGGTGCGCAACGGAATCGAGTTTTCCAACGGCAAGACCGTGACGCCAGAAGACATCATGCGTACAATGGAACGTCATACGAACGAAGATTCGCAATCCGGTGCGCTGGGTATCGTGCAGGGCATCGAGTCGATGCGGGTCGATGGCGATACGTTTGAAGTTACAATGGAAATCGGCAACGCCGACTTGCCTTACCTGCTTGCGGACTATCACCTGAAAATTCAGCCGGATGGAGGCTTCGACGATCCGAACTCGGCCGTGGGCACAGGACCTTATGTGCTCGAAAGCGACGAGCCGGGCGTCCGTATGGAGTTTGTCCGCAACCCCAACTATTGGGGCGGCGACGCGGTTGCTCACTATGATGGTGTCGAGGTCATCACTCTGAACGACGCAACCGCCCGTACCGCGGCGCTACAGTCGGGTCAGGTGGACATCATCAACCGGGTCGAGCCCAAGATTGCACAACTTCTGGACCGGGCGCCGAACCTGTCGGTACAGAACGTCTCGGGTCGTGGACATTACGTGTTCATCATGCATGTGGACACTGCGCCGTTTGATTCAAACGAACTGCGGCTGGCGCTGAAATATGCAATCAACCGCGAGGAAATGGTCGACAAGATTCTGCGTGGCTATGGCGGTATCGGAAACGACATGCCGATCAACGCCGCGTATCCGCTGTTTGACGATACAATCCCGCAGCGAGAGTTCGATACGGCCAAAGCTGCTGAGCACTACAAAAAATCCGGCCACGACGGTTCGCCAATCATTTTGCGTGTCGCAGATGGCGCTTTCCCGGGTGCGGTGGACGCAGCAGCGCTGTTCCAGCAATCGGCACAGGCCGCTGGCATTCCGCTCGAAGTCAAGCGCGAACCCAATGATGGCTACTGGTCCGAAGTCTGGAACGTACAGCCGTTCTGCGCATCGTACTGGAGCGGTCGCCCGGTTCAGGACCAGATGTATGCTACGGCCTATCTGTCGACTGCGGACTGGAACGACACCCGGTTCAAACGCACTGAATTCGATGAGATGCTGCTGGAGGCACGCAGCGAACTGGACAATGCCAAGCGCAAGGAAATCTACTCGAAAATGGGTCAGATGGTGCGTGATGAAGGCGGCCTGATCCTGCCGATGTTCAACGACTTCATCGACGCGGTCAGCAATGAAGTTCAAGGGTATGTGCCTGATCCAAACGGCGCAATGATGTACTGGTATGCTCCGAAATACACCTGGAAAGCCTAAGGTACCAGGTCGATGCATCCCATTATAAAACTGGTGGCTCAGCGCTTTGCGCTGAGTGCCCTTTTGCTTATCGCGGCCTCCGCCCTGATCTTTGCGGGAACGATGATCCTGCCGGGCGATGTGGCTCAATCCATTCTCGGACAATCCGCCACCCCCGAATCGCTTGCCAACCTACGGGAAGAGCTTGGGCTGAACAAACCTGCGCTGACCCGCTATTTCGATTGGCTGTTCGGTGCGATGCAGGGCGACCTTGGCACCGCGCTGACCAATGGCCGTGACATCGCCGAAAGCCTTGGTGAACGTCTGAACAACACTCTGTTCCTCGCATTCTGGGCTGCACTCATCTCGGTGCCGCTTGCTATTCTGCTGGGCCTGCTTGCTGTTCGCTATCGCGACCGCTGGCCCGACAAGTTGATTTCGGCGGTCACGCTGACATCGATCTCGATCCCGGAATTCCTGATCGGCTATCTGCTGATGTATTTTCTGGCCGTGCGGCTGGGCTGGTTCCCGTCCGTGGCCATGCTCGACGATGACATGGGCGTGTTAGAACGGCTTCGGTCAATCGCCCTGCCTGTCATCGTTCTGACGCTGGTTGTTCTGGCGCATATGATGCGCATGACGCGCGCAGCGATCCTGAACGTGATGCAATCCGCCTATGTCGAGACAGCTGAATTGAAGGGCCTGAGCACCTTCATGGTCATCTACCGGCACGCTTTCCCGAACGCCATCGCGCCGATCGTCAACGTCGTGATGTTGAACCTGGCCTATCTGGTCGTGGGCGTCGTGGTTGTCGAAGTGGTCTTTGTATATCCCGGAATGGGTCAATACCTGGTTGACCATGTGTCCAAACGTGACGTTCCGGTTGTTCAGGCCTGCGGTCTGATCTTCGCGGCCGTCTATATCGGCCTCAACATGATCGCCGACATCGTTGCGATCCTGGCGAACCCGAGACTGAGGCACCCGAAATGAAGAACATCCCAATTTCCGCAATGATCGGGCTGTTCCTCATGGCCCTGTACTTTCTGATGGCCCTATTCGCGCCGATCCTTGCACCCTATGGCATGGCCGAAGTTGTCGGCGATGTGTGGGAGCCTTCGTCATCCGAATTTCTGCTGGGCACCGACAATATCGGTCGCGATCTGCTCAGCCGGATGATCTATGGTGGCCGGACAACAATCTTCATCGCCACGGCTGCAACGCTCATCAGCTTCATAACCGGCTCGGTTCTGGGCTTCTTTGCTGCCGTGATCGGTGGTTGGGTCGATCAGGTTCTGTCGCGCTTTGTCGATCTGATCATGTCGATCCCGACGCTGATCTTCGCGCTGGTGGTTCTGTCGGTTATGCCGGTGACGGTCCCGATCCTGATCATCGTCATGGGCCTGCTGGATTCCACCCGGGTCTACCGCCTGGCCCGCGCCGTCGCAGTGGACATCAATGTCATGGACTACGTCGAAGCGGCCAAACTGCGTGGCGAAGGCCGCAACTGGATCGTGTTCCGCGAGATTTTGCCCAACGCGTTGTCTCCGCTGGTCGCCGAAATGGGCCTGCGGTTCATCTTTGCGGTTCTGTTCGTATCGACGCTGTCGTTCCTGGGTCTTGGCGTACAACCGCCCGAGGCTGATTGGGGTGGCATCGTGAAAGAGAACAAGGAAGGCATCGTTTACGGCATTCCAGCGGCTCTGTTGCCGGCTGTGGCCATTGCGACGCTGGCGATCTCGGTCAACCTTGTGGCTGACTGGGTCCTGAACCGTACCACATCGCTGAAAGGAGGCCGGGGATGAGCGATCCACTACTCAAGGTCCGCGACCTCAAGATCGGCGCGACTGTCTATCCGCCAGGCGAAAAGCCCCATGACATCGAGATCGTGCACGGGGTCAGCTTTGATCTCGCGCCCGGCAAGGTGCTGGGGCTGATCGGTGAATCCGGTGCCGGTAAATCCACCATCGGTCTGGCCTCGATGGCTTATGGCCGAGGTGGTGTGAAGATCACCGGTGGCGAGGTCTGGGTAAATGGCCGTGATATTCTGAAGTCAGGTCTGGGGGATATCCGCAACCTGCGCGGGGGCGAAGTCACTTACGTCTCGCAATCCGCTGCTGCGTCCTTCAACCCGGCCAAGAAGATCATGGATCAGGTGATCGAAGCGGCGGTCGAACACAAGAAGTTCTCGCGCAAGGAGGCTGAGGCCCGCGCGCGCGAGTTGTTCGCCAAGCTTGGCCTGCCCGACCCGGACAATATCGGTGAGCGGTATCCGCACCAGGTTTCGGGCGGTCAGTTGCAGCGTTGCATGACCGCGCTGGCGCTGTGTCCCGAGCCCGATCTGGTCGTGTTCGACGAACCGACAACTGCGCTGGACGTGACCACCCAGATCGACGTTCTGATGGCGATCAAGGAGGCCATCGCGGATACCGGTGTTGCCGCGCTATATATCACCCACGACCTGGCGGTTGTGGCGCAGGTGAGCGACGACATCATGGTGCTGCGCATGGGGAACACGGTCGAATACGGAACCACCGATCAGATCATCAACAATCCGCAGGAAGACTATACCAAGGCTCTGGTTTCGGTACGGTCGATCGAGCACGAAGAAAAGAATCCCACGCCGGAACCGGTGCTGAGCGTCGAGGGTATCACCGCGCGCTACAAGGGGCTGAATTTCGATGTGCTGCACAACGTCAATGTCGAGCTTCATCCGGGTCAAACCCTGGCGATTGTCGGAGAATCCGGTTCGGGCAAGTCGACACTGGCGCGAGTGATCACCGGGCTGCTTCCACCGCGCGAAGGTGAGATCACATTTGCAGGGCGCAAGCTGTCTTCTGACCTCGCGGGCCGCTCTCGCGAGGATCTGCGCGAGTTGCAGATGATCTATCAGATGGCCGATGTGGCGATGAACCCGCGTCAGACAGTTGGTACGATCATCGGCCGTCCGTTGGAGTTCTACTTCAACATGCGGGGTGCTGAAAAACGCAAGCGGATCATCGAACTGCTGGATGAGATCGAGTTGGGCGAGAAGTTCATCGACCGCTATCCGGCGGAACTGTCCGGTGGTCAGAAACAGCGTGTCTGTATTGCGCGCTCGCTTGCGGCCAAGCCCAAGATGATCATCTGTGACGAGGTCACCTCGGCGCTGGATCCGCTGGTGGCGGACGGCATCCTCAAGCTGCTGCTGGAATTGCAGAAGATCGAGGATGTGGCCTATCTGTTCATCACCCACGATCTGGCAACGGTGCGTGCCATCAGCGACAGCATCGCGGTGATGTATCAGGGGCGTGTTGCGCGCTATGGCTCAAAAAGCGAAGTGCTGACGCCGCCCTTCGACGACTATACCGACCTTCTGCTCAGCTCGGTGCCCGAGATGCATCTGGGTTGGCTGGAAGAGGTCGTTGCCCACCGCAAGATGGAAAGCGCCGGGAACTGAGCCCGTCCTGCCTGCAAAACTTCAAAATCCCGGCGCTTGTCACAATCAAGTGTCGGGATTTTGCTATCCAGGGCGCGAACAGGCGACCGCACCTGAAGTGTACGCGTAGAGTGCCAATCGAAACTGCATCAAGAAAGACCACGCATGGACCGCAAACTGCTGCTGATCATCCTGGACGGCGTTCCCTACCGCAATTTTCGTCGCCTCTTTGGCAATCTCGAAGGCTGGGTCGACGACGGCACGGCGCGGATTTGGAAACATCGCTCGGTGTTGCCTTCGACCTCGGCCAGTTGCTACGCGTCGATCCACACCGGCTTGACCCCGCAAGAGCACGGCTGCACCGGCAACGGAAATGTCTTTCGCCTGAAACACAAGGATATCTTCAGCCAGGTCCGCGAGGCCGGTGGTGTGACCGGCGCAGTCACCCACAGCTTTTGGTCTTCATTCTTCAATCGCCATCCCTTCGATTATGTTCGCGACGTGGAATATGACGAACCGGACAGCATGACGATCAACCATGGCCGGTTTCACTCGATGACCGGCTACGGCAAGGCGAACCAGATGACGCCATGTGATCTGGACCTGTTTGCGACGCTCACCAATCTGTGCCTGCGGTTCGGGCTGGATTACGGCATCCTGCATACCTGCACGCTGGACAGTATGGGACACCGGTTCTATCACGACTGTGAAGAGATGGACCATGCCTGCTTCGTCATGGACGAAATGCTGGCCCCGTTCATCCCGCGTTGGCGGCAGATGGGCTACGAGGTCATCGTGACCGCCGATCATGGGCAAGACGAACGTGGCCACCACGGTGGCAGGGACCCGCTGCAGCAGGAAACCGCTCTGTACTACTTCGGTGATGCCGAAGGCCCCGAGGCCGATGCGGTGATCGACCAGCTACAGCTTGCGCCTACGATCCTGAACCGTTTGGGCGCTCCTCTGGCGGAGACGATGAAAGCGACACCGTTTTTGAGGTAATCGATCAGTCGTAGGCCCAAAGCCCCTGCCCCAGCGCCTCAATCGCGACAGAAATACGTTCAAAACTATCCGCCGCGCGTTTGACCGAGTGGCGCGCGCGCAGATAGCCGTGGACCAGACCAGGTTCGTTTATCCAACACGCCTGCCCGCCAGCGGCGGTGATCTTGTCGCAATAGGCGGGGCCATCGTCCCGCAAGGGGTCGCAATCCGCAGTCACAACCACTGTCGGCGGCAGGCCTGAGAAGTCCGGGTCGTGCAAAGGCGCAAATGTCGGATCGCCTTGGGGGGCTGTGCCGTTGCATCGCACTTTGTCGTAAAATGCGATCTCGTCGCACGTCAGAAGTGGCGCTTGGGCGTGTTCGACATACGAGCCCTTGTCGCTGTCTCCGCCCAAGCCGGGATAAATCAGAACCTGCCCCAACACATTCGGCAACCGACCGCGCGCATGATGCGCAACTGCCGCAGCAAGATTGCCACCCGCGCTATCGCCCGCCAGTACCAAAGGATCGCCAAATTCCCGAGCGGCCCAGTTGGTTGCCGTCCAGCTGTCTTGAAACTGCGCCGGATGCACATGTTCAGGGCAAAGACGATAATCGACGGCAACAATCCGGTACCCGGTCTGCGCACATATCTCGGCGCAGATATCGTCATGGCTGTCCAATCCCCCAACGACAAAACCGCCGCCATGAAAATAGACGACAGTTCGGGTGGGGTCTCCGGCCGTGTAGACGCGAACCGGCACGCCGTCGGCCATCTGGTCTTTGGTGCTAACGCCCTTCGGCCTTGGCTGTTGGAAATCGGCGCACATCGCGTTGTAGACGCGGCGCTGATCCTCGATCGACAAATCAACCGCGTTGTCCGGATAGCTTTCGTTGGAACGGCGTATGAACGCCCAAGTCTCTTCGTCGATCAGGCGTTCATAGTCCATTGTTCCTCCGGCTCTTTAGTCAGACCATTCCCACGGCCGGGTGAATGAGCCCAGCACTTTCGAAACATCGTCCTCGGAGGAGCCGTTCGCGTCAAGCTGCGCGACAAGCCCGCGTTTCTTGTCGTCAACGACCGAAACGACCCGGGCAGCGACACCGGCAGTTTCCAACGCGCCATTGTAAACGCGGGTGATGGCCTGTTTCCGCAAATCGGGCTTGAAAACTTTGCCAACGGCTGTTTTGGGCAACTCGCCCAAGATGGTCATGTGCTTTGGCTGCGCCGCGCGTTCATGCACGTGCACCTTGCAGAATTCCATCAATTCTTCTTCGGTTGCGGTCGCCCCCTCGACAAGCTCCACAAAGGCGCAAGGAACTTCACCCGAATGCGCGTCCGGCTGGCCGATTGCCCCGGCAAAAGCGACGGCGTCATGGCCCAGCAAAGCCTCTTCGATTTCAGCCGGGTCGATATTGTGACCGCCGCGGATGATCAGGTCCTTGGCGCGGCCTGTGATCCACAGATAGCCATCTTCGTCAAACCGGCCCAGATCTCCGGTCCGCAGGTATTTGTCGAAATGGTAGAGGTTCGCGTTCTTGTCGACCTCGGTATAGGTGTTGCCCGCATAGACGCCGGGGTTCGAGATGCAGATTTCGCCGATCTGATCCGCCCCGCACTCGGTCGGCCCATCCGGTCCGTCCTTCAGGATCTTGACATCCGTGTACGGGAACGGAATGCCGATTGAGCCGATCTTTTTCTCGCCGTCCACCGGATTGCACGACACCAGACAGGTCGCCTCGGTCAGGCCGTAGCCTTCGACGATGGTCACACCTGTCGCTTCTTCAAAGCGGCGGAACAGTTCGACCGGCAAAGGTGCCGAGCCTGAGAACGCAGTTTTCACGCTTGAGATATCAGCATCGACGGGCCGCTGCATCTTGGCCGAGATTGCGGTCGGGACGGTGATGATGAATGTCACCTTCCAACGTTCGATCAGCTTCCAGAAGTTGTCAAACACACCGTCGCCGCGATACCCGGCGGGTGTCGGGAATATGACATGAGCGCCCGACGACACAGCGGCCATGACGATCACATGTACCGCAAAGACGTGAAACATCGGCAGCGGGCACATGATGACGTCATTTTCGTCAAAAAGCAGCGTGTTGCCCAGCCAGCCGTTGTAAATCAGGCCCGAATACTTGTGCTGCGCCACTTTCGGCATGCCCGTCGTGCCGCCGGTGTGGAAATAGCAGGCGACCCGATCTTCCTTGCTGTCTTCAAAACCCAAGGTCGTCGGCTGCTTGGCCAGTTCGTTGTTGAAGTTCAGATAGTTTGCGTGTGCCAGCTTTTCCTTGTCGCCCATTTTGGGGCGCAGAAACGGGACCAGCCACGATTTTGGCGGCGTCAGATAACGGTTCAGGTCAATTTCCAGAATGGTCTTGACCCCCGGCGCGTGACGCACGGCCTCTTCAACCTTCTGGGCCACATCCGTTTTGGGGAAGGATTTCAGCGTGACAACAACTTTGGCACCGGTTTCGCGCAAAATGGCCGCGATCTGTTCGGGTTCCAGCAGCGGGTTGATTGGGTTCACGATCCCGGCGACAGCACCGCCCATCATGGTGACCAGCGTCTCGTTGCAATTGGGCAGCACATAGGCAACCACGTCTTTTTCCCCGATACCGAGCGAGCGGAACAGGTTGGCCGCCTGATTGACCTTGCCCAGCAATTCGGACCATGTCAGCGTCTCGGCCCTGTCCGTCGGACCAGACAACAGTTGAAAACTGATCGCCTTGTGGTTTGGGAATTTTCCCGCGGTACGCGACAACAACTGATGGAATGTGACCGGCACATCCCGATCCTCCCATGGCATTTCCTGTTCGATGCGCGCTTTGTCTTCCAATCCCACAAAGGCCATGTGGCTCCTCCCCATTTTTCTCCCGTGTCGTGCACGGGCTTCTGTTCGCTCCAAGATGGAAGCAAATGAGGGCCCGCGCAAGCAAGGGCTTAGCTATGGAAAGCAACAAAATGTAGAATGACGCTACGGCGAGTCCCGGAATGCCGGTACGTCACTTCATTCGGCGGCCACACCATCGGTGAACTGAAGCCGCGCAAGGCGGGCATAAAGCCCGTCCTGTGCCACCAGATCGTCATGCGTGCCCTGCGCCACGATTTGGCCTGCCTCAAGCACCACGATCCGATCCGCTTTTTTTACGGTCGCGAGCCGATGTGCGACGATCAACGTTGTCCGACCAGCCCGCATCTGGTCGACCGCGCCCTGCACCGCACGTTCGCTTTCGGCATCAAGGGCCGAGGTCGCCTCGTCCAGCAAAAGGACCGGCGCATCCCTGAGAATGGCCCGTGCGATGGCGATACGCTGCTTTTGACCACCAGACAGCATGACGCCGCGCTCGCCGACGAAACTGTCATAGCCTTGCGGCAAGGCGGCAATGAAGTCATGTGCTGCGGCGGCGCGGGCGGCGGCTTCAACCTCGGCATCGGTGGCGTCCAGACGCCCGAACCGGATATTTTCACGGGCCGAGGCGGCAAAGATCACCGGGTCTTGCGGCACCAATGCCATATGTTTACGAAATTCCGCACGGTCGAGATCGCGCAGGTTCACACCGTCCAGACAGACCTGTCCAGCCTCGGGATCGTAGAACCGCTGAATGAGCTGGATGACAGTTGTCTTGCCCGCACCGGACGGGCCGACAAATGCCACGGTTTCCCCCGGTTTGATCGACAGGTTGAGTTGCTCCAGCGCCGCATGTTCGGGCCGCGACGGATAGCGGAAGGTGACGTCGTCGAACAATATCTCGCCACGTACCGGCTGCGGCAGAGCCACGGTCCGTGACGGATCGACCACGGTGTCTTGCGCATTCAGCAACTCGGCCAGACGTTCGGTCGCCCCGGCGGCGCGTTGCAATTCGCTCCAGATTTCGGACAGCGCCGCAACCGAGCCCGCCATGATAACTGAATAGATCACGAACTGGATCAGAACGCCCTCGGTCATGATGCCGTTTCGCACGTCGTTGGCACCCATCCACAGCACGCCGACAATGCCCGAAAATACCAGAAAGATGACGATGACCGTCAGAATCGCGCGCGTCCAGATGCGTTTCAGAGACACCAGATAGGACGTCTCGGTCATGTCACCGAATTGTTTGCGGCTAGCCTGTTCGTGTGTAAAGGCCTGCACGGTCTGCACCGCACCCAACGCCTCGCCTGCATTGCCCGAAGATGCTGCGATCCAATCCTGATTTTCGCGGCTGATGACGCGCAGGCGGCGCCCAAGAACCAAAATCGGGACGATGACGATCGGGATCAGCAACAACACCAGACCGGTCAGCTTAGCCGAAGTCAGCAACATCAGCACTAGCCCGCCGATGAACATCAGCAAATTGCGCAACGCAATCGACACCGATGAGCCGATGACCGATTGAATCAGGGTCGTGTCGGTGGTGATGCGGCTCAGGACCTCTCCAGTCATGATGCGTTCGTAGAACTCGGGGCTCATCCCGATGACCCGGTCGAACACCGCCTTGCGGATATCCGCCACGACCCTTTCGCCCAGCCGCGTGACCAGCGCGTAGCGCACGCCCGTTCCCACCGCCAGAATGGCCGCGATGCCCAGCGCCGCCAGAAAATACCAATCCAGCAGCTCTCCGTCCTCGATGCGGAAATTGTCGACGACCCGCCGCACCGCCAGTGGCAGCGTCAAGGTCATCCCGGCTGTCAACACCAGCGCAAGCGTGGCACCGATCATCAGCCCACGATACGCTTTCATGAAGGGCCACAAGGACGCAAGAACACCCAGCTTTTTCGAGCTCGCCCGCTCTTCCTGGGCACCGGGGGCCTGGGTCTGAACCTGGGTATCGGTACGTGATCTTGCCATTTTTGGCCCTTGCCTTCAGATTTCGGGACCGGGGTGTCCCCGGTGTCAAAACTTCTTGGCGATACGGGCACCCGGGGTCAAGCGGTCAACCCGAATGCCACGTCCATTGGGGGCCATTTGACGCAAGCAATAACCTGTATGAAGCTGTCCGGCTGAGGTGGAGCGGGTAGACGGAATCGAACCGACATAGCCTGCTTGGAAGGCAGGGGCTTTACCATTAAGCTATACCCGCTCAGCGTCTTGGCTGATTATTTTATGTGCCAACTGTCGTCAAGCAGGAAGTTGGAATTCTTTCCGCTCAGCCATGCTGCATCATCAGCGATACCGATTGAATAGTCTTGTTCCAATACACAGACGCGCGCGGACAAATGCTGCACCTTGCCTTAAGACATGTTTAACTTTCCTGTCACAATCCACGGTTACATCCGGCTCATTCTACCGACTCAGACAGCCAGGAGCTATCCATGACCGACATCAACCCCACCACATTGTCTGCCGACGACTGGGACGAGTTGCATTTCCCACGCCCTGCGGAAAACGACTTTGACCGGGTTGTGGAAGCCGCCATTTCCCGACGCGGATTTTTGGCCGGAGTCGTGGCCTTTGGGTCCGGCGCTGCCGCGATAGGCACAGGTCTGTTGAGCTCGACAGCCGCGCAGGCTGTGGAAGCGTCGCGCTACGCCTTTACCCCGATTGCCGCGCAAACAGACGGTAATGTCCACGTACCAGAGGGGTACGAGTGGAAAATGCTGATGCGTTGGGGCGATCCGCTGTTTTCGGATGCGGAAGCCTATGATCTGACCGACGGCGGTGCGGTCGAAAACTCCGACAGAATCTTTGGCGAGAACACCGATGGAATGGAGACCTTCTCGTTCCGGGGTCATGAATTGATCGCGATCAATCACGAATACCCGAACCGCAAGATCAACCTGCCCGCCGCGCAAGAAGGTGTACCGGCCAGCGCCAACGATGTCCTGAAACTTCAGAACATTCAGGGCGTGACGGTGATGGAGATCACGGAAGGCCCCGAGGGCTGGTCGGTTGTCAAGGACAGCCCCTTCAACCGTCGTATCCACCACAACAGCCCGATGAAAATCGTCGGTCCCGCCGCCGGTCATGACCTGTTGAAGACCGAAGCCGACCCGACCGGTACCGCGTCGCTCGGCACCATGAATAATTGCGGGTCGGGCAAGACCCCCTGGGGCACGTATTTGACCTGCGAAGAGAACTTCAACGGTTACTTTGGCTCGTCCGACGAAAATGCCAACTACGACCCAGAAGTTGCCGACGGCTTCAAGCGCTATGGCGTAAAGGCCGAAAGCTGGAACGGCTACGAGCTGTTCGACCCGCGCTTTGACACGTCGAAAAACCCGAATGAGCCGCACCGCGCGGGCTGGATCGTTGAAATCGACCCGACCAAGCCCGAAAGCACCCCGGTCAAGCACACTGGCCTGGGCCGTTTCAAGCATGAGAATGCTGAAGTTGCCTTGGCAGCGGACGGTCGTGTCGTTGTCTATATGGGCGATGATGAGCGGGGTGAGTATCTGTACAAGTTCGTCTCGAACGCCGCCTACGCGCCCGGTGTCGATACCCAGAACCTGCTGAACGACGGCACGCTCTATGTTGCAAAGTTCAATGATGACATGTCCGGCGAATGGCTGCCGCTGACGCCGGAAACCACTGGCATGGACGCGGCCGAAATCCTGATTTTCACCCGCATGGCCGCATCCGCTGCGGGCGGCACAACCATGGACCGCCCCGAATGGGTGGCCTCCAGCCCTGTCACGGTCGAGGCCTATTGCTGCCTGACCAACAACAAGAACCGAGGCGTGAAACCAAATGCCGGAGGGGATGACACCGTTGCCAACGGCCCCAACCCGCGTGACTCCAATAAGTACGGTCAGATTGTTCGCTGGCGTCCGACAGACGAGGATCACGCGGCCACCAGCTTTGACTGGGATCTCTACGTCATGGCGGGCAATCCTACGGTACATTCGGACGACCGCGCTGGTTCGCCCAACGTGAACGAAGGCAACCTGTTCAATTCGCCCGATGGTATGGCCATCGACTCAACCGGTCTGGTCTGGATTCAGACCGACGGCAATGACGACAACGAAGACGATTTCGCGGGTAACGGCAACAACCAGATGCTGGTTGGCGACCCCGTCACCGGCGAGATTGCTCGTTTCATGACCGGCCCGAATGGCTGTGAAGTCACCGGGCTGGCGTGGTCAAACGATCGGCGCACCATGTTTGTCGGCATTCAGCACCCGGGCAGCAATTGGCCCGACGGCGGCACCCCCCGTTCTTCAGTGATCGCGATTAAGCGGGCCGACAACGGTCTGGTCGGCTGACATTGTCCATAAGAATATTGTCCATAAGAATACAGCGCCCCCAAGAATTGGGGGCGTTTTTTATTTGGCTCAACCCTCTGAACCCGGTGGGTCCATCAAACCCGTCTCCTTAACCGCCTCCATCGCAACGAAGGTCGACGTGTTGGCCACATGCGGCAGTGATGAGATCTTTTCGGCCAACACAGCGCGGTATTGCGACATCGAACCGGTACGTACCTTGAGCAGATAGTCGAAATTTGAAGCGATCATGTGGGCCTGTTCGATCTCGGCAATCCGCTGGACCGCAGCGTTGAATTCAGCCAGCGCCCGTTCGCGTGTGTCTGTCAGGCGCACCTCGACAAAGGCCACGTGATCAAGCCCCAACCGTATCGGGTCCAGCATGGCGCGATATCCGGTAATGATCCGGTCTGCCTCAAGCCGCTTGAGCCGCGCCTGCGTTGGCGATTTGGAAAGCCCGATCCGACGCGCCAGATCCGCCACCGAAATCCGTCCGTCTTCGGCCAATGCGGTCAGGATCGCCTGATCAAAGCGGTCAAGGCCGGACAAGTCTTTTTGCATCGCAAATCCCCTTAATTTCGATCCAATCGACCTCTGAATGTCAATTTTCGGTCCATCGTCCCGGTCACACACAGCTATACTGGACAAAAACACCGGAGTACACATGTCACACAGCCTGCGCACAAAGATCGACTCTCTCACCTATGCCGATCAATCCGACATTCTTGATGCGCTGATTGCGCAGGCCGATCTGGCACAAGCCGACCGCAGCGCCATTTGCGAGGCAGCGGCACAGTTGGTGCGCGACATCCGCTCAAGCACCGCGCCGGGTTTGATGGAGGTCTTTCTGGCCGAATATGGTCTGTCCACCGACGAGGGCGTGGCGCTGATGTGTCTGGCCGAAGCACTGCTGCGTGTCCCTGATGCCGACACGATCGACGCTTTGATCGAAGACAAGATTGCACCATCGAATTGGGGCAAACACCTGGGTCAGTCGTCGTCGCCACTGGTCAATGCATCGACTTGGGCGTTGATGCTGACCGGGCGCGTTCTGGACGATGGCGAAACCTCGCCCGTCAGCGCCATACGGGGTGCGATCAAGCGGCTCGGCGAACCGGTAATCCGCACCGCCGTCGGTCGTGCGATGAAAGAGATGGGGCGCCAGTTCGTTCTGGGCGAGACCATCCAGTCCGCCATGTCCCGCGCCAGCGGGATGGAAGGCAAAGGCTATACCTATTCCTACGACATGCTGGGTGAGGCCGCCCGGACCGAAGCCGACGCCGCGCGCTATCATCTGTCCTATTCGCGCGCCATTGCAGCTATTGCCGAGGCCTGCACCCACGACGATATCCGCGCCAATCCGGGCATCTCGGTGAAACTGTCCGCTTTGCACCCGCGCTACGAATTGGCGCAGGAACAGCAAGTCATGGGCGAATTGGTTCCGCGCCTGCGGGCGCTGGCCTTGCTGGCCAAAGCCGCAGGTATGGGCCTGAATGTGGATGCCGAGGAAGCCGACCGTCTGTCCCTGTCGCTTCAGGTCATCGAAGAGGTGATGGCCGAGCCCGCTTTGGCCGGATGGGACGGATTTGGCGTGGTCGTTCAGGCCTATGGCCCGCGTGCGGCTTTGGTTCTGGATACGCTATACGACATGGCGGAACGGTATGACCGCAAGCTGATGGTACGGCTGGTCAAAGGTGCTTATTGGGATACCGAGATCAAGCGCGCGCAGGTCGAAGGTGTCGATGGGTTTCCGGTCTTCACGCAAAAGGCCGCGACGGACGTGTCCTATATCGCCAATGCGCGCAAACTGCTGGGCATGACCGACCGGATCTATCCGCAGTTCGCGACGCATAATGCCCATACTGTCAGCGCCATCCTGCATATGGCAGATGGTCAGCCGTTCGAGTTTCAGCGCCTGCACGGCATGGGTGAAACGTTGCATCAAATCGTCATGGATCAGCAAAACACCCGTTGCCGCATATACGCCCCGGTTGGTGCGCACCGTGATCTTCTGGCTTACCTGGTCCGGCGCCTGTTGGAAAACGGTGCGAATTCATCCTTCGTGAACCAGATCGTTGATGAGGATGTCGCACCTGAAGAAGTGGCCGCCGATCCATTCCTGACCGTAGGAGCCCCATCTACGTCGTTGCCGACCGGGCCGGAACTGTTTGAGCCCGAACGCCCGAACGCCCGAGGGTTCGATCTGCAGCACACACCTACGCTGGACCGGATCGATGCTGCCCGCGACGCGTTCCGCGCGCATCACTGGTACGCCTGCCCACTGTTGTCCGGTGATGCCAAGCCGCTGGATGAGCACCCGGTCATCAATCCGGCGCTGCCACAGGATCGTGTCGGCTCGGTTGCAGCAGCCAGCGATTCTGATGTGGAACTCGCACTGGCGTCCGCGCGACCGTGGAATGCGACGCCCGAGGACCGTAGCCGCGCGCTGAACGCCGCCGCCGACCTCTACGAAACGCACTACGGCGAGCTTTTTGCCCTGCTGGCGCGTGAGGCTGGAAAATCCGTACCGGACGCGGTCGCGGAACTGCGCGAGGCGGTGGATTTCCTGCGCTACTACGCCGCTAGAATCCCGCAGGCAGACCCTGCTGGCATTTTCACCTGCATCAGCCCGTGGAACTTTCCTCTGGCGATCTTCAGCGGTCAGATTGCCGCCGCTTTGGCCACTGGCAATGCAGTGCTTGCAAAACCCGCGCCGCAGACGCCTCTGATTGCACATCGCGCGGTCCAGTTGATGCACGAGGCAGGGGTGCCGCGCGACGCGCTGCAATTGCTGCCCGGCGGTCCGTCGGTCGGTGCAGCGCTGACATCGGATCCGCGCGTGTCTGGCGTGACCTTTACCGGGTCAACGGCAACAGCTCAGAAAATCCGATCCGCAATGGCGGACAATCTGCGCCCCGGGACGCCGTTGATCGCCGAAACCGGCGGTCTGAATGCCATGATCGTCGACAGTACCGCCCTGCCCGAACAAGCCGTACAATCGATCATCGAAAGCGCGTTTCAGTCGGCGGGACAACGCTGTTCGGCACTGCGCTGCCTGTATGTGCAGGAAGACATCGCCGACGACCTCCTGACCATGCTGCAAGGCGCAATGGATGCTTTGCAGGTTGGCGAGCCCTGGAAGATTTCTACCGATTGCGGTCCGGTCATTGATGCGCAGGCATTGCAAACGATCACCGATCACATCGCACTGGCGCGCCTAGAGGGCCGGGTTCTGAAAGAATTGCCGACCCCGCCGATTGGTACATACGTCGCGCCAACTCTGATCGAGGTATCGGGCATCGCGGCGCTGGAGCGCGAGATATTTGGCCCCGTCCTGCACGTCGCCCGGTTCAAAGCGCAGGAGATCGACGCAGTCATCTCCGATATCAACGCAACTGGGTATGGTCTGACCTTTGGTCTGCACACCCGGATCGACGACCGCGTACAGCATGTGACCGACGCCATCCACGCGGGCAATATCTATGTCAACCGCAACCAGATCGGCGCCATTGTCGGCTCGCAACCGTTCGGAGGTGAAGGCTTGTCCGGCACCGGTCCCAAAGCGGGCGGGCCGAACTACCTGGCCAGATTCTGCGCTCCGGATCGGCAAGCGACGTCTGAGACGTGGGACACGACAATGGCCGACCTGCCCGCCGCCACGGGCCGCCCGGCTCAGGAAGAGACCCGATCTTTGCCCGGACCAACCGGTGAGTCCAACCGGTTGAGTGAATTCCCTCGCCCCCCGCTTTTGTGCCTGGGTCCGGGGGAAAACGCGGCACAGGCTCAGGTCGACGCGGTGCAGGCCCTCGGCGGCATCGCGATCCGCGCGACTGGCGCATTGGATCTGCACCGGCTTGAGAACCTGACCGGGTTCGCCGGCGTCCTTTGGTGGGGGGATGACAGCACCGCGCGCGAGATCGAGCAACATCTGGCGCGTCGTCCCGGACCGATCCTGCCGCTGATCCCCGGTCTTCCGGACAGGACGCGGGTCTTGGCCGAACGCCATGTCTGCGTCGACACCACCGCAGCCGGTGGCAATGCTGCCCTGTTGGGAGGTGCGGCGTAAGCGGCCCTTGACGCTGGGCCGCGAAAAGCCCAGCGTCGCGCCATGTTTCCGATCCGCGATCATAATCCCTCGGGCCGCACGCCCTATGTCGTCTATGCGTTGATGGCATTGAATATCCTGATCTTCCTCAGCTATGTCGGGATCATGGACGAGGTGCGGCTGATCAACCGGCTGTATTTCGATTATGCCATTATCCCGGCCCGGATTGCGGACGGTTTCGCGCTGGAAACTCTTGTAACTTCGATGTTCCTGCACGGTGGCTGGATGCATCTTGCTGGAAACATGCTGTTCCTCTGGATCTTCGGTGACAATCTGGAAGACGAAATGGGTCACCTGCCATTTCTTCTGTTCTATCTTGTCGCCGGTATTGGGGCGGGGCTTGTCCATGTTGTGACCGCACCGGGTTCAGTTGTGCCGACCATCGGCGCGTCCGGTGCGATTGCTGCGGTGATGGGAGGCTATCTGCTGCTGTTCCCCAAAGCCCGCGTTGATATCCTTTTGATATTGATCGTTTATTTCCGCATATTCACGATCCCTGCCTACATAATGCTGGGCGTATGGCTTGGGATGCAATTCGTTGGTAGCTTCGCCAACGACCCGGATCAGGGCGGAGTTGCCTATTGGGCTCATACCGGCGGCTTCGCCGTGGGTCTTGTTTTGTGCATTCCGCTTTGGTTGAAACGCGGCGGCGCCGAGTATTGGACGCGCACACACGGGCACCCGCCTCACCCGGAACACAAATACAAGCTGTCGCAATCGCGCATACCGCGCGTGCCCCGTAGGTAAAAACGGGGATCAGTCTGATGGACGGTGGCCACCGCTGAGGTCGGTGATCTCGGATGCTGCCTCAACCACCAGCGCGGCCAGATCCGCCGCACGATCTTGCCCGAACCGCACCGTCGGTCCCGAAACCGAAACACCAGCACAGGGTTCAGCCTTGTTGTCGAAAATGGCCGCACCAATACAGGACATGCCATAATATCGTTCTTCCCGGTCATGCGACCAGCCCCGGGCACGGGTTTCCGCCAGATCCCGCCTCAAGTCATCGCCCGGCAACCGCGTATGTTCAGTAAAAGCCTCAGCGTCCAACCGTTGCATCAGTTTGGTCACAGCGCCTTCGCCAAGCTCTGACAAGATCGCCTTACCTGTGCCCGAGGCATACATGGGCGTCCGCGCACCCGGCGGGAAAAAGGCACGGATCGGGTTCTGCGTTTCGACCTGCCCCACAAACACAACCTCAGCCCCATCTGGTACCGCAAGATTGGCCGTTTCACCGCTTTGCTGCATCAGGCGGCGCAGGATCGGGCGTCCAACCTCAAGCACGCTGTTGCGGCGCAGGAACGACGCTCCGGTCCGATATGCCTCGATCCCGATCATCCATTCCTGCCGCTCGTCGTCGAAGGTGACGAAACCATGGTTTTGCAGCGTGGTCAGAATCCGATGCGTAGTGGCCGTGGGCACGCCGGTTTCGCGCGCCAGATCGCTTAGTGCTGCGCGCTCGACGCGGGCGACCGCAGTCAGAACACCCAAGGCCCGGTCCAGCGACTGCATCGTCCCGGCCGAGCTTTCCTTGAACTGTGATTTGGGCCTGCCCCGTGGTCTTTTCTGAGTCTCCATTTTGGTCCCATCCTCGACGCCAAATCGCCCTTCGGCCCAGAAGTTTATTTTCAGCCCCAATCTCCACCCGCAGGAATGGAAAACAGGAACGCGTTTCTTAACAGCATATTAGCGGGTAAAATCAAAAAATGAAAATATTTTTCAAGAAAATTGCGAAATCCACCATTTCCGGCGACACTTATCTTCAAAGCGGAGGACACAGCGATGTCAAATCAGAACCCGGTCTTTATTCCCGGCCCAACGAACATCCCTGATCGGCTGCGCCTTGCCATGCAGGTGCAGACTCAGGATCACCGCGCGCCGGATTTTGTCGAAACCTTTGCGCCCGTTCTTGAAGATACCAAAAAGGTGTTTGGCACCCAGAGCGGTCAGATCGTCACCTTCCCGTCCAGCGGGACCGGAGGGTGGGAGGCTGCCGTTACAAACACGCTCAGCCCCGGCGACAAGGTCTTGGTTGCGCGCTACGGGGTTTTCAGCCACCGCTGGATTGACCTGTGTGAACGGCATGGGCTGGACGTTCAGGTCGTTGAATGCACCTGGGGCGATGGCGCACCCGCCAATACGTTCCAGAACATCCTGTCGGACGACGCAGCCCATGACATCCGTGCCGTTCTGGTCACGCATAATGAAACAGCGACCGGAGTGCGCTCAGACATCGGTGCGGTTCGGCAGGCCATCGATGCGGCAGGCCATCCGGCGATGCTGTTTGTCGATTGTGTCAGTTCGCTGGCCTCAATGCCCTTCGAGTTCGACAAATGGGGTGTCGATATTGCAGTTTCTGGCTCGCAAAAGGGGTTCATGCTTGCGACGGGCATGGCAATCCTCTGCGTCAGCCCAAAGGCTTTGGTTGCGATGGACACCGCCACTCTGCCGCGTACGTTTTTCGATTTCAGCGACATGATTGCGGCGAATGCGTCCGGCGGGTTTCCCTACACCCCGCCGCTGCAACTGATCTACGGCATGCGAGAAAGCCTGAAGATGCTGTTCGAAGAGGGTCTGGACAATGTATATGCCCGCCACTTCCGACTGGCCGAAGGTGTCCGCCGCGCCGTTGATGCCTGGGGGCTGGAACTGGTTGCCAACTCGCCCGAGCTGTATTCGGACACTGTCAGCGCGATCTACGTTCCCGAAGGGTTCGACAGCAATGCCCTGACGGATCATGCATTCAACGCCTATGGCGTTTCATTTGGCATCGGCCTGGGGCAGTTGAACAGCAAGGCCTTTCGTATCGGGCACCTCGGCAGTCTGACGGATGTTATGGTTCTGTCCGGGCTGGCCACAATCGAGATGGCGATGGCCGATCTGAACTACCCGATTCAGTTGGGTAGCGGCGTGGCTGCGGCACAGGAATACTACCGCTCTGGCCCGCATGGCCGGGCGCAAGCCGCAGCATAAGGAGCTTCTGATGTTGGACCATATTCCCGCCGCCGACCTGACGATCGACGATATGCGCGCTGCACAGGATCGGATCAGGCCGCATATCCGGCAAACTCCGGTTCTGCACTCGGACTATCTGAACGATCTGACCGGAGCCCAGTTGTTTTTCAAATGCGAGAACTTTCAGGAGGCCGGCGCCTTCAAAGTGCGCGGCGCATGCAATGCGGTGTTCGGCCTTGATGATGAAAAGGCCCTAAAGGGCGTCTGCACTCATTCGAGCGGCAATCACGCATTGTCTCTGTCCTACGCCGCTGGTCGCCGGGGCATACCGTGCAACGTCGTTATGCCGCGCACTGCGCCACAGGCCAAGAAGGATGCGGTTCGCCGGTTTGGCGGCACGATCACCGAATGCGAGCCGTCGACCTCATCGCGCGAGGCCACTTTTGCCGAAGTACAGGCAAAGACCGGCGGCGAATTCGTACACCCCTACAACGATCCCAGAGTGATCGCGGGTCAGGCAACCTGTTCGGCCGAATTGCTTGAACAGACAGGCGGCGTTGACGCGGTTATTGCGCCGATTGGTGGCGGTGGGATGGTCTCGGGCACTTGCCTGACGGTCTCGAACCTGGCGCCTGAAACCGCGATCTATGCGGCAGAGCCCGAGCAGGCGGATGATGCATACCGGTCGTTCAAGGCGGGCCACATCATCGCTGATGACGCGCCGAAAACCATAGCCGACGGGTTGCTCGTGCCGCTCAAGGAAAACACCTGGCACTTTGTGTCCAAGAACGTGACGGACATCTTCACTGCATCGGATGCCGAAATCGTCGATGCGATGAAGCTGACCTGGAAATATCTACGCGTGGTGATGGAGCCATCTTCGGCAGTGCCCCTCGCGACCATTCTTAAGAACCCGGACATATTCCGCGGCAAACGCGTTGGCGTGATTGTCACCGGCGGCAACGTGGATCTGGACAAACTGCCCTGGCTGAAAGGGTAAGGAGGAACGAGATGAACAAACCCGTAAACATCAATGAACTGGACGTCGGTTTCGATATCCCTGCCGCGATCGGCATGGATGAGAGCGAGATCCAAACCCCATGCCTGATCCTTGATCTGGACGCGCTCGAGCGGAACATCAAGAAGATGGGCGACTATGCCAAGGCTCATGGCATGCGCCATCGGGTGCACGGCAAGATGCACAAATCGGTTGATGTCGCGAAGCTGCAGGAAAAGCTGGGTGGCGCGATAGGTGTGTGTTGCCAGAAAGTGTCCGAGGCCGAGGTTTTTGCGCGCGGCGGCATCAAGGACATTCTGGTATCCAATCAGGTGCGTGATCCGGCCAAGATCAACCGGCTGGCGCAGCTGCCAAAGCTTGGTGCCCGTACGATTGTCTGTGTCGATGACGTTGACAACGTCGCCGATCTGTCGGCAGCGGCGGCCAACCACGGAACAGAGCTTGAGGTCTTTGTCGAGATCGACTGCGGCGCTGGCCGCTGCGGCGTGACCACCACCCCAGCGGTCATAGAAATCGCCAAGGCTGTCGACGAAGCGCCCAACCTGAAATTCACCGGCATTCAAGCTTATCAGGGCGCGATGCAGCACCTCGATACCTATGAGGCCCGCAAGGAAAAGCTGGACACTGCAATCGCTATGGTCAAGGAAGCGGTTGATGGGCTCAAGGCCGAAGGGATCGACTGCGAACTGGTCTCGGGCGGCGGTACCGGGTCGTATTATTTCGAAAGCAATTCGGGCATTTATAACGAGCTTCAGTGCGGCTCTTACGCGTTCATGGATGCGGACTATGGTCGAATTCTGGACGAGAACGGCAAGCGGATCGATCAGGGCGAGTGGGAGAACGCGCTGTTCATTCTGACCAGCGTTATGAGCCACGCCAAAGCGGATAAAGCCATCTGCGACGCGGGCCTCAAGGCGCAGTCGGTCGATAGCGGCTTGCCTTTCATCTATGGCCGTGACGATGTCGAATACCTCAAATGCTCGGACGAGCACGGCGTGATCGGCGATCCTGATGCTGTTCTGAAGGTCAACGACAAGCTGCGTCTCGTGCCCGGCCATTGCGACCCTACCTGCAATGTCCACGATTGGTATGTCGGTGTTCGAAACGGCAAGGTCGAAGCCCTTTGGCCGGTTTCGGCACGCGGCAAAGCGTACTGAACACGGTTTTTGTTGATCAAAGGGGCGGCGTTTCCACCGCCCCGTTTGCATTGCGGCCATCACGGCACGAGAAAGGCACAAACGATGATCATCGTACCTGAAAAGGAAATCAGCGCCCTGTTGGGGCGGACGGAAAGTTACGAGGCGGTCGAGCAGGTTTTTGCCGCGATGGCCTCGGGCGATGCGTATAACTTTCCGGTGGTGCGCGAGGCCATTGGACACGCCGATGCGCTTTACGGATTCAAAGGTGGATTTGACCGGGCGGGCATGACGCTGGGCCTAAAGGCCGGTGGGTATTGGCCCAACAATCTGGAAACACATGGGCTGATCAATCACCAGTCGACCGTATTTCTGTTTGATCCGGACACAGGACGGGTCAAGGCGGTGGTCGGTGGCAACCTTCTGACTGCGCTCAGAACCGCTGCGGCCTCTTCGGTTTCGATCAATCATCTGGCGCGTAAGGACGCCAAGGTCATCGGGATGGTTGGAGCGGGGCATCAGGCCAAATTCCAGCTACGGGCCGCGCTGGAACAGCGCGCGTTTGAAAAGGTCATCGGTTGGAACCTGCATCCCGAGATGCTGCCAAACATTGCCGAAGTCGCAGACGAAGCGGGATTGCCATTTGAGGCCGTGGATCTGTCGGGACTGACTGAGGCGGATGTCATAATCACTATCACCTCGTCCTTTGCCCCGTCCCTGATGTCAGAGCATGTCTCGGACGGCACGCACATCGCCTGCATGGGAACCGACACCATTGGCAAACAAGAGGTCGCGACCGATCTGGTCGCCCGTGCGCGCGTCTTTACCGACGAAGTTGCGCAATCGATAACGCTCGGCGAATGTCAGCACGCGGTCGCCGCAGGCTCGAAGACCGAAGCCGATATTCGGCAGATTGGCGAGGTGATCAACGGCACGCATCCCGGGCGACAGTCGGACGACGAAGTGACTCTGTTCGATGGTACAGGCGTCGGATTACAGGATCTGGCCGTCGCAAGCGCGGTTGTTGATCTGGCCGCCAAGCAAGGCATCGCGATTGAAGTTGACTTCTGAACAACAAAGCGCGCCTCAAACGGGGCGCGCCTTTCGCTTTCAGGTAAGCAGAGTGCTTAGCCGCGGATAACCTTGGCGAACGTGTCAAAGATCGGCTCATTGGCGCAGATCACTTCGCCATCGTCCAACACGCTGCCCTCGGGGTTCAGCGCCTGAACAAAGCCTCCGGCTTCCTTGACGATGATAATACCGGCGGCCAGATCCCAGGCGTTCAGGCGGCGTTCCCAGAATCCTTCGTAACGACCGGCGGCCACATAGGCCATGTCCAGCGCCGCGGCGCCCCAGCGGCGCACGCCGGCGCAGGCGGGCATCAGTCGGGCCAAGTCCTGCAATGTCGCCGGCAGGTCCGAGCGACCTCCGAACGGCAGACCGGTCGAAAAGATCGATTCGATCATGCGATGACGGCCCGAGACACGAATTCGGGTGTCATTCATCCACGCGCCCTCGCCCTTTTCGGCAAAGAACATCTCGTCCTTGGCGGCGTCATAGATCACACCGGCTACGATCTTGCCTTTGTGTTCCAGCGCAATCGAAACGGCCCAGTGCGGCAGACCGTGCAGAAAGTTGGTGGTGCCGTCCAGCGGATCGACGATCCAGCGGCGGGTCGGGTCTTCGCCATCGATGGATCCGCCCTCTTCGGCCAGCCAGCCATAGGTCGGACGCGCACCCAGCAGTTCCTCTTTCAGGATCGCTTCGGCGGCGATGTCGGCCTTGGAAACAAAGTCCCCCGCGCCTTTCATCGACACTTGCAGGTTCTCGACTTCACGAAAATCCTTGACCAGAGACCGCCCCGCCTTGCGCGCGGCTTTGATCATGATGTTGAGATTTGCACTGCCAACCATTGTCCAAAGGCTCCTGTCCGGTCAAACCGCGCGTATACTGGGGCAATGCGTCCTTGCCAAGAGGAATGATGCGCATAGCAGACCCGCAATTTACGCCTATTGTGACTGCAACTTGCGCGCCTCGGTCCGGGCCAGTTTCACCAGCTCCTGAACAAAGGGTTTTTCCAGATCCTCGGACCGCACAGCGGCGTAGAGCCTGCGCGTGATCCCGTCTTTGGTCAGGGGCCGCGTGACGTAGTCCGAGTTGTACTTGACCTCGCGCACCACCCAGTCGGGCAGGACAGATATTCCCCGGTTTGAGGCAACGAGCAACAGGATCACTGCGGTCAGTTCAACCTGTCGGATCGTCGCCGGTTCCACCCGCGCGGGGATCAATAACTGGCTGAACACATCCAGGCGCGTGCGTTCGACGGGATAGGTGATCAGGGTCTGACCGCGAAAATCCTCGGCCTCGATATATGTCTTCTTGGCCAGAGGGTGCGCCGAAGCCGCGACAAAAACCGCGTTGTAGTCAAAAAGCTCCACGAATTCGACGCCCGGCAAATTTTCGGGGTCGGATGAAACGACCAGATCCACCTCTTCTTTTTGCAGGGCCGGTAAGGCGTCGAAGGCCAGTCCGGGGCGGATGTCGACATCCACGTCAGGCCAGGATTTTCGAAAGTTTTCCAGCACGGGAAACAGCCATTCGAAACAAGCGTGGCATTCGATCGCGATATGCATGCGCCCGGTCTTGCCGTCGCGCAGCGACGAAAACTCATCCTGCATCGCCTCGACCTGCGGTAATATCTGTTCGGCCAAACGCAACAGACGCAACCCCGCAGCCGACAGTTTCATCGGTTTGGACCGACGCAGGAACAGTTCGACCCCGGCCTGATCCTCCAACCCCTTGATCTGATGGCTCAGCGCCGATTGCGTGATGTTGAGCTGATCCGCAGCCCGGGCCAGACCGCCGCATTCATGGATCGCCTTGATGGTGCGCAGGTGCCGGAATTCGATATGCATCTTTCACATGACTCATGTTGTTCTTGAGCAATATGAATTTGTCTCACATTGCCAGACATGGCACAAGGGCACAAACGACAACCCGAGAGGCCATGATGACCCAGCCCGAGATATCCTTTGAGTTCTTTCCGCCCCAGACGCTTGAGGCATCTTTCCGGCTTTGGGATACGGTTCAGACACTCGCGCCGCTGGAACCCCGGTTTGTGTCGGTGACGTACGGTGCGGGTGGAACAACGCGTGAACTGACTCGCGATGCGGTTGCGACTTTGCACAAATCATCTGGTCTCAAGGTGGCGGCGCATCTGACTTGCGTGGATGCGTCGCGTCAGGAAACCCTGGATATCGCCGATAGTTTTGCGCGCGCCGGGGTCGAGAACATTGTTGCCTTGCGGGGCGATCCCCCGAAAGGAACCGACCGCTTTGAGCCGCACCCGGACGGTTTCGCCAATTCTGTCGAGCTGATTTCGGCGCTGGCCGAGACCGAGATGTTCAATATCCGCGTTGGCGCATACCCTGACATCCACCCCGAAGCTCAAAACGCGCGCACGGATATTGATTGGCTCAAGGCTAAATTGGACGCCGGTGCGGACGAGGCGCTGACGCAGTTCTTTTTCGAGGCCGAGACTTTCTTCCGCTTTCGCGACGCCTGCGCCAAAGCTGGGATCGACAAGCCGATCGTCCCGGGCATACTGCCCATCGAAAATTGGAAAGGTGCGCGGAACTTTGCACGGCGCTGCGGGACGCGCATACCGGACTGGGTCGAGCAAGCGTTTGAGAAGGCACTGCGCGACGACCGCGAAGAGCTGTTGGCAACAGCGCTCTGCACCGAGTTGTGTTCCGACCTGATCGACGGTGGCGTGGACAAGCTGCACTTTTACACGCTTAACCGCCCGGAACTGACCCGTGACGTGTGCTTTGCGTTGGGGATCACGCCGCGCACCGCATTGCAGAACGTTGCCTGACGCCTTGGGATTCGACTTTCGCAACAATCCGGGTTTGGCGTAGCGACTGTGCGCCAAACCACTGCCAATACACGGAAAAATTTGACAAAAATGTGACCGATGGCAAACTGGCCTTGGTTAAGTTTTGAAGAGTTTTCCGAGTTATGGAACCAGTAAACAAAGTAAATGCACGGGCCGAGGCCCTGCACGCCCTCGGGCTATCCCAAGGCGCTACGGCCAGAGACATTCGCAATGCCTGGCGCGACATCGCCTTTCATGCACATCCCGACCACACCGGTGGGGATTATTCCGATTTCTCGAAGGCCAAGACCGCGTATGATTTTCTGCGCAAAGAGGGTCTGACAACGACAGGCCCAGACGGTCCGGCCACACCGAAGCGTCCGACACTGAAAAAGCGATTGATCGATCTGGCCGCATCAGAAATCGAAATTTGCCGCGGCATGCTGCGCCCGGATCAGGCGCTGTGCCACATGCGGGGCAATCAGGACGACGCTCTGGGTGCCGTCGACTCAGATATTGCGGATCACGTGCCGGACGCCATCGGATGTTTCGGGCGAGAATTGACGTATTTTGTCACAACGCCAGTCTGCGAGGGTTCGAACCGCGTGGCTTTGCCCACGTCGGTCCTGGCCAGTGGTCGAAAGTCCGACCCCGAAATCCTGTCGTTCCAGTCCAAGAACGCAGGTCCGGGCGAAGTCATCGTCCCCGACACCATCCGCGAGCGGAAATTCCCCGGGGCCAAGAGTGTCAAAATCCGGTTCGAAGCGGATCAGAGCATGCGTGACGCGTTCTGGCTCGCCTCGTAGATATGGCCATACGCCAGACAAAAGCCCGGCCGAATTGGGACCGGGCTTTCATACTATCCGTCCCGATTAGTTCGAGATCGGACCTTCCGAGGTAAATTTCGGGATCACACTGGTCGATGCGGCATCCGATTCAATACCAGGCCAGTTGCCTTCGGCCAGATTGATGTTGCCGGGCACGTCCTCTTCCCAGAATCCAACAACCACATCAGTGATGTTCAGATACAGCTTGTCATCAACAATTCGCCACAGGTTTGGATTGGCCGGAACCTTGCCACCCTTTGAGACGCCATAGGCGCAGTGACCGTCATACTGGGGGGCGTAGAAGGCTGGGTTTTCAAGGAACTTGTCACGGTTTTCTTCACTGGCAAAAGCCCAGGTGGCGCCGTTGTAGTCGGCAGTGATGTCCGCACGACCGCGCACTGGCGCAGGCTGCGACTGGCCAATCGCTGACTGATCCAGACTGCGATACGAGACGACATCGTAGCCCGAGACTGCAAATCCGGTTCCATCGACATATTGGTCCCCAGCGAAAACGGGTGCAGCAAATGCAAGGGCGAATGCGGTGGTCAGCGCAAAGCGTTTCATGTGGTAATCCTTCGTATCCTTACGGTTTCAGGGTGCCCGAACTGCGGGTCTGATCAGACAATAGGTGATTCTGAGGATACGCGAAGTGCACCTCGCGCCCCTGTGACCATCAAACAGCAAACGTGAGGGCGAAAGGGCCGGATTGTTACAAAACCCGTCGATCATCAGGGGTTGGACTTTGCCGATTGCAATATTAGCTGTCAGAACAGCCGCCCGCTGACCGGGCTTTGATAAGGAATGCAGGACATGAGCGATCAATCCACCTACACCCCTCCGAAGGTCTGGACCTGGGACAGCGAAAGCGGTGGGCAGTTTGCCAATATCAACCGGCCGATCGCCGGGGCGACGCATGACAAGGATCTGCCGGTTGGGAAGCACCCGCTTCAGCTTTATTCGCTGGCGACACCCAACGGGGTCAAAGTAACCATCATGCTCGAGGAGTTGCTGGCCTTGGGTCATTCCGAGGCCGAATACAACGCCTGGCTTATCAACATCGGTGAGGGCGATCAATTTGGCTCGGGCTTTGTCGATGCCAACCCGAACTCGAAGATTCCCGCGTTGTGGGACCGGTCAGGCGAAAACCCGGTCCGGGTATTCGAAAGCGCCTCGATCCTGTTTCATTTGGCAGAAAAGTTTGGCGCGCTCCTGCCCGAAGCGGGCCCGGAACGCACCGAAGTGATGAATTGGGTGTTCTGGCAGATGGGCAGCGCGCCCTATCTGGGTGGCGGGTTTGGCCATTTCTACGCCTACGCACCGGAAAAATGGCAATATCCGATTGATCGATTTGCCATGGAAGCCAAACGCCAATTGCACGTCCTGGATCGGGAACTGGAAAACAAGACCTATATCGCAGGTGACGAGTATACGATCGCTGATATCGCCATCTGGCCCTGGTACGGGCAATTGGTTCTGGGCCGTCTTTATGAGGCGGCAGAATTTCTGGAAGTCGAATCGTACAAGAACGTTATGCGGTGGGCCAAGACCACCGACGCCCGTCCGACAGTTCAGCGTGGACGCATGGTCAACCGGCCGTTTGGCGAGCTGCACACCCAACTGCATGAACGCCACGATGCCAGTGACTTTGAGACCCGCACCCAGGACAAGCTTGAGCCCGCGGACTAAGCAGCCGGAATTTCTATTTTAGAATTGGGGGCCGCGCGGGATCACTGCCCGGGGCGGCCCTTTCCATCGCTGGTGCATGTGGCTGCGGCAGATCAAACCGCAAACCGACCCGAGCCAGAGCCTGTGCTGCAGGGTCGTCTGCCGCAAAGAACCCCACATCCAGCGCGCCAGCTTCTATCCCAGAGAACGTAAGCGCCTCGGATAGGGCGCGGGCCAAAGCCGGTTCTGCGCCCTCGACCGTGTCCACAAACCCCAACAGGTGGCCTTGTCCGCCGGACTTGGATTTGGTTCCCACAAGAAAAGCCGCAGCGGCCAATCCTGCTGCTGTCGCCAATTTGGCGTCCAAAGCCTTCAGCAAGGTTTCCGGCAAACCCGCCGGTGGCAGAAACGCGGCGAACTCTTGCTGCACCTCTTCTGGCCCGTGTTGCAGTGTTTCCGACAGCCAGCCCAGCGCCTCGGACGGGATCAGCATCGATGACGGCGCCACTTCAAGGTTCAGGCCCAGCCCGACCGCTTGCCCTGACAACATCGAAGACAACACCCGGCCCGACAAAGCAACGTAGGGTACAGGACGTCCGGCAAATTGCGCCAGACGTTCTTCACGATCAAAGGCCAGAACGAACCGTCCATCCGCCACTTCGAACAATTCTGGCGAGATGTTTTCGTCCCGCGCCTCTTCGCTCAGCATCAAAAACAGCTCGGAATCTGCCAGGCGCTCGAAAAACCGCAACCGCGCGGCGTCGTCTTGCGGCACAGCTTCCATCGCAGCATGCGCCCTGTCCAATGCGGTTGTGTCAGTCATTCAGCACCTCTTGCACCCGGGCCCGCAGAACCGGCAACAGGCCGGCCTCGAACCAGGGGTTTTTCTTCAGCCAAGCCGTATTGCGCCAGGACGGATGAGGCAAGGCAAAGACCCGCGGCGCATGGTCCCGCCAGTTCCGCACTGTCTCCGTTACCGATGTTTTGGAGCCGAGATGATAGGTATGCGCGTGCCCGCCGACCAGGACGGTCAAGGGCACCTCGCCCAACGTGGCCATCACCTTGTCATGCCAGGTTCGGCGGCAAACCGCAGGCGGCGGCAAGTCGGCCTTTCGGTCGTTGTAGCCGGGAAAGCAAAATGCCATCGGGACGACTGATACAACGGAAAGGTCGTAAAAAGTCTGCTCGGTCAAACCAAGCCAGTCGCGCAGCCGATCCCCGGAGGGATCGGTGAAGGGCCGACCAGACTCGTGCACGCGCGCCCCAGGTGCCTGCCCGGCAATTAGCAGACGCGCGCCGGGTCGAAACCAGACAACCGGCCGCGGCTGATGCGCTGTTGCGGTCCGGGCGAACCGGTCTTCGCAGATCCGGCAGGATTCAATGGCTTTGATCAGGTTGGTCATGTCTCGGTCGCGCGTTCCATCGGCTATCGGATGAACATATAACCCCAGACGACTGGGTCCAGAACCATCCCGAGATCACACCTGCCTGATGGCTTGCGGACGCGCATTGATCATTTGTTTCATAATTCGACATAATGTAGCCAACATGGATCGGTAGAACCCACGTCTTCAAACCGACGCAAAACAAAGAAATACAGGCCTCGCATGCTGGAATTTGAGAATGTCAGCAAGTCCTTCTGGACCGGAACGCGCCGCAAGGTGATTCTGGACCGGGTCTCGTTTCGCGTCGAACTTGGCACCTCGCTGGGTGTGCTGGCCCCGAACGGTACAGGAAAGACGACGCTGATCAACATGATGGCCGGTCTGGAAAAACCGGATGAAGGCGTGATCCGCCGCGATTGTCGCGTGTCCTTTCCGATGGGCTTTACGGGTGGCGTCGCTAAACGTCTGTCCGCGCTGGAAAACGCGCGCTATATCGCGAATATCTACGGCATGGACCCTGATTACGTCGAAGCGTATTGCAAGTGGCTGTGCAATCTGGGTGAGTATTTCGATCAACCGCTGGGCACATACTCGTCAGGGATGCGAGCCCGGTTCACGTTTGCGCTTATGCTGGCGCTGGATTTCGACATGTACCTGATTGACGAAGGAATGCCGTCGACTACAGATGTCGAATTCAACAAAAAGGCGGGCGACATCCTGCGGGAACGGCTGCGCACAACAACATTGGTACTGGTGTCCCACAACCCCTCGGTTCTGGAAAAATTTGCCCGTCAGGCAGCCGTTTTGCTGGACGGGCAATTGTATATGTTTGATTCCTTGGAAGAGGCGAAGCAGCTCTATGACTACCAAACCCAAGGCTAGAAAATACAATCCCAATCGCTCGCCCAGCGGTGAAGGCACGGCTGAGGCGCGTTCCGACGCAATTGCCCGGATCAGGCGTGCAACCCAGGATCAGGACCAGCCGCAAGAGGTCAGCCCCGCGACCGATATCGACGCAATCAAACGCGAAGGTCTGACTGGGCGACAATTACGCGTCGCACGGCGGCTGGCGCAAAAGAACGGGTTGCCGGCCACCTCGGACTATGACGCGGTGCGCCTGTTGCGGCAAAAGGGCATTGATCCGTTTCAGCGGGCGAACCTTCTGGATCTGGCAGCCAATGACCAACCCAAGTCGGACGCGGCAAAGGTTAAAGTACAATTGCCGCAGACGATGGGTGATGCGCCCAAAAATCTGCCCGGCCCCGAACTGACCCCAAGCCAGCGCCGGGAATTCGAGATCGGCCAGATCCAGAAGGACATCGCCCGGCGGCGCAAGCGCAAACTGTTTGCCATGTTCGCGCGACTGGCGGTGTTTGTTTTTCTGCCCACCCTTGTTGTCGGCTATTACTTCTATCGCGTGGCGACCCCAATGTATGCCAGCTCTTCAGCCTTTTCGATTCTTCAGGCGGATGGGGCGGCAGGCGCGATTGGCGGGTTTCTATCCGGCACCCAATATGCGACGGCGCAGGACTCAGTTGCCAGTCAGGAGTTTCTGGAGTCCAAGGATGCGCTCCAACGGCTGAACGGTGACCTTGGGTTCAAGGATGTGTTCAAACAATCTTGGATCGACCCGATCCAGCGCCTGTCGCCCGACGCGACGCTCGAAGAAGAATACAAGCTTTATAAGAAAGTGGTCACCATCGGATATGACCCTTCGGACGGCATCGTCCGTATGGAGGTGGCGACGCCAGACCCGGACTATTCGGTCGAGGTTTCGCAACGCCTGATCCAATACGCAGAAGAAACCATCAACAACCTGTCCGAGCTGAAACGCGAGGATCAGATGCGCGAGGCGCTCAACAGCTTTGAAAATGCGCAGGCCGCGCGCAAACAGGCGCAGGAGGACCTGATCGAGTTGCAACTGCAAGGCGCGGTGCTGGACCCGCAAAGCGTGATTCTCAGCCTGCGGACCCGTATCGACCAGTTCGAGCTTCAGCTTCAGGACAAAGAGCTGCAACTGGCGGCTTTGTTGGACAATCTGCGGCCCAATCAGGCCAAGGTGGATGGTGTTCGTGCCGATATTGAACGCCTCGAGGCGGTTCTGGCAGAATTGAATGCCGAAATGCTGGATGTCTCTGCCGGCGAAAACTCGCTGGCGCGCCTGAACGTCCGGATTCAGATGGCGCAGGCGGACCTTGCTGCGCGGGACATGATGCTGCAATCGGCAATGCAGCAAGTGGAAACCACGCGGACCGAAGCGAACCGCAAGGTGCGCTATCTGACCGTCTCGGTGAACCCCGTTGCCAGTCAGTCGCCCACCTATCCGCGCAAGTTCGAAAATACGATTTTGGCTTTCCTGTTGTTTGCTGGTATCTACCTGATGATCTCGCTTACCGCGTCGGTCCTTCGTGAACAGGTATCCTCGTAAAGACCCATGAAACATGTAAAAATCGCCGACATCACCGTCGGCAACGATCTTCCGCTGACCGTCATTGCCGGTCCTTGCCAGCTTGAAACAGCAGATCACGCGCAGATGATCGCGGGCGCAATGAAAGAAGCCTGCGAGGCCGTAGGCGCGCAGTATGTTTTCAAGGCTTCATATGACAAAGCCAATCGCACCTCACTTTCCGGCAAGCGCGGCATGGGGATCGATGCGGGCCTCAAGGTTCTCGATGATATCCGTACGGGTATGGGCATCCCGGTCCTGACCGATGTTCATACCGAAGCACAATGTGCCATCGCCGCTGAAGCCGTGGATATCCTGCAAATCCCTGCGTTCCTGTGCCGCCAGACAGATATGCTGCTGGCCGCTGGAAGCACCGGTAAAGCGGTGAACGTGAAAAAGGGGCAGTTCCTTTCCCCGTGGGAGATGCCAAACATCGTCACCAAGATCGAAAGCACCGGCAATCAGAACATCCTTCTGACCGAGCGTGGAACCTCGTTCGGCTACAACACGCTGGTGGCGGATATGCGGTCTTTGCCGCAGATGGCCAAGACCGGTTACCCGGTGGTTATGGACGCGACCCATTCGGTGCAACAACCGGGCGGCCAAGGTGGATCGTCGGGCGGGCAGCGCGAGTTCGCTCCGGTCATGGCGCGCGCGGCGGTATCGCTGGGCGTCGGGGCCGTATTTATCGAGACGCATCAGGACCCCGACACCGCCCCGTCGGACGGGCCAAATATGATCCCGCTGGACCAAATGGGCCAACTGATTGACACATTGATGCGCTTTGATGCGCTGGCGAAAGCCAATCCTGTTCAGATTTAACGACCGAGAATTGTTATGACCAAACCAGCCCCCGAGGTGACCCCGAACACCTGGAATTTCCTGCGTGACCCCATGATCAAGCCCACCGGCTTTCGTGAATATGATGCCCGATGGAAATACCCGGATGAGATCAACCTGCCCGGCATGACTGCGCTGGGTCTGGGGCTTGGAACCCAGATGCACAAGCGCGGCATTGCACCGGTGATCGCGGTTGCAAACGACTATCGTGATTATTCGCTATCCGTTAAGAACGCGCTGATCCTTGGGCTGATGCAAGCGGGCATTCAGGTCAAGGACATTGGCCCCGCGCTCAGCCCGATGGCGTATTTCGCTCAGTTCCATCTGGATGTGCCTGCCGTCGCCATGGTGACCGCCAGCCACAACCCGAATGGTTGGACCGGGGTCAAGATGGGTTTCGAGCGTCCGCTAACCCACGGCCCGGATGAGATGTCCGAGCTGCGCGACATCGTCCTGAACGGCGAAGGTGTCGCACGCGAGGGCGGATCTTATGAATTCGTTGATGGGGTGAAGGACGCCTATATCGACGATCTGGTCGGTGACTTCAAAATGACCCGGCCCCTCAAGGTTGTCTGCGCCACAGGCAACGGAACCGCGTCGGCCTTTGCGCCCGAGATTTTCGAACGTATGGGCGTTGAGGTTGTACCTAGCCACAACCGGCTGGACTATACATTCCCTAACTACAACCCGAACCCCGAAGCGATGGAAATGCTGCATGACATGGCAGATACGGTCAAATCCAGCGGTGCCGATCTGGCGCTGGGATTTGATGGCGACGGCGATCGTTGCGGCGTTGTCGATGACGAGGGCGAAGAAATCTTTGCCGACAAGGTTGGCGTCATCATGGCCCGCGATCTGTCCAAACTGCATCCAGGTGCAACCTTTGTGGCGGACGTGAAATCCACCGGGCTGTTCGCCAGCGACCCAGAACTGCAGGCACAGGGCGTCACGGCGGATTACTGGAAAACCGGTCATAGCCATATGAAGCGACGGGTCAAGGAAATCGGCGCATTGGCGGGCTTTGAAAAGTCCGGTCACTACTTTCTGGCCGAACCCATCGGGCGCGGCTACGACTGCGGAATGCGCGTGGCGGTCGAGATTTGCAAACTGATGGACCGCAACCCGGATCAGAGCATGTCTGATCTGCGCAAAGCCCTGCCGAAAACGTGGTCGACCCCAACCATGTCACCCTATGCCTCGGACACCGAAAAGTATGACATTCTGCAACGGCTGGTCGACAAGCTGGTTGCCAAGGCAGAGGCCGGAGAGAGTTTTGCCGGGCGCACCATCAAAGAGGTCGTGACCGTCAACGGCGCGCGGGTCATCCTGGACAATGGCAGCTGGGGTCTGGTGCGCGCATCCTCGAACACGCCCAATCTTGTGGTGGTCTGCGAAAGCAGCGAAAGCGAGCAGGAAATGCGCGCCATCTTTGCCGATATCGATGCTGTCATCCGCACCGAACCCGGTGTCGGTGACTACGACCAGACGATCTGAACAGGCCGGGGCGCAACCCACGCGCCCCTTCAATCGCCGCCAAACAGTTTCAGCAGCCCTTTCTTGGCCTCGTCTTCAAGCTTGTTTTTCAGCGCATCCTCGATCTGATCACTGTCAGTGATTGTTGTGTCCAATTCCTTCCCGACCTTTTTCAGAACCTTCTGTTTGGCGTCATCTTCCAGTTCTTTGACCTTACCCTCAGCTGCCGCTTCGATCACTTTGGTCAGATCTGGCTTGATCGAAGGGTCGCTCCACGGTCCCTTGATGCGCACCGGAACCGAGATGCCCTCGCCCGAATTGACGCGCAATGCGACAGGCGTGAACAGATAGTCGATGTCGCGCTTACCGATCCCAACGCGGCCTTTGCCGTCGGCCCGGAAATTGTCCAGCTTCATCAGCAGATCATCATTCTTCAGATCGCCATCTGTCATCGTGAAGCTGGCCGTCAGGCTGTTGAACACGGTTGTTCCGCCCGACCCGCCGCCCCGGCCCATCAGTCGGTCAAGGTTAAACCCCGAGATCACGCCCTTGCCCACCGCAATATCCCCCTTGCCACTGAGGGACCGCATGATCTGATCCTCGGTCTGGCCAACGCCCAGAAACTGCAAAGACCCAGAGGCTTTGCCAGACAGCCGCTTGATGTCTCCCAATGTTTCCAGCGCCTGTTTCAGATCGATGTCTTTGGCCGTCAGATCACCGCCGACCGACAACCCATTGCGGTTGTTCGCCACGACCTGACCGTTCAACTGACCGGAAAACAGCGTCGCGGGATGCATTTTCAGAACCGCGCGCGATCGGTCCAGAGACAGCGTAAGATCACTTTTTCCAAGCGTCATGTCTGGCACTGCGATCGAATCCGCACGTAACCGGATTGACGCATTTGCCAGCGCCAGCGCTGAGGCATCAATAGGGTCTTTCGACCATCCATCCGGAGCGCTGGCACCGGAAGCGCCGCCACCCGAGCCAGTACCAGAGCTTTCGCTATCAGCGACGCGCGACAAATCAAGGTCCCCCGCATCAAGGCGCGCGGTGACCTGCGGCGGATCCGCAATGACAATGTCGGCCTCTCCCGTCAGACGGTTGTGATCCAGTTGCGCTGTCATTTCCCGCAGCGCAATGCGCCCCTCTCGCGTATAGGTCATTTGGCCGTCGACCTTTGCGACCCGGCCCAACCCTTGGGGAACGCTGACGCCACCCTGCCCGAAAGCCGCAAGCATCTTATGCGTGTCTTTGGCGGTAACGGTCATCTTGCCGTCCATTTCGCCGGCAAGATTTACACGGCCCGAAAACTCGACACTTCCACCCGGTGCAAGAAGAGACACCTGCAAAGGCGTCACGACGCCTGATGAGAACGCCGGCAGGTCCGGGATCGTCATATCCACCTGCACCGTGCCTCCGGTAACTGGCATCTGCGCCTGCATCTCCATCGGCGAAGACACGTCGGGCCAGCTGGCAAACAGATCGACCTCGGCAAAATCCATGCTGGTGGCGCCGTTTTCGATGTAGATCAGCTTGGCGTCGGACAGTTCCAACCGGTCCAGCGTAACCGGCTTGCTTTCAGCTGCAGGTGCGGAGGTTCCGCCCGACGTTGCCGCCGTGCCGGACGTCGGATTGCCCAGCACCCAGTTCCCGCGCCCGTCCGACACCTCAAGCCGCAGAACGGGATTGTCGGCGACAACACGCTTGATCCGCATTTCACCGGACAGCAGCGCCGATGCATCAACGCCGACCGAAAGGCTCTGTGCACTCAGCATCGGTTCCGGCCCGGCCCAGGATGCGTTGCCAAAAGTCACAGGTCCGGTTTCCATTCCCAGTACGGGCCAGATGGAGAGCTTGACTTCACCTGACAGCGTCAGATCGCGTCCGGTCTGCGCCTTGACCTGTTCTGCAAGGATCTTGCCCAGCTTGTCGGCGGGCATCAGCAGCAAGGCACCGATGACCAGTCCAAACACCGCAACAAGAATGAATAGGAGTCGTATCAGCCACTTCATATCCGCCACCTGCCTTTTCGGCTTTTCTGCTCCTGTTCAGGGTCGGCCCAGAGCGCGACATTTGCAAGGGGAAGCTTTCCCCACTATATGCCCGGCCATGAGTACGAACCCGCCGAACCTCCGACCCGATCTGGCACCTGCCGCCCGGATCACCGATGCGCCGCGCCGCGGCCAGGCCACCCTTGGTATGGTGTCCCTTGGTTGTCCCAAGGCTCTGGTCGACAGCGAGCGTATTTTGACCCGCCTGCGGGCAGAAGGGTACGGCATCTCACCTGACTACGCAGGGGCGGATGCCGTGATCGTGAACACCTGCGGATTTCTCGACAGCGCCAAAGCCGAATCGCTGGACGCGATCGGCGAGGCTTTGGTCGAAAACGGCAAGGTCATCGTGACAGGCTGTCTTGGGGCAGAACCGGATTACATCCGCGAACATCACCCCCGCATTCTGGCTGTTACCGGGCCGCATCAATATGAACAGGTGCTGGACGCGGTACACACCGCCGTGCCGCCCGATCCCGATCCGTTCGTCGATCTGTTACCAGCTTCGGGCGTCAAGCTGACACCGCGCCATTACAGCTATCTCAAGATATCCGAGGGCTGTAACCACAAGTGCAAGTTCTGCATCATCCCGGACATGCGCGGTAAACTGGCCAGCCGTCCAGCCCATGCAGTTCTGCGTGAGGCCGAGAAGCTGGTCGAAAACGGCGTGCGCGAATTGCTGGTGATCTCGCAGGATACTTCGGCCTATGGATTGGATCGCAAGTACGATGTGAACCCGTGGAAAGACCGTGAGGTGCGTAGCCACATCACAGGTTTGGCGCGTGAGCTGGGCCAGTTCGACGCTTGGGTGCGTCTCCATTACGTCTATCCCTACCCCCATGTGCGCGAGTTGATCCCACTGATGGCGGATGCCGGATGCAATGTTCTGCCCTATCTGGATATCCCGTTCCAGCACGCTCATCCGGATGTCTTGAAACGCATGGCCCGCCCTGCGGCCGCAGCGAAGACGCTGGATGAAATCGCCGCATGGCGCGAGGTGTGCCCGGACATCACCCTGCGCTCGACCTTCATCGTGGGCTACCCCGGCGAGACCGATGCTGAATTTCAGACCCTGTTGGATTGGATGGATGAGGCGCAGTTGGATCGCGTCGGCTGTTTTCAGTACGAAAACGTCGACGGCGCGCGGTCGAACGATCTGCCCGATCACGTCCCGGCCGAAATCAAACAGGACCGGTGGGAGCGTTTCATGGAAAAGGCGCAGGCCATTTCCGAGGCCAAACTGGCGGCCAAGGTCGGCCAGACCCTGCAGGTCGTCGTCGATGAGGTCGATGCTGAGGCCGCAACTTGCCGCACAAAGTCAGATGCGCCCGAAATCGACGGCAACCTGTTCATTGACGAGGGCTTTGAAGGGTTGAACCCCGGAGACATCGTGACGGTCGAGGTTGACGAGGCGGGCGAGTACGACCTTTGGGGCCGCCTGTCCGGCGGCGCATAGCTTCGATCAGATCAGGCTGAGCAACGCTGCGGCCCATGCCACGCCCGCAGCGATGGCGGTCAAAGCAACCGCAGCACTTGCGGCATCTTTGGCTTGCCCCGCCAACGTGTGATGGTCGGTCGAGGTATGGTCAACTGCGCGCTCGATTGCGGTGTTGAACAGTTCGGCCACGAGAACCAGCAGACCCAGAACAAGGATCAACGCCCGAAGACCCCCATCAACGGGCAACCAGATCGCCAGCACCGCCGAGATCACGTTGGCCCAGACCCAGGTCCGAAACGAATACTCTTCTCGGAACGTCGCTGCCAGTCCCTGCCAGCTCCAGCGGGTGCGGTCACGCAGCCGGACAAAGAAATTGCGCATCTTCCAGCTCCTGAATTGTGCGTGCCATCGTCTGACGAAGAAAAACCGCCCAGTGGGCGGTTTCTCGTCTGGCGGAGGCAGGCGGCCCGAAATGGGACCGCCTGCGAAACTGTTTATTGAGCAGCCGGGTTACAGACGGTCTGGCCTGCTTCGGTCGTGGCCACATCGTAACCAGCCGGACAGCTTGGAGAGCCGTACTTGTCATACTCAGGTGTGATGTACACCGGGGTCGGCTCTTCCTGCTGCGAGCAAGCGGTCAGTACAAAGGCCGTAGCGCAGATGGCAGCGAATTTGAGTTTCATGTCCGTCAGTCCTCTATTACTTTTCTGATATTGCCCAGTTTTTCGGGGCCGCGATCAGGATAGGCGCAAGTTATCGCTCTGGCAACAGCGTTGATCACAACACCGTGATTTAAGGCGAAACCACGCTGCATCGACGATCCGAGGGGCCAGAAATCTTACGGCAGGCTACCAATTTTTGATCACCGGCTTACACTTTGCCCGTGACATCAGCAAAAGACGGAGTAGCCACATGTCCGAACCCCCGGTAATTGCCCAAAAGACCCCATATCCTGTCGATGTTGTCGAAGGTAAATCCTATTTCTGGTGCGCATGCGGAAAATCCAAGCGACAACCGTTTTGCGATGGGTCACATAAGGATACCGGGTTCGAGCCGGTGAAATACACCGCCGAGGCCAGCAAGAAAGTGTTTTTTTGCGGCTGCAAACACTGCGGCAAACCACCACTTTGCGACGGCACGCACGCCAAGCTTTGATCCAATCAAATCCAGTGGTTGAGTGGTTTTTTGCCGCAAATGAGGCCCACTCGGGAGAATCGGTTTGCGTCAGCCGCCTACCCGCGACTGTCTGACCCGGAGGGTGGCAAACCTGTCCCTGTTCGCGCACTCCATCGGCGTTTGTTTCAAAGTTTCGTTCCTGTCCAGCCAGTCCGGGCAATGCCGGGCCCATTCGCACCCCCGGCATGCTTGAACCATCTCGGCCCATTCCTGCTGTGTGAGGTGCCCGTCTTGATACGCAGCGACAATATCGCTGCCGGTGGCCTGCCCCATACGCAACACCAGTCGGAGGTGGGTCATGGCACGACCCAGTTGCGGCGTCCGCAGCACTAGGGTTGCAGCCTGTGCAGCAATTCCTGGTTGCGGCAATATTCCGGAGTGCGGCGCGAGGGCTGTGCCTGATCCAGAAGCGTCTCACAGTGCCCCGGATTGGGGCAGTTGGTGCATCGCAACACGGCCTCAGAGATCTCGTCGATTTCGATGGCACCGGCGATCGCTGCGTCCTGCAGGTCGACACCAAGTTTCTGGGCCATTCGATCGACAAGACCCGCGTGATGCTTCAGTTGTTTGCGGTCAGGCATACGCAGTCCTTTCCGTTGTGCCTACAGAGGAAAGGTATCGGGGTTTGGGGACTACGCCTTTGATTCAGGTCAAGGACCGGAATCGAGGTGATCCAGATACGCCCGCGTCGCGTCCTGAACGCGGCGGAACCGGTCCCCGCCCAGCTTTTTGCCACCATACCAGCGCGTCACCACGATCAGATGATTTGCAAGCTCGGCCCGTTCCATCATTCGCAGAATGACCATTCCTGCCCCTGCCTCTCCGTCATCCGCCTTGAGCGCGCCTGTCGGCAGAACCGCCGCCCAGGTGTTATGCGTAGCCTTGGCATAGGCTTTGTCGGATTTGAGCTCGGCCAGCATCGCATCAACATCAGCGCGGCTGCTGGCGGACCCGCCAGAGACCGCGTATTTCGACCCTCGATCCGTCAGAATCACTCCAAGGCGCGCCATGTTTGTCATCGCGTCAGCCCCAACTCGGTCGCCGTCTGCAGAACCGCCTGAACCCGCGCAGCATTGGGCGGGTGCGATGCCAGAAACCGGTCGCCAGGGTCGGGGATACGCTGGAAATATTCGGCCCCGATCAGGGGATTGTATCCGGCAGAATTGGTGATGATGGTGCCAAGCTGATCGGCCTCCAGCTCGAACGCGCGCGAATAATACTGCGCGCCAACCTCGGCTCCGATTTCCTGGGCGCGCTCGATCTCGGCGGCGTCCTTGCCCTGACTGCGTGCCAGCTCCCCAAAAATCCGCGCACTTTCCTTGGCATTCTCGGCCTGTCGCGCGATATGGCCCAGAACGTGATGTGCTGCCTCATGCCCCATGACAAATGCCATCTCATCGGCGTTTCGGGTCGACAGGATCATTTCCTGAGTGAAGATGATCAGCGGGCGGCCATTTTCATCCAATGTCTGAAAGGCGTTTGCAGGCGCGCGCGGATCCAAGTCCACCAGAACCACGAAATCGCAGTTCACTGCGCGGGCGCGACGCTGGCATTCTGAACGAGACGCAGCGCCAACCGAAGTGCTCACCTGTTTGAAAGCAGGTGCAACAGCACGCAGATTCGGAGACGAAGGGGTCCACTCTTGCACCGGAATGGCTACAACCGACGTTGTGTCACACGCCGCCAGAAACAGGACCAGCATCAGGGCCAGACGGCGCATTCCATTTCCTTTCAGTCAGTCCTGCCAGCAAGCAACCATAACGCGGCCTTCACAGAGGGGCCACCGTCGAATTCGACCGCAACGGGTTGCAATACCGCCCGTCGCCCGGCAGTGTGACGTCATGTTTTCTATTGAGCATGAATTCGACTCGACGGTGATTACGCTGGTGGACGAAGGCCCCAAGCCTTTGCAAGAGGACATCGTTATCAACAGCTTTGCCGAATGCGTTACGCTCGAGCAATTCGACCCGCGCACCGACAAGATCCAAAAGATAACCCTGTCGCCCGAACAGGTCCGTGATCTGGCCGCTGCGCTGGATTTGCCCGAAGGTGTCTATCAAATTCGCGAAACCGACCCTCAGGATTCTTAAGCCTCCGCCATTTGCCTGCCCGCTTGGACTGACCCCGGGGGGTGCGATTGAATTTGCGGCGGTATTTCGTTCAATTCGCCCTTGAAACCCGACCCATTTGGGCCGAGATAAAGCTCGCCCCATGTAAAGAGAGTTAACATATGTCCCTCAAGAATCCCGCAGCGCTTGAATTTCTGCTGACCCGCCGGTCGCGACCTGCAAAAACGCTGACCGGCCCTGCACCCACGCGGGACGAGCTTATGCCACTTTTGACCGCTGCGGCACGCAGCCCGGATCATGGCAAGCTTGAGCCTTGGCGCTTTGTCGTCCTTGAAAAAGGTGCCATGTCGCGGTTGGCTGATCTGACCGAAATGCGTGCGCGGGCTTTGGGCAAGGGCGAAGATGACATCGCCAAGGCCCGCAGCCAGTTCGATATGGGTCAGCTGGCCGTCGCGGTGATCGAGGTACAGAAACCCTCGGAAAAGATCCCTGCCATCGAACAGACGTATTCCACCGGGGCGGTCTGCCTTGCGCTGCTCAATGCGGCGTTGGCCGCGGGCTGGGGCGCCAACTGGCTGACGGGCTGGCAAGCTCATGATCGCGAGTTCTGTGAACAGGCTTTGGGACTGGCCAAAAACGAACGCGTTGCCGGGTTCATCCACATCGCCACGGAACAGACCGCTCCACCTGAACGCCCGCGCCCTGATATTGCCGCCCTGACGCAATGGGTTTCGGAATGATCATATTCAATGCGTTCTTTGCCGCGCTCGGTCAGATCGGGGATCCCAAATTCCGTTCCGTCCTTTTGCGCGGTGTTGGACTGACAGTGATATTGCTAATCCTGGCCTGCGCGGGCGCGATCTGGGTGATCAATGAGCTGGCGGGTGGCGAGATTTCCCTGCCCTTCGTCGGAACCGTGCCATGGCTGAACGACGTTCTGAACTATTCCGGCATCCTTTTGGTGCTGATCCTGCCGGTCTTTCTGATGGTGCCGGTCGCCTCGGCGATTACATCAATGTTTCTGGACGAGGTCGCACAGGCGGTCGAGGACAAGCATTATCCTTCCCTGCCCCGGGTTCCCGGCATACCGATAGCTGACGCCCTGCGCGACGCCCTGGGCTTTCTGGGGGTGCTGATTGTCGCAAACCTGCTGGCGCTGATCCTCTATGCGATCTTTACACCCCTGGCCCCCTTCATCTTTTGGGCGATGAACGGGTTTTTGTTGGGGCGGGAGTATTTTACGCTGGCCGCGATGCGGCGGCTGGGACGGGACGGAGCGCGTAAATTGCGCGCCAAACATGCGACGACGATCTGGGCTGCGGGCACACTGATGGCGATTCCCTTGTCCGTACCGCTGGTTAATCTGGTGATTCCGATCCTTGGGGCAGCCACATTCACCCACATCTATCACCGTCTATCAGAATCCCGGCGCTGATCCCTATTCGCGCGGCTCCAACTGATTGAGCCAATCAAAATCCCGGACCGTGATCACGCCCGAGATGATGGTCCCGGCGATGATCGCCCATAACACCAAAGAAATTCCGGTCGTAATCCAGAATTTCTTTTTCATGTGGTGCACTTCCGGGGCGCCCGCGTGGGTACCCGGGACGATATCACCCAGATCACCCTGCGTCTTGATCCGCACCGGCAGTACAACCAGCAGGGTCAGAAACCAGATGACGGCGAACAGAACCAGTGCGGCGGTAATGGTCATCGGGGTGCCTCAGACCTGTTCCAACTCGACCAGACAGCCATTGAAATCCTTGGGGTGCAGGAACAGGACCGGCTTGCCATGGGCGCCGATTTTGGGCTCACCGGTTCCCAGGACGCGGGCGCCGGTCTCCTGCAAGTGGTCGCGGGCGGCGATGATATCTTCGACCTCATAGCAGACATGGTGAATGCCACCTGCGGGGTTCTTTTCCAGAAAACCATTGATCGGGCTGTCGTCGCCCAGCGGGTAGAGCAGTTCGATCTTGGTGTTCGGCAGCTCAATGAACACGACCGTTACGCCGTGGTCCGGCTCGTCCTGCGGTGCGCCGACCTTGGCGCCCAAAGCGTTGCGGTATTGGGCCGAAGCGGCCTCGAGGTCCGGCACGGCAATGGCAACATGGTTCAGGCGTCCGATCATCGGTTTTCCTCCGTTCTGCGTTGCAGCGGTTATGGAGGCTGCCTGGTCAAAGGGCAAGTGCGCCAAATTGCCCGTTAACCCTGTGTTAGCCAGGAGTTCCTAGCCTTGGTCATCTGCTGATTAGGAGTTCTGCCATGGACGATTCGGGACCATTCGCCTCTTATCCGATGCCCACAAGGCTGCGGCCGCTGTTGGGTCAGACCATCCTTGTAGTCGAGGATAGCCGCTATGCCTGCGACGCCATCAGGTTGATGTGCCTGCACAGCGGCGCTCGGATCCGGCGCGCGGATTGCCTGAAATCGGCTCGGCGGCATTTACAGATCTATCGCCCCTCGGTGATCATTGTGGATATGGGCCTGCCCGACGGATCCGGTGCCGATCTGATTGCCGAGCTGACAGACGAAATGCCAAGGATCGACGCCATTCTGGGCCTGTCTGGTGACGAAGGGGCCGAGGCTGCCGCAATGCAGGCCGGGGCCGACGGTTTTTTGGCCAAGCCGCTGACATCGCTGGCCCATTTTCAAACCGCCATTCTGACGCTGCTGCCTGAAGATCGACGACCCAGCGGATTGGACGCGGTGCGCGATGACACCGTACATCCGGACCCGATGGCTTATCAGGACGACATGGCCCATATCGCCGATGTGCTGGCGGGACCGGCGGATCAGAATACGTTGGACTACGCGGCTCAATTCCTGCGCGGTGTGGCCCGCGATGCGGACGACACCGTTTTGGCCGAAGCGGCGCAGCAATTAGCGGTTTCTCGCGCACAGGGCGCTCCGGTAACCGCGCAGGCGGCCCGGTTGGCCGGGCTGGTGCAAAACAGATTGCAGCGGCAGGAGGCGATCTGACGTGGAGATCGCCAATTTCGTGACCGCGTCCTTGCTGAGCATCTGGATGTATCGCCAAACGCGGCGCTCGGCCAAAAAGATCCGAAACAGCCGACGGGACCGCACGATATCCTTCGACACCGAATGAACCGCGCCCGCTTACCAGGCGCATGAAACATCGCCCGCGCCAGCGCGGGCGATCCGGCGCCTATTCCTGCGGAATAAGCCGCAGCCCAAGTTCCATCAACTGATCCGAGGTCGGATCCGACGGCGCGTCCATCATCAGATCCTCGGCACGCTGGTTCATTGGGAACATCATGACCTCGCGAATGTTGGCCTCATCAGCCAGCAGCATCACGATCCGGTCGATCCCCGCTGCACAGCCGCCGTGCGGCGGGGCGCCATAGTGGAACGCGTTGAACAGCGCACCAAAGCGGGACTTCACTTCGTCTTCGCCATAGCCTGCCAGCTCAAAGGCTTTCAGCATGATCTCTGGCTTGTGGTTCCGGATCGCGCCCGAAACCAATTCGTACCCGTTGCACGCCAGATCGTACTGATATCCGCGCACGTCCAGCGGATCGCCGTTCAGCGCGTCCATACCCCCTTGGGGCATCGAGAACGGGTTGTGCTCGAAATCGATCGCGCCGGATTCTTCGTCCTGCTCGTAGATCGGGAAATCCACGATCCAGGCGAAGGCGAAGCGATCTTTTTCAGTCAGGTTCAATTCGTCGCCGATCACGTCGCGCGCTTTGCCCGCGACCTTTTCAAAGGCTTTCGGCTTGCCGCCCAGGAAGAACGCCGCGTCACCAACACCCAGCCCCAGTTGCTGACGGATCGCCTCAGTGCGCTCGGGGCCAATGTTCTTAGCCAGCGGGCCGGCGGCCTCCATCCCCTCACCCTGATCGCGCCAGAAGATATAACCCATGCCGGGCAGACCCTCTTTCTGCGCAAAGGCGTTCATACGGTCACAGAACTTACGGCTGCCACCACTCGGCGCTGGGATAGCGCGGATTTCGGTGCCCTCTTGCTCCAGCAGCTTCGCGAAAATCGCGAAGCCAGACCCGCGGAAGTGGTCGGAGACCACTTGCATTTTAATAGGGTTGCGCAAGTCAGGCTTATCGGTGCCGTACCAAAGTGCCGAGTCCTTGTAGGAGATTTGCGGCCAGTCCTGATCGACCTTGCGGCCGCCACCGAACTCTTCAAACACACCGGTCAGAACGGGCTGGATCGTGTCGAACACGTCTTGTTGCTCGACAAACGACATCTCGAGGTCAAGCTGGTAGAAATCGGTGGGCGAACGGTCGGCGCGCGGGTCTTCGTCGCGAAAGCACGGCGCGATCTGGAAATACTTGTCGAAGCCCGAGACCATGATCAGCTGTTTGAACTGCTGTGGGGCCTGCGGCAAAGCATAGAACTTACCCGGATGCAGGCGCGACGGTACCAGAAAATCGCGCGCGCCTTCGGGCGAGGACGCGGTGATGATCGGCGTCTGATATTCGCGGAAACCCTGATCCCACATCCGGCGGCGCATGGATGCGACAACGTCCGAGCGCAGGGTCATGTTCTGCTGCATCGCCTCGCGGCGCAGGTCGAGGTAACGGTAACGCAGGCGGGTTTCCTCAGGGTATTCCTGATCACCAAACACCATCAACGGCAGCTCATCTGCGGCACCCAGCACTTCCAGCTCGCGCACATAGACCTCGATCTCACCGGTTGGCAGTTTCGGGTTCACCAACTCTGGGTCGCGTGCTTTGACGGTGCCATCAATACGGATGCACCATTCGGACCGCACCTTTTCCAACTCGGCAAACGCCGCGCTGTCGCCATCACACAGAACCTGCGTCACACCAAAGTGGTCGCGCAAGTCGATGAACAGCACGCCGCCATGATCTCGGACACGATGCACCCAACCGGACAGGCGGACGGTTTCACCAACATTGGCGGCAGTCAGAGCGGCGCAGGTGTGGCTGCGATAGGCGTGCATGGATCATATCCCTTCGGGCGCAGAATTCGTCGCGCCGATACACCCCGTCAGGCCCGGAAAGTCAAGGCAGGTCGCACCGTCAAAACGGCCTTTGCACATTGCCCGAGTAGAAATAAACCCCAAGCCCCGCAGCAAAGATGATGTTGCCCGCAATTGCATGCAGCAGAACCGCGTAAAAGAATGACCCGCGCTTGCGGTAGGCCCAGGTGAACAGCAGGCCTCCGGCGAAGGTCATGATTGCGACGACCCAGCTCCAATACATCAGGTGGGCCAATGAAAATAGCCCGGCGTTCAGCAGATACGCAGCGCGCCCTTCAGGCAGGATCGCATGGTAGCGCCGGAAAAAAAGCGACCGGAACAGCAGCTCTTGCGGAAGGGCCGACAGCAAAGGGTAGCCAACAGAGATGAATATCAGCAGTTCCGGCCGGTGCAGAAGAAGCGCAAAAGCCGCCTCGGGCCGTGCCCATAAGACCAGGGCCGAACAGAAGGCGGCCATGAACACGGTGAATCCGATCACTTCCAACCAAGACCAGTTTCGCCAGCCAAATCGAAGCTCGGACCACGAAAACCCGGGCGTGTTCTGCAGCAGGAGTATGCCCAGCCCGGTAAAGGCAAAAAGCGATGGGAACATCCAGTTTGGCGGGAACAGGGTCGCGATCAGCACCGGGACCGCCACAAAGAACAGCCCAAACTCGATCCTGAGGTGCGCATTGGTTGCCGGGGCCTCCAGCCATTCGATGTTCTTGCTCAAGGTGCTACTATCTCCGCCCGGATCAGTCCCCGCAGGGAATTGCCACAGTAGAAAGATCGCGCATTTTGCAGATCGGTCAAGGTCAGAACGGATTCGGTAACCTGCTGATTGTCCAGCAACTCCTCGCGCAGGATGCCGGGGAGGAGGCCGCATCGCAACGAAGGTGTCAGTTGCCTGCCATCCGGCATGGTCAGGAACAGGTTCGTAATCGTGCCTTCGCACAACTCATCGCGTTCGTTCAGAAACAGCACTTCGTCAACATCCTGCGGCAGATTCGCACGAGCGGAGTCATAAACGGCCCTTCGCGTGGTTTTGTGATACAGCCAGATATCCGACGACGACAGCCTCTGCGGTGCAATGCCCACGCGCCAGACGTCCGGATTAGGTGCCAAAGTTCCAGTCGTCAGCGCAAGACTGCCCTTTGCATCGAGCGTTAAGCGGCAGCGCAAAGACTCATCGCCCAAGGCCGCGTTCAACGCCGCCAGCGCGGCACTCCGGTCGAAAGGAATTCCGAACGTCTTGGCCGTGTGTGCCATGCGGATCAGATGGCGGTCGCAGCGAACAAATCCTTGTTCGGGCCGAAAGGCCAGCGTTTCGATCAGACGGAAATCAGGCTCAGTTGGTGGGCGAAGCGGGCTTTCCATAACGCCTCCTCATATTCCGAAGGGGCGGTGCTGTCCCAAACCAGACCGCCGCCGACATTCAGGGTCGCTTTGCCGTTTTCAACCATCAGCGTTCGAATGGCCACGTTGAATTCCGATCGCCCGTCAGGCGCTGCCCAGCCAATAGTGCCGCAGTAAACATCGCGGGGCCAGGGTTCCAGTTCAGACAGGATCTCCATGGCGCGAATCTTCGGCGCCCCGGTGATCGATCCGCAGGGGAACAGGGCCGTCAGGATATCCGACAGGCCGACGCCAAGATGCAGCTGTGCTTGCACCAGCGACACCATCTGGTGAACGGTCGCATAGGTTTCGACCTTGAAAAGCTCGGGCACCTTAACCGATCCGGCCAGCGCAACCCGGCTGATATCGTTGCGCAGCAGGTCAACGATCATCAGGTTTTCGGCGCGGTTCTTTTCATCCGAAGACAAGAACGTTCGGCGGCGTTCGTCTTCGACCGGGTCCTCGCTGCGCGGCTGTGTGCCCTTCATTGGGCGCGTTTCGATCCGGCCCTCAGCGTCAGTGCGGAAAAACAGCTCGGGAGATCGACTGAGCAGATCGGGCAGACCGTCCTGCTCGACCAGCGCTCCGTGACCGACGGGCTGGCCTGCCGCAAGCGCCGCATAAAGGGCTGCACTGTCTCCGGTCACCTCAAGGTCGATGGGGAAGGTCAGGTTTGCCTGATAGATGTCACCCGCGCCGATGGCGTCATGCACCACGCGGAATGAGCCTGTGTACCGCGTCTCGTCCCAGCGCGGCTGAAACGCCGTAACTGCGCCAATGTCCTTCGAGAGGCCAACGCGATCCGGTTCGTCATATACACCGAAACACAACAGAGGCAGGCGTCGATTGTCCGGTAAACGCTCGGCCAAACGCGGCTCAAGCACGTAACCCAGCTCATAGCTTGCGTATCCTGCCAGCCATGCTCCTTCCGCGCGCGCCTGATCAAGCGCCGCCAGAGCCTGGGGCACGTCCTGGACATCATCCGCGCGGATGATCCGGGATGGACGCTCGAACCGGGTTCCGCGCCCGGCTGGTCCTTGATCGAAACGAATACGCAAGTGCATCCTCTTTGGCCGTGCTGCGCGATATAGAGGATACGCCAGCAAGCGAAAGGGGGGAAAGCGGCAATTTCAGCCTTGTTTCCGATACCTCTTGCACCTTTTCGCGCGGTCCCTATAACGCAGGACAATTTGGGCGCTGGGGCGGTGCCCTGACTCGCGGACAATCGAAGGAACAAGGCCATGCCGAGAAGAACCGACATTCAGTCGATCATGATCATCGGGGCGGGCCCCATTGTTATCGGTCAGGCCTGTGAATTCGACTATTCCGGCGCTCAGGCATGCAAGGCACTGCGAGAAGAAGGCTACCGGGTCATTCTGGTCAACTCGAACCCAGCCACGATCATGACCGACCCGGGTTTGGCGGATGCCACCTATATCGAGCCGATCACGCCCGAGGTTGTCGCCAAGATCATCGAGAAGGAACGCCCCGACGCCTTGCTGCCCACCATGGGCGGACAGACCGGCCTGAACACCTCGCTGGCACTGGAAGAAATGGGTGTGTTGGAAAAGTTCGGTGTCGAAATGATCGGCGCCAAGCGCGACGCCATCGAAATGGCCGAAGACCGCGCCCTGTTCCGCGAAGCGATGGACCGGCTGGGCATCGAAAACCCCAAGGCCGAGATCGTAACAGCGCCCAAGGATGACGCCGGCAAGAAAGACCTGGATGCTGGTGTCGCGCTGGCGCTGGACACGCTTGAAACCGTGGGCTTGCCCGCCATCATCCGCCCCGCCTTTACGCTAGGTGGCACTGGCGGGGGCGTAGCGTATAACCGTGAGGATTATATCCATATTTGCCGCTCGGGCATGGATGCCTCGCCCGTTGGTCAGATCCTGATCGACGAAAGCCTGCTGGGTTGGAAAGAATACGAGATGGAAGTGGTGCGTGACACCGCCGACAACGCCATCATCGTGTGTTCGATCGAGAACGTTGACCCGATGGGTGTGCATACCGGTGACTCGATCACCGTGGCCCCGGCGCTGACACTGACCGACAAAGAATATCAGATCATGCGCAATCACTCGATTGCCGTCCTACGTGAGATCGGCGTCGAAACCGGCGGCTCGAACGTGCAATGGGCGATCAACCCTGTTGACGGCCGCATGGTCGTGATCGAGATGAACCCGCGTGTGTCCCGCTCATCTGCGCTGGCGTCGAAGGCGACCGGTTTCCCGATTGCCAAGATCGCGGCAAAGCTGGCCGTGGGCTATACGCTGGACGAATTGGACAACGACATCACCAAGGTCACGCCTGCCTCGTTCGAACCGACCATCGACTATGTCGTCACCAAAATCCCGAAATTCGCATTCGAGAAATTCCCCGGTTCGGAACCCTACCTGACCACCGCAATGAAGTCGGTGGGTGAGGCCATGTCCATCGGCCGTACCATCCACGAATCGATGCAAAAGGCGCTGGCCTCGATGGAATCGGGTTTGACCGGTTTTGATGAGGTTGAAATCCCCGGCCTGAATGTGGGTGTCTGGGACGAAGCCGACGACAAGGCCGCCATCATCAAGGCGATCAGCCAGCAGACGCCGGACCGCCTGCGCACCATCGCGCAGGCGATGCGGCATGGCCTGACCGACGATGAGATTTTCGGGGTCACCAAGTTCGACCCGTGGTTCCTGGCTCGTATCCGTGAGATCATCAATGCTGAACGGCAGGTGCGCAAAGACGGCCTGCCCGTAACCGAAGACGGCATTCGAAAATTGAAGATGCTGGGCTTCACCGACGCGCGTCTGGGCAACCTGACTGGTCGCGACGAAGACAATGTCCGCCGTGCCCGCCGCAATCTGGGCGTCAACGCGGTCTTCAAACGCATCGACACCTGCGCTGCCGAATTTGAGGCGCAAACGCCTTATATGTACTCGACCTACGAAGCCCCGATGATGGGTGAGGTTGAATGCGAAGCGCGCCCGAGCGACCGCAAGAAAGTCGTCATCCTCGGCGGTGGCCCGAACCGGATCGGTCAGGGCATCGAGTTCGACTATTGCTGCTGCCACGCCTGTTTCGCGCTGACCGAAGCGGGTTATGAAACCATCATGATCAATTGCAACCCCGAGACCGTGTCGACCGACTATGACACCTCGGACCGGCTGTATTTCGAACCGCTGACCTTTGAACATGTCATGGAAATCCTGACGAAAGAGCAGGAAAACGGTACCCTGCACGGCGTGATCGTTCAGTTCGGCGGCCAGACCCCGCTGAAACTGGCCAACGCGTTAGAGGCTGAGGGCATTCCGATCCTTGGCACCACGCCCGACGCCATCGACCTTGCCGAAGACCGGGAACGCTTCCAGGCGCTGGTCAATGATCTGGGCTTGAAACAGCCCAAGAACGGCATCGCTTCGACCGACGAGCAAGCGCTTGAGATCGCCGAAGACATCGGCTTCCCGCTGGTCATCCGCCCGTCATACGTTCTGGGCGGTCGCGCGATGGAAATCGTGCGCGATATGGATCAACTGAGACGTTATATCAACGAGGCCGTGGTGGTTTCCGGTGACAGCCCGGTTCTGCTGGACAGCTATCTGGCCGGCGCGGTTGAGCTGGACGTCGACGCGCTGTGCGATGGCACCGACGTGCACGTCGCAGGCATCATGCAGCATATCGAAGAGGCCGGGGTTCACTCTGGCGACTCGGCCTGTTCGCTGCCACCTTATTCACTGTCGAAAGAGATCATCGAACAGATCAAGGTTCAGGCGTTCAAGCTGGCCAAGGCGCTGAATGTCGTCGGCCTGATGAACGTCCAGTTTGCGATCAAGGATGATGAGATTTACCTGATCGAGGTAAACCCCCGCGCAAGCCGTACCGTGCCCTTTGTCGCCAAGGCCACCGATAGCGCGATTGCGTCCATCGCCGCCCGTGTGATGGCAGGTGAAAAGCTGACGGCCTTCCCGCAGCGCCCGGCCTACAAGACCGTGGATGACACCAAGATTGCCGACCAGATGACACTGGCCGACCCGGACATGCCGTGGTTCTCGGTGAAAGAGGCGGTTCTGCCCTTTGCCCGGTTCCCCGGCGTCGATACCATTCTGGGCCCTGAAATGCGTTCCACCGGCGAGGTCATGGGCTGGGATCGCGACTTCCCGCGCGCCTTCCTCAAGGCGCAGATGGGGGCGGGCATGGTCCTGCCGTCCTCGGGCCGCGCTTTCATCTCGATCAAGGATGCCGACAAGAGTCCGGCGATGCTTGAGGCCGCTCAGGTTCTGTCCGAGCAAGGATTTTCACTGGTGGCGACCCGCGGCACCCAGACATGGTTGTCGGATCAGGGTGTAGCCTGCGATCTGGTCAACAAAGTGTATGAGGGCCGCCCCGACGTGGTCGACATGCTGAAAGACGGCCAGGTGCAACTGGTAATGAACACCACTGAAGGCGCGCAGGCGGTCGAGGACAGCAAGGCGATCCGCTCGATCGCGCTCTATGACAAAATCCCCTACTTTACCACAGCCGCCGCCAGCCACGCCGCTGCGCTGGCCATCAAGGCGCAGGCCGAAGAAGAGGTCGAGGTGAAATCGCTGCAAGGCTGATTTCAGTCAAAGCTGCTCAATTGCCAATCGACCCCGGTTTTGGCCGGGGTCTTTTTTGTTTGAATTCACCGGTTGTCATCGCAATCTGCGGAAGTCTGAGTACCGGAGAGCACCCATGAACCTGTTCACCACCTACGGAACCAACGACATACAGCGCGCCATTCCATTCTACGACGCGATTTTCGCCGTTCTGGGACAGCAACGCCTTCCGGGGTGGTCCGATACCTGGGCGGGATGGGGCAACGATCTGGAAAAGGGGACAGGATTTTGGATATGCCAACCCTATGACGCGGCACCGGCCTCTGTTGGCAATGGAACAATGATTGCGTTTCCGGTTGAAACGGCGGATCACGTTCGGCGGTTTTATGCAGTTGGCTTGGAAAATGGTGGGACCGACGAAGGCGGCCCCGGAACACGTGACAGGTATGAACCGGATTTTTTTGTCGCGTATCTTCGTGACCCCGACGGCAACAAGATTTCGTGTTTTTGCTATCATTACGACCCGGAGAAAGATAAGGGCGGCTGAATCAGCCGCCCAAAGCAGATCAAGCCGCGGCCAGCCGTCGCCTTTCCTCGCGCGCGAATAGCAGCATGTAGAGGACCGGCGCCGCAACCATCGTCAGAATGGTGGCAAAGGCCAGTCCGCCCATGATCGTGACAGCCATCGAGACAAAGAACGCGTCTGTCAGCAACGGCGCCATGCCCAGGATCGTGGTAATCGCCGCCAGCATTACAGGGCGCAAACGCGAGACCGAGGCTTCGACAATCGCAGGCTGCAACGGTTTGCCCGTCGCCCGCACCAGGTCGATCTCCTCAACCAGAACGATGCCGTTCTTGATCAACATGCCCGACAGGCTCAGAAGCCCCAGCAAGGCTGTAAACGTGAAGGGCAGACCGGTTCCCAGCAACCCGATGACGACACCGTTGACCGACATGGGCACCAGCAGCCAGATGATGATCGGCTGGCGCAACGCATTGAACAGCATGACCGAAATCAACACCATGATCAGCAGGCTCAGCGGCAATTGCCGCCCCAGACTTTGCTGCGCGTCGCGCGAGTTTTCATACTCGCCACCCCATTCCATCTTGTAGCCCGGCGGCAGGTCAATTGCCTCGACGGCGGCGCGTACTTCGGAATGAACCTGCACGGCCGTCAGGTCGGATGGGATATCGGCACCCACAGTGATCGTCAGCACCCGATCGCGGCGATGCACCAGCGTATTGAGTGCCTGATATTCGAACCCGTCAACCATCTGCTCGATCGGCACGAACCTTTCGGACTGATCGGAAAAGACGACCTGATCGACAATCGAATAATCCCCGTCTGCCGGGCGGCGCAGAATGATCGGGATCAGCCGGTCGCGTTCCCGCAGAACACCACCGGTGATACCGTCTGTCGAAAATTGCAGGGTTGCCGCGATATCCTCGCGCGTGACGCCCGCTGTTTGCGCACGTTCGGTGGCGTAGATCGGCTGTACGGCCAATTCCTTTTCGCGCCAGTCGTGATGCACATTCAGCGCGTTGGGCGATGCGTTTTTCATGACTTGAATGGCCTGATCCGCAAGCCCCCGCAATACCGCCGGGTCACTGCCGGAAAACCGGGCCTGGATCGGGTCACCGCCGCCCGGTCCGAAAACCAGTCGCTTGGTGCGAAACTCTCCTTCGGGGAAACGGGCAATGCCAAAGGTTTCGAGATCGGCCTGCAAGGCGGGAATATCCTCAAGGCTTTCGGTCCGGATGATCATGTGACCATAGCTTGGATTCGGCTTTTCGGCCGAATAGGTCAGCATGAACCGCGTTGCCCCCTGCCCGACAAACGTAGTGACAGATACGACGTCGTCGCGGGCCTCAAGCCATTCTTCGAAGACGGCCATGTCTTCGGCGGTCCGCGCAATTGGTGTTCCCTGCGGCAGTTTGTAGTGCACAAAGAACAGCGGCGTGTTCGAGTCCGGGAAGAACTGCTGCTTCATCAGGCCAAAGCCCGCATAGCAAACCACGGTGACACCGATCAGACCCGCCAGAACCAGCCAGCGAAGCCGCAATGCTCCGCGCAGGATCGCACCATAGATTCGGAACAGCGGGCCACCATAGGCGTCTGTGTCCTCACCAGTCCCCTGCTTGAAGAAGTAGTGCCCCAGCATAGGCGTCACGGTGATCGCCAGTACCCAGCTGAGCAGCAGCGAGATTCCGATCACGGCAAACAGCGAAAACAGAAACTCTCCGGTCGCGTCCGGGCTGAGGCCGATACCCGCAAAGGCCATGATGCCGATCACGGTTGCACCCAACAGCGGGATTTGCGTTTTCCCGGCCACGTCTTCGGCTGCATCGCGTGAGGATTTGCCACGCAACATGGCGATCTGCATCCCTTCGGCGACAACGATCGCGTTGTCCACCAGCATCCCCATGGCAATGATCAATGCACCCAGCGAGATACGCTCCATCTCGATCGAGAACATCGACATGAACAGCAGCGTGCCCACCACGGTTAGCAAAAGGGTGGACCCGACAACAATCGCGGCGCGCCAGCCCATGAAAATGGCCAAGACAATGACCACGATCGTGACCGACATGGCGAGGTTAACAAGAAAGTCGTTCGATGCCTGCTCGACCACCACGTGCTGCTGGTAGACGGGCAGGATCTCGACGCCGTAGGGAATGTCCGCATCCAGTTCGGCAAATTTCTGGTCCGCGCGCTTGCCGACTTCGACGATGTTCTCGTCGGAAAGGCCCGCAATCCCAAGCGTGAATGCTTCGACCCCGTTATAGCGGATCATGATCGACGGATCACTTTGCCGCGCCCTGTAGACATTGGACATGTCGAACAGATTGACAACCTGCCCTTGCGAGCCAACGGACAGACCGGCGATGGCAGACACGCTGTCGGACCCCTCTGCCGTCAGGATCGTCGTTCGGTCATCGGCCGAGCGCAAGGAGCCCGACGAATTGACCGAGTCGGCGTTTGCAATCGCATCGTTGATCGCCTGAAATGGCACATTCTGGTTCACCGAGATCGCCAGATCGGGTTCGATGAAAATCGCTTCGTCCGGCAAGCCCTGAACTTCGACATCGGCGACCCCGTCGACGGTCAACAACTCGCGGCGCAGAAACGTCGCAAGCTCATGCTTTTCCGCATCCGAATACCCCTCGGCCGTGACCGCGTAGAACAGCCCGAAAACGTCCCCGAAGCCGTCATTGACAAACGGCTCTCCAACGCCCGACGGCAAGGCCCGCGCGGCGTCGCCGACCTTGGCACGCAACCGGGTCCAGATGTCGGGTAGCTCGGTCCCGTCATAGGTGGATTTGACCTCGACCTCGATGATCGACTGGCCGGGTTGGTTCATCGAGGTAATCTTGTCGACCTCTCCCATCTGCTGGATGGCCGATTCAAGCGGCTCGGAAACTTCCAGCGCAACCTGTTCCGCCGTGGCACCGGGGTATTGCGTGATGATAACTGCGTTCTTGATGGTGAAGGCCGGGTCTTCAAGCCGACCAAGCGACAGAAAGCCCCAGATGCCGCCGAACAGGGCAATCAGGATGATCAGCCACGTATAGAGCGGCCGATCAATCGAGGCGCGTGCGATGTTCATCTGTCCGCCCCTCAGTTGGAAAAGCCGACAAAGCGGCGTACTTTTTGGCCATCGACCAGGGCACCGCCACCAGCGACCACTATCTCATCACCTTCGGATAGCCCTTCAAGGACACGCACATCGCCTGTTTGAGTCGGTTCAATTTTTACCTGAACACGCTGAACGGTACCCTCATCTGCCCCGACCGGAGAATAGACCATAACGCCCAGATCACCCCCGGCATCCGCGACGATCGCGGTGGCCGGCACGATGATGCCCGTACGCCGATCCTGAACCTGAACATTGACGGTGACAGACGAACCGGGAAGAATTTGCAGCCCCTCTGGCGGGGTCAGACCAAACTGGATGCGAAAGGTTTGCCCCACGCTCGACGATTCGGCGTCGAATTCGCGGATTTCCAGCGGGAAAATCTCATCACTGACGGGGAACTTGGCGGTGATCGTGATTTCGTTTTGCTGGCTCGACCGCTGGAACAGAATTTCTGGCACATCCACTTCGATCCGAAGCTCGGACATATCGTGAATGCGCACGATGGGCGTCCCTGCCGAGACGGTCGTAAATGCCTCGACCGCGCGGCTTGAAACCAACGCGTCGAACGGTGCCGTCAGCGTCGCGTGTTCCAACTCGTATTCAGCGTCGCGCAACGAGATGGCCGCCAATTGCGCTGCCGTTTCCGCATCATCCACAGCCACCTGGCTGGCGGCGGTGCCGCGCAGGCGCGACAGGCGCGCGACAGTGCGATCCGCCTGGTCCTTCTGGAGACGCGCGCGATCCAGCTTGAGTTCAAACGGTTCCTGATCCAGATGGGCAATCAATTCGCCCTTTGGGATCACGAAGCCTTCGTTGACCGGCATTTCGACAATCTGTCCGGCGACCTGAAAGGCCAGATCGACGGTTTGCCGCGCTGCGACACGTCCAAAAAACTGGCGCGAGAAGCCCGGCGCCGTTTCCTTTACCTGAATCAACTTCACAGGTTTGGGGGTGTCCTGAGCAACGGCAGGCGCTGCAAGAATGGTCAGTGACAGGACCAGAGAGGTCAGGAGTTTCATTTCTTCAATCCCTCGGGAATTCCGGTTTTCAAGATGTTATTGCGGATCTTGCACGCCAGACTGGCAAATTCGGCTGTTTCGGCGTCATTCAGTCCAGAGGCGCGGTGAAACAGCTCTCCGGCTGTTGTCACAAGCATATTGCGCGCATCTTCGCCTTTATCGGTCAGCAACAAAAGCCAGGCGCGCCGATCCTCGGGGTCGCGCTTGCGGGACAGGTAGCCAGCTTTTTCCAACGCATCCGCCGTAGCTGTGATCGTGGACGGAACGCTTAACATATCAGTCGCCAAAACACCCATGCGTTTGGGCTGATCTAGTTTTATCAGCATGTGGCATTCCTGATGGCTCAGGTCGGTTTCGATACTGTCAAAGCTTTCTTCCAGCTTCCAGTACAGAGCGTAGACGCCCATCATTGCCTGTATCTCAGGGCTCATGCGGCTAAGGCTGCGGCTGGTATCATCTGACATGTGGGGCTCCGTCGATGTGACCGCCATATACTTCAATTTCTGAACTATTCAAGATGTGAAATGGCAAACCTAACGCACATTCCCTTAGGTCAAGATATCTTGATCAAACCGATCCGTACCTGCATCTTGTTCTAATTCGAAATGTTCAGGACACCCTATGTATACGCCCGCCATCACCGGTACCGGAGTTTTCACGCCCCCAAACGTCATTACCAATGCCGAGCTTGTATTGGCGTTCAATGCCTATGCCGACCGCATGAATGCCGAGAACGCAGAGGCCATCGCCGCGGGTGAAGCCGAGCCTTTGCAACATTCGTCCGAAGAGTTCATCGTCAAGGCATCTGGGATCGAAAACCGCTATGTGATGGACAAGACCGGAGTGCTGAACCCTGAAATCATGCACCCCGCCCTGCGCCAGAGGTCCGATGATGAACCTGGCATCATGACCGAAATGGCCGTGGATGCCTGCACCAAAGCGTTGGATCAGGCCGGTCGAACCGCGGCTGATGTCGATCTGGTGATTTGTGCTGCGTCAAACCATGAACGGGCCTATCCCGCGATCGCCATCGAAATTCAGCAGGCGCTGGGTATCAACGGGTTTGGTTTCGATATGAACGTCGCCTGTTCGTCGGCCACATTTGGCATACAGGCGGCGGCCGATATGGTGCGATCTGGGTCGGTGCGGGCGGCATTGGTCGTCAACCCCGAGATTTGCTCGGGCCATCTGGAATGGCGTGACCGCGATTGCCACTTTATCTTTGGCGACGTCGCAACTGCCACGCTGATTGAACGCATCGAAGACGCCCAAGGCCCGCATTTCGAGGTAATCTCGACCCGCTGTGCCACGCAGTTCTCCAACAATATCCGCAACAATAACGGGTTCTTGCGCCGATCCCGACCCGCTGGCCTGGTCGATCGCCGCGACATGCAGTTCATGCAGAACGGGCGCAAGGTGTTCAAAGAGGTTCTGCCCATGGTCAGCCGCCACATCGCGGATCACATGACCGGCGAGAACGTGGCCAGTACCGACCTCAAACGCCTGTGGCTGCATCAGGCCAACAAGACAATGAACGATTTTATCGGCAAAAAAGTTCTGGGGCGCACGCCCGAGGTCGGAGAACAACCCAATATTCTTCAGGATTACGCAAACACCTCGTCCGCTGGGTCGATCATTGCGTTTTCACAGTATTCCGGCGATTTGCAGCAGGGCGACATCGGCCTCATTTGCTCGTTCGGGGCGGGATATTCGGTTGGCTCTGTGATCGTCAAACGGCACGTTTGACGCCGCGCCCGCCGAATTACGGCCAAAAAGCTACGGCCTAGTTGACGCTTTCTTCCTCGAGATGAAGCTTCATCTCGATCAGCACCTGTTGCAACAGACTGGTCTCTTTCAGAAGGCGCTTGGCCTCGTTCACTGTAATGATCCCATCCTCAATCGCGGCCTGATATTCGGTCATCAGCATGGCAAACCGCTGGCTCAAGGCGATCACATCCGCATTGACGCCACCGGTGCGCGGGCTAGTCGAGTTGCGGCCATCGTAAGACAGCGTGATGTTCAACAGGTCTGCCAGCGCCGAGGTCACATGCGGATAGGCCGAGACCGACTCGAGACGGGCAACCGCATCAACCGGCATGAACCGATCCGAATGCTCCGCGTTATCCGAATAGTACCGGCCCAACGTCGCCTTGGATTTGCCGGTGATTTCGCACGCGGCTTCGATCCCGACATCCTTGACCAGCGCTTCGGTGTGCTTCTTCAGATAGGCCCCGATATCTGCCATTGTTTTACCTTTGTTACCTGCGCTCCTGTCCCAAGCTTGTCCCAGCGGGGGAAAGGGTAGGGAAATTTCCCATATTTGAATCATAATTGAAATGCCATAAATTGACTATCCCTCAGAAATGCAGGGATTTTGTGAGTGAGTGGCGGCCGTTCGTGCCGGTAATGAGTAATTGCAGGGCACTATTTTCGCCCTGCGCTGTTTGGGCCTCATGGTGGCCTGCGGCGCTGCTGTTGCGGTGGCAGGGGTTTCCATCCCCAAGAGTTCACGCTCGGCCTCGGCTATTGTAACGGCGGCGTCGCACCAATCCCGAAACTGTTGGCTTGCCCGGACCGCTTTGGCATTCTAGACCCGCTTCATGGCTAAGCTCTATTTCAATTATTCGACCATGAACGCGGGCAAATCGACCGTGTTGCTGCAGGCTTCACACAATTATCGCGAACGCGGCATGGACACTTACCTGCTGACGGCAGCGATTGACGGTCGCGCGGGATCAGGCAGGATCGCCTCTCGGATCGGGATCTCGGAACAGGCAGACACGTTCCGAACAAATGACGACGTTTTCGCGATGATCGAGACCCGCCTGAACGCTAGCCCCTTGGCCTGCGTTTTCGTGGATGAGGCGCAGTTTCTGACCGAAGATCAGGTCTGGCAACTGGCCCGTGCGGTCGATGATTTGAACGTCCCCGTTCTGGCCTATGGTCTGCGGGTCGACTTTCAGGGCAAGCTGTTCCCCGGATCAGCGGCCCTGTTGGCGCTGGCTGATGAGATGCGCGAAGTGCGCACCATATGCGAATGCGGACGCAAGGCCACCATGGTGATCCGTCAGGACGAGAATGGCCAGACGATCACCGAAGGCGCACAGGTACAGATCGGCGGCAACGAGACCTACGTTTCGCTCTGCCGCAAACATTGGCGAGATGCCGTGGGCGGTTAGACCGGATTGGGCAACGGGCGACCCGCGACAAAAGCCGCTACGTTATCAAGCGCCAAATGGCCCATTCCGGTGCGGACCTCTTCGGTCGCAGTGCCCAGATGGGGCAGCAACGTGACGTTTTCCATGTCGCGCAGCGCCTGCGGAACGTCCGGTTCGAATTCATAGACATCCAGGCCTGCGCCCGCGATCTGACCTTCACGCAATGCCGCGATCAGGGCAGATTCGTCGACGACCTCACCGCGTGCGATGTTGACCAGAATCGCCGAAGAATTCATCGCCTCGAACACTCGCGCGTCGATCAGATGGCGGGTATCGGCACCACCCGGAACGGCAAGCACAAGGAAATCAACCTGCGCCGCCAACGCCTCAAGATCCGGAACAAACTGCGCCGGAAAATCGACGTCCTTGGCCGAGCGCGACTGATAAGCCACTTGCATCCCGAACCCGAAGTGACAGCGCCGCGCAATCGCCTGACCGATGCGGCCCATCCCGACAATGCCAACGCGCTTGCCCGAGACATGGTGCCCAAGCATCTGCGTCGGGTGCCAACCCTGCCAGCCACCTGCGCGGACCAACCGCTCACCCTCGCCCGCGCGCCGGGCTGTAGACAGAAGTAGGGTCATTGCAATGTCGGCAGTGGCATCCGTAACAGCCCCGGGTGTGTTTGTGACCACCACCCCGGCCGCCTGTGCCGCGCTCACATCAATGTGGTTGTAACCGACGCCGAAATTGGCCAGCAACTTGCAGCGCGGGCTGGCAACAGCGGCGAAAACATCGCCCGAGAACAGGTCACCCAGTGTCGGTACAACCACGTCGTAATCGGTCAGCGCCCCGATCATCTCGGCCTCGCTTAACGGAGTCGTGCTGCTGCGAATGTCGACATCAAATTCTTCCATAGCCCGCGTCTGCACCGCGTCGGTCATGGGGCGCGTGATCCAAAGCTTCATCAGTGCATCCTTCCACCCAGCGGCACCTTGCCGTCGGGGCCAATCAGAACAATCTCGTCGTTTTCATCCGGCAGGCCCAGCACCAGAACCTCGGACATGAATCTGCCGATCTGGCGGGGCGGAAAATTGACAACGGCCATGACCTGTTTTCCGACCAGCCCCGCGGGGTTGTAATGCGCGGTCACCTGAGCCGAGGTTTTCCGCTCGCCTATCTCGTCGCCAAAATCGATCCACATCTTGATCGCTGGTTTGCGCGCCTCGGGGTAGGGTTCGGCGCGGGTCACCTCGCCCACGCGGATATCGACCTTCAAGAAATCGTCAAAGGTAATTTCACTCACGCGACAGCTCCTTGGACCGGTCAGTGGCCGCCTTGACGGCCCGATGCAACAGATCGGGAAATCCCTGCTCTTCGTGCATCAAGACCTCAAGCGCGGCCTGCGTCGTGCCATTGGGCGAGGTCACGTTGATGCGCAACTGGGCGGGGTCCTCCTCGGCCGTCATGGCCAGCGCACCTGCGCCAGCCACCGTCGATTTGGCCAGTTTCATTGCCAGATCGTGCGGCAGGCCATGCGCTTCACCCGCTTTTGCCAAAGTTTCGATCAGGTGGAACACATAGGCCGGGCCGGACCCGCTGACGCCTGTAACCGCATCCATCTGTGCCTCGTCTTCCAGCCGAACCGTCTCGCCAATGGCAGACAGCAGGCTTTCGGTCAGCGCGATATCGCTATCAGTAGAATGACTGTTTCCGATGAGGGCGGTGATGCCTTGCCGGATCGCTGCTGGCGTGTTTGGCATCGCGCGGACGATCGGCGTGCCCTGCCCCAATACGGCCTCGAACGTCCCGATCGATGTGCCCGCCGCGACCGAGATAAACAGGCTGCGACCACCGCCCAGCGCCTGAATCGCAGGCAGCGCCTCGCCCATCATCTGTGGTTTGACAGCAACCAGAACGACGGCCGGAGAGGCTGGTAGTGTGACATTTACGTTCACGCCTTGCGCTTTCACCCAATCCGATGGGTAGGGATCGATCACCCAAACGCTGGATGCGGGCAGGCCATGATCCAGCCAACCGGCTAGCATCGCAGACCCCATCTTGCCACAGCCCAACTGCACAAGGCCCTGTTCGGCGACGCGTGACATGTCCATCTTTGCCCCTCCCCTGCGATGTGGTTCGGGGCAAAGCTTTACGCGCGGCCGTAAGCCTCTGCAATGGCGACTTGTATCGCGTCTTCGGGATCGCGGTTACCCCAGGTAACCAATTGGATCGCGGGATAGTAACGCTCGGCGCTTAACACCGCAGCGTTGATCATGGTGTCGATCTGCTCTGGGCTTGCCGTCTGGCCACCGGCCAGAACCAGCCCGTAGCGATAGACCATCAGCTTTTGGTTGGCCCAATAGGTGAAGGCCCCGGCCCAGCATTGATCATTCATCCGGTTGAGCAGTTCGTACAACTCGGTCTCACGCTCGGCGGGTGGCTCCATTTCAAAGGAACACACCAGACGCAGTGTTTCGTCGTAGTTGGACCATGCCAAAGTGATCGAATAGGTGCGCCACTGGCCTTCCACAGCCATGGCAATCTGATCATCCCCGATCCGGTCAAAGTCCCAGTCGTGGTGTTCTGCAAGATGTTCAACAATGTCGATCGGATGAAGGTCTTCTTCGAGATACTGCTCGGAAAGGGCCATAATGCCACCTCACTAATCTCTAGCATTCCGGGGCTGGCAGCGCCCCAGCGCTAGTTGCCTGCTCTACAAGCCGGGCTTCCCCCTTGGGCCTGTACTAAATATGGTGCGATGTGGCCGGGACTCTGACAACCCCCATTTTTGGGGATAAAGGCAATAAGTTGTGGACAGATGGCAACGGCGATCAAAATATTGGCGGTAACGCCAGCTTTAGCTTGATTAATTGCTGCAACGCGTCATCATACGCGGCACCGCCCAATCCCGCAGCGGATCACGCGGTGCATCCAACGGCATCTGCTATTCGATTTCTGCGCTGATCCGACGTTAGTCGCCCAGCTTCGCCTCAAGCGCGGCAATACGCGCTTCGAGCGCCGCGTTCTCTTCGCGCGCCTTTTGTGCCATGGCGCGGACGGCATCGAATTCCTCGCGCGTGACAAAGTCGCGATCCGCCAGCCAACGATCCAGCATCGATTTCATCGCTGTCTCGGCCTCTTGACGCGCGCCCTGAGCCACCCCCATCGCGTTGGTCATCAGCTGAGACATATCGTCCAGAATTTTGTTGCGGGTCTGCATGGCGTTACTCCGGTTTCGTCGTTGACCTCTATATGGGTAAAGAAAGCGCCGGGCTCAAGGTTGACTTGTGCCATTCTCCCCGGGCAATGAGACGCACATGCAGGCTGTTCTGAACTTCCCCGATTTGTCACCAGACGTTTTCTCGATTCCCGTCTTCGGATTCGAGCTTGCGCTACGTTGGTACGCGCTGGCCTATATCGCCGGCATTCTGATCGCGTGGCGTATGGCGGTTGCGGCGTTGCGACGCCCGCGCCTCTGGCCAAGTGAAACCGCGCCAATGCAACCTGAACGGCTGGAGGATCTGGTGACCTGGATCATTCTTGGCGTGATCCTTGGTGGGCGGCTGGGCTTTGTGCTGTTTTATCAGCCCGGCTATTACCTTGCTCATCCTCTTGAAATCGTGAAGGTCTGGCAGGGCGGCATGGCGTTTCACGGCGGTTTGCTGGGTGTCATCATAGCCACATATCTTTATGCGCGTCGGCACAGTATATCTGTTCTATCGCTGGGCGATCTGGTGGCACATACCGTCCCACCCGGTCTGTTTTTGGGTCGTCTGGCGAATTTCACCAATGCCGAGCTCTGGGGTCGACCCAGTGAATTGCCCTGGGCCGTCATCTTTCCCGGCGCTGCCGCACAAGATTGTCTCGGTGTGGTCGCAGGCATGTGTGCCCGCCACCCTTCGCAGCTTTACGAGGCCGTGCTGGAAGGGCTGCTGCTGGGCGCGCTGCTGCTTTGGCTGGCCTACCGTTGGGGCGCGTTTCGCAAGCCGGGCCTGATCATGGGCGTATTTCTGGCGGGCTACGGCGCGTCACGGTTCGTTGTCGAATTTGTCCGCCAGCCGGACGCCCAGTTTGTTGCCCCGGGCAATCCACTGGGTCTGGCGTGGCATGTTGGCGGCTACGGGCTGACGATGGGGCAGTTGCTGTCGCTGCCGATGATCGCACTCGGCCTGTGGTTCGTGCTGCGCACCCGGCGGGCGACATGACCCTCAAGGACCTGCTGATGGCCCGGATTGCCGAGGCGGGTCCGATGACAGTGGCGGATTACATGACCGAATGCCTGCTGCACCCGGAACTGGGGTATTACTCGACCCGAGATCCGCTGGGTGCGCGCGGGGATTTTGTCACCGCGCCCGAGATAAGCCAGATGTTCGGTGAACTGATCGGACTGAGCCTTGCGCAAAGTTGGATGGATCAGGGAAGCCCGGTCTCATTCGTTCTGGCGGAGCTGGGTCCGGGTCGCGGCACCTTGATGGCAGATATCCTGCGCGCCACGCGGCAGGTTAAGGGGTTTCACGCCGCAGCCCAGATCGTGCTGCTAGAGGCGTCCCCGGTCCTGCGCGCAATCCAGGCTGACACGTTGCAGCCCCATGACCCCAATTGGATTGATACGATCACGGATCTGCCCCGGCTGCCGCTGTTCCTGATCGCGAACGAGTTCTTCGACGCCCTACCCATCCGGCAGTTCCTGCGGGACGGCGACGGTTGGTGCGAACGGTTGATCGGTACGCAAGGCGCGCAGCTTCGCTTTGGCCGCGGCGCAGCGATGCCGCAGCCCGCCCTGAAAGACAGGCTCACCGACACGCAAGAGGGCGATCTGGTCGAACTTTGCGCCGCCGCAATTCCGATTGTGTCCGAAATAGCAGAACGCATTTCCCGACATGGCGGTACGGCGTTGATCATTGATTACGGCGATTGGCGCTCGTTGGGGGATACGCTTCAAGCGCTGCGATCCCACGAACGGACCGATCCGCTGAACGCGCCCGGACAGGCTGATCTGACGGCGCATGTGGATTTCGAACCGCTGTTCAGCGCGGCGCAATCAGCCGGATGCGCCTGCACCCGCCTCACCCCGCAGGGCGTGTTTCTCGAGCGGTTGGGAATCACCGCGCGCGCGCAAAGCCTAGCCGCGTCTTTGGGCGGTCAGGCATTGGATACATTGATTGCCGCACATCGAAGGTTGACGCATCCACAGGAAATGGGAAACCTGTTCAAGGTGCTGGGGCTGTACCCGGCCCACGGCGCACCACCACCGGGACTTGAACCATGACTCTGGAAATTCTGACCTCGGATCTGTTGTCCCCAGTCAAACATGGTTTCTTTACTCGGCGTGGCGGCGCCTCTTCCGGAATATTCTCAGGGCTGAACTGCGGCCATGGTTCATCTGATCTGACCGAAGCTGTCGCGGTGAACCGCCGCCGCGTGGCCGAAGCGATGGAGCTGACGCCCGAGGCACTTGTCGGCGTACATCAGGTGCATTCTCCGACCGTTCTGACTGTCGAGGGCCCGGTGGACGGCGATAAGCCAAAGGCAGACGCAGTGGTCACGGCGACGCCCGGGCTTGCCCTGACGATCCTGACTGCCGATTGCCAGCCGGTCTTGTTTGCCGACCCTGACGCAAAAGTGATCGGGGCAGCCCATGCTGGGTGGCGCGGCGCACTGGACGGTGTTCTCGAGGCAACGCTCGAGGCGATGGAAGCACTGGGCGCAAGCCGCAGCAAGACCTGTGCCGTGATCGGCCCGTCAATCTCGCAGCGCGCCTATGAGGTCGGGCCCGAATTCATGGATGAATTTCTGGCGGACTCTCCCGAAAACGCGCGATTTTTTGCGAATGGACAGGATGATCGACTGCAATTCGACCTGCCCGCCTTTGGCCTGCACCGTTTACGCGCGGCAGGTGTCGGACAGTCCGAATGGACCCGTCACTGCACTTATTCGGACCCGGACAGGTTCTTTTCCTACCGCAGGGCGACCCATGCAAAAGAGGCGGACTACGGACGCATGATCTCGGCCATAAGACTCTGATCTTGGGCTGAAATAAGGCAGTATTGCCACCTTTCCGCCACAATTTTTGTGTTTATCAGACTCAGAATCGTTTCAGTTTTTACCAGTAATCAGGGTGTGGTTGCGGCCCTCAGCCGCTCTGTCCTGATCAGGTTAACCAGAGGAGTACGCGAAACCTTCATTTTGTCCTCAATTCATCCCGGATCAGCCTTATCCGCGCCGCAAAGCGTCGTCAGATTTGAATATGTAACGGGAACCAGGGCGTCAGCCCCAAAACAGAGCAGGACCAGAAATGAAGTCGAAATCACGCTTTTTGAACGCGATTGTTGCGGCTGTACAGGCCCATGAACCTGAGATGCCATGGAAGCGGGTTTCAAGTCATTCCGTCAGAGTCGCGCGCCGTTTGGCTGACCGGCACTGACTAACGAACCCCAACGGAACCAAGCTGCCGGTTCCAACGGGCACTATGCGTATCAGACAGGCTCCGGTCTGGTGCGTTGCGTCGCAGATGGGTTTGCGCCGCATGTTTCAGGAGTGTGTGTGCAGGCGTTGTTGCCTGTGGTTACGAGTTTGTCTGGGGGGTCATACAGTTGACCAAAACAATTAAATTTCTTTCGCGGCGCGGAATCTGTGCGAATTCCGTCCTGCGTCTGCCCTGTATCTGAAAGGCAAAGAACAAGACCGTCTGACGGGAATGCACGGGGGTTCACCCCGTCGGTACGGAGACTAAAAGGGGACGGAATACATGACTATTCCAAATTCACTGGCCCGCGCGGCCAGAAACGCTGTTGAGACATCTACTCTGCTGCGCGAAGCTCCGCGACCAGCGACACAAAAAAAGGCGCAGCTGCGGCGCTATGAGGTCAGCACATTGCTGAAAAACGGCGATGTCTCGCAAACGCGCCATATCGCGCCGGCCCTGCCAATGTTCGAAGACGCCTTTTGCGCCTTCACGCGCGGGTCTTTGGTGGAGACAGCGCAGGGGCCGATGGCCATCGAAGACCTGCTGCCCGGCGACCAGGTGCTGACCCAGGACGGATCATCCGAAACAGTCCTTTGGAAAGGATCGGTTACCCTTGTTCCAGGGCGCGAGGATTCGCGCGGTCGCATGCGCCCTCTGACCCGCATCATGGCGGACACCTTCGGGATGCAGAAACCGATGTCCGGTGTCATCACCGGTCCGGCGGCACGGCTGCTTGGCACGCCCGCGCATCTGCGTCACCTCTATGGAGGCCAGCAGATGCTGACCCCGGTTTCCGAATTTCAGGATGGAATGGGCGTGATCGAGACCCTGCCACCTACGCCGGTTGAGCTGTTTCACATCTGCCTGCGCAAACATTCCGTGATTCGCGTGGACGGGTTGCAGTTCGAAACCTATCACCCAGGCACAAATGCAGTTCGGTTGATCAGCCAGTCCTTGCGTTCTGTCTATCTCAATCTATTTTACCATATAGAATCGCTGAGTGATTTTGGCCCGCTGTTGATGCCGCGCGCCGGAGATGGCGAGATCGACGCGATCACTGCTTAATCTGTGACGTGTAAGTGTTAAATGGTACTGCGAATGTTGGGGGCATGATGCAGATTTTATTAGGTTGGGCAGCTTACCTGACGGTGGTTGCGATTCTTCCACCAATCAACGCAAACGAAACGCGGTTGGCCGTCAGGCCGTCCGGTTCATCCGGTCTTCCAGCACGTCAAATGGTACGCCTGGCTCGTCTTTTGCGCCTCGGATGACAAGCGATGTTTTGACGCTGGCCACATTCGGTGTGGTCAGCAATTCGCCGGTCAGAAACTGCTGAAAACTGCTTAGGTCGGGCGCGACGCATTTCAGGATGAAGTCCACTTCGCCGTTCAACATGTGGCATTCGCGAACCAAAGGCCATTCGCGGCAGCGTTCCTCAAAAGCGCTGAGTTCCGATTCGGCCTGGCTTTCCAGGCCGACCATGGCAAAGACCTGAACCTCGAACCCCAGTTCGCGCGCGTTTACGTCGGCGTGATAGCCCCGGATATAGCCCGCGTCCTCAAGCGTTCTAACCCGGCGCAGGCACGGAGGGGCCGAGATTCCCACGCGTTTTGCCAGTTCGACATTCGTCATGCGGCCATCGGCCTGCAATTCCGCCAGAATCTTGCGGTCGATCTCATCCAGCCGGGTCGTGACCATCGATGACTCCTGATTTTTTCGGTTCTTATATCAGCGCCCTGCTGATGCGCAATAATCTTTCGCGCTGACGCAACATTCTGCATTCAGATCACATTTTTGCCGACCGCGCCATGACAGCAACGCAAGTCCGATACATGCGCCAAAAGGGGTTTAAGCGCCCTGTCGCCGTCGCTATATCCAACCGCGAAGGGCTGAACGCCCGCTGCAGATGATTTGAATTGGGGGCACCATGGCCGAAACACGACACACAAAGGTTCTGATCATCGGATCGGGACCGGCCGGATACACTGCGGGCGTCTATGCCAGCCGCGCTATGCTGAATCCCATTCTGGTGCAGGGCATCGAACCCGGTGGGCAGCTGACCACCACGACCGAGGTCGAAAACTGGCCCGGCGACACCGAAGTGCAAGGGCCCGACCTGATGGTGCGAATGCAGGATCACGCCAAGGCCATGGGCTGCGAAGTGATCGGCGACATCATCAACGATCTGGACCTCAGCAAGCGTCCTTTCACCGCCAAAGGCGACAGCGGCACGGTTTACACCGCCGACGCCGCGATTCTGGCGACCGGCGCACGGGCAAAATGGCTGGGCCTTCCGTCGGAAGAAAAGTTCAAGGGCTTTGGCGTCTCAGCCTGTGCAACCTGCGACGGGTTCTTCTATCGCGGACAGGAAATCGTCGTGATCGGTGGCGGCAATACTGCCGTGGAAGAAGCCCTGTTCCTGACGAACTTTGCCAGCAAGGTCACCCTGATCCACCGCCGCGACGAGCTGCGGGCCGAGAAAATCCTTCAGGACCGCCTGCTGAAACACGAGAAGATCGAACCGCTCTGGTTCCACGAGCTTGACGAAGTCATCGGCACCGACGCGCCGCTGGGTGTCGAAGGCGTCCGTGTCAAAAACGTCAAAACCGGCGAGATCACCGAGATCCCGTGCAAGGGTGTCTTTGTTGCAATTGGCCACGCGCCCGCGAACGAACTGGTCAAGGACACGCTGGAAACCCATTTGGGTGGTTATGTGGTGACCAAACCGGGCTCGACAGAGACCTCAGTGCCGGGCGTGTTCGCCGCCGGTGACCTGACCGACCACATTTACCGTCAGGCCGTGACCAGCGCCGGCATGGGCTGCATGGCCGCGCTGGATGCCGAGCGTTTTCTGGCGGAGAACGACTGACATGATCACGGAATTCTCCGGCCCGGTCTGGAGAATTCTGTTGCAGTCCCGATCAGGTGCGCCGCTGGCCCCTGCCCGTGCGCCCGAAGGCCGGTTCCATCACACCGGTCAGTTCGCGCTCTATGCCTCGCTCAGCGCCGTAGGGGCCGGAATCGCCATCCGGCGTTATGTGTCTTCAGAAGACCCTTTGCGTGTCATTCAGAAGTTCGACATTTCGGAGGCGCGGTTGATGGACTTTCGCAACCGCCCCGAGGTGTCAGCGATCTGGCAGGACACCCGCGCCAAAGGGCACCCTTCCCCAACCTGGAAATTTTCCGATCTGGCCCGCAGCACAGGGGTCGACGGGTTGCGCTACAGCTCACGCTCTCGCCCGGATCTCAGCCATCTTGTGCTGTTTCACGCACCGCCTGATCTGATCGTTCCGAGGGGTGAGGCCCAGTTGTGGGACCCGCATTGTTGAACGCACTTGTCTTGACCGCCGGGCAATGGCGTATCAGAATCAATTGAGGCAAGACGAAAGACGGGTAAGCTTTTGGAAAGTGCTCTTTGGCGCGGCGGATGGGTGCAACGGCTTAGGATCGCCAGCGGCCTGATACTGTTCGTCTTTGCCTTTTTCCATTTCATCAATATCGGTCTGGGCCTGTTTCACACCGACCTGCTGCACGGGATGCAGGATGGCCGCAAATTCATCACGCGCCACAATCTGATAAGCTTGATCCTTTACATCGCATTGCTCACCCATGCAGGGCTGGCGCTGTATTCGCTGGCCCAGCGCCGCACGCTGCGCATGCCGTTCAGCATGGCGTTGCAAGCCGTTCTTGGCCTGCTGATCCCGATACAGCTGATCGCGCATATTGTGCAGACGCGCTATGCGCATGAGATCTATGGCGTCAATGACGAGATGGGGTACATCATCATCCTGATGTGGCCCAGCACGGCAATATGGATGCAAAGCCTGCTTGTCCTGTTGGTCTGGGTACATGGCTGCATCGGGCTTCATATGTGGCTGCGCCTGACCAGCTGGTGGCGCGCAGCGGTTCCCTATCTGATAGGATGCGCGGTTTTTGTTCCGGGTTTTGCGCTGGCAGGTGCACTGACCGAAGGGCGGCGACTGTGGGCAGACTTCGCGGACCCGTTCCTGCGTGAGCAGTATATCGAGCACTACAACTGGCCTTCCTCAGAAGAGTTTCAGGCCCTTTTCAGCGTCACCGATACCGCGAAGACAGTGTTCTGGACAGCCCTTGCGCTGACCGCGTGTGTCTATTTGGGCCGTAAGCTATGGCGCAGGCGGCATTCGGTTCGGGTCCGTTACGTAGACGGCCCCGAGGTCGTCTCGGAAAAGGGAATGACGCTGCTTGAGATGTCGCAGGCGAACGGCATCCCTCATACCGCGCTTTGCGGCGGCAAGGGCCGCTGCACAACCTGCCGCGTTGTTGTCGAGAACGGGGCTGACCAGCTGCCCGCGCCCGGTGAGGTCGAGGCCCGCAGCTTGGCCGCCGTTGGCGCCCCCGATGGAACGCGGCTGGCCTGCCAGGTGCGACCGACGAACCCGGTAACGGTCTTTCGCGTTTTCCGTCCGGATGGCGGACGCGACCGGGCGCATGCAAGCCAGGGGCAGGAGCGACAACTGGCGGTGCTGTTTCTTGATATGCGCGGCTTCACCGCGCGGACAACCGGACAATTGCCCTATGACGTCGTTTTCCTTCTGAACCGTTTCTTTGACGCGATCGTTCCGGCAATCACGGCACAGGGTGGGACGGTCGACAAATACATGGGCGACGGTCTGCTGGCGATGTTCGAAACCCGCGATGCCGCCAGTTCGGCGCTGGCTGGGCTGCATGCTGCGGCAGGGGTCGGCCATGCGCTGGACAGGTTCAACCAACAGCTGGAAGCCGAAGGCAGTCCACCGATCCGCATCGGCATGGGCCTACATCTGGGTGATTTGGTTCTTGGTGAGATCGGGGCCGCCAAGCACGCCCCCCGCACCATCATCGGGGACGCGGTCAACGTCGCCAGCAGACTGGAGGCAGAGACAAAGGCCTTGGGTATCGAACTGCTGGTTTCGCAGGCGGTTTTGACAACGGCCGGGATCATCACCGAGCCCGGTGAGCTACGAGATTTCAGTCTGCGCGGCGTGTCAGCCCCGGTCCCCGCCCTGCCTGTCGAGCGCGCGGCAGAGGTTGAATCGCGGATGAACCCTGCAGAACAGATTGCCTGATGATGATGGTTACAGATTGATGAACAGGAACGTTTGCCTCGCTTGAGAATGGAAGTTAGGAATTTCTTCCAATCCCGGTGAAACCTGTGCATATCCTCCTTTGTTGCCGGGCCTCTCTGGACATTGCCGCACGACCGGGGCACATCCTTCGTCGAAAGCCCTGAAAAACGCGTCCGACCACGCCGACAAGAGTATTCCGATGACGATGCTAGCCAACTTGGCCCCAATCCCCGAACTTTACGTGTCTTATGACTCGGCCCAAAAGCTCAAGGCCGAAGCCGCGGACCTGACCAGCTGGGACCTGAGCCCGCGGCAGATCTGTGATCTGGAACTGCTGATGAACGGCGGTTTCAACCCCTTGAAGGGTTTTCTGACCCAAGCCGATTATGACAACGTCGTCGAAAACCTGCGGCTGGCCGACGGCACTCTCTGGCCCATGCCCATCACGCTGGACGTTAGCGAAGAATTCGCCGAACAGGTCGAGTTGGGGCAGGACATCGCATTGCGCGACCTGGAGGGTGTCATTCTGGGCACCATGACCGTCACCGACCGCTGGACACCGGACAAGACGAAAGAGGCAGAGAAGGTCTTTGGTGCGGACGATCAGGCCCACCCGGCGGTCAACTACCTGCACAACGTCGCGGGCAAGGTCTATCTGGGTGGCCCGGTGACCGGCATTCAACAGCCCGTCCACTATGACTTCCGCGCCCGCCGCGATACGCCGAACGAATTGCGCGCTTATTTCCGCAAGCTGGGCTGGCGGCGCATCGTGGCGTTCCAGACGCGCAATCCGCTGCACCGCGCGCATCAGGAACTGACCTTCCGCGCCGCAAAAGAGGCACAGGCCAACCTGCTGATCCATCCGGTCGTGGGTATGACCAAGCCGGGCGATGTCGATCACTTTACCCGCGTGCGCTGCTATGAGGCGGTGTTGGACAAATATCCGGCCTCGACCACCTCGATGTCGCTGCTGAACCTGGCGATGCGCATGGCTGGCCCGCGCGAGGCGGTCTGGCACGGGTTGATCCGCGCCAACCACGGCTGCACCCATTTCATCGTGGGCCGCGACCATGCGGGCCCGGGCAAGAACTCGGCTGGCGAGGATTTCTACGGCCCGTATGACGCGCAGGACCTGTTCCGCAAATACCAGGACGAAATCGGCGTCGAAATGGTCGACTTCAAACATATGGTCTATGTACAGGAACGCGCCCAGTACGAGCCCAACGACGAGATCAAAGACAAGGACAATGTCACGATCCTGAACATCTCGGGCACCGAACTGCGCCGCCGTCTGCGCGAGGGGCTGGAGATCCCCGAATGGTTCTCGTTCCCCGAAGTGGTTCAGGAACTGCGCAACCGGTTCCCACCGCGTTCGAAACAGGGCTTCACCGTGTTCTTCACAGGCTTCTCCGGCTCGGGCAAGTCAACCATCGCCAATGCGCTTATGGTCAAACTGATGGAGACAGGCGACCGCCCCGTGACCCTTCTGGATGGCGATATCGTTCGTAAGAACCTGTCATCCGAACTCGGCTTCTCGAAAGAGCATCGCGATCTGAACATCCGCCGTATCGGCTATGTGGCGTCCGAAATCACAAAGAACGGCGGCATCGCCATTTGTGCGCCGATCGCACCCTACGAGACGACCCGCCGCGCCGTACGGGAAGAGATCGAGCAATTCGGTGCCTTTTGCGAGGTCCATGTCTCGACCAGCATCGAGGAATGCGAGCGTCGCGACCGCAAGGGCCTGTACAAACTGGCGCGCGAAGGGAAGATCAAGGAATTTACCGGCATTTCCGACCCCTATGATGTGCCCTTGGATCCGGAACTGCGGGTCGAGACCGAAAATGTCGAAGTCGACAACTGCGCCCATCAGGTTCTGTTGAAGCTGGAGAGCATGGGGCTGATCGCCGGATAAGCGCGCCCCCGAATTTACGTGAACAAGCCCCTGCATGTTGCTGGGGTTTGTTCACGTTGAGAAGCTCGGACAGAACACGCTGGTTTTGAGCCGACGTTTCAGTAGGTTCGGGAAATGACAAATGCCCTGCCGACAATTGCCAGTTTCTGGTACGGATCGGACCTGTCCTGGTTCGAAATCCTCTGCATCCGGTCCTATCTGGATCACGGGCATCACTTTGTCCTCTATACCGCGCATCCGGTGGACGGCATCCCGAAGGGCGTCGAGCGTCGCCCGGCATCTGATATATCGTGGCCTCCCGCGTTTGACCTGAAGGGTAACGATCGCCATCGCGTGGCGGTGTTTTCGGATCTGTTCCGCCTGCGCCTTTGCCAAAAGACCGATTTCATCTGGGTCGATCTGGATGCCTACTGCCTGCGGCCCTTTGCGTTTGACGCTGTCCATGTTTTTGGGCGCGAGAGGTCGGGCACCTATCCAAACGGTGTTCTGCGTCTGCCTGCGGATTCGCCCGCGCTGGCGCACCTGCTGGAGTTTGTGACCAGCGCAAATCCGACACAGCCGTGGCGGGGAAAGCGTTTGCATCGCGCCAACGCTGCGCGTCAGGAAAGCGGCGAGCGCTGGGGGATCGAAGCCCTGCCCTGGGGGTGCTCAGGCCCCAAGGCGCTTGGGCATTTTTTGGAACAAACGGGTGAATGCGCTTTGGCACAGCCGCACAGCGCCTTTTATCCTTTACCGCCCGAAGAACTGTGGAGATTACACGACCCAAAGGTGCAATTGTCAGAGATCGAAACTCCGGAATCTTATTCCGTTCATTTCTACGGCCATCAGAAAAAATGGCTGGCAAATACCAAGTCGGGCCTGCCGCTGCGCGGGTCTTACCTGGATCGACTTTGCCATCGGCACGGCGTTGATCCACGGCAGAACCCGATCAAACAGCTGGATTGGATGGTGCCGAAATCCTAGTCCGGCAGGTCAGTCTGACCACGCATCAGAACAAAACCACGCCCAGCGACCTTGACGCCAGTGATCGCATCCGACGGTCCGACCCGTGTAACTGTCGCTTGCCCGGGTCGTCCCATGTCGTGACCCTGCTCGGCCACGAAACTGTCCTTATGCATCAATCCGTGACGCCACAGATAGGCCGCCATTGCCCCTGTTGCCGAACCGGTAAACGGGTCCTCAGGCGGGCTCGGTGGGGCCAGCAACAAGCGCGAGAACGTATCGCCTGCTTCGGTCGCACCCTTCAGCGTCACCAGAAACGGCTCGGCCATATCCGAGCCCGAGTAACCTGCGGCGCGCACCATGTCCTGCAATGGTTCTACCGCCAAACGGGCCGCGCGAAGGGCGTCATGATCGCGCAGAACCGTGACGCAGAACGGCAAACCCGTCGATACCATTTGCGGCGGTGAAACTATTGCATCCGCAGGCAGGCTGATTGCAGCAGCGACCAGTTCCGTCGGGACATGCACGCCGAACTCGGGCGCAACTTGCGTCATTTCGATGTCATCGCCGTTCAGATGGATCGAAACCAGCCCCGCGCCGGTTTCCAGCGTCAGACTGTCCCCCGAGAACAGGCCCCGGGACTGCATCGCTGCAACGGTGGCAATCGTTGGATGCCCGGCAAAAGGGATTTCACGGCTGGCCAGAAAATAGCGAACGCGAACATCGGCAACCTTGGACGGACCGGTAAACGTGCATTCGACCAAAGAGGTCTCGCGAACAAAAGACATGCACACATCGTCCGTCAGATGCGCTGCGCCGTGTACGACGGCGCATCCGTTCCCTCCAAACGCGCGATCTGTGAAGGCATCCACCCAGTCAAAATCAAACCAGCTCATCGCTGCGGCTCCGCTGTCGTCACAATTTAGGGTGTCGCACACCAGCAGGTCCCGACTTTCGCGCGGGCAAACGGGGTTGTCACGTCAATTCCAGGATTTTGACCGGGTTAACTGCGGGATCAATGCACGGCGACCGGTGAAAGATCATGTTCGCGCGCCAGAACAAAGGCCAACTTGCGGTCCGCCACAAGCGCCAGTTGCTGCCCGTCGGCGTCGTGAACGGCATAAAGCTGATCCAGATCGCCTGCTTGCTCGCGCAGGTCACGCGGCAGATCGGCTACATGCACCGTTTTGACATAGACGATGCGATCACCTTCGGTGTTGATTTCAATCGGTGTATTCATAGCTCTTACCCCTTTCTTATGTTGATTGTCTGGACCACTGTTTCCGGCACCGCGCGGGTCAGATCCACGTGCAGCAGGCCGTTCTCCATGATCGCCTCTCCCACCTCGACACCATCAGCCAGCACGAACATGCGCTGGAATTGCCGCGCTGCGATGCCGCGATGCAGGAAGATGCGCCCTTCGCTGTCGTCGCGCTGACGGCCCCGGATCACCAATTGGCGATCCTCGATGGTGATCGACAGGTCCTCTTCTGCAAACCCGGCCACGGCCAGGGTGATGCGATAGGAAAAATCCGAGGTCTGTTCGATGTTATAGGGCGGATACCCTTCATTCCCGGCCTTGGCAGACCGCTCCAGAAGGCGCTCCAGTTGCTCGAACCCCAAAAGATGCGGGTATGAGCCTAAGGTAAGTTTCGACACGTATTTTCGTCCTTGATTGTAAAGCGACGTGGGGTGCGGTCCCGTATCGGCAACCGCGTATCATAGAATATGGGACGAAATGTGGCTGTCCACAAGGTCTGGCCCGATTCACCGCAACACACTATCTTGTGTGCAATTCCTAGCCTAAGCCATGAGTCGCCCATGAATGCCCCTACCGACCTTTCAATGAAAACCGACGAAGTTTTGCGGGTCGAGTTAGAGGTTTTTCGTCGCCAGCACCGTGATCTGGACGAAGCCATCGAGGCGTTGCAGGCCAAGGGAACCTCGGATCAATTGACGATCAAACGGCTGAAAAAGCAGAAACTGCGCCTCAAGGACATCATCCGCCAGATCGAAGACCGTCTGACCCCGGATATCATCGCCTGACGCATTGCCACAAAGACGGATTTGGCTATAGTGCGCGCTCTTTCAAGCGGCAGAGGACAGGCGTATGGGCGAGGTCAAGGTCGGGATCATCATGGGCAGCCAGTCGGATTGGCCAACCATGAAAGAAGCCGCAGATATTCTGGACGATCTGGGCGTTGCCTACGAAAAACGGATCGTCTCTGCCCACCGCACACCCGACCGGCTTTGGGACTACGGAAAAACCGCCGTTTCGCGTGGATTGCAGGTGATTATTGCCGGGGCCGGTGGGGCCGCGCATCTGCCGGGTATGATGGCCTCGAAAACGCGGGTGCCAGTGATCGGAGTTCCGGTTCAGACCCGCGCCCTGTCTGGCGTCGATTCCCTGTATTCGATCGTGCAGATGCCAAAGGGCTTCCCGGTCGCAACCATGGCCATAGGTTCAGCTGGCGGGGCGAATGCGGGCCTGATGGCGGCAGGGATCCTGGCCCTTCAGGATGACGATTTGGCGGCACGGTTGGATGCATGGCGTAACGCATTGTCTGCCTCGATCCCCGAGGAACCTGAGGGATGAGCCGAATAGGCTTTCTTGGAACCGGGCATATCGCTGCCCCAATTGCGCGATTGATGGCCGCCAAGGGCCATGACATCACCGTGTCGAGGCGAAACCATCAGGTGTCCGCCCAGTTGCAGGCCGAACTGGGCGCTGACGTTGCGGACCCGCAAGAGGTGGTCAATGCCTCTGACATCGTCATTTTGTGCCTACGCCCGCAGATTGCGGCCGAGGTTCTGGCCCCGCTGACCTTCCAGCCCGATCAGCGGATCGTATCCGTGATGGCGGCGGTCACGTCCGCGCAACTTGGGAAACTGTGTGCGCCCGCTACGGACTTTGTGCAGACGATCCCGCTGGGCTTTCTGCAAACCGGGGGGTGTCCGTTGGCGGCCTACGGCAATGACAGGTTGCTGGCTGATCTTTTCGAACCCGAAAACCCGGTCGTCAAAGTCGCCGACGAAGCCGCGCTGAACGCACATTTTGCGATCTGCGCCATGGTGCCGGGCCTTCTGGACCTGATGGCCACCGGGGCAAACTGGCTGGCCGAGCAAACCGGTGACCCGGACAGTTCCGAATTCTACACCGCTCAATTGATCTCGGGCTTTCTGGCGGCAATGGAAAAAGACGGTGCCGGGCGTCTGGCGCAAGAGCGTGATGCGCTTGCGACCGAAGGCACTCTGAGCCTGCAAATGACCGACACCCTGCGCGACAAGGGTGCCCATAATGCATTGCGCACGGCGCTCACGGAAATTGGTAAACGTTTGGAGAATGGATGATGGCGGATATGCTCGCCCCTGGTGCGACGATCGGGATTCTTGGTGGCGGTCAGCTGGGCCGCATGCTGTCGGTCGCCGCATCCCGGCTTGGGTTTGTAACCCACATCTATGAACCGGGCGCGAACCCGCCTGCCGGGCAAGTGGCTGATCGCGTAACCACTGCCCCTTATGACGATACCGATGCGCTGAAACGTTTTGCCGGGTCGGTCGATGTCATCACCTATGAATTCGAAAACATCCCCACCGCAGCACTTGATCTTCTGGAGGCACACGGCCCGATCCGTCCAGGCCGTGAAGCATTGCGCGTCAGCCAGGATCGTCTGACAGAAAAGACGTTTTTGCAGGGTCTCGGCCTGAAAACCGCCCAGTTCGCCGACATAACCGACCTGAACAGCCTGCACGCGGCAATTGCGCAGATCGGCGCACCCGCGATCCTCAAGACGCGTCGGTTTGGATATGATGGCAAGGGCCAGGCCCGCCTGAAAGCCCCCGAAGATGCCGATAACGCACTTGCCGAGATGGCTGGGGCGCCGTCCATCCTGGAAGGGTTTGTCGACTTCTCTCACGAAGTGTCGGTCATCGCCGCCCGTGGGCTGGATGGACAGGTGGCCTGTTTCGATCCGGGCGAAAACGTTCATCGCGATGGTATTCTGCACACCACAACCGTCCCGGCCCGTCTTGCGCCGGCGCAACGAACCGACGCCGTTCTGTTGGCGGCCAACATTCTGAACGCGCTGGACTATGTCGGCGTCATGGGCGTTGAACTGTTTGTGACGCGCGAGGGTTTGATCGTGAACGAGATCGCGCCGCGCGTGCACAATTCGGGACACTGGACACAGAATGGCTGTGCCGTTGATCAATTCGAGCAACATATCCGTGCCGTTGCGGGCTGGCCTTTGGGCGATGGCCAAAGGCATTCGGACGTGGTGATGGAGAACCTGATCGGCGCGGACATGGACCGGGTTCCAGAATTGGCCCGGGAGCGCGATGTTGCCCTGCATCTTTACGGCAAGGCCGAGGTCAAGCCCGGCCGCAAGATGGCTCATTTCAATCGTATCGTTCGATAAGGGAAATCGCGCCTGCAGCGCGATTCCACCGGCAGAGAGTTGCTAGGTCAGATGAACAGTGGATCAGCCCACTAGCCGGTCAGCGATTGCGCCATTGAGATAGCTGATCCGGCCCGCAGCCATCGTAAGCGCAACGCGATGGGTGGCCGCATCGAGAATGACAAGATCGGCGCGTTTTCCGGGCGACAGGGTTCCGCGATCCATCAGGCCAAGCACTCGGGCAGGCCCCGAGGATACCAAGTCCCACGCCGCAGCCAGATCCAGCAGACCGGTTTTGGCCAGCATCAAAGCGGCGCGGCGCGGGCTGGGATAGTGGTAATCGGATGCCAGCGCATCACACAGGCCCATCGTGATCAGGTCCAATGCACTGACATTCCCTTTGTGCGATCCACCGCGCACCACGTTTGGTGAGCCCAGGATAACGTGATCTCCGGCAGCGCGCGCAGCCTCGGCCGCAGCAAGCGTTTCAGGAAACTCGGAAATCTTAGCGCCCCGAATGCGCCACCTGTCACGCGTTTCAGCCGTGCCATCATCATGGCTACCCATACGGATCCCACGGCGCGCCAATGTCGCGCAAAGCGCATCAAGTGCTGCCGGAACTTCGGCGCTTCGATCATGCATGGTTCGCAGCATCTGAAGGTGACTTTCGGGACTGCGTCCGGCCTTTAGCGCCTGCCCGGTCAGGCGAGGCGGGGTGCGCCCTTGCGACAAGCGATCATGCGGTAAGTGATCATTGAAGACGACATAGGGCACCTGCCATTCTGCGATCCGGTCTGGCAGATCGGCATAGTCGTCCAACATATGGGTCTCGAACCGCAATTGCGGGATCAGATCGGTCACCACACTGCTTCTGACCGCAGCAATGCCATCAAACACCTGCGCCGCAAACTCCGGTCCGCGCACGCCCCCTTCCCAACTGTGAAACTGCGCCAGTACGGCTGTTGTTATTCCGTTTGCCGCCAGTTCAGCCTCGACCGACAGAATACCTTCGGCCATCTGCTTCATGGCCCCGCGACGAGGAGCAATATGACGTTCGAACCCGTCCCCATGCAGGTCGACGATACCCGGCAGGATCAGGTAGCCGGTCAGGTCTATCCGCCGTCCCACAGGCTCGGGTTGTACCACGCCGTCGCCAATGCTGAGGTCGGCCTGCATCACCCCATCGTTGGGCAACAGGACCTCTGCACCCGAAAAGGTCAGGTTCAGTGATGTCATCTTGTGGATTCCGATTCAGGGGCATCGCAATTCTGCCCGATACAGATTTCGTCAATGATATCCGTAACCCCATCCAACCAGGTGATCTGAGGATCAAAACGGCCGAATTCGATGAAATGGAGCGCCTGCGCCATGACGCGCGGATTGTTCATCATGAACGTATGTGTCACGGGCAGAACGATGTGATCAGTCATACCCTCGACTTTGGTCGTTTCGACAGAAACCTTGCCATCATCCGTCCCATCGATCAGGGACGAAAACAACGGATTCAATGAGTTCTCGCCCGCAATCACGCCAAGCTCGAAATCGACCGGCGGCAGGCTTCTCGGAACGCCTTCGGGTCCTGTTCCAAGGGCCAGACCAGCGGGACCGTGCAAGAGCCCGAAAACCTCCCAATCGCCGAGCTCATCAACCAATTGGCTGCCCTGATTGGGCGGCCCCAGCATGACGACACGGCCCAGGTTTTCCGGGTGGTTATCTTGCAACCAATACCGCAACAGAATGCCGCCCATCGAATGCGCAACGATGTTCGCCTTGTCTTCGCCGCAGCTTGCAAGCGCGCCCGGCAGGGTCTGTTCGGCCAATTGATCGATCGGCAGATCGGTCGACGGGTATCCGGGTCGCACGACAGTATAGTCGTGGGCCTTGAAGAGCTGCTCCATCACCGAAAATGATGCCTCGGTCCGCGCCAAACCATGCAGCAAGACAACGCATTTCGCGTTGGCCACAAACGGGATCAGGCACAGGACTAAGGCAAGACCGTACTTCATGCGCGCTAGTTAAGGACTAATTCGGGGCGAGAAAACCCCTAGCGGCCTGGAATGCGCACCACTGCCAGCGCAATACCGCCCAGAACGAGGGCCGCGCCGAAAAGCAGGCTGAAAGACGCTTGTTCGCTCAGCAACAGCACACCGGCAACGATGGCGATAATTGGCACACTCAGTTGCACGACGGCCGCCGCCGTGGGGGAAAGCTGCGGCAGAACACGATACCAAAGCGCATAACCCAGTCCGGACGTCACCGCACCGGACAGGATCGCCAAAGCATAGCCCGGTCCCGTCATTTGCCAGATCGCCCCCGAGAAGAGCATGACCAGAGCCGTAATCGGCAGCGCGACGACAAAGTTTGCAGCCGTGCCTGAAAGAGCATCCGGCTCGGACCGCCCGACCAGCGAATAGATCGCCCAACCGACCCCTGCAGATGTCATCAACAGCGCGCCTGTGGCGTCTACATTAACGTCTCCGGCTGGCCAAAGCACATAGGCAAGCCCGGCCAACGCGATAGCTGCACCCAGCACTTGCCGGGGCGCGGGCGGCGTGCCCGTTACTGCTGTGGTTGCAAACATAGTGACCTGAACAACGCCGAACAGGATCAACGCACCAAGCCCGGCGTCCAGGGTCAAATAGGCCAGCGAAAAACCTATCATATACAGCGACAGCGACCCCGCGCCCCAAAACCGTCGCTGGCTGCGCAAGGGCAGCCGCCCGCCCTTCCAAAGGACCAAAACAGACAGCACCAGCCCGCCGGACAGCACACGTACGACGGCAAACGCGGCAGGGTCGCTGAAACCACCGTCGATCGCCAACCGGTTCAGGATGGAATTCGCCGCAAAGGCGCACATGGTCAAAGCGGTGAGCAGAAACAGTCGCATATCAACCGCATAGCCGTTTCAGCTTCGTTTGCACACTCACTTTCCCGAAGGCAGATCCGACCAGAACTTCATCTTTTCAAAAATACTCCCGCCGGAGGCATGGCCGCGCAGCAGGCATTCCACGCGAAACGGTCCAAACGAAACGGGGCCGCCCGAAGGCGACCCCGTTCTCATTTCTCTGAGCGGCCCCTTGAGGCAGCCTGGCGTACAGGCCAAGCGCCTATCGGGGTCGTCAGAATTCGCCTGGGCGAATTCGACGTGCTTACATCATGCCGCCCATGCCGCCCATGTCGGGCATGCCGCCGGCAGGTGCCGCGCCTTCTTTGGCGGGCTTGTCGGCAACCATGGCTTCGGTGGTGACCAGCAGGCCAGCAACCGATGCCGCATCTTCCAGAGCGGTACGGACAACTTTGGCCGGGTCGATCACACCAAACGAGAACATGTCGCCATATTCTTCGGTCTGCGCGTTGAAGCCGAATGCAGCGTCAGCCGATTCACGGACCTTGCCCGCCACAACTGCACCGTCAACACCTGCGTTCTCTGCGATCTGGCGCAGCGGCGCTTCGATTGCTTTACGAACGATGTTGATACCTGCGTTCTGGTCAGCGTTTGCACCTTCCAGTGCTTCCAGTGCTTTACCGGCCTGAACCAGAGCTACACCGCCGCCCACAACTACGCCTTCTTGCACAGCAGCGCGGGTCGCGTTCAGAGCATCGTCCACACGGTCCTTACGCTCTTTCACTTCAACTTCGGTCATGCCGCCGACGCGGATTACGGCAACACCGCCTGCCAGTTTGGCAACGCGCTCTTGCAGCTTCTCACGGTCGTAGTCCGACGAGGTTTCTTCGATCTGAGTGCGGATCTGGGCAACACGTGCTTCGATCTCGGCTTTCTCGCCAGCACCGTCGACGATGGTGGTTTCGTCTTTGGTGATTTCGATCTTCTTGGCGGTGCCCAGCATGTCCATGGTGACGGACTCAAGCTTCATGCCCAGATCTTCGCTGATTACCTGACCGCCGGTCAGGATTGCGATGTCCTGCAGCATGGCTTTGCGGCGATCGCCGAAGCCCGGTGCTTTGACAGCTGCGATTTTCAGGCCGCCGCGCAGTTTGTTGACCACGAGGGTGGCCAGCGCTTCGCCTTCAACGTCCTCAGCAATGATCAGCAGCGGCTTTTGCGACTGGATCACCTGCTCCAGCAGCGGAACCATCGGCTGCAGCGAGGACAGTTTCTTTTCGTGCAGCAGGATCATGCAGTCGTCGAGCTCTGCAATCATCTTGTCTGCGTTGGTGACGAAGTAAGGCGACAGGTAGCCACGGTCGAACTGCATACCTTCGACAACATCGGTCTCGGTTTCCAGACCTTTGTTTTCTTCGACGGTGATAACGCCTTCGTTGCCAACCTTCTGCATCGCGTCTGCGATCTGGCTGCCGATTTCAGCTTCGCCGTTGGCCGAAATGGTGCCAACCTGCGCAACTTCTGCTGAGTCTTTGACTTCGCGCGATGCTGCCTTGATGCCTTCAACAACCTTGGCAGTTGCCAGGTCGATGCCGCGCTTCAGGTCCATCGGGTTCAGACCAGCTGCAACCTGCTTCAGACCTTCTTTTACGATGGACTGAGCCAGAACGGTTGCTGTGGTGGTGCCGTCACCGGCTTCGTCATTGGTGCGGCTGGCGACTTCTTTCACCATCTGCGCGCCCATGTTTTCGAACTTGTCTTCCAGTTCGATTTCCTTGGCAACCGAAACACCGTCTTTGGTGATGCGCGGCGCGCCGAAGGATTTGTCCAGAACCACGTTGCGGCCTTTGGGGCCCAGGGTCACTTTTACCGCGTCGGCCAGGATGTTCACACCGGACAGCATACGGTTGCGGGCATCGGTGTCGAACTTGACGTCCTTAGCAGCCATGTCGTTTCTCCTTGAGAAAATGTATTGGAATGAAGATCAGAGAAAGCGCGCGGGCTTACTCGATGATCCCCATGATGTCGCTTTCTTTCATCATCAACAGCTCTTCGCCGTTGACCTGAACCTCGGTGCCCGACCATTTGCCGAACAGAATCTTGTCGCCAGCTTTTACAGCCATTGCGATCAGTTCGCCGCTGTCCTTGCGTGCGCCTTCGCCGGTTGCGACGACTTCGCCTTCGCTGGGCTTTTCTTTTGCGCTATCAGGAATGATCAGGCCGCCTGCGGTTTTTTCTTCGCTTTCGACGCGACGGACCAGCACACGGTCATGTAGCGGTTTCAATGCCATCTTTGCAGCTCCTTGGGCTCAAAGTTTGTTTATCCTCCCCTCGCCATCCGACGAGGCGTTAGCACTCGGGGTGTGTGAGTGATAACGACGCATAGCTAGGGAGTCCAAACCCCCGAGTCAACAAGAAGTGATGGATTTTTTGGCATTCCCGTTCAGTCGCCCTGTTCCCAGCTATAGGCCCAGTGCTTCAACCCTTCCGAGCCTGTGTCAGACAGCGCATAGACACCCTTTTCAACTTTATCGAACCACCCATAGTGATTTTCCCGCATCAATCGTGTGGCCGCAGGCACGCCGGTGGCCCTGGCTACGTCCGCGCCTTTGCAGGCACCGCATTCGGCCAGATGCGCCGCACATTTCAGCGCGTCCTGCCTGTAGGCCGTCACGATCCCATGCCGCGTCGCACCCCCGGCATTGGGGTCGCCTTCCAGCCTGTCAAACTCGCGCAACAGACGTGCGGTCTTGGCTTTGTTCTTGCGCGGCGCATAGGGCCCGGGGTCACACTGGACCTCCACGCGGCCATCAGGTCTGACCGTGATCAGGCCCAGCCCCAGTCGCCGACACATGGCCAGATTGTCCCGCAAGGCGCGGCGCGCAGACCGGCCCTTGGGTTTGCAGACCCCAATGTAAACCTGATCGGTCACTTTCAAGCGGGCGACCGCCTGATGAAAAAGCGAAAGCGTGAACCTGAGCTTCAATTCGACGATCACAGGTTCTTCGCCTTCTCGTATAGCGACGATATCGGCCGCGCCAACTTCACCTTTGACGGTATAACCCTGACGCTCCAACAGCGCTTTGATCGGGGGGTAGAGGTCCTGCTCGCGGTTCATGCCGCCATGCTAGGCAGATTGAAGCGGATTGCCAGCCGCCGTATGAGGAAATTGCCGCCTTGCCTGCGCCAAACCCGCAAGGTTATCACTTTCATTGAGTTGATCTTTACCATAGCGAAAGCCGACCCATGCGCCTTCTCTGCCTGCTTTTCTTCCTGCTCTTGCCGATTTCGGCACACGCGGCCTGTGAAGGGCGCGATCTTCGGCAGGATATGACTGCAGATCAGCGGGCTGCCCTGAATGACGCCGTCGCCGACGTTGTTTTCCCTGAAGGCAACCACTGGATCGCGCGCAAGGGTAATACGGTTCTGCACCTGATTGGCACCCTTCACACCAATGACGAGAGGATGGGCGACGTCGTCGAAAGGCTGGCACCTGCCCTGTCGCAGGCCGATGCTTTCTATTTCGAGATCACCAAGGAAGAGATGAAGGCGTTCGAGCGCGATCTGGCAAAGGATTTCAGCCCCGTGATGATCACTTCGGGCCCGACCCTGATCGACCTTATGCCTGACGAGGACTGGGCCACGCTCTCGGCGACTCTGGCTGAACGCGGCATCCCTGGCTGGATGGCCGCCAAACTGCGCCCCTGGTTTCTAAGCATGATGCTGGGCATTCCCCCGTGCCTGATGGATACACCGGATTTCGACCACGGTATGGATGCGCGCCTGTCCGAACTGGCCCAGACTCACGACATTCCCCGATACTCGCTGGAAAGCATTGAGGAACTGATCACGCTGTTTGACAGTCACCCGCTTGAGGATCAGGTGCAGTCTCTGGTCCGGCTTGCGGGCGCATTGCAGGCCGGGGACGATCAACTGATCACGATGGCCAATGCCTATCTCGAGGAAAAGCACGCCGAGATCATCCAACTCGCCAAAATTCAGGGGCTCGAAGCGTCGGGATTGACGCCCGAGGAGTTCGCCACCGAATGGCAAGATTTCGAAGACCGGTTGCTGTCACAGCGCAACGACAACTGGATGCGCACCATTCTGTCGCTTCAGGACCAAACAGCAGTTATTGCTGTCGGTGCCGGACACCTGGCAGACAATTTCGGTTTGCTGAATCAGTTGCAAATGGCTGGGTACACCCTGACGCGCGCCGGGTTCTAGGCAGGCTGCATTCTGACGAACCGTCGCAACCCGACGTCAAGCGGGTGACAAGCTCGGATGCCAGCCCTATAAGGCGCGCAAATCTTCTATCCGCAGGACGCAGACATGACCATTCAAGTATTTGGCCACAAATCTCCCGACACCGACTCGACCGGCTCAGCCATTGTCTGGGCCTGGTATCTGAACACCGTCAAAGGCGAACAGGCCGAACCTGTTCTGCTGGGCGAGCCCAACACCGAAGCCGCGTTCATGCTGCAACGCTGGGACCTGCCAAAGCCGCGGATCATCGATGATGTGGCCGAGGATGCGCCGGTCGTCATCGTCGACACCAACAACCCGGCCGAGTTGCCCGCCAGCATCAACAGCGCCGATATCCGGGCGATTATCGACCACCACAAGCTGGTCGGCGGCCTGGAAACCAAGGGTCCGATCGACATCACCGTGCGCCCGCTGGCCTGCACCGCGACGATCCTGATCGATCTTATGGGCGACGACGCGGCCAAAATGCCCGACGCCATCAAAGGCGCCGCCCTGACCTGCATCCTGTCGGACACGCTGGAATTCCGCTCGCCCACCACCACCGCGCATGACCGTGCTGTGGCCGAGAAACTGGCCGCCGATCTGGGTCTGGACGTATCCGCATATGCTGCCGACATGTTCGCGGCAAAATCGGATGTGTCTTCGTTTTCGGATGCGGAACTGATCCGCATGGACAGCAAGGAATACGAGGTCGACGGTACAAAATTCCGCGTTTCGGTTCTGGAGACCACAGCGCCGGGCGTTGTTCTGGACCGCAAAGACAGTCTTGCAACCACAATGACGGATGTTGCCAGCGAAGACGGTGTCGATCAGGTGCTGCTGTTCGTGGTCGACATTCTGAACGAAGAGGCCACCCTGTTGGTCCCCAACGATCTGGTCAAATCCGTCGCCGAGAAAAGCTTTGGCGCATCTGTTGAAGGTGACGCGGTGGTCCTGCCCGGCATCATGAGCCGCAAAAAACAGATCATTCCGAACCTCAAGGTCTAAATAGATTTTCAGAAGCGCCCTGAACGGGCGCTTTTCTCAATACGAGGCGCGGCTTGCACCGACGTGCCAGGCGCGCCCTCTGGCCAAAGCTGGTCACCTCTGCCATAGGGATGAGCATTCGATCTTTCTCAGACATCGAGGGCTCCATGACCCGGATCATCCACGCGCTTTCCGACGTTTCCGGCCGCTACAAGGCGCTGTTCGTTGACCTTTGGGGCTGTGTTCACAACGGCATCACCGCCTACCCCGAGGCTGTTGCTGCGCTACAGGCCTATCGCCAAAACGGCGGTCTGGTTGTTCTGGTCACCAATTCCCCGAAACCGCGCGCCGGCGTGGCCGAACAGCTGGAACAGTTCAACGTTCCAGCAGATGCCTATGACACTATCGCAACCAGTGGAGATTCAGCGCGGTCCGCGATGTTTCGCGGCGCTGTCGGCGAGAGGGTGTATTTCATGGGCGAATGGCAACGGGATGCCGGGTTCTTTGAGCCTTTGAAGCTGTTGCACCACCCGATCCATATTGAACGTGTGCCGCTGGATCAGGCCGAAGGCATCGTCTGCTGCGGACCTTTTGATCCGATGGCGGACCCGGCGGTGAACAGACCAGATTTTCTCTACGCCAAACAGAAGGGCATGAAATTGCTCTGCGCCAATCCCGATATCGTGGTGGATCGGGGCGAAGTGCGCGAATGGTGTGCGGGCGCGCTGGCGCGGCTATACACCGAGATGGGCGGCGAGAGCTTGTACTTTGGCAAACCGCACCCGCCGATCTACGATCTGGCCCGACGCAGGCTGATCGAACTTGGGGCCGACATCGCTGATTCAGACATTCTGGTCATTGGCGACGGGCCGCAGACCGACATTGCGGGCGGTATGGGAGAGGGGCTTGATTCTCTGTTCATCACCGGCGGCTTGGCCGCAGCCGAGACCAAAACGTCGCACCACCCCGATGAGGATGCGTTAAGATCCCATAACGAAAAAGAAAATATCAATCCGACCTATTCAATCGGCCGCCTGCGGTAGTCAGAAAATACTTGATTTTCTGCGCTTGCGAAGTAATAAAGTTGCCAAACGGGCGCATCTGAAGGTCTTTTGTTGCCCGACCGATCTTTGATGAGGGCAACATGTTGGATAATCTTCCACGCGGAACGATCTGTATCGAAGACATCGAAATGGGCATGTCCCGCCACTTGCGCAAAGTGGTGACGGACGAAGATATCGAGATGTTTGCGCAAGTATCGACAGACCGAAACCCAGTCCATCTGGACGATGACTATGCGCGCGACACCATCTTTGAGGGCCGCATCGCCCATGGCATGCTGACAGCGGGCCTGATCTCGGCCGTTATTGGTGAGCAATTGCCCGGTCACGGCACGGTCTATATGGGCCAATCGCTCAAGTTTCTGGCACCAGTACGCCCCGGCGACATGGTCTATGCCGAGGTTAAGGTTATCGACATCGACTTTGCAAAACGCCGCGTCAAACTGGACTGCCATTGTTCGGTCGACGGCAAAAAAGTTCTGATCGGTGAAGCAATGGTCCTGGCACCAAGCCGCAAGTTTGACTGAAACTTCGATAGCCCGACCGTAGCTCTGACAAAGGTAAGCGGCCTGATTACGCGTCGGGCCGCAGAAATGACAGGCGGGAAGGATTGACGGGGTTTTGCCCAACATCCAGAGCTTGAACAACGCGCGCTGCGCGGATACGCACAGCCTATGCAGATCATCCGCGACTATCAATTTGTCAATCCCGAGGACCGAGGCGCCAGTGTTGCGATCGGTAATTTCGACGGCGTTCATGTTGGCCACCAGTCCGTCATTGACCTGGCGAGGAATGCTGTGCCTGCAGCGCCTCTGGGCGTTTTGACATTCGAGCCCCACCCACGTGAACACTTTGCCCCAGACACCCCGCCGTTCCGTCTGATGCGTGGCAATGCCCGAGCACACCGGCTTGAAAAACTGGGTGTGCAAAAGCTCTATGAATTGCCGTTCAACGCGGCTCTTGCCGGGCTGGCACCCGAAGAGTTTGCCGAAAACGTCATCTCCCGCGGCCTGGGGTTGTCTCATGTTGTTGTCGGCGCGGATTTCTGCTTTGGCAAAGGCCGGATTGGCACCGCCGAAGACTTGCTGCGCTTTGGTGAACAAATGGGATTTGGCGTGACCATCGCACCGCTGATGGAAAAGTCGGAAAATGTCGTTTCGTCGACTGCGATCCGAGATGCGCTGTCCGAAGGTCGCCCTCGGGACGCCGCCGCAATGCTGGGCCACTGGCACCGCATCGAAGGCGAGGTGATCGGCGGGGAACAGCGCGGGCGCGAACTGGGCTTTCCGACGGCGAACATGTCGATCGAAGGGCTGCATCCACCGAAATTTGGTGTGTATGCGGTTTTGGTCGACGTCTTGGATGGCCCCCACAAAGGCAGTTATCGCGGGGCGGCTTCGGTCGGTACACGCCCGATGTTCAACGGCGAAGTGCCCAATATCGAAACCTATCTCTTCGACTTTTCCGGCGACCTTTACGGTGCAACCCTGTCCGTCGGCTTGGTCGATTACCTGCGCCCCGAAATGACGTTTGACGGCTTGGGCGAATTGATCGCGCAGATGCAAGCGGATTGCGACCGCGCGCGCGACATATTGGCGGCGGTATGAGCCGCGATCCGATTGTCCGATCAGGCCTGCCCAAGCGGTTCTGGGAGCGTAAGCCCCTGAACAAGATGAACCCACAGGAATGGGAGGCGCTGTGCGACGGCTGCGGCAAATGCTGCCTGAACAAGCTGGAGGACGAGGATAGCGGCGAGGTCGCGCTGACCTGCGTCGCCTGCCGGTTGCTGGACGACGAAACCTGCCGGTGCACACAATATGATATCCGTCATCAATTCGTGCCCGAGTGCATCGTGATGAAACCGGAAAACATTGACGATCACGCCTACTGGCTGCCCCAAACCTGTGCCTACCGGCTGCTGTGGGAGGGGAAACCCCTCTACGATTGGCACCCGCTTTTGTCCGGAACGCCGGACAGTGTTCATGCCGCCGGAGTTTCCGTTCAGGGCCGTACCGTCTCGGAATTCGAGACCCCCATGGATGAGTGGGAAGACTATATCATCGAGGAGCCGAGCTGATGCACTTTGCCTCTGACAATTCAGGGCCCGTACACCCCGAAGTTTTGGCAGCGTTGTCCGACGCCAATCAGGGCTATCAGATGGCCTATGGCGCGGACACTTTGATGAACGAAGTGCGAGATCAGATACGAGGGGTTTTCGAAGCGCCCGGTGCGGCGGTCTATCTGGTAGCGACAGGCACGGCGGCGAATTCTCTGGCGCTGGCGACGTTGTCACAGCCATGGGAGACCGTGTTCTGCTCGCCCGTTGCGCATATCCACGAGGACGAATGCAACGCGCCGGAGTTCTTCAGTGGGGCCAAGCTGACCCTAGTGCCGGGTGGTGACAAAATGACCGCCAAGGCACTGCGAGGTGCGATCCAAAACGAAGAAACCCGAGGCGTGCATGGTCCGCAGCGCGGCCCAGTGTCGATCACACAGGTGACGGAACGGGGATCTGTCTATACGCTGACCGAATTGCAGGCCCTATGTGCTGTTGCCAAGGAATTTGGGCTGCCCGTTCATATGGATGGCGCCCGCTTTGCCAATGCGCTGGTTTCGCTTGACTGTTCTCCGGCTGAAATGACCTGGAAGGCCGGAGTGGACGCGGTCAGTTTTGGCGGCACTAAAAACGGGCTGATCGGGGTCGAGGCCGTGATCTTCTTTGACGAAAGCAAGGCTTGGGAGTTTGAATTGCGCCGCAAGCGCGGGGCGCATCTGTTCTCGAAGCACCGGTTTCTCTCCGCTCAGATGGCGGCCTATTTGCACGAGGATTTGTGGCTGCGATCGGCTCGGCAGGCCAATTCCAGCTGCGCGCGACTGGCAGAGGGTTTGCGCGCGGCGGGGGCCGAGTTCCTGCACACCCCCCAGGCCAACTTGATCTTTGCCAGCTTCCCGCGCCGACAGCATCGGGAACTCCATGATGCCGGCGCGGTCTACCACCTGTGGGGTGGAGTGTTGGACGGGAATGACCAGGACGAAATGCTGGCCTGCCGATTGGTCTGTGACTGGTCTACCTCTGCGGATCAGATCGATCAGTTCCTGGCCTTGCTCTAGGCACATTGGGAGGGCGCGGCCCCCGTCACAGCAAGCTGCGCCTCCCCCCCCGGGATATTATTAGCCAGTTGAAGCAGACGGTAGCGGCTAGTCTTTCAACGTCGCCAGGTGGCGGTCGAGATCGTCCAACCGGTCCTGACCCCAGAACCGCTGATTATCTGGTGTGATGTAGAACGGCGCACCGAATACACCGCGATCCACAGCTTCTTCGAGATTGACTGCATAGGTTTCGGCCCCGACAAGCAGGCCGCTGTCGGCCAGGTTCGGGTCGAACCCCGCCCTTTCAAGACAGTCTCGAATGACGCTGTCTTCGGCGATGTCCTTTTCTTCGGCCCAGCAGGCCCGCAAGATGGAATGGCACAGATTGCCGACATCCCCTGACCCATCCTTTGTCGCCGCAATGACCGCGTAGGACGACGGCGCCGCATTGGTTGGCCAGTGAGCCGGTTGAAGGTTGATGTCCATCCCCAGGTTCTTTGCCTGTCGCGTCAGTTCCTGCGTTCGATACTCCACGCGCGAGATATGTCGGTCCTTGGGCGGGACGCCACCGGTACGACCGAACAATGCTATAATATCAAGCGGTTTGTAATTGATCGTCGCACCATGCTTTGCTGCGACCTCCTCAAGCCGCGTACCTGCCAGGTAGGAAAAGGGCGAGAGTGTCGCAAAAAAGTAGTCAATCTGGGCCATGTTCACTTTCTCCGCAGCGTCATCTATGCGCGACGGTAGACCCATGCTAAGCGGTGTCAACATCACGAATCTGTCACATTGCCAACGCTGCCCGGGGACCTACAGCCGATGCCGACACTTCACGAACCCAAGCTTATCGCTGGGAACGCCAATCTTCCGCTTGCCGAAACCATCGCCCGCCGCATGAGCCTGCATCGCGGAGTGGATCAGGGTCTGGTCGACGCGCGGGTCGAACGGTTCAACGACGGCGAGATCTTCGTCGAAGTGTTCGAGAATGTGCGCGGCGAGGACATGTTCATCATCCAGCCGACCTCGAACCCGGCCAACGACAACCTGATGGAGCTGCTGATCATCGCCGACGCCTTGCGCCGCTCGTCAGCCCAGCGGATCACCGCCGTGATCCCGTATTTTGGATATGCCCGCCAGGACCGCCGCACGAAAGCACGCACCCCGATCAGCGCCAAGCTGGTTGCCAACATGCTGACCGGCGCCGGGATCGAACGTATTCTGACGATGGACCTGCATGCGGCACAGATTCAGGGCTTTTTCGACATGCCGGTCGACAACCTGTACGCCTCGCCGATCTTTGCGCTGGACGTCAAGACACAGTTCAAGACCCAAATGGACGACCTGATGGTCGTGTCACCCGATGTCGGCGGCGTCGCCCGCGCGCGCGAATTGGCCAAACGCATCGAGGCACCGCTTTCGATCGTCGACAAACGCCGCGAAAAAGCCGGTGAAGTGGCCGAGATGACGGTGATCGGTGATGTAAAAGACAAGATCTGCCTGATTGTCGACGATATCTGCGACACGGCCGGAACCTTGTGCAAGGCGGCGCAGGTTCTGATGGATAACGGCGCGAAAGAGGTGCATTCCTATATCACGCACGGCGTCATGAGCGGCCCTGCAGTTGAGCGCGTGACAAACTCTGTCATGAAATCGCTGGTTCTGTCCGACACCATTCAGCCGACACCCGAGGTTGCCAAGGCTGAGAATATCCGCATCGTGCCCACCGCACCGATCTTTACGCAGGCGATCCTGAACATCTGGAACGGGACCAGCGTTTCGTCACTGTTTGAGGACAAAACGCTGACGCCGATATACGAATCGCTGTACCACGCAGGCTGACCCGGCGCGGGATGTGGGGCACAGTGCTGACGTCCCCTTGGGGGTACTGACAACCCGTCCCGCAACAGCGGCCGACAAAGATTACGGACCGCAGAACCTATTCTGCGACCGTCATGATTTCGTCCAGCGATTTTTTCATCTTGGCGACCTTCGGGACCTTTGCGTCCTTGTGCGGATGACCAACAGCTACGATCATGATCGGTTTTTCGTGATCTGGGCGGTCCAGAAGTTTGTTCAGAAACTTCATGGGGTTCGGCGTATGGGTCAGTGAAACCAATCCGGCATGATGCAGAGCCGCCAAAAGAAATCCAGTCGCGATCCCCGTGCTTTCAGGTACGTAATAATTCTTGAACCGTGTTCCGTCATCAAAATGGCCCCAACGCTGCGCGAATATCACGATCAGCCACGGTGCCTCCTCCAGATGCGGTTTGTGATCGTTGGTGCCGATCGGCTCAAGAGCTTTGAGCCATTCATCACCCGCTCCGCCATCGTAGAATTTTCTTTCTTCCTCTTCGGCTTCTTCGCGGATGCGTTTCTTCAACGCTGGGTTCGAAACCGCCACAAAGTGCCAGGGCTGATGGTTTGCGCCTGAAGGGGCTGTGCCAGCGGTACGGATACATTCTTCGATCACCGCTTTGGAAACAGGGCGATCAGAATAGTCCCGCACTGTGTGTCGGCGCTTCATCGTTTCATAAAACGCCAATGCCGCATCCATCATGTCAGCGTCGGTCAATTGCGCCCGGTCCGGCAGGTCTATGGCTTGGTATTCGATATGCTCTTTGGCAAACACTGCGTACCTCGTTCAGAATGTTCTCTGATGCGTCTTCTTTATGGACGTCGCTGCGATCATTGGCCATGTTCGATTGGTTGCTGGATCAGGAAATGTTCCAGTCATCCTCATGCGCGACTTCTCCTATTGCCATCCAGGCCACGCGAATGCGCGCGATACGCGTATCGGACCATGTCCGAAAGACCGCATTGAATGCCGTGGTCGTGATATCTTCGGCCTGGACTTCGGCGCGCAGCGCCGAGGACGTGTCCACGTCCCACAGCGATACGCCGATCTGCACCAGCGGTGGGCTCCGGAATGGTTCGCTGAATCGAATTGCTACCTTGCGTTCGCGGGCGCCGGTGCCGGTCCACATTTCGCCGCCATCAGCAAATTCGGAAAACAGGACTTCCTCACCCTGGTCGATCCCAATCGGATGTGTTTGAAATTTTTTCATTCTGTCGTCTTTTTTCTTTGAATATCCAAAACTTACTTTGGAAATCAAACAATAGCACGACAAAAAAAACGGCCCCGCTTGGGCGGAGCCGTTTCGAAATTCCGGGATCCAATGACGCCTTTACAGGCTCATGTGCGTCCCAAGGGCCTCCATGTCGGCCAGCAGCTTGGCGGCATCATCGACGATGGTCTGATCGTCTCCTGCCTTAGCTGCTTCGTGCGAGGCGCGTGCTTCAGCGATCAGGTCATCGATATGCGACCGTGTCACTTCGGCAACCGGAATGGCCTTTTCCGCCAGAACCGACAGGCCATCGCCGTTGATCTGAGCAAAGCCGCCGGTGACCAGGTATTCGCTGGACCCTTCGGGTGCCTCGACCTTCAGGATGCCCGGGCGCAGCGTGGTGATGGTGGGGGCATGATCGGGCATCGCCGTCATGTCCCCGTCCGCGCCGGGTAGTTGGACCGCGCTGGCCGCGAGCGAAGCAAGGCTCCGCTCGGGGCTGACGAGGTCGAATTGCATCGTGTTTGCCATCAGGGATACTCCTTAGGCGGCTTCTGCGGCCATCTTTTCCGCTTTGGCGATCACTTCTTCGATGCCACCAACCATCAGGAAGGCCGCTTCGGGCAGGTGATCGTATTCGCCAGCGACAACCGCTTTGAACGACGAGATGGTGACATCCAACGGAACCTGAACGCCCGGCGAGCCGGTGAAAACCTCGGCCACGTCGAACGGCTGCGACAGGAAGCGCTCGATCTTACGGGCACGGGCCACGGTCAGTTTGTCCTCTTCCGACAGTTCGTCCATGCCGAGGATGGCGATGATGTCCTGCAGCGACTTGTAGCGCTGAAGGATCTGCTGGACGTCGGTCGCGACCTTGTAGTGCTCTTCACCAACGATGGCCGGGTCGAGCAGACGCGAGGTCGAGTCGAGCGGGTCAACGGCCGGGTAGATACCCTTTTCCGAGATCGCACGGTTAAGAACGGTGGTCGCGTCCAAGTGGGCAAACGAGGTTGCCGGTGCAGGGTCGGTAAGGTCGTCCGCAGGAACATAAATGGCCTGCACGGACGTGATCGAGCCCGACTTGGTCGAGGTGATGCGTTCCTGCAGAGCGCCCATGTCGGTCGCCAGCGTCGGCTGGTAGCCCACCGCCGAAGGAATACGACCCAGCAGAGCCGAAACCTCGGAGCCCGCCTGCGTAAAGCGGAAGATGTTGTCGACGAAGAACAGAACGTCGGTTCCGGACTGGTCGCGGAACTGCTCGGCCAGGGTCAGACCGGTCAGAGCAACACGTGCACGCGCACCCGGAGGCTCGTTCATCTGACCGTAAACCAGCGCAACCTGCGAGTCCGACAGGTTGTCGGGCTTGATCACGTTCGATTCGATCATTTCCCAGTACAGGTCGTTGCCTTCACGGGTCCGTTCACCAACACCCGCGAACACCGAGAAGCCCGAGTGCACTTTTGCGATGTTGTTGATCAGTTCCATGATCAGAACGGTTTTACCCACGCCGGCACCGCCGAACAGGCCGATTTTACCGCCTTTGGCGTAGGGGGCCAGCAGGTCAACAACCTTGATGCCGGTCACCAGAATTTCCGACTCGGTCGACTGTTCGTCAAACTCGGGCGCGGGCTGGTGGATGGCGCGGGTCTCGGTTGCCTCAACCGGGCCCTTTTCGTCGATCGGCTCGCCGACCACGTTCAGGATACGGCCCAGGGTTGCGTTGCCAACCGGAACCGAGATCGGTGCGCCGGTGTCGGTTACGGCTTCGCCGCGGACCAGACCCTCGGTCGCATCCATCGCGATGGTGCGGACAGTGTTCTCACCCAGGTGCTGAGCAACTTCCAACACCAGGCGTTTGCCGTTGTTGGTGGTTTCCAGCGCGTTCAGAATTTCAGGCAGCTGATCTTCGAAGTGCACGTCGACGACGGCCCCGATGATCTGTGTGACTTTGCCTTTTGCATTCGCCATGTTTCGTCTCCGGTATGTCTCTACAGCGCTTCGGCGCCGGAAATAATTTCAATCAGCTCGTTGGTGATCACGGCCTGACGCGAGCGGTTGAACTGGATCGTCAGCTTGTCGATCATCTCACCCGCGTTACGTGTCGCGTTGTCCATTGCGGACATCCGTGCACCCTGTTCAGACGCTCCGTTTTCGAGCAGAGCCGAGAAGATCGCTGTCGCAACCCCCTTGGGCAGCAGGTCAGCCAGGATGGCCTCTTCGCTGGGCTCGTAATCGAACACGGCACCGCTGTCGTCACCCTCGGTTTCCTCGAACGAGGCGGGGATGACCTGCTGTGCCGTCGGGATCTGGGTCACCACGTTGACGAACTTCGAGTAGAAGATCGTGGCAACGTCGAACTCACCCCCATCGAAACGGGACAGGACGTCCTTCGCGATGTCTTGCGCGTTGTTGTAGCCAATGCGCTTGACCTCACTCAGGTCGATATGTCCAACGAACAGATCGCCAAAATCACGCTTGAGCGCGTCGCGGCCTTTCTTGCCGACGGTCAGAACCTTGACCGTCTTGCCCTTGCCGCGCAGCTCGTCCGCTTTGGCGCGGGCCAGCTTGGCGATGTTCGCGTTGAAGCCGCCACACAGGCCGCGTTCAGCTGTCATGACAACCAGCAGATGGACATCATCACTGCCCGTACCACGGAGCAGCTTTGGGGCGCTGTCGCTGCCCCCGACCGACGCCGCCAGCCCCGCCATCACGGCATTGAACCGTTCGGCATAGGGGCGCGAGGCTTCGGCAGATTCCTGGGCGCGGCGCAGTTTTGCAGCCGCGACCATCTGCATGGCCTTGGTGATCTTGCGGGTCGATTTGACCGACTCGATCCTGTTTTTAAGGTCCTTCAGACTAGGCATCGGAACCCCCTATCAAGCGAAGGTCGCGGCGTATTCGTCGATCGCTGCCTTGAGTTTGTCCGCTGCGTCACCTTTGATCTTCGGATCTTCGTCGGTGATCCACTTCAGCAGGTCAGCGTGCTTGCCGCGCAGGTGCGCCAGCAGGCCAGCCTCATAGCGGCCAACTTCAGATACGTCGATTTTGTCGAGATAGCCGTTGGTGCCTGCGAAGATGACGCAGACGATTTCCGCGTTGGTCAGCGGCGAGTACTGCGGCTGCTTCATCAGCTCGGTCAGACGCGCACCACGGTTCAGCAGCTGCTGAGTTGCGGCGTCGAGGTCCGAACCAAACTGCGCAAAGGCCGCCATTTCGCGATACTGAGCCAGTTCCAATTTTACCGGGCCAGCAACCGATTTCATCGCATCGGTCTGAGCCGAAGAACCCACACGCGAAACCGACAGACCGGTGTTCACAGCAGGACGGATGCCCTGATAGAACAGTTCGGTTTCCAGGAAGATCTGACCGTCGGTGATCGAGATCACGTTGGTCGGAATAAACGCCGAAACGTCGCCGCCTTGGGTTTCGATAACCGGCAGAGCGGTCAGCGAGCCAGCACCGAAATCTTCGTTCAGCTTCGCCGAACGCTCCAACAGACGCGAGTGGAGGTAGAAAACGTCACCCGGGTAAGCTTCACGTCCGGGCGGACGACGCAGCAGCAGCGACATCTGACGATAGGATACGGCCTGTTTCGACAGGTCATCATAGATGATCAGCGCGTGGCGGCCGTTGTCGCGGAAGTATTCGGCCATTGCGGTTGCCGAGTAAGGCGCAAGGAACTGCATCGGCGCCGGGTCGGACGCGGTTGCAGCCACAACGATCGAATATTCAATCGCACCGGACTCTTCCAGTTTCTTCACCAGCTGCGCAACGGTCGACCGCTTCTGACCAACCGCCACATAGATGCAGTACAGTTTCTTCGACTCGTCGTCGCCTGCGGCGTCGTTGTAAACTTTCTGGTTCAGGATCGTGTCCAGAGCCACGGCGGTTTTACCGGTCTGACGGTCGCCAATGATCAGCTCACGCTGGCCACGGCCGATCGGGATCATCGCGTCAACCGATTTCAGGCCGGTTGCCATAGGCTCGTGCACCGATTTACGCGGGATGATGCCGGGGGCTTTGACGTCTGCAACGCCACGCTTCGACGCATTGATCGGGCCTTTGCCGTCCAGCGGGTTGCCCAGACCGTCAACTACGCGGCCCAGCAGTTCGTCACCAATCGGAACGTCCACGATCGAGTTGGTGCGCTTAACGGTGTCACCTTCTTTGATGTCCCGGTCGGAACCGAAGATAACGACACCGACGTTATCGCTTTCCAGGTTCAGCGCCATGCCCATGATGCCGCCGGGGAATTCGACCATCTCACCGGCTTGCACGTTGTCCAGGCCGTATACACGGGCAATCCCGTCACCGACGCTCAGCACGCGGCCGATCTCGGCCACTTCGGCTTCCTGACCAAAATTCTTGATCTGGTCCTTCAGGATTGCAGAAATCTCTGCAGCTTGGATTCCCATTTATCCGACCTCTTTCATTGCATTCTGTAGGGAGTTGAGTTTCGAACGGATCGAGCTATCGATCATTTTCGAGCCCACTTTAACGACAAGACCGCCGATGAGGCTTTCATCAACGGTCGCATTGATTGTCACGGTCTTGCCCACACGCTCGGACAGCGTTTTGGACAGTTTATCCAGTTGAGTTTTGGTCAGCGCCTTGGCTGACGCAACATCGGCGGTCACTTCGCCACGCTCGTCGGCCAACATATCACGCAGAACTTGCACCAGTTGCGGCACGACGAACAGACGACGCTTTTGCGCCATCAGACCCAGCGTGTTGCGCAGGATCGCGTGCAGACCCATTTTGTCAGCGATTGCGGTGATTGCGCCTTCTTGTTCGGCGCGCGAAACCAGAGGCGATGCAATCAGGTTGCGCAGTTCGGCGCTGTCGCCCAATGCTGCTGCCAGATCGTTGATTCCGGTTTCCAGACCTGCAAGGTCATTATTCTCTTTGGCGATCTCAAAGATCGCGGTGGCATAGCGCTCGGCAATGCCAGTGGAAATCGAAGCTGGTTCGGACACGTCCACCCTTCCGATATTTTAGGCCCCGAAAACTGCCCGCGCAGCCACCCCGGGGGCGTGAAGAAACCCCGTCCAGAAGGCCGGGGATCAAAATCACCGGGGATGTAGCAGAGCCGAACCAAGCTAGCAATATAATATAGCGGCAGCGCATTTATCCACAAAATGTTTAATTTCAACATGTTAAGAAAAGTGCGTCCCTTTGCACCGATCAGAATGGGTGAAAAATGTTACCGAACTGCAGCTTTTTGCGATTCCTGTGACCTTTTTCCCGCAATTTACCCCTTGCATCAGAGATCAGGTCACCACGTCATTCAGGCTGGTTTCAACAGCCCGTCCAGCGCCTTGATTGGGCGTTTGGCGGCGTCTTTTGTGACGCTCCCACTGCGAGGACGGATGTGTTTGCTGGCCTCGACCATCAGAACCCCGCCCGCCATGACCGTTGGCAAGCGCTGTCCGGTTTTCTCGATCAACCCACCGGATTTGAGCCAGAAGCGGCGATAGGACGGTGGCAGGTACAACGCCGAACAATGGTTTTCAGGCAGGAAATGGTGTTCTCGAAGCTGGCTTTCCAACTGCGTCGCTGAATAGGGACGGCCAAATCCAAACGGCGTGCGGTCAGATCGCGACCACAAACCGGCGCGGTTGGGGACAACGAACAACGCCCGCCCGCCCGGCCCCAGCACGCGCCAGCATTCCTCGAGCAACTGACTGGGCCGCTCGGTCGTCTCCAGCCCATGCATGACAACCAGCTTGTCCACATGGCCGGTCTCAATCGGCCAGAGCGTTTCTTCGGTCAGTACCGACACGTTGGGCATTCCGGCAGGCCATGGCATCACGCCTTGCGGTCCGGGCATCAGCCCGATCACACGGCGCGCGTCGGCAAGGTAGGGTCGCAGCAACGGAACCGCGAATCCGAACCCGACAACGGTTTGGCCCTTGGCCTCGGGCCACAGATCGACAAGACGACCGCGGATGGCTGCCTGCGCCGCACGCCCCAATGTGCTGCGGTAGTAGAAATTCCTCAGATCCTGCACATCAAGATGCATTGCGGACACCCGGTCAATCGGCTTAGCTGGGCGCAGTCTAGCAACGAAAGGGCAAAAGGCCATGCCTCTTGAGATCGTCACCATTCCTTGCCTCAGCGACAATTATGCCTTTCTGGCGCATGATGCCGCCAGTGGCGAGACCGCATTGATCGACGCACCGGAAGCAGGGCCGATTCTAGCGGAACTGGATGCCCGCGGCTGGCGCCTGACACACGTGTTGCTGACACATCATCATTGGGATCATGTGGATGGATTGCCGGGTATTTTGGAAACGCACCCAGCGCGGGTGATTGGCGCGAAGGCCGACGAAGCGCGGCTACCCAAGCTGGATCAGGCGGTCGTTGAAGGCGACACATTTTATGTCGGTGGGGAAACCGTCGAGGTTCTCGACGTACCCGGTCACACCATTGGCCACATCGCGTTCTATATGCCTCAATCAAATGCAGTATTCACCGCAGACAGCCTTATGGCGCTGGGATGCGGCCGCCTGTTTGAAGGGACTCCGGTACAGATGTGGGCGTCGCTGTGCAAGCTGGCGGCGCTCCCGGATGAGACAATCGTGTGCTCGGGACATGAATACACCCAATCGAACGCGAAATTCGCGCTGACGATCGATCCGGACAATGCTGCCTTGCTGGATCGAGTCGCCGATATCAACCGGACCAGAGCTGCCGGAGCGCCTACTGTGCCGTCAACTCTCGCACTGGAAAAAGCAACAAACCCGTTTTTGCGCGCCGAGAATCCAGAGATTCAAGCCCGATTGGGGTTGGGAAATGTCGATCCGGCCGCTGTCTTTGCCGAAATCAGGGCCAGAAAAGACCGCTATTAGCGCATATTTCGCACTGTTCACGGCCACGGTCACAAGAAATGTGACTGTCAAGAGCAAGAAAACCCTTGAAGCCGGGCCACGATCAACCAAACTCTAATAGTATGAGGACATGGTTGGGATGGGGATCCGGCCGATACTCGACCCCCTTCCGGCCCAATTTAGAGGAGCACCCGCGTGCCTTCATTCTCGAGCACATTGGAACAAGCCATCCACGCAGCCCTGGCGGCTGCGAATGAACGGCGACACGAATTTGCAACGCTGGAACATTTGCTGCTGGCACTTTTGGAAGAACCCGATGCGATCCGGGTGATGAAGGCATGCAGCGTCGATCTGGACGAATTGCGCAGCACATTGGTTGAATTTATTGACGAGGATCTATCGAACCTTGTGACCGACATAGACGGGTCCGAGGCTGTGCCGACCGCTGCTTTCCAGCGTGTCATTCAACGTGCCGCGATCCATGTCCAAAGCTCGGGCCGGACCGAGGTGACCGGGGCCAACGTGCTGGTGGCGATTTTCGCCGAACGCGAAAGCAATGCCGCCTATTTCCTGCAAGAACAGGACATGACCCGCTATGACGCGGTGAACTTTATCGCGCATGGCGTGGCAAAGGATCCGGCCTATGGCGAAAACCGGCCGGTGACCGGCGCGGACGAGGTCGAGGAAGAGGCGCAGGCAACCACCGCTGAATCTGAACAGAAAGAAAGCGCGCTTGGTAAATACTGTGTCGACCTGAACGCCAAATCGCGCGCTGGCGATGTTGACCCTCTTATCGGTCGTTCCGCCGAGGTGGAACGCTGCATTCAGGTGCTGTGCCGCCGCCGCAAGAACAACCCGCTGCTGGTGGGTGATCCGGGTGTTGGCAAAACCGCGATTGCAGAAGGTCTGGCGCACAAGATTGTGGCTGGCGAGTCGCCGGATGTTTTGTCGAACACCACGATCTACTCGCTGGACATGGGCGCATTGCTGGCGGGCACCCGTTACCGTGGCGATTTCGAAGAACGCCTGAAGGCGGTCGTGACCGAGTTGGAAGATCACCCGGACGCAGTTCTGTTCATTGACGAGATACACACCGTGATCGGGGCTGGTGCCACGTCCGGTGGCGCAATGGATGCCTCGAACCTGCTGAAACCTGCGTTGCAGGGCGGCAAGCTGCGCACCATGGGCTCGACGACCTACAAGGAATTCCGTCAGCATTTCGAAAAGGACCGCGCGCTCAGCCGTCGGTTCCAGAAAATCGACGTAAACGAGCCTTCGGTGGAGGATAGCGTAAAGATTCTGCGCGGCCTCAAGCCCTATTTCGAAGAGCATCATGAGATCAAATACACCGCAGATGCGATCAAGACGGCTGTGGAACTGGCCGCGCGGTATATCAATGACCGCAAACTGCCCGACAAGGCCATCGACGTGATTGATGAGGCCGGAGCGGCGCAGCATCTGGTGGCGGAAAGCAAACGTCGCAAAACCATTGGCGTGAAAGAGATTGAGGCTGTGGTTGCCAAGATCGCCCGCATCCCGCCCAAGAACGTCACTAAGAACGACGCCGAAGTTCTGAAAGATCTCGAAGCGTCGTTGAAGCGGGTGGTGTTTGGTCAGAACGAGGCCATCGAAGCGCTGTCCAGCGCCATCAAGCTGGCACGCGCAGGTCTGCGTGAGCCCGAAAAGCCCATCGGCAACTATCTGTTCGCCGGTCCGACCGGTGTTGGTAAGACCGAGGTCGCCAAGCAACTGGCCGATACGCTGGGCGTGGAGCTGCTGCGTTTTGACATGTCGGAATACATGGAGAAACACGCTGTTTCCCGTCTGATCGGCGCGCCTCCGGGCTATGTTGGGTTTGATCAGGGCGGTCTGCTGACCGACGGTGTGGATCAGCATCCGCACTGTGTGCTGCTGCTGGACGAGATCGAAAAGGCGCATCCGGATGTGTTCAATATCCTGTTGCAGGTGATGGATCATGGCGAGCTGACCGATCACAATGGCCGCACGGTGAACTTCCGCAACGTGGTGCTGATCATGACTTCGAACGCGGGCGCGCAGGAACAGGCCAAGGCCGCCATCGGCTTTGCCCGTGATCGTCGCGAGGGTGAAGACACCGCCGCGATCGAGCGCATGTTCACCCCGGAATTCCGCAACCGTCTGGATGCCGTGATCTCGTTCGCGCCGCTGCCGAAAGAGGTCATCCTGCAGGTGGTCGAAAAGTTCGTCCTGCAGCTTGAGGCGCAATTGCTGGATCGCGGTGTGACCATTGATCTGACGCCCAAAGCCGCCGAATGGCTGGCCGACAAGGGCTATGACGACAAGATGGGCGCCCGTCCGTTGGGTCGTGTGATCCAGGAACACATCAAGAAACCGCTGGCCGAGGAACTGCTGTTCGGCAAATTGGCCAAGGGTGGTGTTGTTCGGGTCTCGGTCAAGAAAGGCGAGTTGGATCTGGAAATCCTTGGCCCGGATCAGCCCCGCATTCCGGGCGACAAGCCGCCCTTGCTGACTGCGGATTGACCAGACGACCTCACAAAATTGCAAGCGCCCGCCTACCTCTGTTGGCGGGCGCTTTTCATTCAAAACCCCCGCTCCCGAAAGGAGAGTTGGAATGCGCAAGATTGGTGCCCTGATCTTTCCCGGTTTCGAATTGCTGGATCTATTCGGCCCAATGGAGATGTTCGGGCTTCTGCCGGATGACTTTTCGCTAGAACTGATCGCCGAAACCGCAGGTCCGGTCGCCAGCAATCAGCACCTTCAAGCCGTCGCCGAGGCGACTTTGGATACGCCCCGGTCATACAACATTGTCTTTGTTCCAGGTGGCGCTGGCACACGTCGCGAAATCGCCAACCCGCGCCTGTTGGAATGGATTGCGCTCAGTTCAGCAAAGGCGGAATTTACCCTGAGCGTCTGCACCGGCAGCGCCCTTTTGGCCAAAGCCGGGGTTTTGGATGGACGACGCGCCACCACGAACAAGGCTGCCTTTTCCTGGGTATGCGAACAGGGGCCGGATGTGGATTGGGTTCCGCAGGCCAGATGGGTCGAGGACGGCCCCGTCCTTACATCATCCGGCGTTTCGGCCGGCATGGATATGGCGCTGGGTGCAATCGCCCTGATGCACGGCACAAACGTCGCCGACAAGGTCGCGACATGGTGCGAATACACATGGCACAAGGACAAGGCCCACGATCCATTTGCAAAGGTTCATGGCCTGGTTTGAACGCCTATCGCTCGGTCAGTTTCAGTTCGATCCGGCGATTCTGCGCACGCGCTTCGGGCGTATCGGCGGGGTTTACGGGCTGAAACTCGCCAAAGCCGTTGGCCGCCAGCCGCTGGGGCGGAATGCCCAGCGCATCAACCATATAGCGTACGACGGACAAGGCGCGACCCTGGCTGAGCTCCCAGTTGTCACGATAGCGACCCGATCCGCCCAGCGGCACGTTGTCCGTATGGCCATCCACACGGATCACCCAGTTCAGGCCCTCGGGTATTTCTGCCGCAACACTGCGCAGGATGTTGGCGACCTTGGCGATTTCCAGTTGCCCTTCTGGCGATAGAACGGCCGAGCCAGTGGCGAACAACACCTCAGAGGAGAAGACAAAGCGGTCGCCTTCGATGCGAACGCCCTCTTGATCACCCAGCACATCGCGCAGGCGGCCAAAGAACTCAGACCGGTACCTTTGCAGGTCTTCCGCCTGCGCCGTCAGTTGTTCGTTCTGACCGGCCAACTCCTCGGCTTCGGCTTCCAGTCGAACACGCTCGGCCTCTTCCAACAGGCGGCGCCGACGCTCTTCGGACGCGGCGCGGGCCAGTGCTGCGTTCAGGTCCTGCCCGAGAGTTTGAATCCTGATCTCTGCCGCTTCATTCCGATCCTCATAGTCATCCAAAAGCGCCTGCAATGAACCAAGCTGTCCGCGTAGTGCCGACATCTGCTGGTTCAACAAGGCCGTCTGCTGTTGCGCCTTGGTCGAGATTTCCTGCTCCGAGGCAAGAGTATCGCGCGCAGCGGCCAGCAATGCGGCCCGTTCTTCGGCCAGAGTTCTCTGCGCCGCCGCATCCGCCTGCGCCTGCGTTTGCGCATCAAGCGCGGCCTGCAGCTGCGCTTTCAATTGCTCGGGATTCAATTCGCCGAACTGCCGCTCCAATTCCGCTTTGGCGGCTTGGGCAGCGGCCAACAAGGTCAATGTATCCTCGGCCTCTTGCCGCTGCGCCTCAAGTGCAAGGGTCATCGCGGTCAGTTCCGCATCGGCGTTTTGCAAACGGTCCCGCAGGTTTTCTGCAGCCGCAGCTTCGGCCAACCGAGCGGCTTCTTCGTCAGAAAGCTGTTGCTCTAGTTCGGCGATCTGTGCGGTCTGGGTGGCATCACTGCTTTCCAGATCGGCAACCAAAGCCTCAAGAGCTTCACGACGCGCGGCGGCCAGACGGGCAGCCTCGGCCTGCGCGTCGATCTCGTTGCGGCTTTGTGCCAAGGCCAGGTTCAGCGCCTCTTGTTCAGTCAGCAAATCGTCGCGCTGCGCCTGCAAGTCTGCCCGAAGCGACTCAAGCGCCGCGATATCGGTTTGTGCCCGCGCCTGATCGGCCAGCAACGCCGCAACTTCGGCTTCAAAAGCTGTGATACGGCCCTGCGCCTGTGCTAGATCATCCTCGACCCGCGTCAAGGTCGTGTTCAGCGCGCCCAAACGGGCCTGAAGCCGGTTGTTTTCCCGCTCTTCCAGCCCCAACGCACCGGCAAGAGCTGCCACCTCATCAGACAGCGCGGTCAATTCGTCTTCCTGACCCGAAATGGTTTCCCGAAGCACGAACTGGACGACCATGAAAATGGTCAGCACAAAGGTCAGAACCATCAGCAGGCCGGTCATCGCATCGACAAAGCCAGGCCAGACCGAGCCCTGAAACCGTTGACCGGTGCGGCGGGAAAGGGCCATCCCTTACTCTCCTTCCGGCGGGGTGCGGACCGCGCCGCGTGGCAGGGTCAGCGCCTTGACCAACAGTTCGAAATCCTTGCGCAGCTCGTTCATGCTGTCCTGACGCCCAGCCGAGATTTCTTCGAGGATGCGCAGCAATTGAACGTCCATCGACCGCAGGCGCATCCGACTTTCGGCATCGATCCCCTCGCCCGCGCCGTGATCGCGCATGTGATCCAGCAAGGCATCCTGCCCCAGCGCGACGCGTTCCAATGCGGCGGTGACGCCCTCACCCTGCGCCTGTCGCTGGTTCATATCACCGATGGCGTCGACAAGCTGCCCCAGTTTGGCCGAGACATCGGCGCGGTCGGCCTCTTGCGCAGTGAACATCTCTTGCAGGGCGTCCATCTGCTCGGCCATGGTGTCCAGCACCGGGGTCAGAACGGCAAGTTCCGCACCGCCATCGTCCGACCCGCCAAAGCCAACGCGAGTGATCCCCGACAGCCATTCCTCAAGCTCACGGTAGAACCGGTTCTGACCGTGACCGGCAAACAGTTCCAGCAAGCCCACGATCAATGACCCAGCCAGTCCCAACAGGGATGAGCCGAACGCAACGCCCATGCCCTGCAACTGGGATTCAAGGCCCGTCATCAGGCGGTTGAAAACGGTCAGCCCTTCTTCACCGTCCTGCGGGTTCAGGCTGCGAATCGTGTCGACAATCGCCGGAACCGTGGTGGCCAGACCAAAGAACGTGCCCAAAAGCCCAAGATAGATCAGAACATTGGTGATATAACGCGTAATCTCACGCTCTTCCTCGATCCGTTCCGCCACCGAATCCAGAATCGACCGACCAGAGCTGGAGCTGATATGCGACCGGGCGCCCCGAGATCGCAGCAGCGCGGCCAGCGGTGCCAGCAATTGCGGGGGGCGCACATCGTCGCGTTCAACGCCGCCGGCAAAAGCCTCGATCCAGCGCACCGATCCGATCAGTTGAGTCACCTGATAGAAACAGGCCAGAACACCAATGATGAACACAAGCAGTATGAAGCCGTTCAGGTACAGGTTCGCCTGAAACACGGGCATTACGTAGGGCAGCGCGAGAAACACACCCAGACCGGACAGCCCGATTGCAATCAACATCATCAGGATTTGACGAATGGGATGCGAGAAATGCGGTCTCGCGCTCTGCTGTGCCTGCGCCATGCGCGTGTTTCCCGGTTTTTGCCTGCTTTGGGCCAAACCTAGCGAAAACCCCGCGATGACGCCAAGGGTTTATGCGGTTATTGTCCGCACCCGTTGCGACAACCACTCAAGGTCCGGATCGTGCAGGCCGATCTCGGTCAGGTGTTCGGCGGTATTGTAGAGGTATTCGGTATTTGGACCACGCCCGCCCACCGCGCGTGCAATGATCTGGGCCTGCTCTTCCAAGGGCATACCGCCGCAATACTGGACGTGATGCGGGTCGATCACATAGGTCACCGCGTTCACGATCTCGCCCGAACTCAGCTGAACATCCAGCATCCGTTCCAGATAGGCCGAGGAAATCAATTCGCGTTCGCGCAGTTCATCCAACGTGCGCTCTTCATGCCCGGCCTCGACCGACAGTGCCAATCCTGTGCAGTGCGCATCGGCCTGTTCGTCCAGCGCCAGTACAAGGCCCGGGGACTCTTCGGTGCCGCGATGGTGGATCGAACTCATGCAGAAAGACCGCGCATATCCATGCAGCGTTGCATGTTCGCTGCGAGCCACCGGAAAGCCCGGATTCCACAACAGCGATCCATATCCGAATACCCACATCGTCATTGCACTGGTCCTTGCCTGTTTGCGCCTATAAACATCAATTCCAAGGCAGGAAAAAGGGCCATTCCTCATGCGCCGACTGATACGAGTACTGATTTTTGTTGCTGTCGCCTGGAGCGCATACTGGTTTGTTGCCGGTTACGGTCTGCGCACAGCGCTGACCAGTTGGTTCGACAAGCAGCAGGAACTGGGCTGGCAGGCCGACTTTTCAGAGGTCGAAACCGCCGGGTACCCGACCCACCACGTGACGCGTTTGATGAACCCGGCGCTGGCCGACCCAATCAACGGCACCGCCTGGAGCGCCGACTGGATCGAGTTTGAAAGCCCGGCGATCTGGCCCGGCCGACAGGTTCTGCGCTTTGCAGATACGCCGCAGCGCCTGTCTTACTTCGACCAGACCGCGACGATTCAGGCAAACCAGATGCAGGCCGAGCTGCAATTGCAACCGGGCGTCGCGCTGGTGCTTGAGAAAATGGCGCTGACCGCTGGCCCCTGGTCCGTGGCCGAGGATGGCGTTGCGCAAGCAGGCGGCAAAAACTTGGGCATGATCATGGAGCAGACCGCCCTGCCCGAGGTCTACAACATCTCAGCCCGAATTGACGGGTTTACCCCCGGTGACGATCTGCGAGCCCTGATGCGCTCTGCCACCACCCTGCCACAAGCGTTCGAGACGCTGGAACTGGACATGACGGTTGCGTTCGACAAACCCTGGGATCGGACCGCGCTGGAACAACGCAGGCCGCAACCGGCCAAGATCGATCTGAATCTGGCCGAAATGAAATGGGGTGAGTTGCGCCTGTTTGCAGCGGGCGGGCTGGACGTTGACGCGCAAGGCATTCCAAGCGGAGAGATCGCAATCAAAGCCGAAAACTGGCGCGACATGATCGCCATGGCAAATGCGGCAGGCGCCCTGCCCGATCAGGCGGTTGATCCGGTGACGCGCGCATTGAATTTTCTGGCCGGCTTGGGTGGCAACCCAAAGGCGCTGGACCTGCAATTGAATTTTCGCGACGGCTACGTTGCGCTGGGTCCGCTGCCGCTGGGTCCTGCGCCCCGGTTGATCCTGCGTTAGCGGCAGTAGGGCCCGCTGCGATGGCGGGCTGTATCCAAATGGAAATGATCGCGGTGATAGCGGTCGGAATTCGGCCCTAGAACCGTACCAAATGGTCCACACGCCCCGCGCCAGATCTTTTTCAACTGCTTCTGCGAGGGGTTCTTACGCCACCCGCTCAGAACCGTCACAACCTCACCATCCGCCATTTTGAAGGCGGATATGTCGATCGCGCGGCCCTTACCGTGTTCGGAAATGCGCGCGCCCTTGCGGTTGTTGCGGGTGCGGCAGGCATAATGCGCGGCGACCTGCAACTCGACAACCGGCCCCCGCCGTTTGAAGGTTGGCTTGACCGCTTTGTCGACCCATTTGTTCAGCGCGATAGCGGTGCCGCAATCCATGGTCGCCGGTCGGCTGAGTACGACACCAGACACAGACGTAATCTGTACAGCGTCACTTACGCCGCAGGCTTTCACCTTGCTGGTGACTTTGCCCACTGGCTTGCCCTGGATCGCGATATCTCCGCAGACCGACCCCTTGCGCAGCTTGCGCTTTTTGAACAGAACCTCCTGCTCGAGCGTCTTGGGCCGCAAATTCGGTTTCAGCGAAACATCCGGCCCCAACAAAGGCAGGTCAAGCGGGCGCGCCGCCACGGCAACCTCTTGCGGCGAAGCGGGGCGCACTTGTGGGCGCAGTTTGACGATCACCGCAGGCGCCGGGACGGTTGCCGAAGCTGTAATGACACTGGCAGTTACGACGGGTCTGGGGACCGGAAACAATGAGGTCTCGGGCGAGGCGGCCAGCGCGGGCAGGGTCAACAAGCTGAGACCAAGAACCACGATTGCGCCTCGACTGCCCCTCATGTCTATGCCTTTCCTCGTCCAAAATCCGGCGCATCCGTGTCCTGCCCGGCGTCGATAATCCCGCGCCGGATTGCACGCGTGCGCGTGAAATAGTCGAAAAGTTGCTCGCCGTCACCTGTTCGGATTGCCCGTTGCAGGGCAAATAGCTCTTCGGTGAAGCGGCCCAGTATTTCCAGCGTCGCGTCTTTGTTGGTCAGAAACACGTCACGCCACATCGTAGGGTCCGACGCCGCGATGCGCGTGAAATCCCTGAAACCGGCTGCGGAATACTTGATCACTTCGGTATCGGTCACCCGGCGTAGGTCGTCAGCCACCCCCACCATCGTGTATGCGATCAGGTGCGGCGCATGCGACGTGACGGCCAGAACCAGATCGTGGTGATCCGCGTCCATCTCATCGACATTTGACCCCAACCCCTCCCACAGCCTACGTAGTTGCGCGATGGCATCCGGGTCAGTTCCTTCGACCGGAACCAGCAGGCACCAGCGATTGTCGAACAGTTCCGCAAAGCCAGCCTCGGGGCCGGAATGCTCGGTTCCTGCCAAGGGGTGCGCCGGAATGAAATGTACACCCTCGGGAATTTGCGGGCCGACATCTTTGATCACATGGCGCTTGACCGAGCCCACATCGGAAACCGTCGCGCCCGGTTTCAGCACTGGCGCGATATCTTTCGCCACAGGCCCCATCGCCCCGACAGGAACGCAGAGTACAACCAGATCGGCACCCTCGACGGCCTCTCGCGCGGTATCGCAAACCCGGTCGCACAGCCCGATCCGGCGGGCTGTATCCCGGGTGGCTTCGGATCGGGCATAGCCCGTGACCTCACCCGCCAGTCCGGCTCGCTTGATCGCCCAGAACATCGACGATGCAATCAGACCCAGCCCGATCAGCGCCACACGGTCGTAAATTTGGCTCATGCCGCGCCCCCTTTGAATGCGGTGATCGCCGCGACGACACGGCGGCAGGCTTCCTCATCGCCCACGGTGATCCGCAAGGCGTTCGGCAGGTTGTAGCCCGCAACGCGGCGCACAATCAAACCCTGCGTTTTCAGATAGTCATCGCAAGCCTCGGCTTCGGCCCTGTCAGCAAAGCGAGCGAGGATGAAATTTGTGCAGGACGGATCCGATGGCACACCGATCCTTGCCAGCTCATCTGCCAGCCAAACGCGCAGGCGGGCGTTTTCTGCCTGGCAGTAGCTCAGATATTCCTCGTCCTGCGCCGCCGCCTCAGCCGCAGCCAGAGCCGTCAGCGATAGGTTGAAGGGTTGGCGCACACGGTTCAGCACGTCGATGATATCCTGCGCGGCATATCCCCAGCCGACGCGCATTCCGCCCAGACCATAAACCTTTGAAAAGGTTCGCGTCATGATGACGTTCGGAAAACGGTCGGCCAGTCCGGCACCGCCGTCGAACCGTTCGACAAATTCGGCATAGGCACCATCGATCACCAGCAGGCAATTGCCCGGAAGACTTTGGGCCAGACGTGCCAATTCCGCGTCCGAGATCATTGTCGAGGTTGGGTTGCCCGGGTTGGTGACAAAAACGATCCGGGTTTGTGACGTGACAGCAGCAAGGATCGCATCGACATCTACGTGCCGGTCCCTTTCAGGCACCATGACAGGTGTCGCCCCCGCCATGCGTGCGATGATGGGATACATGGAAAATCCATGCTCAGTATGGATGACCTCATCCCCCGGCCCGGCATAAGCTTGCGCCACAAATTGCAGTACCTCGTCGCTGCCGACCCCGCAGATGATCCGCGCCGGATCGAGCCCGTGTTTTTCTCCGATCACCGAACGCAAGCTGGCGTGATCGGTGCTGGGATAGCGATGCAGATTGGCTGCGCTGTTGCGGACAGCCTCAATCGCCTTTGGGCTTGGACCAAAGGGGTTCTCGTTAGAGCTTAGTTTGATCACATGCGCGACCCCTGCCACATGCGACTGTCCGCCCTGATACAGCGCGATGTCCATGATACCGGGTTGCGGGGTGATTTTGGTCATGAGAGGCTCCGTTGATTGGAGCCTCTCATATCTGTCTCAGCGTCTTGAGAAAAGCGGCAATTCCGTCAGGCCGCCTTGAAACGCGCCGTTGCCGGATCCGCGTTGTAGAAGGGTGCAAACTCCTCGGTTCTGCAGGACAGGTCGTTCACACTGTCGATGATGAACTGCACTGTCTGCTCACTCATCAGATACGAAAAGTTCAACCGGACCCAACCCGGTTTCTTCATCTCTTCCCCGGCCATAAGATCCGCATGCAGCCCTTCCGAGGTTTCGCGGTCAATTCCCAACAGGCGATGTGCGTAAGGCCCGGCACAGGCACACCCGCCCCGCGCCTGAATGCCGTAGATATCGCTGAGCATCCGGGTAAACAGTTGCTGATGAACGGGGTCGCCCGCATTGTCACGAACAAGGAACGAAAAGATCGGCAAGCGATGCGCGGACTCAACGCCGAGCAAGGTCAGATGCGGATTGTCTTTCCAACCCTTCAGCGCCATCTGGTTGTACTTAACCTCACGGCGCGCGATTTCGTCGGTGCCCACGACATCCTTGACGATAAAGGCCAGCGCCGCGCGGATGTCGCCGATGACGTTCGGCGTTCCGGCTTCTTCACGCGTTGCCAGATCTTCACTGTAGTCGTGACGCCAGGGCGACACGAAACTAACGGTGCCACCACCGGGCCAACTGGGGCAGGTACGCTGCACAACGGCACCATTGACGATCAAAACGCCCGACGCGCCCGGACCACCGGGGAACTTGTGCGGGGACACGACGACCGCATCCTTGCGCGCATCTTCCGGGCCCATGTCAATCGGCAGATATGGACCGCCACCGGCATAATCCCAAACAGCCAAAGCCCCGTGCGCCTTGAGCAATTTGGTAACCGGATCAGAGTCGGTGATGATTCCGGTCACGTTTGACGCGGCCGAGAACGAACCGATCACCAAATCCGCTGCCGCGTTGGCGATCAAAGCATCCTCAAGCGCGACCAGATCCGGCCCACCCCCTTTGCCTTCCGGGATTTCAATGACCGTCGCCTTGCTTTCACGCCAGGGCAGAATATTGGAATGGTGCTCATACGGGCCGATCAATACAACCGGCTGGTCAGCCTCGTTCACTCCCATCAGACTGACCAACCGGTTGAGCCCCGCAGTGGCGCCGGACCCGGTGAAAATCACCGTGTCTTCTCCCCTCGCACCAACAATACGGGCTATTTCTGCTCGCGCTTCGCGGCGCAAACGTGTCATGTACGACCCACAGTAAGAAGCTTCGGTGTGGCTGTTGGCATAGAACGGCAGCACATGCTGGGCCACATAGTCCTCAACCTGCCGCAGAGCGCGGCCCGAAGCGACGTAATCCGCATAGACCAGCGGCACGTCCCCATGCAGACTAGGGATCAGGACATTTTCACCGATCAATCCATCACGCAGTTCACTATCATGAGCGGCGGCCATCAGGTCTGCGCGAAATCTGGACAAGGTCATAACATGGGCTCCTTCTTACAGAACCAATGTGATTGATCTTGGATCCAAAAACTTCACCATTCTTTGCCTGTAAACTTCGTTTTTTGTGTCATATGATCAGATATGGACCAAAAATTAGATCAAATTGACACACGCATCCTGAAGGAGCTTCAGACAGACGCCACCCTGTCCCAACGCGAGTTGGCGGATCGGGTCGGGCTGTCCCAGAATGCCTGCTGGCGACGTCTGAAAGCGCTCAATGACAACGGCGTTCTGTTGGGCTCGACGGCGCGGATCGCGCGGGAAAAATTGGGGCTCAGCCTTGTGGTCTTTGTCATGCTGCGCACCCGCCACCATTCAGCCGAATGGCTACAGGCGTTTCGCAGCCATGTGCTGACCATCCCCGAGGTCGTGGACTTCCATCGGATCGGCGGCGACTATGATTATCAATTGAAGGTGGTGACCCAGGATATGGCCTCATACGACAGGGTCTATCAGCGCCTGATCGAAAAGGTCGAACTGGATTCGGTCACCTCGTACTTTGCCATGGAGGCTATCGCCGAAGGTCGGCCACTGCCCCTCTGATCTTTCTGCATCTGGCCAAGAAATATCTGGGGGTAGGGTCGCGGCCTGCCGCGATGGGGCAGCGCGCCATCCGAACAAAAAAAGACCGCGCAGAATGCGCGGCCTTTTGTATTCGGTGGTCTGCGAAGATCAGTTCTTCGCGTAGAATTCGACGACCAGGTTCGGCTCCATGACAACCGGGTACGGCACATCGCCCAGGCCCGGTGCGCGCACGAAGGTCGCGGTCATTTTCGAGTGATCCGCATCGATGTAGTCAGGCACATCACGCTCGGCCAGCGCAGCAGCTTCCAGAACAACAGCCAGTTGCTTGGACTTGTCACGCACTTCGATCACGTCGCCTTCTTTGACACGGTAGGACGGGATGTTGACCCGCTTGCCGTTCACTTTGACGTGGCCGTGGTTCACGAATTGACGTGCGGCAAAGACGGTTGCAACAAATTTGGCGCGGTAGACGACGGCGTCCAGACGACGCTCCAGCAGACCGATCAGGTTCTCACCTGTGTCGCCGTTCACACGCACGGCTTCGGCGTAGATGCGGCGGAACTGCTTCTCGGTCAGGTCGCCGTAGTAGCCTTTCAGCTTCTGCTTGGCGCGCAGCTGCAGACCGAAGTCCGACAGCTTGCCCTTGCGGCGCTGGCCGTGCTGGCCGGGGCCGTATTCACGACGGTTGACCGGGGATTTCGGACGACCCCAGATGTTTTCGCCCATCCGGCGGTCGATTTTGTACTTGGCAGACGTGCGTTTGGTCACGGCTGATCTCCTTCGTTAGGTCGAGGCCATATCTGGCCACTATGAAGGGCGTTGTCCTCTTGAGGTTCCCCCCATGACAGGCATCCCCTTGCGAGGGCCACCAACACCAATGAAGCCGCGCTTATAGCCGCGTGCGCGCCGGAGTCAACACGCCAATCGACCGGAAATAGAATGTTTGAGGGCTGGGGTTGGTCCGCCAGCAGACCTACTCGGCCGCGATGCCCGCGACCTGATCCTGTTGGACATCCACGGCGTCGGGTTTGCGTCCACGACCGGGAAAGGAAACAACGGTTTCATCCGCTTGCGGATAGCCCGCCGAAACCGCAGCCAATATCACCGAGTTGACCCAGAATTCCTGCTCGCGCGCGGGGCATCCATGCTCGAAGATCAACACCGCGCGGTCATCACCCTTGATCCGCACCAGATCGGCGACAAAGCTTTGCGCACCATTTGACAACTCAATCGTTGCATACACGGTCACAGTGCCCTCGATGGGCTGAAATGCAGCGCCGCCGGAAACCGTCAGGCCCGTGCTTTCGTTTGGCAGATACGCCAGACCCATTTGACCTGCCGTGGCGAGGTTCGAAACCGGCCCCCGCCAGGACCAAGACGCACCAACAGACAGATCGGCCAACGGGGCCGATTCAAGCCCATCCAGTTCGGTTTGGGTCCAGTATACTGCTACACGACCGCTTTCACCGGTTCTCATCTCTTTCGCCCGCACTGTTAAACATCCCACCTTTAACGTGACCTGTTTATCAACGAAAAAATGGGCAGAAAAGAGACCGAAATGCAGCGTTCACAAAAATGTTGCTGAAAGGTTAACGAATGTCACAAACCCAGCCGGATGAGGTGGAAGCGGCGTGTCACAGAAAGGTCGGCACCCCCTTGCCGGATACGACCAATCCGGCCACGACATTGCAGCGAATACCGTGACCGACAAATCTGACGCGGCCAATCCACAGCCGACCTCCCAAGTCGCCGAAGGCCCTAGCGAGGTGCGGGAAAGCTGCTATAGTTTCCCCCTAGCCAAAAGGGAAAGCTGCAATCGATCCCAATAACCAAAAAAATGGGACAGCAGCTGCACATTCCCTTAAGCAAACAGGGACAGAAAAATATGAACAATCGCTTGCGCAAAATCACCATCGTAGGCGGCGGAACGGCGGGTTGGATGACCGCGCTGATCCTCGAGATGGTGTTTTCCCGCACTTCGGCCTCCAAGGATCGCCCACGCATCTGCCTGATCGAAAGCCCCAATATCTCGACCGTGGGTGTGGGCGAGGCCACCGTACCGCGTATGCCCGTCACGCTGAGACAAGCGGGCATCTCAGAGCGCGATTTTTTCCGCGAAACAAACGCGTCGTTCAAACTTGGGGTGAAATTCTGCAACTGGAACAAGGACGCCAAAGGCAACCGTATCGATTACGTGAACCCCTTTGCGCATGGTCAGCTGCTCGAAGGGTTGGAGGCCGCTGAATACTTCTTGCGTTTCGGCAACGGAGACCGGGATTTTACGCAATCCATCGCGCCGCATGACGATCTGGCCCGTCTGTGCAAAGGTGCGCGGCAGCTCGGCCAGCCCGAGTTCGAGCAACGATTTGGCTATGCCTATCATCTGGATGCCGTGAAATTCGCGGGCATGCTGACCAAGGTCTGCACCAAACGCGGCGTCGAGCATATTCAGGACGAAGTGCAATCGGTCGAACTGAACGAACAGGGCAATGTCAGCCATCTGATGCTGGAAAGCAAAGGCCGTCACGACATTGAGATGGTCATAGACTGCACCGGTTTCCGCGGGTTGATCATCAACAAGGCGCTTGGCGAGCCGTTTATGGATTACTCGGACTACCTGCCCAACGACCGCGCAATGGCATTGCAGATCGAGCATCCCGACCCTGAGAAAATCGAAAGCGTCACACGCTCGACCGCGCTTGGTGCCGGTTGGACATGGCGGGTGCCGCTCTACAACCGTGTGGGCACTGGCTATGTGTACTCGTCCGCGCATCGTACGGATGATCAGGCGGCAGACGAGTACCTTGAATGGCTGGGCGATAGCGGTAAGGGAATGACCCCGCGCGTGATCCCGATGCGCATCGGGCGCGTGCGCAACGCCTGGGTCAAGAACTGCGTGGCGATCGGCCTGTCCGGCGGATTTATCGAACCGCTTGAAAGTACCGCAATCCATATGATCGACCATGCGATCCGTTGGTTCGCCGAACATCTGCCCACGTGCGACATCGAGCCCGCGCTGCGCGACAGATACAATCGGCAGATGAACAAGCTTTATGATGAGGTTCTGGATTTCATCTGTCTGCACTATCGGTTGGGCAACCGCACTGACGATCAATACTGGATCGACGCGCGCACCGAAATGAAGATACCGGATCGGCTCGCCGAAAACCTTGAACTGTGGCAGCACCGCCTGCCAATGGAGCACGATATCGAGTTCGCGACCCTGTTCAACTTCCGTGTTTATCAAACGGTTCTATTGGGCAAGCAGGTCTATGACACCGGCTATGGCACCGGCATTCGCGATCGCATTCGACCGCTGAAGAAACCGATCTGGTTCCAGTGGTGGAAAGGCGCAAAGGTGGACCTTGCGCAGATACTCAAGACGATGCCCGATCATAAAACACTGCTGCGCGATATCAGGGGCGAACTGGAGCGACCAGCCTTTGGCAAAGCGGTTTCGGCAAAACCGACAGTGGCAATGCCCGGCGTCAAACCAGCGCCGGTTATCGTTCAGAACATGCCGAACCTTGCCGAAATCCAAAGCGGCGCAAAGGATTTGCAATTGTTCTAGCACCACTTTGCGCAGCTGCGCGCCGGAGAGCAAGGAAAGGTACCAAGGCGTTTCCGGTTCTATCGGGTAGGCCTAGGACCCTGAGTCCGGCGCGTCTTCGAAAGCTTCAGGTAATGTCGAAGCACAATCTGCTTCGGCATATCCGGCAATGATGTCGTTCTGTTGGTTCTTCGGTTTGGTCTGCAAAAGACTCAGGCCTGGATTTGACAGCGTTACACCGGACGGTATCAAAACCCGAAATCCGGTCGCGCAGGCCGACGCTATCAAATTTGCATCGACCTCATCGGAAATACGGTCGGGCAAGGCGATCAGGTGATCTGGGTTTCTCAGCGCATAGGAATGAGCTTCGGGCACCCCATAGAATACGAAGCTTCCCTCCAAGGATCTCGTGTTTTCCGACAAAGAAGCCATTACCGCGCGGCGGCTCTGCGAGATTGTCCAATCTTGAAAGGCCAGCAGCATCGCGACGCCCGTGCCGAAGCCAATCGCCGCCAGCGCCAGGCCCGAGGATGAGCGATGAGGGAAAAACCCGGCCACCAGCGAAGCGAAAGCGACGAACATCAACACCCGTACCGTCGTTATCTGGTGAAACTCAGCAACGCTGGTCGACAAGCTCGCTTGCCACATTGCGGAAAAGACCAACCCCATTGCGACACCGGCAACAAGTGTGCGGTAGCCAATTCGCCCGGCGTGATGCGCGACAAGAAAGGCGCACAGTGACGCCAACAAAGGCAGAAGCGGCAGAAAATAACGCATGTTCAGGCCCAGGCCACCATGCCAACTGCGCATCAAGAACGGCAATGACCAAATCAGGCAAATCGTCAGTGCGATCACGACGCTGCGCCGCTGTCGCTGCCATTGCAGGCCAAAAAGCAATGCCAGACAGCCCAACCATGGCAAGCTCTGACCCAGTGCTTTCTTGGGCAGTCCCCAGAAGGATAGTGTGCCGTCCGGACCGGATTGAACGCCACTGCGTGGATCGGACAATGCCGTGGCATCGATTATGAGAGAGTGAAACCCCTTGGCCAACTTCACGGCGAATGCTGACAGTTGAGGCGACAGGATCACGCATAGGACGGCGAATGCAGCGCCGCCGATGAACCAGAGCGGCATCAATCGGACGCTGCCCTTGATGCGAAGCGTTACCAGACCCGCTAGCGCCAGCAGCATGCAAACACCGAGCATCCAATAGCTGGTCAGGTCGGTTCCGCCGCCTGTCGAACCATAGGAAAGCGGATTCAGGCTGCCAAAACGGGCAAAGTTTGACCACACGATAGCGGCCGCAAAGGGTGCGAGCCCAACCAAACCCGATACAAGAACCTTAACCGGGGCTCTGGCATAGATGATTGTCAGGATTGCAATGGCAGGAAGGGCGAGCACACCTTCCAAACGGAACATGACGCCCAATCCGATCGCAGCACCAGCAGCAAGAGCCGGTAAACTTGCGGACTTTTCCCGATCCAACGCGGTGACAAAGAAAAAGATCGCCGCGGTAACACTCAGCATGCTGATCGAATGCGGCCAATGCCCAACGACATATTCGGTCCAGAATGTGCAGAAGGTCAGAAGCGCAACCGCAAGCTCACCCACGAATCTTCCCGGGAACAATCGACGGGCAAGCGCATAGGTAAAAATCAAAGTGCCAATCGCGGCGACCACATTCAGCGCGATCAGGGTTTTTTGCCCAAAAACACCAAGCAACATTGCGCCCGCTAACGTGGCCCCCACTGGGTATTGCGACACCAGACCCGAGGGGCCATCGACCAGCAGCCACAACCGAAGATCTTCAGACCCGAACTGTTCAAAACCATTGGCGATCGCAAAACCTCGAGTATCGTGGAACGATTGAGCCGCGGAGAAATAGATGAACTCGTCCAAGATGAAGAACCCATCGGACGCCAACACTCCAAGCAGGATCAGCAACAGGCTGCACCCGATCAGAACATAGAGCGTTTGCCGACCAAGCGTATTCGTCACCGGTGACTGCTCCGTTCCAGCTCGGCCTTGAACAGGCGGCTACGAATATCTGCCGACAACATTCTGTTCGCCGCGATCAGATCCGCTAGCAGTCCGGCAGTGAACGTCACCACACCGGCGGCAATAAATGCAGCACCGATAACAAGCGACTGTACATGCCCGGTCCCCTCCCCTACGGCGTAGAAATAGAGAAATCTCAAAAACGTGGCGAGACCAGGCAGCATGATTACGACGGACAGCCAGGAGAAAAAGCGCAAAGGTTTATAGAGCACTGCGATGCGCAAAATAGTTTTGGTCGAGCGCAGGATGTATTGCGCACTGGAACGCATGAGACGCGATTCACGCGTCGGATCGTTGACCTCAACCGGGACCGAAACCAAAGGGATCCCAAGGCGCCCGGCCTGAATCACCGTCTCGAGCGTATAGGTGTAGCGATCAAAAACGTATAGCTGGATCGCAGCGTCGCGGTGGATTGCGCGAAAACCGCTGGGCGCGTCCTGAATTGCAGCCCCACTGGCTTTGCGGACCACCCAGCTTCCGAGTTTTTGAAGCAGGCGTTTGGTCGGGGAAAAATGCGCAATCGTAGAGATCGGCCGCGCACCAACAACAATCTGGGCCTCGCGCGCAAGAATGGGTGCCGTGAGATCGGGGATGCAGGATGCATCATATTGGTTATCGCCATCCGTATTGACGATGACGTCCGCACCCACCCTGAGAGCAGCATCAAGACCAGCCATAAACGCAGCCGCCAACCCCTGATTGTGAGACTGCTGTACGATGTGCTCCACCCCAAGTTTGCGTGCGACTTCAACGGTGTTGTCGGTCGAACCATCATCGATGATCAGCCACTCGACGCTGTCAAACCCGGGCACATCACGCGGTAACGCGTCGAGCGTCTCTGGCAATGTCTCTTCTTCGTTATAGCAAGGGATCTGAATTACGAGTTTCATAGGGCCAATCTGCATACGCTCACTTAAGGACGGAATAAGAGTGGATTACGGCTGCAATGAGGCCGCGCCGACGCTATTGTTGCAAATTCTGAGACATAAATGCACCTGAACCTGGTCCGTCAGATACGGTGCGGATCTTGGTCTTCGCCTGCCACGCAGGAACCGTGCCCCTAGGCGGCTGCGAGAAGCGATGAATACCGGATGTTTCGTCAATTTTGCGCGCTTCGAAACATCGAAACCGCAAATGTCATCATCGCCCCAGCGATCAGCCCCAAAGCACGGTTCAACGCCACGGCCAGAAAAGCGGCCGCAGGTGAGCCGGAAATAAGGGTAGCAAGGGCAGCGGCAATGAGTTCGTTCACACCAAATCCTGCGGGTACGATCGCCACGGCCGAACCAAGCGATGTCGCAATCACATATACAGCCGCTTGGCTAAAGGGCGCGGCGACGCCGATTGTTGCAAAACTGACGGCCAACCTAAACGTGCTCAATCCAAGCGTCACCAATCTTATGACGACCAGCGCAACCAGCATCCGTGGCCCCGTTCTGCGGGCGACCAGACACAGCACAATGATCATGCAGATCACACCAAGGGCTGCAAACCACCAACCCAAACCGACACCAAGGTAGCCGCACGCCATCGCCGAAAATGCAAGTGTCATCGAGAGTGTCAGCATCGCGGTCAGTGTAACAATCCCCGCGCTGTCCTTGACACCGGCGCCTGCCTGCACAAGCGCTGCGCCGCGCACGATCGCACCTCCGGGTAAGGGCAATAACTCGGCGACGTTTGCCATCGCCGAGGTTTGGACCGATGCCGACAGCGAGATTTCCAGATTCATCACCTTGGCCGTCACCATCAGCGTGATGCCTGCGACCACAAGCAGCAGTGGTGAAAGGACCAACAAATTCAAGACCAGAAGCCAGCCGGAAAGCTCTGACAAGTGCAGCCCCAAGGTGCTGTATGACCAGATCGCCCCACCAACCAGCACCAACAGCCCACCAGCACGCAGCCAGGGACGGAGACGTCGAGACCGCAGTTTTTCAAATGTGGAACTGAGCCGGTTCAAAATCGCCGGAAAGTATCCGGAGCCTGTCTCAGACCTTGGGCGCGTCATTCGACGATCTCTTTGCTATAAGCTTCAGCGTGACTTGGGTCGTAGATGGCCAATGTATCTCGCGCGACCCGTTCCCATGAGAATTCGTAGGCGCAACAAGATTGTGCGCGATCTACAAAGTCCTGACGTTGCGACCCTGACCATTCTGAAATATTGATGACCTTCTTGACCCACGCATCCGGCTCACCGGTCGGGAGCAGGAATCCGGTGCGCCCGTCCAAAACAGCCTCTTGTAATCCGGCATGCCGCGCGGCCAGAACGACACCCCCTGCGGCCGCAGCTTCGGTGGCGACAAGTCCGAAGCCCTCGAACTCTCCGCTCTCAAGGTCGATATTCGGCACAATCACGCAAAGCGCGTCGGCGTAGGCCTGCCAGAGCGATTTCTGATCAAGAACGCCCAGATACCTAACCCTGCAGGACTTCAGAGCCTCGGACTCGTCCGCATCCCAGACCGTCCCAGCAACGTCCAGGGTGATATGTTCGGGCAGCTTCGGCAACACCTGGCGGATGAACCAGGCGCAGCCCTTTCGCGGAACCAGTCGCCCGGCAAATAGCAGTGAACTTGCTGGCCGAGGGGCTCGTTCCGGTCGATCAACCTCGGCCGCAAGCGGAACCACCGCGGAATTCCGATATCCATAGCTTTGCGTACAGCTTTCCGTAGCCTTAGAATTTGCGATGACCTCAACTCTTGGAAGAAGCCGCGCGCCAAGTCTAAGGTAAGCCCCGTAGACCCTGCCCTTAACACCACCTCGGCGCGGATAGGACACATCTGTTCCATGCGCTGAAAGTATCACGCGGCAGCGCGGATAGCGAAGCTGTGCCAGCAAAGCCAAGGGCCAACTTGCCATATCCGCGACATGAACAACGTCAAACGAGCCCTGATAAAAAACCAACCGAAACGCCGCTGAAAACCCAAACCCGATCAGTTCCAACACATTGGGGACGGACCCATCACTGTGGCCTTCCAACACGATGCGATTCAAGTCGGTTACGTCCGCCAACTCGTCCGTCAATCTTTTGGAATATGTCTCCATCCCACCCATTGCAGGTGGCCATTTTCGTGAGACAAAACAGAGTTTCATAGCCGGCGTCATGGCCGCATCATCCACTCTCCAAACGCCAATGACCAACCTGGTAATCGCGGTCGATCGCCCATTGTTGCAAAAATGAGATGTAAGGGTGTTAGGGTCAGATTGCTCTAGAAGCGATATGAAATATTGCAACAGACGATACCTGCAGAAGGTGAGCGCGGTCGTGTCGAGATTGAACGCTTTGCCATCCGGGTTTCATTCTCAAGTCTCGCGTTCGCTACCCAAACGATCTCAGAGGGGCTGTTTCCAGACTTTTGGCGGATGGAACGTACTTTGCCCATAACCTCGTCGGTTGAGAATAAAGACAGCCGCCCGCCCGGCACCTGCAAGCCTCTGATTAATAGCACTTTGCTCTGCGTTGCCCGCGCGTTTTGGAGTGTGGATGCCAAAGATAACGTAAAGGGTTTATTTCTTGGGAATCGGCAGGTATGGGTTGGTGAACGGTCCCTTAGCTCAGCTGGATAGAGCAATCGCCTTCTAAGCGATCGGTCGAGGGTTCGAATCCTTCAGGGACCGCCACCACCCGCGCTCATTGATCAATCGGCCTTTGCAGATTGCTGACACGTTTGCGCCGATAGATGGTCTGCGGCGGCCCGTGCGATGACCAGCTCTTCGTTGGTGGGGATGACCATGACAGACACGCGGGACAGGTTGGTTGAGATGATACGGTTGTTGTCGGCATTGGCGTCGGGGTCCAGTTCGATCCCGAACCACCCCATATCCCCACACACGCGGTCACGGATCAGCCGCGAGTTTTCGCCAATCCCTCCGGTAAAGACAACAGCATCCAACCCACCCAGAACTGCGGTCAGGGCCCCAAGCTCGCGTCGTATCCGGAAGGTGTAGTAGCTGATCGCCTGACGGGATTCGCTTGTGTCTGCCTGTTCCAACGTACGCATGTCGTTGGTCATGCCCGAAAGACCCAGCAATCCCGATTTGTTGTAAAGCAGGTCGGCGATTTCATCGGCGCTCATGCCTTCCTGATCCATAAGGTATAGCAGAACGCCCGGGTCCAGCTGGCCACAGCGCGTGCCCATCGGCAGGCCATCCAGGGCCGAGAATCCCATGGTCGAACCAACCGACCGCCCATCCACCATGGCGCACATGGACGCACCATTGCCCAGATGGGCGACAACCACGCGACCTGCATGAATCAAAGGGGCAGTCTCGGCCAGATGACCCGAGATGTAGTCATAGCTGACCCCGTGAAAGCCATAGCGGCGCACGCCCTTGTCGTAATAGCCGCGCGGCAACGCAAACACATCATTTACCCAAGGGTGGCGACGGTGAAAGGCGGTATCAAAACAGGCGATTTGAGCGGCGTCCGGGAAACGTGCCATCGCCGCGCGTACGCCGGAAATGTTGTGCGGCTGATGCAAAGGCGCAAAAGGAGAGAGCTTTTCCAGCGCGGCAAGCGTGTCTTTCGTCAGAGGCAGCGGCCCATCAATATCAGGCCCGCCATGCACGATGCGATGCCCGACGGCCGAAACACGCATGCCGGGGAACTTCGCCACGAGCATGTTCAGCACCCGTTCAAGCGCCTCGGACTGGTCGCCAATTGGCTCTGATGCACCATCGACAACCTGCCTGCCGTCGGCGGCCTGGGCCTTGATTTGCGCGGTCGGCGTGCCAATCCGATCCACAAGACCCGAGCAAAGCGAAACCGGATCGCCCGGGCCGAGCTGAAACAATCCGAATTTCAGCGACGACGAGCCCGCATTCAACGTGATGACATGGCTCATGCCGAACCTCCGGCCCTGCGTGCCTGATGCAACGCAGCCACGGCGCAAGAGGCCAGCCGCGCTTTGTCGTCGTCGGCACGGCTGGTCAGGATGATAGGCACTTTTGCCCCAAGAACGACACCAGCGGCTTCGGCGTGGGCGATGAACGTCAATTGCTTGGCCACCATGTTGCCCGCATCCAGATTTGGCACCACCAGTATGTTGGCCTGCCCGGCGACCTCGGACACGATGCCTTTGGTGCGCGCGGCAGCCAGACTGACCGCGTTGTCCATCGCCAGCGGACCATCGACCAGACCACCTTTGATCTGACCTCGTTCGGCCATTTTTGACAGAAGCGCGGCATCGACCGAAGACTTGATCGCAGGATTTACGGTTTCGACCGCCGACAATATCCCAGCTTTGGGTTGGTCCAGCCCGATCGACAGGGCCAGGTCGATCGCGTTTTGGGTGATATCGATTTTGGTCGCCAGATCCGGTTCGATATTGATCGCTGCGTCGGTTACCAACAGCGGAGAGGGTTGCCCGGGGATATCCATCACAAATACATGGGTAAAGCGTCGACCCGCCCGCAATCCCCGGTCGCGTCGCAGAGCTGCGCGAAGCAGCTCATCCGTATGCAAATGCCCTTTCATCAGGGCATTCACGCGCCCGTCAGCCACGAGATCAACCGCTATGCTTGCTGCCGCGAAATGCGTTCTGGCCGGAATGATCTCGACCCCTTGCAACGAAGCTCCGATGCCGTTCGCTGCGGCTTTGATCTTGTCAGGGTCGCCGACCAGAACAGGAGCGATGATTGTCTCACGCGCCGCCAAAAGGGCACCGCCCAGCGAGTTGGGCTCCTCGGGTGCGACAACGGCTGTTGGCATCGCAGACAAGGGACGCGATTTTTCCAGCAAAGCGTCGAAATGTCGATGACGCTGAACGACCAGGCCCGGAAGGTCGATCTCGTCAAAGGCCATCTCTTTTTCCGGCGCGATCACGACGGCCTTACCCTGAACGATCACGGCCCCGTCCGATTTGCGGGTCACAATCGTATCAAAGGCGACCTCGCGCTTGGCTCGTTTCTCGGTCACCGTGACCTTGGAAACCAGTTCGTCACCGGCATGGGCACGCTCGCCGAACTCGAAGTTCTGGGATTTGTAGAGCGTGCCTGCGCCTGGAAGGATATTGCCCAACACCGCCGAGACAAGCGCGCCGATAAACAAAGCAGGCGCGACGGCTTCGACGATACCGTCCCCATCCCCGTCCTCGGTCGCCAGATGCAGAGGATTATGATTGCCCGAGTTGTTGGCGAAGACATAAAAATCATCTTCGGTGCAGATCCGGGTCAATTCGGCGGTGTCACCGACCCTCAGCCGGTCATAGGGTTTGTTGTGGTATTTCATCTCAATTCACTCGGCCGCTGTGGATGGTTCTTCTGAGATCGATGGACCCTGAAGACCATCCTCTGCCACAGGTTTCAACCCGAGAACTGAATCAACGGCGCGCCGCTAGCGCGATCTTTGGCAACCGCGCGGCCACCTCTGGCGACCGTCCTATCCAGCCAACAGAGTTGTGCTGGATTTCTGATCGCTTGGGGACAAGCCGAATTTGCGCGAATATTCACGGCTGAACTGCGTCGGGCTTTCATAGCCCACATCATAAGCAACCGACGCGACCGAGACATTTCCGGACACCAACAGGCGGCGCGCCTCGAGCAGTCGCAGCTCTTTTTGGTACTGCAACGGCGATGTCGACGTCACCGATTTGAAATGTTCGTGAAAGGCAGACAGGCTCATCCCGGATTCTGCCGCAAGATCGGTCACTGGAATGCTCGCTCGGTAGTTGTCGCGAATGAAAGCGATCGTTTTGGATATCCGACTTGCCGGGCTTTCATGACGTAACAGCTGGCGCAACATGCCGCCGTGGCGGGCCCGTAGCAGACGAAAGTGAATTTCCTTCAGAACCAGGGGGGCCAAGGCCCGCGCCTCAACCGGGTCCTGCGACAGTCGAAACAGCCGTGTTACGGCGTCAATCAGCGCCTCCTCGGACGCGGCGGAAGCCAAGGTATGCGTATTGTTGTCAGGTTCGCCGACATCGCCGATTTCATCATAAAGGCTGCGGGCCAATGCCAAATCCAGCTTCAGCGCCAGTGCGACATAGGGTTCCTCGGGACTTGCCTGCTTGATCGCCGCCTCGGCGGGCACCGCATGACTGACGATCAATGTATCGCCACCGCTGTATCGAACAACCCGTCCGCCTATATAGGCCTCTTTCGCGCCTTGCAGGACCAGACACATGATCGGTTCGTAAAAACCGGCGGCGCATTCCGTGGTCTCAAACGTCCCAAACGCATAGAGCCCATCGACACCGGTTTCACACCCGACGCCCAGCGCATTCTTGGTTTTCACAAGATCAAAGACATCCTCAACCAGATTTTTTGACACCATCGTGCGCGCTCCTCCTCCATGGAAATATAGCCGCATTGCCTGCCGGGTGAAGTCCCGACACCGGCCCGCCGGAGGAATAGGCAGATCATTCGGAGGATAAGGCAGCGCGTTTGCCGTCCAAGGCGCTACCTTTAGCGCAACGGCAGCAAAAGGCTTACCCATGGCACAGACAATTCTGATCACCGGCGCATCATCGGGCATTGGTAAAGAAACGGCGAAACTGTTCGCCGAAAGGGGCTGGAATGTTGTCGCAACGATGCGCAGCCCCGACAAAGAACAGGATATGATCGGCACAGACAACATACTGGTCACCCGTCTGGATGTCACAGACCCAGACTCGATCCAGTCGGCCGTATCTGCGGGGATCGAAGCATTTGGAGCCATCGACGCTCTGTTGAACAACGCGGGATACGGGGCCTATGGCCCGCTCGAGGCGTTCCCGATGGACCGCATTCGCCGCCAGTTTGACACCAATGTCATCGGCTTGCTGGAAACGACCAAGGCCGTTTTGCCCCATATGCGGCATCGGGGCAGCGGTACGATCGTCAACATTTCTTCGATCGGCGGCCAGATGACATTTCCCTTGGGCACTTTGTATCACGGCACCAAATTCGCCGTAGAAGGCATTTCCGAGGCTCTGCATTTCGAACTCGAAGCGGCGGGTATCAAAGTTAAGATTGTCGAGCCGGGCATGATCCGAACCGATTTCGGTGGCCGGTCCTTCGACATGGTCAACGACGAAAGCATGACCGAGTACCAGCCCGTCGTGCAGGCCCTCTTTGGCGCGTGGTCACAAGCGCAGGACGCTTCCGAGCCCTCCGTCGTTGCCGAGGTGATCTGGCAGGCCGTAACCGATGGCACACCCACGCTGCGGTACCGGGCCGGGGCAGATGCCGACGCCCTGCTCGATGCCCGCAAAGCACAAGACGATGCAACCTTCATCGGGGCCTTGAAGCAAAATCTGGGGCTCTAGTTTCCTAGGAGGGAGGTAATGACATGTACGATCAAGCGATTGAAACCGGTGGTCTTGCCGTTGTGACAGGCGGTGCCAGTGGCGTCGGTCTTGCGGCGGCTGAGCGGTTCGCGCAAGCTGGTCTCAGCGTCCTGATTGCCGACCTTCCGGGCGATGATTTGGACAATGCTCAAAGCCGCGTTCAGACGCTTGCGCAGAACGGCGCACAAGTTTTCACCAAGCCAACCGATGTCAGTGACGCGGCCGCAATTCAGGCTCTAGCCGACGCTGCCTTTGCGGCGGGTGACGTGGCGGTTCTTATGAACAACGCCGGTATTGGCAAACCCAGCAGCAGTTGGGGGAGCCCCAAAGCCTGGCGCCAGACCATAGAGGTGAATCTGTTTGGCGTGCTGAACGGCGTGCAGGCGTTTCTGCCCCGGATGGTCGAAGCCGCACGCCCTGCCGTAGTGATCAACACCGGCTCGAAGCAGGGTATCACAACGCCACCCGGCAACCCCGCCTACAACGTGTCCAAAGCCGGGGTCAAAGTGCTGACCGAAGCACTGGCCCATGATCTGCGTCAGGCCGAAGTGCCGATCTCGGCCCATCTGTTCGTGCCGGGCTTTACCTATACCGGCATGATCGCGCGCCACATTGCCGAAAAGCCGGCTGCGGCCTGGACCTCGGAACAGACGGTCGATCACCTGATTACCCATATGTCGCAGGGTGATTTCTACATCCTCTGCCCGGACAACGACGTGACACATGAACGAGACAAGCGTCGCGTCGCATGGGCGCTGGGCGACATCGTGGAAAACCGCCCTGCCCTATCGCGCTGGCATCCGGATTATGCAGACGCCTTCGCGGAATTCGAGAAATCCAAATAACCACTAGCCAAAGGGAGCCCCTACCGCCATGGCAATTCCACTCAAACTGAACGGTCAGACCCATAATGTCGAGGCAGAACCCGGCACACCCCTGCTGTGGGTGATCCGGGATGAACTGAAGCTGACCGGTACGAAATTCGGCTGCGGTGTCGCTTCGTGCGGGGCCTGCACCGTGCATGTGAACGGCGAACCGGTCCGGTCCTGCCAGACCTATATCGAAGATGTCGAAGACGCCGAGGTGACAACCATCGAGGTTATGGACCAGGACAAGATCGGCGCAGCCGTTCAGCAGGCCTGGCTTGAACTGGACGTGGTCCAGTGTGGCTATTGCCAGTCCGGTCAGATCATGAATGCCGTCGGTTTGTTGCGCGAGAACGCCACTCCGACCGCCGACGACGTCGACGAATACATGTATGGCAACGCCTGCCGCTGCGCCACCTACCAGCGTATCCGCGCCGGTGTTCTGCGCGCAGCCGAGATACTGGAGGCCTGAGACCCATGACAACCACTCTTTCCCGTCGCGGTTTCCTGAAAACCGCAGCCGCAGCCAGCGCGGTCCTGTATGTTGGTGCCAATGCGCGCGGTGCTATGGCGGCGGCCGACAAGGCCGACGCAATGCTGAACCCGTTCGTCAAGATCGACAGCAATGGCAACGTCATCGCCATCGTGAAGCACTTTGAAAAGGGTCAAGGGCCCGCAACCGGCCTGACCTCGCTGATTGCTGAAGAACTGGGCGTCACGATGGACCAGATCGGCTATGAATTCGCCCCGTCTGACCCGAGCGTCTATAACAATATGTTCCTGGGACCCTTCCAGGGGACCGGGGGTTCGACCGCTATTGCGAACTCGTGGCTTCAGTACCGTTCTGCCGGAGCCACGGCACGCGAGATGTTGATCAAAGCCGCTGCGGATGCATGGGGTGTCGATGCCGCAACACTGGACATTCAGGAAGGGATGATCACCGGGTCCGGCCAGTCCGCGCCTCTGGGTGAGTTCGTTGCCGCAGCCGCAGAAATCGCCCCAAGCGAAACGCCGCGACTGCGTGATCCGTCCGAGTGGAAGATCATCGGCAACCCCGCTACACGCCGCAAGGACAGCCCGGTCAAGGTGAACGGTACCGCAAAGTTCGCCATGGATGTGCATCTGGACAATCAGATGGTAGTGATGGTCCGGCGCACACCGCAACGCGGTGGTACGGTCGCAGGTTTTGACGATAGTGCCGCAAAAGAAGTTAAGGGCTTTATCATGGCCCAGACATTGCCAACCAAACACGGCGTGGCGGTCTATGCCGAAAACACCTGGGCTGCGATGCAGGCCCGCGAGGCGCTGGAGGTCGAGTGGGATCTGTCTGCCGCCGAAACCCGTTCGTCTCAGGAAATCCGGGACGAGATCATGGCGGCGCTCGCGGCCGATCCGGTCTACAATGTGAACAAGGCTGACCAGGCCGCGGTGACCGCGGCAGTGGATGGTGCCGATACGATCATTGAAAAGACCTTCTACTTCCCGCTACTGGCCCACGCCCCGATGGAACCGTTGAACTGTACCATCGAGCAAACCGCAGAGGGCGATATCGTCCTTCACGATGGCGCACAAATGCCCACCGGTCCGCATATGGCCTATCAGCAGATTTTCGAGCTTCCGCCCGAGAAAATCCACATCAAGACCCTGCTGGCCGGAGGCTCATTCGGGCGCCGTGCAACCCCTGACGCGGACTATCAGGTCGAGGCTGCGCTGGCCTTTGTCCTGACCGACCGCTCTCGTCCGGTGAAACTGGTCTGGGACCGCGAGGATGACATCCGTGGCGGGTATTATCGCCCGGCAGCGGGTCACAAGGTCCGCGTGGGGTTGAACAGCGATGGCGCCATCGTTGGTTGGGAGCACCAGGTTGCCGGACAGTCGATCATGAAGGGCACCGCGTTCGAGTCGATGGTTGTCAAGGATGGCATCGATCATACCACGGTCGAAGGTGTCACCGAAAACCCCTATGCCATCCCCGGCATGTCTGTTGGCCTGACGGACACGGCGAAGGCCACCTCTGTCCTGTGGTGGCGATCGGTTGGGCACACGCACACCGCCTATGTCATGGAGGTCATGATGGATATGGCCGCCAAGGCCGCAGGCATCGATCCGGTCGACTTCCGTCTGTCCTATCTTGGCGACGAAAAGGAACAGCAGCGCAAGGCTGCCGTTCTGAAACTTGCCGCCGAAAAGGGCAACTGGGGCAACCCGTCTGCGGGCAATGTGCAGGGCATCGCCGTGCACAAATCCTTCAACTCCTACGTTGCAGAGGTGGTCGAGATTTCCGGCGATCCGGAAGGCGGCATTCAGATCGAAAAGGTCACCGCCGCTGTTGATTGCGGGATTGCGGTGAACCCGGACGTGATCAAGGCCCAGATCGAAGGCGGCATCGGCTATGGGATCGGTCACGCCATGCGCGATCAGATCACTCTGGACGGCGGTACGGTGGAACAGTCCAACTTCCCGGACTACGAACCCTTGCGCATCTCGGACATCAAGGCGATCGAGACGCATATCGTGCCCTCAGCCGAAGCGCCAACCGGGATCGGTGAACCGGGAACGCCACCATCCGCACCCGCGCTGGCCAACGCGATTGCGCAGTTGGATCTTCGGGTGTCGGAACTCCCGATGAGCGAGAACGGCGTGTCCTTCGCCTGACCTCTCCCCCACCCCAAGCTTTGTGCATTGGGGTAGGGATTTGCGCGCGCCGTGGAACGAACGGGTGCCCGCCCAATTGGATCAGCGCGCGTGACCAGCTAACATCCTGATGAAAACTACGTTAGCGGGTGGGAACCGTTCATATGGTGTCGAAAATTGTGACAGGCGGTCAAACGGGCGTGGACATGGCTGCGCTTGAATACGCGTACAAGACCGGTGTGCCCTATGGCGGCTGGATTCCCAAGGGTCGCACCAACGAAGATGGCAAAATTCCTGACCGCTTTACCGGCCTGAAGGAAACACAGTCGACAAACGTGGCCGAAAGAACCCGGCTGAATGTCGCCTCCAGCGATGCGACGCTTGTATTTGTGAATGGCTCAACCAGCCCCGGCACCGACCAAACTGTTGTTTTTGCGAAGGAACTGGGCAAACCCTATTTCGTTGCCGATGTCACGTCCGGAGTTGCGGCCTGCACCCACCAGATCGCCGCATGGCTGTCCGAGACCAAAATTTCAATCCTGAACATTGCAGGCCCACGACAATCTGAGGCACCTCACATCGGGGCTATAGTCACCACTATCCTCGAGAACAGCCTGATTGGCCTGCGGCCGTGACAGACTGAGGCAATTCCCATAATCGGGTGGTCAGCCCACCGGGAAATTGCCCCGCTTGTTCGAACCGACCTCGCTCAGTCAGCCGGTCAGGTGCACCGTTTCGCCGGTTATAATCGCCTGCTGCGCCGCTTGGCCCATCCTGACGGCCCAAAGACCATCGTTCAAGCTCACCTCCGGGTGCGCCCTGTCTCCGCGTACGACAGCCAGAAACCTTTCGTGCTGGTAATAGGTCGAGCCATTGTGGTCCCCGGCCGCCAGCAAACTGGGGTCGACGGGGACATCGACCGCAACAGGGCCCTTGGGGTTACGCGGGCTGACTATAACCTGCGGAACCGGTGGTTCGCCCAGATGGTCCGGCCAAAAACGTCCGGGACCGGGAACCAGCGCCTCGATCCTGGCCTCTGGTCCGACGGCCAGAATCTCCTCCTGATAGCGTGACCCTTCGGCAAACATGCAAAGTTCCAGCATTGCCCGCGCGCCCGAGGCGAAATCGACGATGACATAGCCGTGGTCCAGAATATCCGGAGTCTCGCCCGCATAGGTTTCGTCCAGGTGGTTGACCGCCTGTCCGCCGCTTGCAGAGATGCGTACCGGGTCGGATTGCAAAATCAGACGCATCAGATCGAAGAAATGGCAGCATTTCTCGACAAAGGTGCCACCAGTGTTGCGGTTGAAACGGTTCCAGTTGCCGACCTTTTCCAGAAACGGAAAACGATGTTCACGGATCGACAGCATCTTTACGCCGCCAGTGACGACGGCCTTGTCGATCAGCGCAGCGATGGGCGGCATGTACCGGTACTCCATGGCGACCCAGATCGGACAGGGGTAGCTGCGCTGTACCTGCTCCAACCGCGCAACATCCTGCGGGTCCGTGAACAATGGCTTTTCAACCAACAACGGTAGTGGTCGCGTCTCTGCTATTTCGCAAAGCTGATCCACATGCAGATGGTTCGGGCTGGCGATAACGATGCAGTCCAGATCCTCGACGGCCAAAAGATCCTGTACGGAAGTTGCCAAATAGGCATCGGGCGCAATCGTCTTGGCTGCCTTCGCCATGCCGGGATCGGGGTCATGAATCGCCGACACACGTGCGCCTTCCAGCAGGGCGATATTATGCAGGTGTTCCTGCCCCATCATGCCGCATCCAATCAGCCCGTAATTGATGGTCCGGGTCATGCACGCTTCCTTTTACTTTAGACGTTGGACATAGGTGGCCCGATCCGGATCGAACCATGTTTTTGAGAACTCAACCGGTTCGGATTTCTCGGACCAGCTGAAACGTTCGATATAACCCGCAATCTCACCTGCGGGTTTGGTGAAGCTGTCAGGGGTCCAGTCCGGCAACGCCTGCACCGAGACCCTGTCTTCGGCCCGCGTGATCCAGAACCCCAATTGGCGCTGATAATATCGATAAAGCGAGTCTGACAGCAGGCCCCGGTCGATCAATCCGGCTGATTCGTCCAGCCAGATCTCCTCGACCGCGATGATTGTGTCATTCAGATAGCGCATTCGACGTACACGCGATCCGAAAGCCGAGGCGCCAAATTCCGGCAAATCCAGCGGCTTCTTCAAATGATCCACCGACAGAATATCCGCGCGTGGCAGGCCACCACCCTGTGGCAGTTCCAGACGGAACATCGCATAGACGCTGTTCTGCGTGCCAGTCTCGCGGATATAGTTGCCTGAGCCCTGAATACGCTCAAGCATCCCCTTTTTCTCAAGCTCAGCGAGCGATTTTCGCAGCGTCCCGACAGAAACCTTCAACTCTGACGCCATTTCGCGTTCAGGCGGCAGGCGTTCGCCGTCGATCAGGCGGCCCGCTGCGATGTCACGGATCAGAAGCTCTGCGATCTGAATGTAGACAGGCAGTGCGTTTGGGTTTCGATTGGCAGTGGTCACGGACGTCGCTTCACTTGGTCGCAGAAAAAATTGATACACTATTGATCTACATCAAAGCGATTGCTACGCAAGAGGAAATGCGAAACTTCTGCGGAGATCGACACAGATGACCATCGTCCCCATCACATCCCCTGATCTGGATGCGGCCGAGGTGTCATGGTTTGCGGCACTGTGTTCGGACGACTACCAGTTTCTGGGCGTGCCCGAAGGCGACCTGCGATCCAGCTGGGACCATTGTTCCGGCATCGTGAAAGAGGCCGAGGCGCAAGGGTTTCGCAACATCCTGTGCCCCTCCTCCTATCAGGTCGGCCAGGACACCCTGAGCTTTGTCGCCGGATGCGCGCCGATCACCGACAAGATCAACCTGCTTGCCGCCGTGCGTTGCGGCGAGATGCAGCCAATCATGCTGGCCCGTACCATCGCCACATTGGACCACATGCTGAAGGGTCGGTTGACGGTCAACATCATCTCGTCTGACTTCCCTGGCGAAAAGGCCGACAGCGCCTATCGCTATCAGCGCTCGCGCGAAGTGGTCGAGATACTGAAGCAGGCGTGGACGCAGGATGAGATCAATCACGCGGGCGAGGTTTATAACTTCTCGGGCCTGACGACCGACCCGGCACGCCCTTATCAGACCGGGGGGCCGCTGCTGTACTTCGGTGGCTATTCTCCTTCGGCTTTGGACCTGTGCGGCGAGCATTGCGACGTCTATCTGATGTGGCCCGAAACCAAGGATCAACTGGCCGGGCGAATGAAAGCGGTTCATGCTGTGGCCGAGAACTACAACCGCACCTTGGATTACGGCCTGCGCGTCCACATGATTGTTCGCGACACCGAGGCTGAAGCACAGGAATATGCCGACTACATCGTCTCGAAACTGGATGACGACTATGGCCGGGCCATTCGGGAACGGGCGCTGGATTCAACCTCGTTAGGCGTCGCGCATCAGGCCAAGAACCGCGATCTGGCGGATGAATATGGCTATGTCGAACCCGGCCTCTGGACCGGTGTCGGGCGCGCGCGGTCGGGCTGTGGGGCTGCTCTGGTCGGCTCGACCGATCAGGTGATGAGCAAGATCGAAGAGTACCAGAAGATGGGCATCCGCGCCTTCATCTTCTCGGGCTACCCGCACATGGACGAAGCCAAGCATTTCGGTGCCCGCGTCATGCCCCACCTCAAAACCTGCTCGCTGCCCGAAGAATACGGTCGCGTGCCCGCAAACACCCCGGCCACCCCGCTGGGTAACGGAGTTCGTCGCTGATGCAACGTGTGAAACTATCCGACACGCTGGAACTAAGTCGCCTTGTCTATGGCATGTGGCGGCTGGGCGATGACAGCGACACCTCGGTCGGGCATGTCGAGGCCAAGATTCAGGCCTGTCTGGATCAGGGCATCACCACATTCGATCAGGCCGATATCTATGGCGGGTACGCCGCCGAAGCGGTGTTGGGCAATGCCCTGCGCGCCAATCCGGCGCTGCGGCAAAAGATGGAGATCGTCACCAAATGTGACATCGTCGCGCCGATGGGGCGCTATGCGGATGCCAAGTGCAAATTCTACGACACCTCTCGCGCGCATATCCTGAAGTCGGTCGATACGTCGTTGTCTGAGATGGCCATTGACCATATCGACCTGCTGCTGATCCACCGTCCCGATCCGCTTATGGACCACCACGAAACCGGTGCCGCGCTGGATGAGGTCGCCGCCAGCGGCAAGGTCGGCGCAGTTGGCGTGTCGAACTTCCGTCCGTGGGACTGGTCCTTGTTGCAGTCGGCTATGAAGACGCAGTTGGTCACCAACCAGATCGAGGTTTCTCTGGGCGAGATCAGCCCCTTTACCAATGGCGACCTGGCGTTCCATCAGCAGCATGGACAACCGATCATGGCCTGGTCTCCACTGGGCGGAGGTCTTCTGATGGCCGGAAATCCGCCGGTTGGCGTCGTCGCCGATGAGATCGCGGCCGAGTTCGGCGTCGACCGCGCCGCCGTCGCGGTGGCCTTCCTGTTGGCGCATCCGGCGGGCATTCTACCAGTGTTGGGCACCAACAATCTGGACCGGATCAAACGCATTTCGGACGCATTGAAGGTCAACCTGGATCGTGAAAGCTGGTACCGTCTTTACGAGGCGGCACTGGGACATGAGGTGCCATGATGAACGCCATTTCAAAGGACATAACGCGCACATTCGTGCCGCACAAAGATGACACCCGCACATTGCGCGATGCTTTTGGGCGATTTGCCACTGGCGTCACGATCGTCACATGCGACAGCGTGGACGGGCCGATCTGCATCACTGCCAACAGCTTTTCGTCGCTGTCGCTGGACCCCCCGCTGATCATGTGGGCCGGAGACCGCAACTCGCGCCGGTTCCCCTATTTTCACAAGGCACGCCATTTCAGCGTTCACGTGCTGTCGTCGGAACAGGCCGAGCTGTGCTTTGGCTGCTCCAAAGACGCACATGCCCTGCGCGGTATCCAGCACGAACGCTGTATGAACGGCACCCCACTGCTGCCGGATTGTCTGGCGCGGTTTGAATGCGAGCAGCATGCCTATCACGATGCCGGGGATCACGTCATCGTCGTAGGCAAAGTCCTTAAGGTCAGCATGGCGGAGGGAGACGCGCTGACCTTTTACGCCGGAAAACTCGGCCAATTCGCGCAGCACTAAGCGCGCTATGACGACTGCGGGACCAAATCCGCAGCTGAAAAAGGGAGGATCCGCATGGGCGGATTGACATCGGTGCTGGCGCCGATTGCGTTCGTGAATGAAACCGCGCTGCGTCTGGGCCGCGCGGTTGGTATCGTTGCCATTGCATTGATGGTGATTGCAATTCTGATCCAGGTGTTCTTCAGATATGTTTTGGGCAATGCCTTGCCCTGGCCGGACGAGGCCGCCCGGTTCTGTATGCTCTGGATGACCGGTCTGATGGCGCCCACCGCCTTCCGGCGCGGCGGGTTCGTGGCCATCGACATGGTGCCGCTGATGCTGCCGCGCGTTTTGGGGCAGGTCCTGACCCTCTTTCTGCTGGTTGTTTCGCTGGCCGTGCTGCTGGTCGCCGTCAACATTGGCTGGTCCGAGGTCACAGGGTTCGGCGGCAAATTCGCCACCGCTGCATTGTACCTTCCCACATCGCTGGGCTTTGACGAATGGTATCGCATCCCGCGCAGCTGGATGATGGCGTCGCTGCTGGTCGGGGTGGTGCTGCTGATCGCCGTCAATATCGAGCTGATCCTGCGCGCAGTGATTACCCTGTTAGGAGGCGAGGACCTTCTGCCCGAAATCGCCGATGCACCTGTGGGGGCTGAATAGATGCTGATCTGGTTCCTGCCCACATTCCTTGTCTTCCTGATCGTCGGCCTGCCGGTCTTTTTCGCGCTTCTGGCCGCGCCCGGTATCCTGCTCTGGCTGAACGGTCAGACCAACGATATCACGCTGCTCTATCGCAATGTCTATAACGGCATGGACAGCTTCCCGCTGATGGCCATCCCGTTCTTCATGCTGGCCGGAGAGTTGATGAACCGGGGCGGCATCACGATCCGCCTGGTCGAATTCAGCCAGGCCCTGATGGGTCATTTCCGCGGCGGTCTGGCACATGTCAACGTGCTAAGCTCGATCCTGTTTGCGGGTCTGTCCGGGTCTGCGGTGGCTGACACCTCGGCGCTTGGGTCGATGCTGATCCCTGCAATGGAAAAGCAGGGCTATACCCGCAAATTCGCCGCTGCGATCACGGCGGCCAGTTCGGTCATTGGGCCGATAATCCCACCGTCGGGCATCATGATCATCTATGCCTATGTGATGGGCGAAAGTGTCGCTGCCTTATTCCTTGCCGGGATCGTGCCGGGCGTGATGGTGGGCGTCGGTCTGATGCTGATGATCAAGTTTATGGCCGACAAATACGATTTCCCCGTCGCTAGCCGCAAATACACTTGGCCAGAGCGCCGTCAGGCCAGCCTCAAAGCGTTTTTCCCGCTGCTGACACCGGTCATCATTCTGGGCGGTATTCTGGGGGGCGTCTTTACACCAACCGAAGCAGCCGCTGTCGCTGTAGGCTATGCCTTTCTTATCGGGTTCTTCGTGTTGCGCACACTGACACTGAAGGAAGTGCCCGAGATTCTCAGCAACGCGGGCCTGACCTCGGCGGTCGTTCTGCTGCTTGTTGGTGCGGCGATGGCGTTCAAGACCGTGGTCAGCCTGAGCCATGCGCCCGAGCAATTGGCCTCGTTGATCCTCAGCCTGTCGGAAAACCCGCTGATCCTGCTGTTCCTGATCAACCTGCTGCTGTTCATCGTCGGCATGTTTCTGGATGCAGGCCCCGCGATTATTATCCTGGGTCCCATTCTGGCGCCGATCTTCACCAGCCTGGGCGTGGACCCGATCCACTTTGCCATCATCATGAGCGTCAACCTGACCGTCGGTCTGGCCACGCCGCCCATGGGGCTGGTGCTGTTCGTGGCCGCCGCCGTGTCACGCGAGAAGGTGGAAACCATAGCCAAGGCAATCCTGCCATTCCTGGCCGTTGAGATTCTGGTGATCTTCCTGATCACATACGTCCCCGCACTATCCATGACGATCCCGAGGATAACGGGATTTGCAAACTGAACTGAGTATCACAGGGAGGAAACGCATGCTCAGAAACTTCATCAAAACCGCAGCGGTGGCCACATCGCTGGTGGCCGCATCCGCCATCGCGGCTACCGCGGCCGACTACACGCTGCGCGCAACCGCAAACTCGAACGAGAATGACGAAGACTATGACGGGTTGATCGTCTTCAAGAACTACGTCGAGGCCGCATCAAACGGCGCGATCGAGGTGGAACTGTTCATTGGCACACAGCTGTGCTCGAACGGCGCAGAATGTCTGCAGGGCGTGGCCGAGGGTCAGATCGATATCGTCATCCAGACGTCAGGCGGCACCTCGGGCATCTTCCCCTTCGTGCAAGTGCTGGATCTGCCCTATCTGATGGCGGATGACCGTGTTGCCGAGGCGGCATTGGCCAACGGATCGCCCTTCGTAACAAAAATGCAGGAAATGGTCGCCGAGAACTCGGGCGGTGCATTGCGTCTGATGACAATCGGCAACACCGGTGGCTGGCGTAACTTTGCCAACACGCAGCGTCGCGTGACCAGCCCCGGAGACATGGAAGGTTTGAAAATCCGCACCGTGGTGGCCGACCTGCCGCAAGAGTTGGTCAAGGCACTTGGCGCATCCCCCACCCCGATCCCATGGCCGGAACTGTTCACCAGTTTTCAGACTGGCGTAGTCGAAGGCTCCAAGAACGGTATCACCGACATCATGGGTATGAAGTTCCCCGATGCCGGCCTCAAATATATCACCTTGGATGGACACGCCTACATGGGCGCATTGTGGTTCATGAACAACGAAAAGTTCATGTCGATGCCGCCGGAACTGCGCAATGTCATCGTCGACGGGTTCTATCAGTTGCAGCAGGCGACGTTTGCGTCGCCCAAGCGCAAATCGATCCAGGCGTATGAGGACTTCGTAGCCGAGGGTGGTGATCTCTACGTACCGACCCCGGAAGAAAAGGCTGCGTTCAAAGAGGCCGCCGCTCCTGTCTACGATTGGTTCAAGGCCAATGTCGACGGCGGTGAAACTGCCTTTGACGCATTGGTTGCGGCAGTTGCCGAAGCCGAAGCCGAAATTGCAGCAACGCGCGAATCTGAAACGCAATAACGTGCCAAAGCAAGAAATCCCTGCGCGCGACCCCGTTGCGCGCAGGCCAACAACCCCAGCTGCCCTTCTTGCCGGAGACGCTCCCATGCTCGATCAAACCGATGCATTTCGCCGCCAAGGTTACCTCATCTTCGAGGACGCGCTGAGTGCAGAAGACCTGCAGATGCTGCGCGAAACCTGCGACACGCTGTTGGAAGAGCCCGCCCATGATGGCGGCGGCAACGTCCACAAAATCGGTCTGGGCGACGCGCGGCGCTTTCTGCGCCACCGCCACGCCGAGTTTCCCTCGCTCGAGGGTTTTCTGCTGGGTGAAAAAATCGCCGAGATTACCAGCGCCTGCGGTATTGCAGACCCGATGCTGTTCAATGAGCAGTTTGTCGTCAAAGGCGCAGGCAAGGGCGCCAGCTTTGCCTGGCATCAGGATGGGGCTTATGTCGGCTTTGATCACACACCTTACCTGACCGTCTGGATCGCTGTGGATGATGCAACCGAAGAAAATGGCTGCGTCTATATCCTGCCGCGTGACCTGGACGCGGAACCGGGTCTGGACCCTCATGAATGGCAGGACGAAAGCAACGAGCTCAACGGGTATTTCGGCGCTGAAACAGGTGTCCCGATGACCTGCAGAGCGGGCACCATCGTGGCTTTTTCCAGCCTGACGCTTCACAGTTCGGGTGCGAATACGACCAATAACCCGCGACGCGCGTTTGTCTGCCAATATTCCTCGGGTCCGATTATCGATCCGGAAACCGATGCCCCGAAACGGTTCGCGAAGCCGCTAAGGGTTTGACTGTCACCTGAAAGGGTACATCCACCCTTTGTAATCATCGACCAGAACATGCGCCCTTTCGATTTGCTCCGGCGACATTTTCTTGACCACTTCCTCAAGGCTGATCGCCGCATCGGGATCGCCGCCAATGGCGCTGAGCGTGTACCACATATACGCCCGCACCAGATCGGGCGCAGGCATGCCCAGACCCAGCTCGTAGTACCAGCCAACGCCCGACTGCGCGCCGGGATGACCTTTCATCGAGGCGCGCAGATACCATTCGAACGCCCGCTCGTAATCCTGTTCGACCCCAAGGCCCAGCCCGTACATGACGCCGATCAGCTCTTCGGCCTCGGCGTTGCCGGACCGGGCAGCGGGAAGAAGCTCTTCCCGTGCGGCCTCGAAGTCTCCGGCTTCCATCAGATCGCGCGCCTGTTCCAGTTCGGCCAGCGCCGGGGCGGCGAGAAAACAAAGGGCAAATACAATCTGGCGCATGGGGTGGCTGCTCTCCTCTGGGCCGGGGCTGTGGCGGCGCAAGACCTGCCGCAGCCGCTGACCGGTGACGACTTCATCCCCTTTGATATGGATCAGGCCGCCATTGGTCATCAACTGTTTTACGATCCGATCCTGTCAGGCAATCAGAACATCGCCTGTGCCCATTGCCATCACCCGGATTTCGGCACCTCTGACGGGCTGTCCTTAGGTATCGGCGAGGGCGGACAAGGACTAGGCCCGGATCGCACACCCGGCGCTGGAGCTGACAGAATTCGCAAACGCATCCCCCGCAACTCACCGGGGCTGTGGAACCTTGGAGCCAAGGAAATTCATACGGTCTTTCATGATGGCCGCCTCAGCATCTCGGACGTCTACGGTAACGGCTTTAATTCGCCTGCGCAGGAATGGCTGCCCGATGGGCTCAATTCGTTGCTGGCCGCGCAAGCGCTTTTCCCGCTGACCTCGCAATTCGAGATGGCTGGCAATGTCGCCGAAAACCAGGTGACCGGAGCGGTGCATGATCGGATCGACAAGGGCTGGCCGATCCTCGCCAAACGCGTGCGAACAGATCCGCGATACGGTCCCGCATTGGTTGCCGCCTTTGACGAGGTCGAGACGCCCCAAGACATAACGATCACCCAGATCGCCAACGCACTGGCTGCCTTCATGGCGATTGAGTGGCGCAGCACCGACAGCCCGTTTGACCGCTACCTCGCCGGGGACGGGAACGCCCTGACGGCTGCACAGAAAGACGGAATGGACCTGTTCTTTGGCAAAGCGAAGTGTTCAAGCTGCCATTCCGGGCCGCTGTTGTCGGATCAGAAATTTCATGCGCTGGCTCTGCCGCCCTTCGGGCCTGGCCGGACACGGCAATGGGATCCGTATGCCCGGGATGTCGGCCGCATGGGCGAGAGCGACCGGCTTGAGGACGCCTACAGGTTCCGCACACCGATGCTGCGAAACGTCGCGCTGACGCCGCCATATGGCCACAACGGCGCATTCCACGATCTGGAAAGCATGATCCGCCATCACCTGGACCCGCAGACCAGTCTGATCAACTGGACCCCCGAACTGGCCGCATTACCCGACGTGCCCTGGTTGCAGGCCGCGGACTTCGTGGTCTGGGACGACCGGATGGAAATGCAGCGACAGCGCAACAAGATCGACATCCGCCCAGTCGATCTGACGGAACGCGAAATCCAGAACCTGGTTGCGTTTCTACATGCGCTGACCGGCGCAGGCGTCGACACGCCGCCTTTTGGTGTTCCTGAAGGTTTCGTTCCTTAGTGGTGGGCTGGCTTCATACATACCCAAATAGGCCCGACCATAGCGTTCATGGGTTTGCGCTGGACACCAGATAGTCTTTCAGCCGCCTGAACGCCTGTTTGCGTTCAGCAGCTGGCGAATAGACCACGTAGTACCCACAGTCCTTACGGCTGATGGTTGGACCGGTTCGCACCAGCTGATGCCTTGCAATCAACCAATCTTCAAGCCCCCAATAACCGATCCCGACCCCTTCGCCCGCGCAGATCATGTCCAGCATGGTCGGATAGCTCGCGACCCGCTCGAACGGAGTATCGGCATCCAGGGACTGGCCAGTTCTTGCGGCGTAGTCATGCCAGGTCATCCAACCATGCGCGTAAGGATCGCCATGGTCGAACATGTGTTTGGGGTCCACCGTCTCGGCCAGCCGAAAGGGGTCGAAATCCGGGTTATCGGCCAGGAACGCCGGGCTTGCAATCACCTGACAGGTCTCGGGAAACAGCAGGTCGCTCGAGCGGTCGCCAAAATCGCCTGTTCCGAACCGAATTGACAGATCGACCGAGGGTTCTTCGAAATCGCGATAATTGTCGGACGTCAGAAAATTGATCGTGACCTGCGCGGCCGCGCGCATTTTGCTGATCCTCGGCATCAGCCACAGATGCGTTACACCAAAAGACGCGCCAATCCGCAGCTCACGATCGTCCGTGGAGAGAATGTTCTGCAGACCCAGTTCCAGCCTGTCCAGCGCCGAAGTGGACAGCTCGGCCAGGTCCTGCCCCTGTGGAGTCAGCGAAACCTTATTGCCTCGTCGCGCAAAGACCGGCGCGCCCAGCCATGCCTCAATATTAGCGATGTGCCGTGTGACAGCAGGCTGCGCCACCGACAGCTCTTCGGCTGCGCGCGTGAAACTGCCATGTCTGGCAGCCGCCTCAAACGCAAGCAGCGCATTTAAAGGGGGAAGACGACGTCTAACCATAATAGCCTTGGATAACAAAAAAGCATCAAAGCATTCAACAATTTGGTCTCGCCGCCTGCGCCCAAACTGTGTGATGACTCCTCCAAGCACACCGTTGGGGAGTCAGAACATGGAACGCGTGAAATTCACTCAGATGAAGGACGGCACGAAGGAAGAGTACGAATTCCTGACGGCGCATGAGATCGAATACACAAAAGGCACCGCCGATCGGCTGCTGCATGCGTTGGAACATCTGGACGAGGGGCTGTCTGGCTATCAGATCACTCGGCTAGGACATTCGACGCAGTCGGCCACACGGGCCTGGCGCGATGGGGCGGACATCGACTGGGTCGTATCGGCGCTTTTGCATGACATTGGTGATATCTTTGCCCCCTACAACCACGATGAATATGCTGCCACGATCCTGAAACCGTTTGTGCGCGAGCAGTGCCGCTGGTGCGTGGAAACCCACGGCGATTTCCAGATGCTGTATTATGGCCATCACCTTGAGGGCTTTGACCAGAACAAACGTGACCGCCATCGCGGGCACAAATATTTCGACGATTGCGCCGAATTCTGCGAGCGCTGGGATCAGGCCAGTTTCGACCCGGATTACGACACCTTGCCGCTTTCGTTCTTCGCCCCGATGGTGCACGAAGTCTTTGCCCGCACGCCCTATGACCAAGCGGTGATGCAGGCCGAAGATCAGCCGCTTGTTGTCCCTCAAACAGCATCTGCACGCGTTTAAGAAAGCTGTCGAGATGACCGATCAAGCTGATGCGCCAACCCGAGCGCCGCGCAAAATATGGAACTTCACGCCCAATCTGCCGCTTCGGGTCGCGCCCTACTGGGACTGGCCGATGAAGCCGCTGGCCTCGGTCCTTTATCTGCTGCGCAGTTGGAATCCGATCGGCATACGGTGTTTGCTGCTGCTGGGTGCGATCCTTACCTGGGTTTTTGCTATCCCCGATCTCAGCCGCGCCGAGACCCTGTCGTTTGACTGGGTTTTCCAGGTCTGGATCCGCAATTTCATCATCCTGTTTGCGGTCGCCGGCGGATTGCATCTTCTGCTTTGGAAACTCGGCGTCCAGGGCGACGAGACGCGCTATGACATGCGCCCGATGATGACCAATACCAAGGCATTCTGGTTCAAAAACCAGGTCTGGGACAACATGCTGTGGTCGTTTGTCGCGATGCAGTTCTGGACGTTCTGGGAATGCGTCATGTGGTATGCCTATGCCAATGGTTGGGCAACGATGATCAGTTTTGAATCAAACCCGGTCTGGTTTGTCACACTGATCATCCTGATCCCCATCTGGGCGGGCTTCTATTTCTACTGTCAGCACCGGTTGCTGCATATCGGGTTCATGTACAAGCACGTGCATTCCTGGCACCACAAGAACATCAACACCGGGCCATGGTCGGGCCTGGCGATGCATCCGGTCGAGAGCTTCATCCTGATGACGGATACGCTTTTGTTTTTGGTCATTCCGGCGCACCCGATTCACGTGATTTTTCTGTTGTTTCACCACGGCATCGGGGCTCCGACCTCGCATGCGGGGTTCGAGAAACTGAAGGTAGGAAAGACCGCTGGACTGGAGGTCGGGGATTTTTTTCACCAGCTGCACCATCGGTTTTTCGATTGCAACTATGGCACCTATGAGACCCCGTGGGACAAATGGTTGGGCACCTTCCACGACGGCACGTCCGAAGGCAACGAGTTGGTGAAAAAGCGTCGCCGCAAAATCTGGTCCGGCCAATAGTGTCAGTCCGCGGAACGCCAACCTCAGGGGATAGAATGGAATGAAACGGATTTACGATTTTAGCAGAAACCCGGCGCAGCGGAACTATACGGTCGCTGACCTAAAGGCGCTGAAAGGCTCGGGGCGCACGCTATCGATGGCCAATCCCTCCAACAATGACGAGCTGCGCGCCTGCGTCGATGCGGGGATCGATCTGTTTGTCGTGGGTGCCGACCAAATGCACGACGTTCGCGCCATCGCACCCACCCATTTCACCGGTGCCGGATCAAGCTGGGCGCAATTCGGGTCTGATGACGAGATTGTCGCACACGCCTATGAGACAATGCGCAGCGGGGCCGACATGTATTATACCCTGCGCTCGTTTGAGGTGATGGAACGTATGGCAAAGGACGGCATCCCGGTTCAAAGTCATATCGGATTGATCCCGACATTCAGCCATCATTGTGGGGGACTGCGCGCCTGGGGACGAACCGCTGAGGAAGCGATGAAGGTATTCTCGACCCTGAAACGCATGGAGGATGTCGGCGTCTTCGCAGTCGAGGTCGAGTGCCTGGCCGAAGAGGTTCTTGCTGCGGTGAACACCAAGACCTCGGTCGTGACCTTCTCGTTGGGATCGGGCAACGCGGGTGACGCGGTTTTCTCTTTCGTTGCAGATATTTGCGGCGAGGCGAGCGAAGAGGACAAACCGCCAAATCATGCCTACGCGTTTGGAGATGTGGGGCGCTTGCACGGGCAGATCCATGAGGAAAGGGTCGCTGCCCTGGGGATGTTCCACAAGGAGGTCACCCAGCAACGGTTCCCCTATCCCGAGACCAATATCGGAATGCACGAGGGCGAACATCCAAAGTTTCTGGAAGCTTTGGACAAGTGGACGCCAACGCATCAATAACCGCGCGCGTTGCCACCCTAGTGACCGATCCGATCACCGACGCCGCAGCGCTTCAACCACCGCCCGTCTTGTCCACCTCTGGCGGATCGTCACGCCCCCAAAGCGGCCACCACCACGGTTTCGAAAAGATCTGATCGGGCTTTTCATCCAGCAACAGAAAACCACCCCCTCGACCTTTTACGAACCATGCGATCCCGAACAGCGCAAGGCCGAGCCATTCCAGATAGAACGTGGCGTTGTACTTGTCCCATGCATGTGGTTCGCAGCCTGTCGCAAGGATGAATACGCCTTTGGCGTCATCAAAAGCGTCGCAATCTTCGAAACCGGCACTCAGACCGAATGCAAGCGTCGCAAGCGTGATGATCATCAACACGCCGCAAACCCTGTAGATCGCGTTGCGAATACACTTGTTCCGGTTCTTTTGTTTGGTCTGAAAATCGTTGTTCCGGTCGGTTGCGGTAAACACAAACAGGTTGAAGATCGCGAGCGTTATGAACAAGAAAACCGCTGCAATCAGGTGAAACTTGCCTCGGAAGGTTTCCATTGGAAATGCATTGGGCAACGTCGTGGTCGTGTGGGATTCCAGCAAAATCCGAGACGGTGCGAAAATGTCGTCGCAGCCCGATCCGTTGGTTGGATTCATGGCCACAAGAATCGCACAAATCCCGCCAAAGACCGCCAGATAGCGCTCGGGCTTGGACTGTCCGCGATAGAACATAAGGAACAGCCCAACGCTGCACGTCACGGCAACAAAGACATCGCCCCAGAATGGCAGATAGTAGCTGTGTGAGATCGAGTCCCGAAAACACTCTGACGTGCGATGGCCATAATACAGGACAACCGGCAACAGAAAGGCCAGGATGCCAATCCAAAGCGCCTGAATTTGGCGCTGGCGCTTGAACTCGACAAGAGTTTCAAGCGGCCAGCCTTTCTGCGGTTCAAAAAACTTCTGAATGCGCGCGCCAATACCCATGCAGGGTTCTCCAGGTTTGACCGTTCCAAGTCTCCGAAGCACTGACTGCCGGATTTGCCATTGCGCCTCTAGGCGATAAGCTGGTGGTCATAGACGTACCAGGTGGACGGATCCAGAACCTGTTCCGGCGTCAGCGCCTGTCCGATGATCGACACCATTGTGCTGTCGATCCGATGGCCTTGAGGGCCACGATTGCGCCCCGGTTCGTAGTCCTGACCGTTGCGGTCCATCCAAAGCTGCCAGATGCGGTCCACATTGCAGTGGTTGAGGAAGAAGGCCGGATCATTGGGCGAGGTTCCCGGCCCCATATCTCCGCCGATCCAGACGTGTACCCGGTTGTGAAGCTGCGGGCCCTGCACCCAGCCTTCCAGAACATTGCGGTGGCTGACGACACTCTGGTTCCACGGTGGTCGGTCATAGACGGCTTGATTTAACGCGACGTCCACCTGCGTCTCGGTCGGCAGGGTTCTGACCAACGGGTTGAGCCCGCTTGCGCGTTGGATCGCTCGGGGTGGTGTGGACACCAGCCGTCCGGTTTGCGCGTCCTGTACCAGCCGTACCTGCATGTTCGCGATGGGACCGGTCCGAACAGCACCGCGCGCCTCACCGATATATTGCGGCGACCACAAATCGGTGCGCCACTGATCCTGAACCGGCAATTCACCATCTGCAGCCCAGTCCCAATAGGGCAGACCGAAATCCGGGTCGCCCAGAACCTGTTGCAGATTCTCTTCGAGCCGGATCAGGTACATCCGGTGCCAGGGCAGGAAGATGGGGCCGCTATGCGCCGCGTTTCCAACAGGGAAAGGAATCGACATGGCAAGCACATGCCAGAACACAAAGATATCGTAGATCGAAAGCTCCTGATCCACGCCAACGATGTCCAGCGGCAGATTGTTGTTCCTCAGAAACGCCAGGATATCGCGCGCAAAGATGCCCGAATTCGGTTGATCCAGCGCGACCATCCCCTGAAGAAACTGGTCCCGAACGGTTTGACTGACAAGAATGTTTTCTCTGGTACCGGCCATCAGTGATGCCCTCCGTGATCGTCATGGTCATGATCGCCGTGATCGTGACCTCCAGATCCAAGCTCGTCCCGGACCAGCGGCGCAAGGCGCGCCGCGTCGATGATCGAGCGCGCGAGATCAATCGCTGACGGGAACGAGTAATTCGGCAGCCCGTGGCAATGAACCGTGCCGTCATCCATGACCATGGTGTGCAGTGTCAGCGGTTCGCCATCGATTTCGATGCGATAGGTGGTTTTGATCTTGATTTTCTTGCCACGGTGAATGGCGGTTCTGGTGGAGGTAAACGACTTCTGATGACCATGATGACCAGCGTCGGCCACGTGACCGTCCGGCAGCTGCAACTCGCCCAAATTCGGGCTGAGGTCGTGGTCATATTGCTTGTGCTTGTCAGACATAAAAATCTCCTTCCCTTCAATTGGTCGGCGGCTGTGGCCCAATGCCGTTCAGAAACAACTACCGGACACAGCCTTTGCTGCGCGACGCACCACTTTGTTTCTTTCCGCACCCGAAGGCGACGGTGTTACGGCCGCTGAACCGGAAAACGCTCGGGGTCTTTCAGGTACTCGACGATCGCCATTTTTTCATCGTGCGTGAAAGGTGTGTCCCAGAAGACATGCCCACCGTTTCCGTTTCCCGGCACTGATGTGTCAAAGAGAAACGCGTTTTCCTGGTCGGAGCTGACAAATCCCAGCCGTTCTGCGTCCAGGGTACGATCACCGACGAAAAACGTCTGCTCGCGCTCCTCCGGCGGTGAGATCACTTGATAAACCGTGCGGACCGACCCGTTGTGCAGATAGGGACCGGTTGCCCAAACACCGATCAATGGCGATGCCTTAAGGGCATGCCCCCTTTCGGGTGGTCTGTAGTTGCAAGGTTCTGGGTCGGTACATTGTGGTATTGCTGCCTGACAGTCAGCGTGACCAGCGGGCCTTAGACGTGTTTTTTCAGCGAACTGATCCCCCAGCGCTTTTTGTGCGACACCACCCACAACCTTTTGCAGCAGCAAAACGGACGGGACGACTGCGCGCAGGCCGCATATATCAGAGGCAGGGTCCTCCAATAGCCCTGTTCTTGCCCAACGTTGCGTAAATGCTCGCGTGTATGCGTCGTCCGTTCCGGCGTCAGACGCCAAAATAGCACCGACTGCTATGAACCTATCGCCATTTTCGTTCTCACTCGGTTTCGTCTCGCGATAGGGCGGCGCATTGTGACACCCCTCGCACTTCGCGCTAAACAGGTCGCGGCCCTGCTCTGCCAGCGCGACATTGATCGGGCCAAGCAACTCTTCCGGCCAAGCTGGCGCGGACAAATCTTTGATCCAGTCTTCGTACAGCTCGAGCGCACCATAATCCGCAGAGGAGTCGAACCTTGTGCTTTCTTCAATGTGAACCGTCCCAAAAACCCCGAGCGCCTGGCCGAGGTTTCTGGCAAACGGATCGGCGACCGCAAGGTTCCACTGGACATATTCCAGCTGGTCGGCCAACCACAGCGCCGGATAGCTGGTCGGCGCACGCGGCGTCGCCAAGTTCTCGACAATGCCCATGTCCTTGACGGCCACTGCGTTGACGATCTGGGTCAATGCATCGACACGCCCCGGCCCCGAAGGGTGCAACGGGCTGCGCTGCGCCATGCGACCAGAGAACTTGGATGCAAACCCAAGAAACTTTGGCGTGAACTCCTCGGGATTGCCCAGTTCGGCGGGATCGATAAGCCCAAGGTTCTGCATGAATTTGCGAAAGCGTGGCTTCGGTGTCCGACCGGTGGGATCTTTGAGAATATCCATCTGGCCGGTTTCGCGGACCGCCCGCGCCAGATCGAGAACGAACCGGTCAAAGTCAAAACTCGCAGGCGCGCCATCAATCCTGAATTGCGCGCCGTCGATAACGACATCGGCGGTATGGCACGCCGCACAGTTCAAACCAACTTTTGAACCATCCTCGGTGGATGCCACGGCAAAACCGACCGGCAATCCGTGCGGATTGAGCGCGTCAATGGGTGATGGCAACAGTCCGTACCGCGACAGATTCTCGGGCGAGGCAAAGCGCATCGTGCCGTCGCTCGTTTCAAGCGCAAGGAACCAGCTGAGCGGCATGATGTCTCCGCCCTGGCTGGTGTGGTAGTACATTCTGCGAATCTCGTCTTGCCAACCCTGATCAAAGAACTGGGTGTGATCTTCGCTTAGGCAGGGGATATCCAGCTGGGTCCAATCCCCTTCGTTGAGGCAAGCCACCACTTCGGCTGTTTCGCGTGCGGTCCGACGAGTGACCGTGGCATGTGCGCGTGTGCCGGGTGCACGAAATCCGGGGAACCAGCCAAAGGCGCGGACGTTCCAGCGATCAAAGCGGTTCCCTGCCCCGTCTGGACTGCGTGGAAGATCGTCGATCGCGAGGTCTTCCTCCGACGCGATACGCTCGGCCACGACCTGCGTGTCTGGCCCGGCGTCCAATTCCCGGCGGGTTTCGGTGTGGCAACTGACGCAATCCGTATTGAAGAAATGTGCAGCACCGGCATCGGCAATGACGCTGGCGATTTCAGCCGCGCCCTCGGGGCTGTTATTGCCACTGCCAAACAACGTGCTGGTCGAGACACCGGCGCTGGGATCGGGCTGCGGCAAACCAATTGCGGGGAGGACAAAGTTCGCCAGACAATCAACCGGCAATCGGTTGCGGGTCAGACCCGGCGGCACAACACCGCCGTTCTCGCGATCGTCTAAGAATGTCAGCATCTGCTGAAAGTTCATGGCCCCGGCGCCGTCCTCGGGCTGGGCAATGGCAGGGCTGGGAACCGGGGCGAACCCGGCGTCACTCCGTTGCAACGCCAGAAACACCCACGGCTCGGGCGCACCGGGCGGCAGACCCGCGACAGATACTGCGGATAGCCTGTCTTCGCTCAGGTGGTTCTCCAAAAAGCTGCCAAGGCGTTCTGTGAGCAACTCGGCAGCGGCAGGGTTTTCGAACGCCGGGTGAACGCCCAGCGGAGTCCCGGCTGTGTCCACCCCCATCGCCGCCAATTCATCCCGAATAGCGGCCAGATCATCCAGCGCTGCCTGAAAATCATCCATGTCGCCCTGATCAGGCAATACCCGGAACGGACAAGACGGCATACTTTCTGAAGCGTTTGCGCCAAAGGTGTAGACCAGATGCACAGCCTCGTCCTTGACCGCGCTGCTTGCGGCAAAGTCGACAGGTTGCACGACAAGCCTGATCTGCAGGTTGCGTCCGAACGGCCTGAACGCTGCGTCCAGACCCGGCGCACCCGGATCGATCCGAACCGAGGCCACATGCAACTGGTCGCGACGATTGGTCAGAAGGCTTGAATCGATGGTCTGCACCGCACTCGGCATTCCGTTGACAGCATCGATGACCGCGCCAGCCGTCGCTGCCAGCGCGGTGGAAAAAATCGCCTCAGGCACTTCGACACGCGGGTCACTTGCCTGCATTGGTGCCTCGAGAAGAATGGAGACGTCGTTCTGCGAAAACTCCTCGGCCGCAGCGGTTCCGGCGACCAAAAGAAGGGCGGCAAGTGCTTTGCGTGGCATATAAGGCTCCGATAAATACACTTAATGATTGATAAATATATACTAAATAAACCATGATTCGTCGGCTTTTGAATAGCCTCGGAATAAATCAGAACATCGCGCCCGCTAAAGCAGCCCCTTCATCCCGTCGAATGAGGCCCGTCGCGCCCGGTCTGTGACCAGCGGATCGGCCCACAAAGCCAACAGCTCGTCCCGGACCTGAGTATGTTTCGCATTGGTGAAAGTCTGCGCTTCAAGCTTTTCGACGATGCGCGAAACCCGGATACCTTCATTGGCCAGCCAGCGGACCCGCGCATCGTTCTCTTCAAATCTGTCTTTGGCGATCTTCTTGCCGTTGACGTCCAGAACGTGCCCGTTGACATCTGTGTCAGGTATCGCCTTGTGATGCACGGCCAGAACCTCCCAGCGGTTGTTCAAAACGGGTGAGCCGGAACTGCCTTTGTTGGTATCGCCCGTGTACCAGAAAAACGCATCGGTACCGTTGTCGAATAGCCTTGCGCGATTGCATGCGCGCAAGGCTGTCATTATGATCTTCAAAGCCCAGAACCGCCGGGGCAATTGCCATGTGAACTCACAAATGATTTTTACGCAGAATAATCTCGAGCTTAAAAAACGAGCTGCATTGTACAAGGTTTTTTCCAGAAGTCGCCTAAAAGAGTTTCGCGCCTATACCATCGTGATCCCTGGCGAAGGTACGTTCGACTTCAAAATACTGCCGAACCCGATCTGGTGGTGGGCATCCCCGTTGACATCCAACTCGAAAGCGCGATGCAGGCTGGGTAGACTATTCTTTCTTCTGGAGCGTGCGCGGGCCCAAATAGATGTGTCTAGCTTTTCCGCCTGCCGGTGCCAGATCCAATTGTCCGGACGAATTAAAGATCAGATACGCACCAACAATCAATCAAACCAGTCCATCAAATCCGGTCAACCAATAGGAACCGTTTGAGCTCACCCATCGACTTTTGGATAAATGAAACCGTTTATCGGATAGAAACTGCCATACCGGCCCGGTTGGCTTTCGACCCGAACCAATGACCAGTCGTTGTTTTTCGAAACGTCCCTGACGCCCATCTTCAACGACACCTTGTTTCGGTGCCAATTGGCGTGATTCACGATAACCTGCCTGTCGTCGACAATGTCGGACACGACAGCTACGTGGCCAAGAGGCATTCCGCCGGTTGCCCGAAACGACATTACCGAGCCGACAGCAGGCTCACTGCCCCGCTCAAAAATGTTGTGCGCCCGCGCCCACCAGTCTTTGGCATTGCCACGAATCTGAATGCCGCTGAGGTTTCGCGCGTAGGGTACGCACCACACCCTGTGCCCTCGGGCCTGTTTTTGCGCGACCTCTCTCAGCGCCATCGACTGACGTTCGGGATCAAGTTCCACTTCATTTGGGTTCTGGGCGCAGGCCGAGACAAGACCAACAAGCGCAAACGCGATCGCAATTCGAGCGGCACCGGACAGGCGCGGCCAATTTGAATTCGTTTTGCGGTCGCTGTTTTGCAAGAAGCTTCAATGCCGATTTGAGTGGTCACCGAGCTTTATCGCGATCTGTTACGAATTGAAAAGATGCTAACTCACTACCGGCAAGATTTTGCCGGTTCCCCGCGCCTACGATCTGCAAACAGTCCAGTGGACTGTTTGCAGATCGAACGGGCTGTTGGAAGTTTGGTTGCGGGGAGAGGATTTGAACCTCTGACCTTCAGGTTATGAGCCTGACGAGCTACCGGGCTGCTCCACCCCGCGACACTTTGGTGGGCCTATCGCCTATTCGGCTAATTGAGGCCGTGTATTGATTGATCGTTTAGAGAGAATTGGGCTTTTACTAGGT
>NZ_JBQFXD010000002.1:0-464875 GCF_056540665.1 Ruegeria sp. AM4 | reverse complement strand
ACATGCTGGACTATGATCAGGTCGAGGCGCTGGCGAAAGAGCATAACCCCAAGCTGATCATCGCAGGCGGCTCGGCCATCCCGCGCCAGATCGACTTTGCCCGCATGCGCGAGATCGCCGATATGGTCGGAGCATACCTGCACGTGGACATGGCGCATTTCGCCGGTCTTGTGGCAGCTGGTGAACACCCCTCTCCCTTCCCGCATGCGCATGTGGCGACGACCACCACGCACAAGACCCTGCGCGGTCCGCGTGGGGGTATGATCCTGACCAATGATGAAGATATCGCTAAGAAAGTGAATTCCGCGATCTTTCCCGGCATTCAGGGCGGCCCGCTGATGCATGTGATCGCAGGCAAGGCGGTGGCCTTTGGCGAGGCGCTGCGCCCCGAGTTCAAAAGCTATATCCGGCAAGTCGTGGCCAACGCGCAGGCGCTGTCGGATCAACTGATCAAGGGTGGTCTGGACACGGTGACCCACGGCACCGATACCCATGTGGTGCTGGTCGACCTGCGCCCCAAAGGCGTCAAGGGCAACGCCACCGAGAAGGCTCTGGGCCGGGCACATATCACCTGCAACAAGAACGGCGTGCCGTTTGACCCCGAAAAACCGACCATCACCAGCGGCATCCGTCTGGGCTCCCCCGCCGGCACCACCCGCGGCTTTGGCGAGACCGAGTTCCGCCAGATCGCCGACTGGATCATCGAGGTTGTCGACGGTCTGGCCGCCAATGGCGAGGACGGTAACTCCACCGTCGAGGCCAAGGTCAAGGCCGAAGTCGCAGACCTCTGCGCCAAGTTCCCAATCTATCCGAACCTGTAAGCGGTTGGAAGAAAACGAAAATGGCGTCCTCGCGGGCGCCGTTTTTCGTTATCGGTTCCGGTTTCCGGTCGGCTCAGATAAACCCGCGCCATCGCAAGACGATCAAACCGACCGCAGTCAGCGCCAGCAATCCCAAGGCAAGCGACCCCATAAAGCTCAGAAACCAGCCCCATCGGCGATCCGCCAGATTGATCGCAGTCAGATGAGCCTGCACCTCTTCCGACGCTTTTTCGAGCTTTGGGGTGTCAAGAACCAACCGGAGCTTGGGGTGTTCGGCCATCTTCTCGGCGCGAGCCAACAACAAAGCCTGCTTGTAGATTCGACGCGGCAGACGGCGCTTTGCACGTTTGACCGACTCGGCCAAAGTCTTGTCGCGCAGCCCAAGCTTCTTGCGCAACAGCAGGATTGTCTCGGCAATCCGGGTCTGAATATCGAAATCCTGCGACATCGCGCCTCCTGACGGGGCAATGTACCCTTGAGCGGTGGCCGCGACAATGGGGCTGGTTGTTTCACGCATCGGCGGGTATCACAGCGTCATGCTGAATACGATCCTTCATGGCGACCCGACCGATCAACCACCTTTGCTGATTGCGCACGGCCTCTACGGTTCGGGCCGCAACTGGGGGGTGATCGCGCGCAGACTGTCTGATGAACGGCAGGTTATCGCGGTTGATATGCGCAACCATGCCTACAGCTTTTGGGACCCCAAGCACACATACCCCAGTCTGGCGCAGGATCTGGCCGAGGTCGTTGATGCCCATGGTGGACATGCAGACGTGCTGGGGCACTCGATGGGCGGCAAAGCCGCGATGATGTTGGCGCTCAGGTATGGCCAGAAGGTTCGCAAGCTTGTCGTGGCCGATATTGCGCCCGTGACCTACACGCATAGCCAGATTCAATTCATCGAAGCAATGCGCGCAGTAAACATGGACCAAATCTCCCGTCGTTCGGACGCGGAACAGCAATTGGCCGAATTGGGTGTCGAAAAGGCGTTGCAAAGCTTCTTTACGCAATCGCTGGACGTCAAGGAAAAGCGGTGGTTGCTGAATCTGGATGTGCTGGCCGACCAAATGCCCAATATCATGGGCTTCCCTGCGGTCGATGCCTCATGGGATGGCAAAGCTCTGTTCTTGTCCGGGGGCGCGTCGGACTATGTGTTGCCCGAACACCGCGATCAAATCCGCGCCCTGTTTCCAAACGCGCGATTTGCAAAGATCAACGGCGCCGGGCATTGGCTGCATGCCGAAAAACCCCGTGAGTTCGAAGGCGCGGTTCGCGCATTCCTCAACGCTTAGGACGGGTCAGAAACCTCGCCACCGCTATTGACCCAATCGGTCAGGCCGCCGAGGTTATAAACTTCGACATAGCCCATGTCCTTCAGCAACTTGCCCGCCAAAGCTGCGCGCCCACCGGATGCGCAATACATGACGATCGGTCGATCCCGGCGCAGTTCCGGGTCATGCGACGGCAGGTCGGGGTCAGCGCGAAACTCAAGCATCCCGCGCGAGATGTGATGAGAGCCTGCGGCGCGCCCTGTCCGCTCAAGCTCTGACGCGTCCCGGATGTCGAGCAACAGCGCCCCCTGCCCGATCAGTTCCTTTGCGCGGGCAGTGTCGATGCGTTCGACCGCAGCGTTTGCGGCCTCCATCATGGTTTTGACTGTTGCGGGCATGGGGCATTCTCCTGTTCAGATTTGACAGGATGCTAACATGCAATTTTTGGAAGATGTAGCCGCTGCGTCAATGCTCTCGGAAAGCGCGGGACATGCTGTCTGTTACCGGTTTGGCGATATAGGCCGCAAAGGTCCGTTCCTCGGTCTGGATCATGATCTCGGCGGGCATACCTGGTGTCGGAATGAAACCACGCACCCGGTTCGTTTCATCTGCGGTGAGCGAGATGCGTGCAAGGTAAACTTCTTGAGGAATACCCGCCGCGTCCTCGAGCAGAGAGTCAGCCGAGATATAGAAAACCTCTCCGTACAAAACCGGAGTCGTGCGCTGGTTTAGCGCGACCAGCCGCACCGTGGCCGTTTGACCGGTGACGACACTGTCAATCTCGGTCCGCGGGATCTGCGCCTCGATAATCAGCGGCGCATCAGCGGGCAAAATCTCGGCTATCGGCTCACCGGTTTCAATCACACCGCCGGGCGTATGATGGTGCAGTCGCACCACTGTGCCCGTTACCGGCGCCCGCACAACTGCACGGTCCAGAATGCTGCGGGCCTGACGGGCCTTTTCGCGGACACTTTCAAGATCGGCTTCAATCACGCCCAATTCGTCCAGCGCCGCCTCGCGATAGGCCGACCGGGTGCGCGTGATCTGTTCTTCGTATTTCAGAAGCATTGTGTTCACTTCAGCGGTTTCCGCCTGCAGACGCGCCAACTGGCCTTCGGCCTCGGCCTGTACACGGCGGATCGTGTTCAGATCACCTTTGCGCACGAGGCCTTTTTCAAACAGCGACGCCTTTGTGTCGTATTCTTCCTGCAAAATCTCCGAGCGGCGCTGCATGCTGCTCAGTTGCGCCTCAAAGCCTGTCGCGCGAATGCGCAGCGCCTCCATGTTGCGCGCCAGCAGGGCGATGTCGTTCAGCAACGTCTTGCGCGAGACATCGAAGCTGAGCTTTTGGCTGTCGAGAATTGTCATCACTTCGACGTCATCAGAGGCGTCGATAAGCCCCTGAGAAAAGACCAGCCGTTCCTTTTCGCTGTGTTCTGCCAACAGGCGTTCGGTCATGGCCTGAAGGCGGATTTTACGGATGAACAACTCTCGTTCATTGGCCTCGGCCGAGGTCTGGTCCAGGGTCATCAGGATTTGCCCAGCCTGAACCGCTTCGCCTTCGGATACCAGAATGTCCTCGATAATGCCGCCTTCAAGGTGCTGCACGATCTTGTTGCGTCCGGTGGCCACAAAGCTGCCCTGTGCGATGACTGCCGCCGCCAGAGGCGCGCGGAAAGACCACAGGCCAAAGCCGCCAAAACAGACCACCAGCATCACAAGGCCCAGAACGATCTGCTTATGGATCGAACGTGGAACTTCCGAATACCAAACGGTCGGGTCCTCGACCTTCACCAAATCGGTCATTACTTATCCCCCCCGCCTTTCAACTCGGGCTTTGGTCGCGGCCCGTTGAGCTGTTCCAGCACCTGTTCGCGCTGACCGAACAAGGCAACACGCCCGTCCGTCAGCAGCATGATCTTGTCGACGACGCTCAGCAGCGTCGGCTTTTGCGTGATCACCACAACGGTAATCTTGCTTTCCTTGGCCTGCGAAATCGCCCGGGCCAGGGCCTTGTCACCCGCAACGTCCAGATTCGAGTTCGGCTCGTCCAGTACCACCATGCGCGGGTTGCCGAAGAACGCGCGCGCCAGAGCGATACGCTGTTTCTGACCGCCCGACAGGGGCGATCCGTCAGCCGCCACAACGGTTTCGTATCCCTGCGGCAGCGTCGCGATCATGTTGTGCACATCGGCCAGAACGGCAGCATCGTGAATCTGTTCATCCGTCGCGTCCGAGCGCATGCGGCCGATATTGTCCTTGATGGTTCCCGGAAACAGCTGCACGTCCTGCGGCAGATAGCCGATGCTTTCACCAAATTGGCGCGGGTCCCAGTTGCGGATATCCATCAGGTCCAGCCGCACACTGCCCGAGGTTGGCAGGATCGACCCGACCAGCGTCTTGCCCAACGTCGTTTTGCCCGCACCAGAATTGCCGATGATGGCCAGCGTTTCGCCCGGATTCAGTGAGAAAGAGATACCGTTCAATACGACGCGTTTGGTTCCACCTGGAACATACAACAGGCGTTCGACATCCACACGCCCCTCGGGGCGTGGCAGGCGCAGCTTTTCGAACTGCAAGGCCGAGTTTGACAGCAGATGCTGAATCCGCCCGAACGCGCCACGTGTCAAAAGGAAGGTGTTCCAGCCTTCGATGGACCCCTCGATCGGGGCAAAGGCGCGGCCAGCGATGATCGAGGCGGCAATGACCATGCCGCCGGTGATCTCGCCCTGCAGTGCCAGATAGGCGCCCCAGCCTAGGATACCGATCTGCGTCAGCAGGCGCACGGCGCGCGAGACGGCTGCAAAGATCACGTTCCGGTCCTGTGCCTTGACCTGCCAGGTCAGGGATTGCGCCGTGTCCCGACCCCAAATGCGGACCGCCTCGGGGATCATGGCCAGCGCGTTGATGATCTGGCTGTTGCGCGACATCGAGTCGAGGTGCTGGTTGGCCAGCGACTGCGCCATATTGGCCTTGGCAAAGGGTTTGGCCGTCATTTTCTGGTTGATCAGTGCGATCACCATCAGGATCAGCGCAGTGGTTACGACGATCATGCCAAGCTGCGGGTGGACCAGGAAAATCATTAGGATGAACAGCGGAGCAAAGGGCACATCAAGAAACGAAATCAGTGTGCCGGACACGAGGAACCCGCGCACCTGCTGCAAATCCCCCAAGGTCTGATACTCGCGCCCATTACCGTGCAAGGACGCATGCGCCGCCGCGCTCAAAACCGGTGCGCCGAGACGTGCGGCGACCTCGACCGCGGTGCGCATCAGCATGAACCGACGCACAGCGTCAAACGCCGCTTGAAAGATCACCGCACCGGCCACGATCACGGTCAGCATAACCAGCGTGTCCAATGACCGGCTGGTCAGTACCCGGTCACTGATCTGGAACAGATAAATCGGGATCGCCAGGATCAGAACATTGGTCGCACAGGTCAATAACAGCACGAATGCCAGATTGCGCCAGATCGCCTTGAGCGACGTGCGCAGCGTTCTTTGAAAATCTTCCGGCGGCGTGCGTTTGTGAAAGGTTTGGGGTGGCCCCTTGCCGTCTCCTCCGCCCGACGTCGAGCGGACAAGCGGCTCATTCGCCTTACCTTCGATCGTGGTGCCTATGCTTTTTCCGCCGCCAGACGGCGCAGAGGGGGTCATGCGCGCGGTCGATGGCTTGGCGGGGTCACGATCAGGCTCTTCGGCCTCGGCGGCCACCCCAGTGTCGCCTCCCACATGGTCTTCGTCTTGCGCGGGTCGCGACGATGCGCGCCGAAGGGGAGAGCCGGCGCGCGGTGGTTCAGATCTGTTTGGTTCTGGCTCTGATGGCTGATTAACGAACCTGGTCTGTGCCTGCTCGGCCGTCCCGGTGCCAGACGTCGCCTTCAGCGCCCCGTTCAGAACCGCCTGCGCCTCATCAGAGGCAGCAGCCGCAGGGCATTGCGCGGAATCTGGCACTCGCATCTCCTTGTCCAGACGCAGCCGGGAAATAGGTTTGGCAGCGTCAGCCTTTGAGGACCCGGAAACCAATTCGCTGGGTTTCAGGGCCAAGGGTCCGCCGCCACCGTGCCGGTCTAACGGACTGGCAAAACGGGTGCGGCGTGACGAAAAAACGATCGACATATATGGAACCTTCGAGTCACTCGTAACTTACAGGAAAATCAGGCCAGCATGGTTTGCAGGCCATCGTCGGCGGTCGCCATTTCACCGGGCGTCAGATCGGTACCTTTCGGCCCGATACCGCTTTCGTCGCCGGGCTTGGACATATCCTCCATGATCAGGGCAATCGCCTCATTGGCGATGTCTTCGATCTCTTCGTTGGTTGGCACGTCGAGCAGGCTTGCCTGATGCAGCAACAACTCGGAGAACTCACCATTTGCGGCCATGACCGTCGAGTCGACCCCAGTCTTGGTGATATTGGCCGCGTTCAGCATCGCATTGCTGCCCGCTGTGACTTCGGTCATCGCGCCATCGGGACCCTTCAGGTGGACGTCGTCCTGATCCGCCAGCACCGTTGCCTGTTCGATCAGGTTGACCTGCAACAGATTGCCTTCGATGTTCAGCACCCGCAGTTGCTCCATCCCTGCGAAGGTCGGATCGTTCAACAGTGCCTCCTCCAACGCCTCCATATTCGCCTCGGTCATGTCGAGCGCGGCTGACATGGTGTCGTGCATCTGTTCGTGGACATCTTTGCCGATCGTGCTGACCGATGCCTGATTCATCATCAGGTTTTCGTCGGACCCAGCTTCGGCATCCGCCATGCCGCCGGTGACCACGTCGTCATCCAGCAACACCAGCGACTGCATCAGCATATCGACCGAGATCATGTCGCCGCCGATCATCACCAGATCGTAGTACGAACCCAACTGAATGATGTTGGTCACGTTGACCATGTCGTTGTCGCCCAGCGCATAGAGCGTCGACGTAGCCGAAATCTCGGTCTCGATATGGTCGATATCGGTCGCATCGATGGTCTGTTTGACGAAATTCGTGACGACCAGATCGCCGTAAATCCAGTCGACAACAACCAGCGACGGTTGCTCCTCGCCGCCCGCCTCCTGATCCAGCCAATGCGCCGCGTTCTCGTCAATTGCGATATGCGAGGTCTGTACCACTTTGGTGCCGGATTCGTGCCCCGGCGCACCTTTGTCCATGTCGGAAACCATGGCCACCTGGCTGACAAGCGTCAGGCTGACCGACTTACCGCCCACAGCGATGTAGGGCGCATCCACCCAGGCCACCGTTGCGTTCACCTGATTGATCGCGAGGTTTCCACCGGTGACAACCGAATGACCGTCGCCGAACTGGAACTCGTCATCCTGATCCCACTCGGCTGGCGTCGGATCGGGGGTATCGTCTTCTTCCTCGTCTTCAGACTTGTGATGAGCCGGCAGAAGGTCCTCCCATTCCGGCGCTTCTTCCACGTGTTCCCCATTCACGATGATCCCGAACGCGTCCGCGCCCTGGAACTGGTGGACGACCACACCCTCGACATCCGTGACAAAGGGCGTCAGCATTTCTTCGGCCAACCCTTCTACATAATCCACCGAGTGATAGTCGGAAATTGCATAGGATGGTGCCGAGATCACGTGCAACGAAGCTGCCAGCTCTGCCGCAGCCTCGGCCTGCGCCATCAGCACCTCGGCATCGCGGAAATCGCCCTGCCCCACCGTGTCATTGTCGACCAGCTTTAGGATCTGGAACGTATAAGTCACAGCAGACCCGATCAATTCGGTCACGGATTCAGGTTTTTCCATGATCACGTTGTACTGGTATTCCACACCCCCGAAGGGCTCGCTTTCCGAAAACAGGGGCGCTTGGACAAATGGCATACCGATGTTGATCACCGTCTCTTCGACCGGCCCGCCGAAATATGGCGGAGGCGTCGGATCGTCAGGCGGTGTCATGAATTTGTAGGGGAGCGGCTTGTAAACGCCGGGGTCCAAGTCAAGCTTGGCCTTGATCCGAATTGCAATCGGATCTTCCAACTCTTCCAGTTCAAACTTGCGCCGTTGCGCCGTGAACTCTTCGTATTGATCCCTCAGGCGGGCTTGCTCAATCGTAAGATCAAAGGTTCCAATAAAGTGTGCAATCTTTTCGGTAACACTGTCGAAAGACATGTCAATGATCCTTAACTACCGCCCCGGCAGAAAATTTCCGGTTTGGTTTTGCTGGGCCGAGGCCGCACTGGGCGGCCTCGGCAATTTCAATAAGCCGGGGGCCGGTAATGCGGCCCCCGAAACGCGTATCTTATACGTCGGTGTCGTCGCTCGAGTAGCTCGAGGTCATCGAACCACCAACCATGGTCGTGTCGACATTGTTGCCAAGCACGTTGGCGCCCATAACGATCGACTGGTTGAAGGCCGATGTATCGACCACGGCTGCTGCCGAAGCGTAGGACTCACCGTTGACGATACCGTCGCCACCGTTGTCCGAACCCCAGCTGCCGCCCATGCCACCAGCACCGCCGGTGCCGGAATTCGCGCCGGACGCTTCACCGCCGGTGTTGGTCGCACCGGTGGTCGCACCGCCGGTCGAGCTTCCCATGACGTCGCCACTGGTTCCGCCAGTCGCCGCTGCGGCACCACCTGCGCCACCTGCGCCCGAATACGCGGTACCGGTTCCGGTGCCCGTTCCGGTCGAAGTTGCATCGTTGTCGGAGTCGGCGTCACCGCCATATCCGGCAATCGCTTCGGCGAGGCTTTCCGCGTAGCCGTCATTGGCTGCGTCAGACATCGACTCGGCGTATCCACCGTCACCGGCTTCGTTGGTCGCATCCGCAGAACCTGCGCCGCTTCCTGCCGAGCTTGACGTTGGGTTGGCTGTTCCGCCGTCGCCGCCGGTACCTTCGGCTGTCGACGTACCGTTGCCTTCAGCGTCCGCAGAACCGTCTGTCGTGTTGGTTCCACCGTTTCCACCAGAGCCATCGGGCGCCTGCCAGTTCGAGGTCATGCCGTCAATATCACCAGGTGTCTGAGCGATAACCGGTCCGGCCGCTGTCTGGTCGCCGACACCGCTTGCGTCTGCGTCCGCGTCAGCCTGGCCACCACCTTGGCCGCCATCACCGGATCCACCGGATCCGTCGCCGCCATCACCGGCACCACCGGGACCGTTGCCGCCGTCACCGGATCCACCGGTTCCGTCGCCACCGTCGCCAGCACCGCCAGGTCCGTTGCCGCCGTCACCGGATCCACCGGTTCCGTCGCCACCGTCGCCAGCACCGCCAGGTCCGTTCGCGTCACCAGCGGTTCCACCACCACCAGTGGTCGGATCAGGATCGGCTGCGTTCAGGCCAAGACCCAGAAGCTGCGCCTGAGCTGTCGCGGCTTGTGCGTTTTCCAAAGTACCGGACGTACCGCCATTGCCGGTTCCGCCGTCACCCGAACCACCAGGTCCGTTGCCGCCGTTTCCGGTTCCGCCGTTACCGTTGCCGCCGTCACCCGAACCACCCGGTCCGTTGCCGCCGTTTCCGGTTCCGCCCGATCCGTTGCCGCCGTCGCCCTGGCCGCCATCACCCTGGCCACCATTGCCATTGCCGCCGGATCCGTCATTGGCGCCCAGCGCACCCGCGCCGGCCAGTCCAAGACCGATGTTGCCACCTGCGGACGAGTCATTCGCCTCGTTGGTGCCTTGGCTTGTATTGTCGGCGTTTCCGCTGGAATCCGCGTCTCCGTCACCACCATCAGCGTTGCCGTTCGAGGCGTCGGTTCCGGCCAGTCCCAATCCCGCTGCAAGCGAGCCAGAGGCGTTGTCACCGCCACCCGCATCACCTTCGGCATTCGAACCTGACAGTCCCAATCCCAGACCAAGACCAATAGATCCGGCGTCGCCGCCTTCACCACCGGTTGATTCTGAGTTTGCACCGGCTACGCCAAGGTTGACCGCGCCGGAGTCGTTATCGGCGTTACCGCCGGTTCCGCCCGAGCTGTCACCATCTGCGTGCGCTCCGGAAAGTCCCAGACCGACGCTGGTATTGTTCGCGTTGCCCGAGGCCGCGCCATTACCACCCGAGGCTGTTCCATCGGCATGCCCCGACTCTCCGCCAAGAGCAAACGAATGGCTTCCACTGGTATCACCAGCCGCGTCGCCACCATAGCTGGTGCCGCCATTTCCGGAATCACCACCATCTGCGTTTACGTCGATGCCATCTTCAGCATGCGCTTCGCCGCCAGTCGCGTTGCCGCTCTGATTGAACTCACCTTCGTTGTGAACGGTTGCTTCGCCGAGCCAGTCATTGTCTTCCAGCGACGCCATCTGATGGTTGATCGCCGAGAAGTCATTGCCCGGTCCGTCCAACGAGATATCAAGGTTCAGGTCATCGCCGGGATCATAATCAATGTCATTCCCAGCGGTGATGACATCACCATTTACATCGCCGTTGTTGTCGATATCCACATCGACCTTGTCATCGTCGCGCGGGATCCATTCACCACCACCAAAGTCGATGTCGACGGTTGCGGTGTTGGTGTTGCTGTCATCGCCACCATTGGATTGAGAGTTGCTGTCGTTTCCACCGTTGGTGTTGCTGTCGTTGCCACCGTTGGTGTTGCTGTCGTTACCACCGTTGGTGTTGCTGTCGTTACCACCGTTGGTGTTGCTGTCGTTGCCGCCATTGGTGTTGCTGTCGTCACCTTGCTGCTGCTGTTGCTGCTGCTGTTGTGCGTTCAGGTCATCAACCACCAGAATGTCTTCTTCGACCTCGGGTACTTCTACAACGGGGTCCTGATCGACTTCGCGGCCATCATCTCCGGTTGGTGTCACGGCTGTTAATCTGCGATCTGACATAATAATTTCCACTCATCTTCGAGCACCGGGCCACCATTCATCTACAAAGCGACATGCGGTGCGGTTGAAACAAAATTTTCCGCAACAAGCAGCGGACCATGCGCTTGTGCGGCAGAGTTTTTTCCTTATCGGTCTGTCACCCCCTTTCTCGGCCAAGCCGACAACGTGACCGCCTGAGAATCGCGAAAATGCGCGGAACGCGGGCACGCTAGGAATTACGTCGCTTCGCAAAATGAAGCCCGATCATGGTCGCAGTGGGGTTGTGGAATGCATAGCTGGCCGAAAGCATTAAATTGGGCAACATTATGACAAGAAAAGAGTTTTTTCTTGCGCCCCCATTTTTGACGCATTTTCCGCTATCGGCCCAGGCCAAAAGAATTAACGTAAATATATCTCCATATTTTCAACCACATACAGTCTGTCAGCGCATCGGAACCTGATCGAAAGTTCTATGCCCAAACGGTCAGTCTCTTGCGGCTGTATTGCTGAAATCTGCACTTTAAGCTATCATTGACCACAGTTTAGAATGTTTCGGTTTTCGTATTGCACCGCCAAAAGTAGCACCAGAATCCTACTGAATTTAATGGGCGGCGCAGGTTTTGGTGAGGGTGGATCAATGAGCTTCTCATTGAGTAACGATGTTCGTGAAGAAATGAATTACCCCGAAGAATTGTCGATCGTATTTTTTGGAAAAGAGCTTTTTTATTCAAACCAAACTCTACGAAGTGTCCAAAGCGAATTCGGGGTGCAGGCCCTGCGTTTTGAAGCACTGGAAAAGTTCCTGTCCAACATCGCCGAGACCGAAGCTTCCGGCCACATAGTCGTTGTTGATCAGATGATGCTTGAGGATCTCCTGAACCGACCGGCAGAGTTCGTGCGGGCGGCGGATTCCGGATGTCTGGCGTTTGCCTATCGCAAGGAAAGCTCGGCTCGGTTTCTGTTTGAACACTGGGACCGCGCGCAGTTCGGGGATATCGGATACCTTCCGATGAATGTAGCCCCGGATGTTTGGCGGTCGATCCTGCGATTGCTGATGCACGAAGAACTGCATCTGCCGAGCTTTCTGGCCGACTGCGTTCCGGTCGTATCAGAAACTCCCAAGCAACCGCCCGCACAGCGCCAGCCCGTCCCTGCCGCGCAATCGCGCAACATGCCTTTGTATTCCAAGCTGACCAAGCGCGAGAAACAGGTCTTGCGCCTGGTTTCGCAGGGCGAAAGCAACAAGACCATCGCGTCAAAGCTCGGCATAACCGAACATACGGTCAAGCTACACATGCACAATGTCTCTGGCAAAATCGGCGTCAGCAACCGGACCGCTGCAGCGCATTTCTATTTTGAGGTCGCCCCCGACGACATTCACGGCCCCGGCCTTGACTGAGCCCTTTGAATCCCGGTTCGATCGCCTGATCCTGTTGGTCGGGCGATTGAACTATATGTGGACCAATACCGAAAGCCTGCTGATCCACTTGATCGCAGGCCTGACCGGGGCCAACAAAGATGTGGCAGTTATCATCTTCCTGACGCTGAACACCACCCGAGCGCGGATTGACCTGGTCGAGCGATTGGCAAAGATGGACGGTCGCCCCGCCGATATCCGTGATCCGATCCTGGACCATACTCAGCGCCTCTCGCGCCTGTCATCGGTTCGCAACAAATACAATCATTGCATCTATTCCTTTGACCCGGAAAGCGGGAACCCCAAGACCATCCTGATGCGCATCGCAGATCGCAAAACCGGGATCAAGCTGGGGCGCGAAGACACCGTGGACGAACAGGCCATGCATGAGATCGAGGACGTGGTCAAACAGCTCTCGGACGCCAACCGGGACATATGGCAATTGATCAGGGACTTGAACTTTCCGGTCTGAGGTCCTGACCCGTTCGTGCTCAAACCGGCGATGGAAACAGGCCTCATTCGATCACCATGTCCACGGAAAGATCGATTTCGGCCAGTGTCTCTTAGGGTCCGAGAAACCGAATATCGGGCATGGTTTGCAAGACACCCAGATCCTGCTCGTAGAGTTCGGTAAAGGCGGCGACGATGTCCTCGTTCCATCCTGGCAGGTCCAGCTCTTCCTCAATCGCGTCCGGCAGGGCATGGTCTTCGAATATCCGAGCAAGCTCGCTCCGGCTCTCGGGATCGCCGGGCGAAATCTGTTGTTCGATCAACGCCTCAATACTTGCCTGCCCTTCCGGTGACACCAGCGAATTGAGCAAGGCAAACTCACCGTTCACGGCCGCATCTTCGGGCAGCCCGATCATGGCCCGGGCAATGTCGCCCCAAATCAACGGAGTATCCTCGTCGCACCACAGTGTAATTTGCACATCGGGCGCGAGATCACGAATGTTATCGATCAATGTCAGCCAACTGAGGCAACTCAAATCGGTTTGTGCCAGAACTCGTTGCCGCTCGGATTCGGACTGGGCCATCAGCGCCTTCGGAATGAAACTGCCCGGGTTGCGCAGGCCTAAAAACAGTTCAACCTGCATTTCGTCGAACACATCTTCCAAGTAAGCGATCCGTTCGCCGGCGGCGGGATAAAACTGCCCATCCATGATCGACGTCTGAATCGGGCCCAGATACCCGGCGTTTGACAGGATGGCACGGTCGACCGTTCGGTCCTTTGGCATGAGGCCCAGAAAGCTCTTGCGCGCATTGTGCAGCATCGGACCCGGCTCTTGCGCGTTCAATACCTGCCTGAACTGCCGCCGGAACACGCGCGCACCCCAAACGGCGGCATTGCGGGCGACCATCGCGTCAGCGTTGGCCCGCAACAGGCCAAAAAGCCGGTCCTCGTCGGTAAACGCAACACCAGCATGGATGACGACCTGCATGTTCCGATTTGCCCTTGTATTCTGACGCGTTCAATCGGGGTTACATCCTGATAAAGACGCAGTCAAATGACCCATTGCCGAGCCCGCGTGTCTTGCCCCCTTACAGAGGCTCCTCCCAGCTACCCCTTGAACGAATTTTCGGGCTTGCAGTTCCGATGCCGAAACAGTAATCGACTGCCAGTGCCCCTATAGCTCAGCTGGTAGAGCAACTGATTTGTAATCAGTAGGTCCGCGGTTCGAGTCCGTGTGGGGGCACCACTTCATCTGACTCAACCGTCACAAACAACAATTTGCTGGAGCCCTGCGTTGCTTGAGTGGGCTTTCCTTAGCGGTTTGCATTTCAGCCCGCCTTGAAAAGCGATGGATGATTTCAGCACCCTGTTGTCTCTGAGCGTACAGGTTTCAGCAAAACCGGCTATACTGACCATTATCCGAAAAAGGAGAATGCGATGCTTTATCCACTGGCGACACTCGAAGCTGACAAGCTCAATGCTGTTCGGGCGTTGGAAAAAGAGATTGGCAGCCCGGTTGTTGCGTTCACCGCTGTCGACGCGAATACAGCTCATCTGCCGGACAACCAACTTCGAAAGTTGCAGGCTTTGGAGAGTGAGCTAGACGTCGTTCTCGTGGCGGTAGGAACCAACTGAACTGCCAATACGGTTGTTGTCGCCACCCGCTTCTGACAGTCCACGGGCCTCGTCAGATGGTCTTTCTAGGGCCCAACCGGCATGAGGTCCTCGGTTTGGTGCCGTCGAACGTCAGGTCAAATTAATGGCCGGATTCGGACGCCAAGCTTTGGACTTGCAAACACGCAAGCAGCAAGATCCTGTGCATTTTGGTCGTGTCACTGTGACGCGACCACATCCAATGAGGCCGTCCCAGAGATCGGTGCGTCGCAGTGGGGCAACAAAAATTTGTTGCAGTCCGGCAATGGTTTCCCCGCCAAAAACAGTGAGTTTCCAAGAGAATCATGGACACAATTTCGCCATAATGCCACTCTGTCGGTGCGGGCGGCATGTCCAGATTTTAGTATGTACTGGTTTTTTAACTAGCTTTAGAGGGGGTTATGAGTACGACGTGCCGCCCCACCGCATCGGAATTTCACCGAAAAACCTGTGGACTGGCGAGTAATCGCGCATCGTTATCCCCTGCAAAGTGCGTCTTTGCGCGCAAAGATTTAATCAAACTGTCACAATTCAACCATGCCCTCGGGTTACCCAGCGGATACGGCGCGTCTGGGGATGTCTGACGATTTTCTTTGAGGGGGTACGAGTTCGGCGCGTCGTACCACTCCTCCGTCAAAACGAAACCGCCAAGTGTTCGGACTGCTCCGCAGGGGCCCAGCGGTTTGGCTGATGGAACTGCCCGCCCTGCACTTCGCTGCAAACCAGATAAGCGCCGGGTCAGTTGATACGATAGAAAAACGACAGCTTACGGCTGACGCCGCCGGGCGGGCGTGGAAACGGGGCGGCGCTACGAACCTGTTCCTTGGCGGCCCTGTCGACCTCGGGAGAACCGGAACTGTCGACGACATCGACCCAAGCCAGGGTTCCGTCGGGATTTATTTCGAAAAAGATCTGCGCAAACCCGCTGGCGGCCACATAGACGATCGGTGCGCGATTCAGGTGTACCAGAACCTCGCCTGCATAGTTTGTTTCGTCCGAATTGCCGGGCCCCCGCCCCCCTGCTCTCGATGAACTGTTGCGGGTCGAGAACGCATCGGTGCCGTCCTTCTGATATTGCGCCAGTGGCGAAACCACCGTGTTCGTCGGATTGCGAAAAATTGCGAATTCATCCTGCGGCTCGTCCGACGCATCGCTTGTTGGCGGTGCCGGCCTTTGCTCGGGCAGACGGGGGCGTATCGAGGCGGTGACCGCCAGATCGGACTCTTCGGCGGCCGATGGATCCTGCTCGGCCGAAACAGTCGGGAGAGGTGGTTCGGCCGTGGACTGGGCAATTGCCGGTGACTCGGTCGGCGCTTGCACCGGGCGCGTCGGTTCAGGCGGTTCAGCAGTGGCTTGCTCACTATTCTCGGACGGTTCATCGCCTTCGGTCACGTCTGGTTCCTGCGCGTTCGGTCGAATGATCGCTGATGCTCCGGTATCCGGCGCATAGACGCGCTGTGGGTCGGGCGATGCGACCTTGGCGTCGCTGGTGGGCGTCTCCGAGCGCTCGGGTTCAGGTGGCGGGTCCGGCTGGGTCGCAGGCTCTGGCTCGTCTGGCTCGGGAACCGGATCCGCGAAATCCTCGAACGCGGTCGTCAGTTCGACCGAGCCGGATCGTTGCGGATCAATAGGTTGATGCGTCAGGTTTGGCGCGGTGAACGTCAGCCCAAGAAAATGCAAGCCCAGCGAAAGCACGATGGCCAGCGCCGCAACAAATGCAGACTTGCGGATCATTCCAGCGCCTGCCGGGTGACCAGAACTATGGATTGCGCGCCCGACGCCCTGAGCTGAGCGGTCACTTCGATCAGTCGCGGACCAAGAGCGTTGCGATCAGGCACTATGCGGACCGGCCCGCCTGTATGACGGGCCATATAGGTTTCAGCGTCAATCGCCTTACCCTGATAGCTGAGCATGCCGTCGCGGTACAAAACCAGCGTATCGGGCGGTTCGCTGCCTTGCAGGTCGCGCGTGTCCACCAGTTCAAGATCGGGGTCCAGAGGGGTGGCTATGGTGCCCGCGATCAGGAAGAAGATCAGCATCAGGAACACGACATTGATCAGCGGGATCGTCGAGTCGCGTTTGTGGCGGGGTCGGGCATAGCGGATCATCTGGTCACTCCAACACTGTGACCGTCAGGCTATCCTGCCCGCGCAAGCGCACCAGCAGATCCACCAGACGTTGGGCGGTCGTGTCGGCATCCAGGCTCACCAGAACCTGCCCGGCTTCCAGTTCAGCTTCCAGGTCGTCCAGCATCACGGCAACGCCGTTCAGAGACAGCCGTTCGGTCCCAAGCTGCACGAAATATCGATCCGAAGGTTCGGAGGTTGCGGACGAACCGGCGGCGGCCTGGTTCAATTCGATCTCTCCGAACCGCGAAAACGTCGAAGACAGCATGAAGAAAAGCAACAGCAAGAAAATCACGTCGATGAGCGGAGTCATCGACAGAGGACGGCGGACGAAGGGTGCTGCTTTACGCATGCTCGGGCGTGGCTGCCGCGCCACTGACGCCACCAACAGGTGTAAGCGCCTGACCAGGCACCAGAACTGTCCGCAGCGCCTTGTCGGCAAAGACCCTTTCGCGTGCAGTACGGCTTTCCAGCCAGGACAGAACCATCGACGTTGGCATGGCCACAGCCAGCCCTACTGCAGTGGTGACCAGTGCGACCCAGATCCCCCCGGCCAGCACTGATGGGTCTACCGAAGATCCGGCCGACTGAAGGCTTTGAAAGGCGTTGATCATTCCAAGGACAGTGCCAAACAGACCCAACAACGGCGCAAGCTGCGCCACAGTGTCCAAGAGGCGAAAGCCGCGTTCCAGACCGGCCAGTGCTAGCCCGGCCTCGGCATCCAACCTGTCATCCACGCCAGGCACATCCGCTGCATCCATCGCGGCACCGACGATGGGGGCGAGGTAACTGCTGCTTTGGTTCAGTCGCACGCGGGCCGTTTCATGATCCCCCGTATCCCAAGCGGCCAGTGCTTCGGACAAGACGCGATGGCGACCAACGCCGCAGGCCGCGAATTGCCACAGCTTGTACAAGGTTACCGCCAGGGTCAGAACCGACATCACGATCAGGATCGCCACCACCGGCCCGCCAAGCGCCAGTATTTCGCGGAGGGCTGCCAAAGGGTTCATCCCAATAACTCCAATTCGACCCGGCTGCTCGGCGTCAGCGCCTGCTGACACAGGGCGCTGTCCGCGCTTTCGACGGTGCATTTGTTTGCCCCGTTGATCAAGACACGCCCGATTGAGGAACACGATCTGTCCGCGAGGCTGTACTGACGCACCCTTGGCCTGCCCGCGGGAAGATCGCTGAAATCATAGACCGCAAGGTTCAGAAGGCTGCCGTCGGAGTCAAAGAAAACAAATTCGAAGTGGGCGCTTTCGATCGACACGCCGGTTTGGTTCTGAACCAGAAAGGTTAGCTGGCACGATCCGTTGACGTCCTGCGCGGTGTTGAGTTCGACCAACAGCCCGGTTGAGGGACCCTGGGCTGTCTGTGCCGTTGCCAGCGACGGCAGCGCACCAACCAACAGAGAGCCAAGGATGAGGTTTCGTAACTTCATGGACGGGTCCCTATTCTCATGCCTTGATCGATGGGGCCGGTTGGCCTTTTGCGGTTCCCTTCTCTCTAACCCAGTCAGAAACTGCGTGAAAGAGTGGTCGATTTCGAATTCAGTTGGAGCGACAGATACGTCAGGACGCGCGAATTTCAAGCCGGGTGCGATGGGGAATTGTTGTCGCGGCCACAAGCCAAAGCCATATAGGCACTCACGAAACAAACGTCTTCGCTACTGTATTCCAACGCGGCAAGCCCGTTTCGTATCACCAGATACCTGCTTCAGAGTATTTCGGGGGCGTTTTACTGGATGACCTGTCGGACAGAAATTCCTGCGTTTCCACCCGCAAAGCGCATTGTATTCATGATCTTGTGGCCGTATGGAGATTTCTAGGCCCAAAATAGGCCCGACACGTACGCCCGCGTGGTGGAATGGTAGACACAAGAGACTTAAAATCTCTGGGCCGGAAGGCCGTGCCGGTTCGAGTCCGGCCGCGGGTACCACAAAATCAATGAAACCGGACCGACGACCAGACGAGATAAAGTTCGCGCGCTTGCTCGGCCGCGTCTGACAAGACACTGCCAATGGCAACGCCAACGCGGCGACCCATCAGATCGCAGCGGCTAGGCGCGATAAGCTGCAACTTCCTCTTTCAAGGTGTTTACGTTCTCGAACAAAGGTACAGAAACGACGATCGTGGGCCTTGTTGGCAGGATCACCTTTAGGTCATACCCAAGGCTTCTTTATACATTTCGATAACGGCCTCTTGCTCGGCAATGTCATCTTTGTCGCGTTTTCTCAGCGAGATAATGCTGCGCAGCGCCTTCACGTCGTAGCCGCGCGCTTTACTCTCGGAATAGACTTCCTTGATCTGGTCCGCGATGTCCTTCTTCTCCAGTTCTAAACGCTCAATACGCTCGACAAACTGGCGCAGTTCGCCTGCGGTCACGCGATAATTTGCGGCGGCCTGATCTTCGGTGATGTCTTCCATCTGCGTCTCTCCCAAGGCTAAAATACGATGCGGGCAAGGTGCCCGGATACATCGCCGTTGCACTGGGTGCAAGCGTGCATTCCCGCCGCCGGGCTTGTGCCGCTGGAAGCGATCCGTTAAGCGCGGTGCACGTTCTGTTTGTGTCCGTGGGGAAGCATGTTCGACATTATCGTCTGGGGCGGAGCCGCCCTGTCGCTGGCCGGGCTGGTCGGTCTTGTCTGGTGCATCCTGCGCGTGATCAGGGCGCGCAAAGCCGGGTTGTCGGATGATGAACTGCGCGCCACAGTACAAGGCGTTCTACCCTGGAACATGGCGTCCTTGTTCTTGTCTGTTCTGGGGCTGATGCTGGTCATCCTTGGCATATCCTTCGGATGACCAACCTGTTCAGACGGGCATATTGTCGAACTGAGCCTCAATCGCGTCTTCGTAAAGCGCCGCATCCAGCTGACGCAGACGCGAGGGGACCTGAACGCCGCGGGCGCGCATGGCACCGATAACCTGGCTGACGTTTGGTTGCAGGGCCAGACGCGTATCCATACAGGCACCCTTCAGCTTTCGTTCAAGCTTTTCCGCCTCAAAATAGAGATCCTGAGCTGTCATCTGCTTCCTCCCAATTGGTGCTACAGTGCCAGATATAGGTAACGGGATTAAGACCATCATGCGGTTTCATGAATGTCTCATAATTTCGCGGGTTGTGCGGCGGGAAATCGCCAATGTCTTGCGCTTTGGTTAAACGTTACGCAAGATTTGTTCCAAATGCCATGACCTATATCAATTCACGGATTGGAAATCCTTTCATATTCCATTATTGATATATGTAATCGCCTGGCGGAGGATACCATGACACCCAAAGTGACAGCTTTCTTTGACGAACAGACCTTCACCGTTTCTTACGTGGCACAGGAACCGCAAGGCACTGCCTGCGCGATCATCGACAGCGTGCTGGACTTCGATCACGCCTCGGGGCGCACTGGAACTCAGGCTGCTGATCAGATCATCGCCCATGTCAAAGAAAGAAATTTGAGCGTGCAGTGGATACTGGAAAGCCACGTTCACGCCGACCATCTCAGCGCCGCGCCCTACCTTCAGCAGGAACTGGGCGGGAAGATCGGGATCGGCGCAAACATCGTTCAGATTCAGGACACGTTCGGCAAAGTCTTTAACGAAGGCACCGAGTTTCAACGCGATGGCAGCCAGTTCGACGCACTGTTTGCCGAGGGCGACAGCTTTCACATCGGGCAGATGCGCGGGGATGTGCTGCATACTCCGGGGCATACGCCGGCTTGTCTGACCTATGTAATCGGAGATGCCGCATTTGTCGGAGACACGCTGTTCATGCCCGATTTCGGTACCGCTCGTTGCGATTTTCCGGGTGGTTCATCGGCAATGCTGTTTGAATCGATTCAGAAAATCCTGTCCTTGCCGGACGAAACCCGAATCTTTGTCGGCCATGACTACAAGGCTCCGGGACGCGACGAATATGCGTGGGAGACGACGGTTGGCGAACAAAGGGCGCTTAATGTCCACATCGGTCAGGGTCGCAGCATCGAAGAATTCGTAGAAATGCGTGATGCGCGCGATGCGACGCTGGCGATGCCGCGCCTGATCTTGCCCTCGCTGCAAGTAAACATGCGGGCCGGTCAGATGCCGCCAACGGACGAACATGGCGACGTTATGCTGAAAATTCCCGTCAACAAGCTGTGACGGGCACACCAACCAAAGGACATCAACATGCATGCAGAATGGATCTGGGGCCTGATCGGTGGCTTGCTGATCGGATGTGGTGCTGCAATTTTCCTGTTGGGCAATGGGCGCATCATGGGCGCAAGCGGAATTCTGGGCGGGCTGTTCGAGCGTGGCCCGCGCGACCTCCGACTTGAGCGTCTTGTCTTTGTCGCCGGTCTGATCGGGATGCCACTGTTGCTGCGCCCGCTGATCGCGCCCGATGTGCAGACGAACCTGACAAGTAACGTCTCGGTCGTGATCGCAGCCGGTCTGCTGGTGGGCGTTGGGACCCGCATCGCAAATGGATGCACATCGGGGCATGGCGTTTGTGGGATCTCTCGCTTTTCGATGCGCGGAATTGTGGCGACTGTGGTTTACATCATCGCCGGTGCTTTGACCCTGGCTCTGATGCGGCACGTCTGGGGGTTGATCTGATGCGCGGGCTGATCGCATTTTTGGCTGGATCGCTGTTTGGAACCGGCCTTTTGATATCGGGCATGACAAACACCCGAAAGGTCCAGGGATGGCTGGATATCTTCGGCGACTGGGACCCAACGCTTGCCTTCGTAATGGCTGGCGCGATTGCGCCAATGCTGCTGGCGTGGCGATTGACGCGCGGCCGGGCGCCCTTGGCCGGTGGGCAATTCCCTGCCCCACCGGCAACCGCGATTGACCGGCGACTGGTTGTGGGATCGGTAATGTTCGGCATGGGCTGGGCATTGGCCGGGCTGTGCCCCGGCCCGGCTATGGCATCGCTGAGTTATGGCGGCGTCAATGGATTGGTGTTTTTCGTCACGATGGTGGCGGGCATGTTGGCAGCCCCAACTCTGGGCGCACAACTGGACAGAGCGGCAAACGCGCCCTAATCAATTGCCATGGAGATTCGCCCGATTACACCCCGCTATGCCGTCTCGCCTCAAATCACGGTCGAAGACGTGCCAGCCATCGCCGAGGCAGGTTTTGTCAAGGTGATCTGCAACCGTCCCAACGTCGAAGTCCCGTTTGACATGCAATCGGACGCAATCGGCGAGGCGGTTCGTGCCGCAGGGATGGAATATGAGGTTCTGGAATTGACGCACCAGACCATGACGCCGGAAAACGTGGCGCGTCAAAGAGATCTGGCCGAAAGCTGCGCCGGGCCGGTTTTGGCATATTGCGCCTCGGGGACAAGATGCTCGGTGGTCTGGGCGCTGGGTCAATGCGAGCAGATGAGTGCCGACGAAATTCTGGACGCCACCGGGAAAGCCGGATACGCGCTGGACAACCTGCGCCCCGCATTGGAACAACTCAGCAATTCGCAAGACTAGCGCGCTTGGCTGTCCTGCGAGGGGTGTCAATTCAAGCTTTTAGTCCTACGACTTCAACCGAAGTAGCCGTTTCAGACAGGATCAGCTCTCTTCGTCCAGGTCACTCAGGCCAGCTAATTGGGAAATTTCAGCGACCATTTGTTCAGAATTGGCCGGTCTTAATTGAGGGTCGTCCACGATGACAGGGTCGCTCTGCCCCTGCGTGGCAACGTCTGTTTGCGGCGGCGTCACGTCGATATGGGTTTCGGTGGCGCTTGGACCCGGTGCATTCTCCATGAAGATATGCTGAGTTGGATCCGAAAGCGCAGGCAATGAGATCTGTTCGTTGATGCGAACAGCCCGCATTCCGCCGCATTGGCCCAACCGTCCGATCGCCGTGCGCGTGCCATCGATAGTGGTGACCTCAGTCCGGTCCAACCGTGCGCCCGTCAAGGGCAGCACATCCCCCACCTGCAACTCGGACAATCTGGCAAGCGGCAGTGAAATCCGGCAGGTCACACTGTGCAATTCAGCCCGGATCACCCCCGCTGCCTGTTCAAGACAGGGACCTTGCGCAACGCTGTCCCCTTCTGCGGCCCGGTCGGCATCAGGCAACACTGGAAGCAGCACGCAAACCCGCCCTTGCCGCGCGCGCCCCGCAAGCTCGGCGGTCAGATCATAGGCCCGATAGCTGTCATCGATCAGCGCCAGACCCAGCGAACGGACATCGGGAACCCGAGACGCAAAAGTCAGGCCCGACAGGCTGCTCAGGTCCTCGACCCCGTCAACCAGCGTCTGCGCGACCGCAAGAAATCCCTCGATCAAGGGAATTGTCATGGCCGTGTCGGTATCGGTGAAAGATCGCGTTTCCGGAGGGTCCGCAGTGACGTCACCGATTGTTTGGAACTGCACGATAGCCGAAACAAAACCCGGATCCAGACAGATACCGGCGGCGCCGTGTTCAGAGGCAAAAACCAAAAGCAGCCAATCATCCGTGATCACGCCGTTCAGGTCAGTCGGCGTACGCGTCGCCAGTTTCGCGCCAATCACTGCAAGGGGCAAGTTCATGCGCTGCGCAGCCGAACGCGCCAAAGCAAGACGAAACGCCCGCAGAATCGAGCGCCCATTGGAGGCCGCACCCTCCTGCCCTGCCGAAAGTTTGCGCGCCAAAGCGGCATTGAGCTGCTGGTTCATGGCATCGAATCGCCGTTTCTTCCTGTTCCGAAGATCGGTTTAGCGCGACCAAAGTTACGATTGTCTTTATGTCCCGCGTTATTGCGCTGCCTGCCGGAAGGCCAAAGGCAGGCTGACGCGGAAACCTGCGCCGCCCTGACCGGACAAATACGTGATATCCCCACCCAGCCGCTGCATGATCTCGCGGCAGATGGCCAACCCCAGCCCCGCGCCACCAGCTTTTTCCGACCCGACCCGGGCGAATTTCTCGAAGATCAGCGACTGGGCCTCGGGCGGGATACCGCTGCCATTGTCGGCAAAATCTATGACCACCTGCCCGCCGACATCATGGGTCGAGATGGTCAGAACGGGTTCGGAGGCGTCACAGTATTTCTGCGCATTCGAGATGAGGTTGATAAAGACCTGTCCCAGCCGGTCGAGATCGGTGTGCAACTGGATACGCTCGGCCGCATGAGACCGCCGCACCTCGAGGGCGCCGTCACCGCCTGCCAGAGCGCTGGACACGGCACGATCGAGAACGGACCGCAAGCTACCATCGGCAACGTTCAGGCTGACCTGCCCGCTTTCCAGAACACTCAGGTCCAGCAGATCGTCCAGCACACGGGTCAGGCGCAGCGCTTCGTCGTGGATGATCGCGGCATAGCGGATCTGCTCGTCCGCACTCAGGTCGTCCGTATCGCGCATGATCTCGGAAAAGGCGCGGATCGAGGTCATAGGTGTGCGCAATTCGTGACTGACCTGACCAAGAAAATCGTCTTTTTGCGCTGACACTTGTGTCAGTTTCGTATTCGCCTCTCGCAATTTGCGCGCGGTGCGGGTCAGCTCGGCCGATTTCTCCTCCAACTGGCTGGAATATTCCAACAGATGCGCAGATTCATCGGCAACGGCCAGCAGATCTTCGACCGACACCGACGATCCGCCAACGATCTGCCCGATCATCGCATGAGCAGTTGCGGCCCCGACCGAGCCGCTCAACTCGCGTTCAAGCCGTTGCAGAAAACCCGGCGTTGGCTCTGGCAATCGCCCGGGTCGTCCGTTTTGTCGTTCCACTTCGGCCTGAAAAAACTCCTGCGCCGGCACAGTGCCCAGTATGCGCTGGGTCATGATCATCAAATCCTCGCTTTGCGCAACCGATCCGGTCCAACCTTGCGGCGCGACCGAATGGTCAAAGACATTGACGAATTGAGCCCCCTGCAACCTTTCCAGCGGGCTTGGAAAACTCAGCAGCGAGGCGACGCAGAACCCGATCGTGTTCAGCAACAGCGACCACATTACGGAATGGACCATCGGGTCGATTCCTTCGATCCCGAACAAGGCCTGCGGCCGAAGGAATCCCCAGCCAAAGGGGCCGTTTTCTATGACCGAAATTGGAATGATCCCGCCACCCATACCGGGCAACAGCAATGTGTAAATCCAGAGCCCGAAGCCGATGCTCAAGCCTACCAGCGCGCCTGTCCGCGTTGCTCCGCGCCAGAACAGCCCGCCCACAAGCGCGGGCAGGATCTGGGAAATCCCGGCGAATGCCACCAACCCGATGGACGCAAGCGCCGCGCCGCCCCCCGAAAGCCGGAAATAGAAGTACCCCAACGCCATGATCGCCGCGATCGACACCCGTCGCGCCATCAGAACAATCGTACGGACATCGCCTGAAACCGAGGCCGAGCCTTCTTGCGTGTTCAACCAGATCGGCATCACAACGTGGTTCGATACCATTGTCGACAGGGCCATGGCGGTCACGATCACCATCGACGTGGCCGAGGAAAAGCCGCCTATGAAGGACAGCATCGCCAGCCAGTCGTTGCCCTGTGACAGCGGCACGGTCAGAACGAACAGGTCAGGGTTCGCACCCTCGGGCAACAGGTCCAGACCGATGACGGCAATCGGCACTACAAACAGGCTCATCAGCAGCAGGTACAGCGGAAATGCCCATGCGGCGGTGCGCAAATGGCTTTCGTCGTCGTTTTCGACGACCATGACCTGAAACATGCGCGGCAGACAGATGAAGGCAGCGGCAGACAAGAACGTGAATGTCGTCCAGCGACTTGCATCCACGTTCCACTGCCCGATGGCCGAGTTGTCGATGCGGTTCATCATCGGCTCGATCCCGCCCGCGATGCCCCAGACGACGAAGACGCCAACTGCCAAAAGCGCAAACAGCTTGACCACTGCCTCGAGCGCGATCGCGGTCACAACGCCGTGGTGCCGCTCGTTCGCGTCCAGATTCCGGGTTCCGAACAGGATGGCAAACACCGCCAGGCCGGTCGCGACCCAGAACACGCTGGAGCCCTCGCGATACAGCCCCGTTGGGTCCGCTTCGGCAAAGATCGAAAACGAAAGTGTGATCGATTGCAGTTGCAATGCGATATAAGGCGTGCCCCCGACCACGGCCAGGATCGTGACACAGATCGCCAGCGTGTTGGACTTGCCATAGCGCGACGAAATCAGGTCAGCGATCGAGGTGACACGCTGGCTGCGCCCGACCCGGACCAGCTTGCGCAGTCCCCACCACCAGCCGACCATGACCAGCGTCGGACCCAGGTAGATCGTTACAAACTCCAACCCCGACCGCGCCGCGTTGCCAACCGCGCCATAGAACGTCCAGGCGGTGCAATAGATCGACAGCGAGAGCGTATAGATCAGCGGCGACCGCAACCATTTTCCCCGCCCAGCCGCCGCAAGGCGGTCCGCTGCAAAGGCAACGCCAAACAGCAGCACCACATAGCCCAGACACACCAGTATCAGGACATTCAGCGTTGCCATTCGCCCGCCTCCGGCTCATCCTTTTCGCGCGCAGCCAGACGTCTTGCGGCGATGCCGAACACGACGCTGATCAGGATCAGAATGCCCCAGCAGGCGAATATATAGAGAATTGCCGCCGATAGCGGTACGCCCCCGGCGCCGCTGCTGTCGTCCGGCCAAAGCAAAGGCAAAGCAATCATCGCCGCCCCCAAGAGCGGTAACAGCCGCGCGGCGTCCATCAGCCTGCGCCGGCGATAGCTTTGTCTTTCCAGAAACAGCGAAGGCCTGCGTCGCCTGCCTTCGCCTGGCGCGGTCATAGCCGTGACGCCTGCGCGTGCAGGTCTCGCACTGCTGTCAGCACCTCGGCGTTGGAAAAGGGCTTGGTCATGAACCGGCTTACACCGGCCTGTTCGGCCATTTCCCTATCGCGGGACTGACCGCGGGCGGTCAGCATCAAAACGGGCAACGACCGCATTTCGCTGAGCTCGCGCAGGTCACGCAATATGTCCATCCCGCTTTTGCCCGGCAGCATCACGTCCAGAATCACCAGGTCCGGTTGAGCGGCCAAAATAACCTGAACAGCATCCGTGCCCTCGGCATGGGTTTCAACTTGCCATCCCTCGCGGGTCAGCAAGAACCGGATTGCCTCGGTGATATTGGGCTCATCCTCAATCAGCAGAACCTTACGGCTCATATTTCTACGTCCTCCCCATGACAGATCGCGCGAAGGGCGTGCTGTCGAGGGCAGATTAAGCGCTGCGCCGGGGAACTGTCAAAAGCCTTCGCTCAGGATCGATGGCTCGCGTCGCGCGGTGCAATCGGACTTTGGGCAGATACGACAGTTGGTGCCCACCTGGGTCGCCTCGTCAGACGAAGGCGCTGCCCCATCAACTGGGATCACCAGCATCACCGACCGGTAAACCGGGTCGGCATCAAACCTGTCGACCGTCTGCGGCCAGGCGATGGCATAGCAGTCGAACACCGCTGCGGTCCGGCCTAGCTGCACGACCCGTTTGCGCGTCGGAACCAATGGCCGGTTCAGCGCCGTAAACACCGGCCAATGTGGGCAGGTTTCACCTTGGCGCGGCAGGGCAAATCCAGGCAGCGGCTTGTAGAACAGGACGCCCCCTGAGGCGTCGCAGGTTACAAGCCCCACCGGCCTGGGCAGCACGCCCTGGGGCAGCGCAGCAAGGCGGCGCAGCATTGTCGGTAGATCGACGGCAAAATGATGGGCCAGTCCCACCGGGTCAAATCCCATGCGATCAATCGCGACCTTCAAATCGCTCAACGGCAGGGCCTTTGCATCAGCGACATAAAGCCCAAGCAAGTCCGCAGCGACCGATCGGGACGCCGCACCCAATTCGGGCATCGGAATATTCTGGACACCGTCCCCATCCTCAAGCTCGGGAAAGTGAAACCCTCTTTCGGCAAAGAACGCCTCGACCGCGTCCATCGGGGTGCCACGCAGATCACCCTGCCCCTCGCTGTCATCCAAATAAGTCACCAACGCTTTGGAGCTTTCGGCCAGCCGCTCTGCATCCTGATGCAGATTGCGGTGAAAACGATCGCGCCACTCGGCGTCGATATCACCGGGCTCGGCAAGAATTGCGGCGGTGGACCGGATGGCGGCAGCCGTTGACAGCACTTCGTGCATCGATGCGGCAAGATGGGGGTCGTGGGTCAGGCGGTCCGACAAAGTTTCGACCGTGCGTTCAAGAGAAACCACACGACGATGCATCTGCGCCAGAACGCCCGACCAACCAGGAAACCGTCCGGCGAATTCCTCGAGCCCGTCCAGTTCCGCCTGTTGCCCAACCGCGTCCGCCGCAGCCTCGCGCAACGCCGAGATCAGCGTCTCCTCAAGGCCTTGCGTCAGCAACGAGGGCTCGACCGACAGCGCCGCAGCGATATCCACCAAAAGCTTGCCGCCAATCCGGCGGCGATTGTGCTCGATGAGGTTCAGATACGAGGCCGAAATTCCCACCTGCCGCGCCAGTTCGGCCTGACGCAGACCGCAGATTTGACGCCTTTCGCGGATACGACTGCCGGTCAGAGTGTCTCTCATCGCTACTAAACCTTAGTGAAACTCAAGGAAATTATCGGGAATTCCCTGTGATTTTCGCGTGTTGGCCAGCAATTTTCAACGCGAATTTACAACATTAACAACAACTGCCACGCAAGCACCAAACCTTTTGCCCGCCGCCCCTTCTCATTAACGGCAATACGCGTCACGATAGGTATATGAGTGACCCCGCCTTCGAATATGCACCCATCGGTCTGGTCGAGCTGGAAAACCGGATCATACGCCGTTGCAATCTGCAATTTGCGCGCACTTTCGGTGGCGACGAAACCGAATACCGAAACATGCCGTTACTGCATCTGTACCCCTCGGTCGCAGATTGGGAACGCATTGGCGCACGCAGCCTTCAGGTCATGCGCGACACGGGCTATTATTCGGATGAAAGGGTGATGCGGCGGCGCAGCGGCGATCTGTTCTGGTGCCGCGCTCGGGGTCGATCACTGACACCGGACGATCCGTTCCGGCACGGCATTTGGAGCTTTTCCGACATCTCGGAAGAACGCCCACTGGTCGAGTTGACCGCACGCGAACGTCAAGTGGCGATCATGTCCTGCCGAGGACTGTCCGCCAAGGAAATCGGCGCGGAACTCGGTCTGAGTTATCGCACGATCGAAGCCTACCGCGCCCGCCTGCTGGAAAAATTCGGCGCCCGCAAACTGCCGGAATTGGTGGCCAAGCTGTCAGGAATGCCACTGTGACCAAAACCTGGCATCCTGCAGGGGCAGAACCCTTTGCTTTTCATGGCCAGACTGCGCTTTTCATGGCCGTTCGCATGGCTTATAACGCTGCCTAATCAGACCAAAGCCCGCGCGAAACAGACGGGACAAAGGGGAACCTTCGAGGACACTCATGACAGATACCAAACACGAAGCGGATGTCGCGTTCATCAAGGCACTGGCCGAATTGCTGCGCGAAAACGATCTGACCGAGTTGCAGGTCAAACGGGAATACGGCGATGATGACAGCCTGAATGTGCGCGTCAGTCGCGCCGCGCAGACCGTGGCCGCTCCGGTGCAGGTTGCGGTTCCCGCTGCTGCCGCTCCGGCACCGGCGCCCGCTGCGGCCCCCGCAGCTGCCGAGGCGCCCGCCGCAATGGATGACCCGGCCAGCCACCCAGGCGCCGTGACCTCGCCGATGGTTGGTACCGTCTACATGCAGCCCGAGCCCGGCGCGCCTTCGTTCATCTCGGTCGGCGCATCCGTTTCCGAAGGCGACACGCTGCTGATCGTCGAAGCGATGAAGACCATGAACCACATCCACGCGCCCAAATCGGGCACCATCAAGCGCATTCTCGTCGGCGATGGCGACGCCGTGGAATTCGGCACCCCTCTGGTCATCATCGAGTAAGGCGGGCCCATGTTCGACAAGATCCTGATTGCCAACCGAGGCGAGATCGCCCTGCGCGTCATCCGCGCTGCGCGCGAGATGGGGATTAAGACGGTCGCCGTGCATTCGACCGCCGACAGCGACGCGATGCATGTGCGCATGGCCGACGAATCGGTCTGCATCGGCCCTCCGCCCAGCCCACAAAGCTACCTGTCCGTGCCCGCGATCATTTCCGCCTGCGAAATCACCGGCGCGCAGGCGATCCACCCTGGCTATGGCTTTCTGTCCGAGAATGCCGAGTTCGTGCAGATCGTCGAAGACCACGACATCACCTTTATCGGTCCCACCGCCGAACATATCCGCATCATGGGCGACAAGATCACCGCCAAGGACACGATGAAGGAACTGGGCGTGCCTTGTGTTCCGGGCTCGGATGGCGGCGTGCCTGATCTGGCAACGGCCAAAAAGATCGGTGAAGAATTCGGCTATCCCGTCATCATCAAAGCTACCGCCGGCGGCGGCGGTCGCGGCATGAAAGTCGCGATGAGCGCGGATGAGATGGAAAGCGCCTTCATGACCGCACGCGCCGAAGGCAAGGCAGCCTTTGGCAATGACGAGGTCTATATCGAGAAATACCTGACCACGCCGCGCCATATCGAGATCCAGGTTTTTGGCGACGGCAAGGGCAAGGCTGTCCATCTGGGTGAGCGTGATTGTTCACTGCAGCGCCGCCACCAGAAAGTATTCGAAGAGGCCCCCGGCCCCTGCATCACACCGGAAGAACGCGCCAAGATCGGTAAGGTCTGTGCCGACGCGGTCGCCAAAATCAACTATATCGGCGCGGGCACCATCGAGTTCCTGTACGAAAATGGCGAGTTCTATTTCATCGAAATGAACACGCGATTGCAGGTGGAACACCCGGTGACCGAAGGCATCTTTGGCGTGGACCTCGTTCGCGAACAGATCCGCGTCGCCGCCGGTGAGCCTATGTCGTTCGGTCAGGACGATCTTGAGATCAACGGCCACGCCATCGAGGTTCGGATCAACGCCGAAAAACTGCCCAACTTCTCGCCCTGTCCGGGCAAGATTTCAGCTTATCACGCGCCGGGCGGGCTGGGTGTGCGGATGGATTCAGCGCTTTATGATGGGTATTCGATCCCACCGTATTACGACTCGCTGATCGCCAAGCTGATTGTTCAGGGCCGCGACCGGGACGAAGCGCTTGCCCGGCTCGAGCGTGCATTGGGTGAATTGATCGTGGACGGTATCGATACCACGGTGCCGCTGTTCCATGCATTGCTACAGGAACCCGATCTGCACAGCGGCGATTACAACATCCATTGGCTGGAGCGTTGGCTTGCGGAGAATATGGCCCAATAAGGTCTCGGGACCGAACCGTTCGGTCCCGACATATCCGACATGAGCCTTTCCCCCGAACTGCTGCTGCACGGCTATTCCATCGGCATCTTCCCGATGGCGGAACACCGCGACGACCCGGAACTATTCTGGGTCGATCCAAAATTTCGCGGTGTCTTTCCACTGGACGGCTTCCATATCTCGCGCAGCCTTGCGCGGCGCATCCGAAGCTGCGGTTTCACGATCACCATCAACCAGGACTTTGACGGTGTCGTGGATGGCTGTGCTGATCGGGCCGACACCTGGATCAATTCGGAACTGCGCCGGCTGTACCGATCGCTGCATCAGGGCGGTCAGGCGCATTCGCTGGAAGTCTGGGAAGAAGACGCTCTCGTTGGCGGCGTTTATGGTGTGACCCTTGGGGCTGCATTCTTTGGCGAAAGCATGTTTTCGCGCCGAAGGGATGCCTCGAAGATCGCGCTTGCCTATCTTGTGGACCGTTTGCGCAGGACCGGGTTTACCTTGTTTGACACCCAGTTTCTGACAGCGCATCTGGCGTCGCTGGGTGCCATCGAAATCCCACGGGCGGTTTATCAATCAGAGCTGAAAGACGCCCTCGATCTGAGCGCGGACTTCGGGGCCGAACTGTTCCAGAGTCCTCAGGGCGTGATACAGCGGATCACCCAAACATCATAACGAGCGTGATCCAATGCGTTCAGTGCCGGAGATGTCGCGATCATCCAACCGTCAAAAAGCTGTTCGGATTTCCCCTGCTCCCAAACCGTCAGATAGGCGAACGCATCGCCAGTGGGGTTGTCGACCGGATACCGGCAATCCCCAAGCGCCACGTCCAGACCGAACACGTTCGCGGCCTCTCCGGACCGCACCTGAATATCCAGTGTCTGCCCGCTGACCTTGTCCAGCCCGCGCAACATCGCGCCCGGCCCGGATTCCACCTTTTGCTGAGCAGAAGCTCCGGCCGCCATCAGACACAGGGCGAGCAACGCCGAACGGATCATTCGCTGCCGTCTCCGGCCACGAACTTCACCAGCAACGAGATCAGGCTGACCGCGCCTTGCGTATCCTCGACCTCATCCCCGGCCTCGAAGTAAAACGGTGACCCGCCGGGCATGACTTCGACAAAGTTGCCCCCCAGCAATCCTTCGGAAGAGATCACAACAGCGCTGTCATCCGGTATCAAAATCCCATCCGCGACGGAAAAGCTGGTATCGGCGCGATAGGTGTCGGGGTTCAGTTCGACCTGCGTGACCGTGCCGATCTTGACACCTGCCAGCCGAACATCAGTGCCCACGCCGACGCCTTCTAGCGATCGGAACGACGCCCCCAGCTCGTATCCAGTGTGGCTTTGCGACAAGCCCGTGGATTGGCTTGCGTAGACACCAAACGCGACGGCACAGGCCAGAACGGCCCCGCCGACAAGGACTTCGGTCATATTATAGCTCGACATTCTTGGCCTCGTTTATTCCGGGCTCCAGGCCTCATAGTCCTTGCGCTTAACCGGGTCAGGGCGGCGCAAAGACCCGGCTGGCGCATAGGCCAAAGCCGTACCTGTCAGGTTTTCTTGATGGGGCTTTTCCCAGGATTTGTGCGGCAGCGGTTTATCGGTCGGGGGCTCGTCCCAGGTCCGGTGCAGCCATCCGTGCCAGTCAGGATCGATACGGCTTGCCTCAGCCTCGCCATTAAAAATCACCCAGCGCCTGCTGTCATCGGCAGTGCGGTAGAACACGTTGCCTTCGTCATCCTCGCCGACCTTGACACCTTTGCGCGCCGTAAAAATCTGCGTGTTCAGGGTCGCTCCATTCCACCAGGTCACGGCCCGCAAAAGAGAGTTCAGGATGCCCATCGGACGCCTCCTACGTTTCGGTCCCTGCAGATATGAACCAAAGGCGGGCCAAGGTCCAGTGTCACGTCACCGCAGCTGCTATTGCGGCAAAATGGCAGTGACTTCGATCTCGATCCGGTATTTCGGATCAATCAAACCGCATTCAATCATCGTCGCAGCTGGCGGGTTGGCCCCAAAGGTCTGTTCCAGGATCGGCCAACAGGGCTCAAATTCGTTCCGGTCCGGCAACATATAGGTCACGCGCACAACATCGGCAAAGCTTGCCCCTGCCTCGGCCAGCGCCTTTTCAATCACGGTCAGGGCCGAACGGCATTGTTCTGCCGCATCTGTGCCCTGCCCAACCGTTCCGGCCACGTGAACCCAGCCCCCCGCAACGACCGCGCGGCAATAACCGACTTTGGCTTCGAATTCTCCACCGGACGAAATGCGCCTAATTGTCATGGATATCCCCAATTTACAGCGTGGTTGTCACTCAGGTAACGGCCCGCAATTGCGAGTTTTTACCTCGCGCTCCGGGATATTTGAGGCCAGACTTAGAACGGATCCCTTGAGTCATCTGGTTATTAATGTCCCTAGGGAATCGCAGCTTGCACTGGCGGGGGCAGAACCCCCAACCTGACGATCAAAGTAAGAGAAACGGCCCCGTTGAATGCCTGATCATCCGGCCGAGGCTGATTCCGCCGCATCCGCATAGATGATCAACGGTTGTGCCTCAGAGGTGACCGCTTCGAGGTTCACCATCACTTCGGTAACGTTCTTCAGTCCCGGCAATTCGAACATCGTGTCCAGCAGGATATCCTCAAGGATCGAACGCAGCCCGCGCGCGCCCGTCTTGCGTTCGATCGCCTTCTTGGCAATTGCTTTCAACGCATCGTCGGTAAAGGCAAGTTCCGCATCTTCCAACTCGAACAGGCGCTGGTATTGTTTGACCAGAGCGTTCTTGGGCTTGGTCAGGATGGTGACAAGCGCGTCTTCGTCCAGATCTTCCAGTGTCGCCAGAACCGGCAAACGGCCAACAAATTCCGGGATCAGGCCGAATTTGAGCAGGTCTTCGGGCTCGAGATCCTTGAATATCTCGCCGACGCCGCGCTCGTCATTGTCGCGCACATCTGCGCCAAAACCCATGGCTGAACCCTTGCCGCGCTGCGCAATGATCTTGTCCAGCCCCGCAAAGGCGCCGCCACAAATGAACAGGATATTCGTCGTGTCCACCTGCAGAAATTCTTGCTGCGGATGCTTGCGGCCACCCTGCGGTGGAACGCTGGCAACGGTGCCTTCCATCAGTTTCAGCAACGCCTGCTGCACGCCCTCACCCGACACGTCACGGGTGATCGAGGGGTTCTCGGACTTGCGCGTGATCTTGTCGACCTCGTCGATATAGACGATGCCGCGCTGAGCGCGCTCGACGTTGTATTCACTGGCCTGCAACAGTTTGAGGATGATGTTTTCCACATCTTCGCCAACGTAACCGGCTTCGGTCAGCGTGGTCGCATCGGCCATGGTGAACGGAACGTCCAGAATTCGGGCCAGTGTCTGCGCCAGCAATGTTTTGCCGCACCCGGTTGGGCCAATCAGCAGGATATTGGACTTCGCCAACTCGATATCGCTGCCGGCTTTCTGGGCATGGTTCAGACGTTTGTAGTGGTTGTGGACTGCAACCGACAGGACCCGTTTGGCCGTAGCCTGACCGATGACATAATCATCGAGCACTTCGCAGATATCTTTGGGCGTGGGCACACCGTCGGACGACTTCAGCCCGCTGGCCTTGGTCTCTTCCCGGATGATGTCCATACACAACTCAACGCATTCATCGCAGATGAATACGGTCGGCCCCGCGATCAGCTTGCGAACTTCGTGCTGGCTTTTGCCACAGAAGCTGCAATAGAGCGTGTTTTTGCCGTCACCGCCTGAATTCGTCGCCATGTTGTACCTTTCGGGCTCCGTCCCTGCGGCCCGCTCGGGGCCGCGCTTTCCGCCTGTTGATGCAGCTTAGGCCAGCGCCGTGGCAGCTACAATGTCAAAATCGCACCGCGAGCCTTCCGTACGCGGTTTCAAGGTCACGCGTCTTCGCCGTCCATTTTGGCGCGATTTTCAACGATTTCGTCGATATGGCCCCATTCTTTGGCTTCTTCCGGGCTCATGAAATTGTCACGGTCCAACGCTTTTTCAACCGCCTTTTTCGTCTGCCCTGTATGGCGCACATAGATGTCATACAGGCGATCTTTCAGCTTTTGCGTCTCGGCCGCGTGAATCATGATGTCGCTGGCCTGGCCCTGATAGCCACCGCTGGGCTGATGCACCATGATCCGGCTGTTCGGCAGCGAGAATCGCATGCCCGTCTCACCTCCGGCCAGCAAAACCGACCCCATCGAGGCCGCCTGACCGATCACCAATGTCGAACATTTCGGCTTGATGTACTGCATTGTGTCGTAAATCGACAAACCGCTGGTCACCACACCGCCGGGCGAGTTGATGTAGATCGAGATTTCCTTGTTCGGGTTTTCCGCCTCGAGATGCAGCAGCTGTGCCACAACCAGATGGCTCATCCCGTCGTGGATTGGACCGTTGATGAAAATGATCCGCTCTTTCAGCAGACGCGAGAAAATGTCATACGCGCGCTCTCCTCGGCTGGTCTGTTCCACGACCATGGGGACGAGCGTATTCATGTAGGTGTCAACTGGATCGAACATACGGAACCTGCCTGTTTTGATATGGATCGGGACAATACCCGAAGAAGAGTTACCCGAGTCTTAGTGCCGCTGCCGGGGGGCTGCAAGGGGGGCCGAAATGATCGGTGCGTTCAGGGCGCAGGCCGGGACCTTGCCCGGGGTTGACCACAAGCGCACCAGGCCGCCGCCTTCCCGGACACTCGGTCGATCCAGACCGTCAGAGATGATTCTTTCCGATTTTTCCCCTGATATCTTCACATCATTTTGATGCATACATATGAAAATACATGATTGAATAATGTGGACAACGAAACGGCAAGAATGCACAAGCATGCTTCACCGATGCGTCGGTTAGGTAGATAAGGAACCGCAGGAATGGCACTTTCCCAATTTTCCAAAGAACTGGGGACCAAGGATTTGGACGACATGGTCGCCAATGCAACCCGCGCGTCGAACTTTCTGAAGGCGATCAGCCACGAAGGCCGTTTGATGATCCTCTGCCATCTTGTATCCGGCGAAAAATCCGTCACCGAGCTTGAGGAATTGCTGTCCGCCCGGCAGGCTGCGGTATCGCAGCAATTGTCGCGCTTGCGGCTCGAAGGACTGGTCACACCACGCCGCGAAGGCAAGGCGATCTACTACCGTCTGGCTGATGACAGACCGCGCAAGATCCTCGAAGTCGTCTACGAATTGTTCTGCGCCAAATCCGAGTCCTGAACCGGAAACTCCACCCCCATTTCACGACTTACAAAACCTGTGGCTCCGCGCTCTGAAAGCTGCTAGTCCATGCAGGACAAGTACTTATGGAGTTACTGATGATCCGTGCAATTCTGATCGGCCTGGCCCTGTTCACCCTGACCGCCTGCGAAACCGCAAAAGGGGCAGGCAAAGATATTGAAAAGGCCGGGGACGCCATCCAGGACGCAGCAACGGATGTTCAGGAAAACCTCTGACCTGAGACTGATCCGAACATAGCGGCTCAATCCGGGCCAGGCGGGCGCCGTGCGCATTGTTTGCCCGGCCCGTCCCCTCCCTGCGGGGACTTTGGCTCCAATATTCTGAGAAGCGTTCCGGCCTGCCCGCGTTACCTACTACGCGCTGCCGCAGTCTTGGATCAACGGCAGTCTTACCCCCTACTTTCGAACCGGCCGGAAACGCTTCAGTTCACCTGACGTTCCAGAACGGTGCTGTAGGTCGTTCCGTTCCGCAGGCTACGGAAATCCGCGAAAATCTTGCCATCCTGATAATGCGCATCGATCAGCGCATTGGCCCCGATCATCAGCGGAGAGGTCTCGACCAGCCCAATCTTGCCCGAGCCATCGAGGCTGATCGTGCCGGTGACCTCATATTCCTGCCACACATCAAAATCGTCGCTGCGCCACTTGCTGGGCCCCCAGAACACATTGTCCTGCTGTTGCTGAATGTCGATCACCCATTCCGCCTGATTAAAACGTGGCTGGTCGCCCTTGTAGTAATGGCTGGGCTGAACGGTGGTGTAACTGCCCACCCATGTACCCCGCAGGTCCGGCGTATTGGCCATCGCGGCGGTTCCAAGGGTCAGGCTGGTGGCCAGAGCGGCTGCTCCGGCAGTCATGAATCTGGTCATGGGCTCTCTCCGTCTGTCTGCTGAACAGATTGGGAGGGCGCGCGGCGGTTACAACTTACCTAAGGGAAACTTCATAAACCGGTAATGTTCTTTCAGGCCCAGGCCAGTGCGGTGCCGAGCAGCACAAGGCCAATCCCCGCGACTTCGCGGTGCGAGAAATTCTCGCCGAACAGAAAGTACGAGGCGACGGCGATCAGAATGACCTCGGCCCCGAGAATGCCGGTATAGATGATGCCCAGCCGTTCCTCGCGCAGTGCGGCGAGTTCCAGCGTGGCCCCGGCCAGCAGGGTTGCGACGATCAGGAGGCCAAGCCCAACGCCGGGGAGTTTCCACCAGAACTTCATTGCGATCATGGCCACGGAATAGAGACCCGCCGACCCGAGGGCGATGATGGGGATCATGGAAGTGGACATCTGCGCCTCCTGCCGAGGGTTCCGTTGGGTCAAGTGTAGCAGGAGGATGAGGTTGGGGCTGTGAGGTGGGTCACAGTGGATGATGGGTTATAAACCCATCCTACGTAGGGTGGGTTTTCAACCCACCATTCCATCCCCGTAGGGCGGGCTTCAGCCCGCCACCAAACACACCCGGCCATATGCGTTGTGTTTGGGTCAGGCGAATGGCGGGCTGAAGCCCGCCCTACAGTCGATCAACAGAACTGAGTGCAGCGCCAGCCCGGGGGGGTGAGCGGCGTCTCGGAATTCGTCCAGTGGACGAATTCAGCCGCGAACGGGCGGAGCCCCGGGGCGCAAACGCGTTTGCGAAGGTTGATCAACAGAACTGAGGGCCGCGACCGACTCGAGGGGAGGCGCAAACGCGCCGCCCCATGGGGGCGGGTCGGCGCGGCCCGGCGGTGCCGCCGGGCGAGTAAGTTGATCGAAAAATACCGGATTTGAACGTAAGTAGTCGGGGATAAAGCATAATTGCCCAAAAGTTGGAAAAAACTGAGAGCCATGATAGCAAATTAATTATTGCTAATTCAGTTTGGAGCAAATCTCATGCGGATATTCACCGCCATTCTATTTATACTAACTGCGTTTCCATGCGTAGCAGACGAAGAAAACCTGCGCACAGAGGCGCTTCGGTCAAGCATCGCTATATGTAGCCAAGGAAAAGTGGAGCGGAACTTCGCAGACGCCGATGTTGAAGGGTTCGTAAGTGCACTGCGGCGAAACCTAGGTGGCGCGGCGGCAGACGCTCAAGTTGGCTATGGTCAAGAGGAAATAGGCGCGATCTTGGACAAAACTATTTCTGAGGATAAGGCATTCGAAGTTCACGAATTATATCAAAAATGTCTGATTGAATTTATTCTCCCACTCGTTAACGGCAATCTGGATGCGATCCCTACCATTCAGGAAACACAATACTATGTTCTAGTTGGACGCTCAGCGACGGTCGTAGAAGACCTAGTTCTAGCTGAGATCAGTTTGTCAGGAAAAAGAAACAACGGCTTTAGTTGGTTCGAGCTCGAACCTGCTTCATTTAGAGGCATGGCAAAGGCTGATACAGACGGCAATACTGCTGTCTACAAGCTAATCGATACGGGCGGACTTCATAAATTCAACTTAAACCGCGAAGACAACTACAACCTTCTGTTTACGTTTGAGAAAATCGCGGGAACGCCACCAGACATTGAAGGCACTAGCCATTTTAGTTTCACCGGAGTTTTGAACTTCTTTGTCAACAACAACTCAAAAAGTGGCTATCAACTGGGAGTTCGAAAAATGCCTGTTAGTTTCTAATTAGCTGTCCATTTTTAAGGCGCTAATAAACGCCTCCTGTGGGATATCCACCTTCCCGAACTGACGCATCTTCTTCTTACCCGCCTTCTGCTTGTCCAGCAGTTTGCGTTTCCGCGTGGCGTCGCCTCCGTAGCATTTGGCGGTCACGTCCTTGCGCAGCGCCGAGAGGGTCTCGCGGGCGATGACCTTGCCTCCGATGGCGGCCTGGATCGGGATTTTGAACATGTGGCGCGGGATCAGGTCCTTGAGCTTTTCGCACATCGCCCGGCCCCGCATCTCGGCCCGGTCGCGGTGAACCATGGTCGACAGCGCGTCGACGGGTTCGTCATTCACCAGCACAGACATCTTGACCAGATTGTCTTCGGTATAGCCGGTCATCTGGTAGTCGAAGCTGGCATAGCCCTTGGTCACCGATTTCAGGCGGTCGTAGAAGTCAAAGACGACCTCGTTCAGCGGCAGGTCGTAGACGACCATGGCGCGGGTGCCTGCATAGGTCAGGTCCAGCTGGATGCCGCGGCGGTCCTGACAGAGTTTCAGCACATCGCCCAGATATTCGTCGGGCACCAGAATGGTCGCCTTGATGCGCGGCTCCTCGATATGGTCGACCTTGGATGGATCGGGCATGTCGGCGGGGTTGTGCAGCTCGATCATCTCGCCGTCTTTCATGTAGACGTGATAGATCACCGACGGCGCCGTGGTGATCAGCTCGATATCATATTCGCGTTCGATGCGGTCTCGGATGACCTCAAGATGCAGAAGCCCGAGGAAGCCGCAGCGGAAGCCAAAGCCCAGCGCGGCTGAGGTTTCCATTTCAAAGCTGAAGCTCGCATCGTTCAACGCCAGCTTGTCGATCGCATCGCGCAGGTCTTCGAATTCTGAACTGTCCACGGGGAAGAGACCACAGAACACCACCGGCTGCGCGGGTTTGAAGCCGTCCAGTGCGTCCTCGGTGCCGTTGCGGTCATTGGTGATGGTATCACCAACGCGGGTGTCGCGGACCTGTTTGATGGACGCGGTGAGGAAGCCGATCTCACCCGGGCCAAGCGAGTCCACCATCTCCATCTCAGGCCGAAAGACGCCGACGCGGTCCACATGGTGCAGGGTGCCGTTCGACATGAACTTGACCCGCATTCCCTTTTTCAGCGTGCCGTCCATGATGCGGACCAGAACGATGACGCCGAGATAGGCGTCGTACCACGAGTCGACCAGCATCGCCTTGAGCGGCGCGTCCAGATTGCCCTGCGGCGCGGGCAGTTGCTGCACGATGGCCTCAAGCGTCTCATGGATGCCCTGCCCCGTCTTGGCACTGACCTGAATGGCGTCGGTCGCGTCGATGCCAATCACATCCTCGATCTGTTCTGCCACGCGGTCACAATCGGACGCAGGCAGATCGATCTTGTTCAGCACCGGCACGATCTCATGGTCGGCGTCGATGGCCTGATACACATTCGCCAGCGTCTGCGCCTCGACCCCTTGGGTCGAGTCCACGACCAACAGAGAACCCTCGACCGCGCGCATAGACCGGCTGACCTCATAGGCAAAGTCCACGTGGCCGGGGGTGTCGATCAGGTTCAGCACGTATGCCTCGCCATTGTCGGCGGTATAGTCGATGCGGACCGTGTTGGCCTTGATGGTAATGCCGCGTTCCCGCTCGATATCCATGCTGTCGAGCAGCTGTTCCTTCATGTCGCGATCCTTGACCGTTCCGGTCTCTTGAATGAGCCGGTCAGCAAGGGTGGATTTGCCATGGTCGATATGCGCGACGATGGAGAAATTGCGGATATGAGCGAGGTCTGTCATGGGTTGGGGATATGTAGAGGAATCGTGGGTTGGTCAAGGTGGGTTCGCACGAGAAGATTTCCACGCTAAAATCCACCACGGACGTTCAAACTGGTCGTTTCCACGTCAACCATCCGAGTTAGAACAGTTTAAGAGGTTGGTTCACAATCCGACGCCAACTTGTAGTTTGTCTGTCGGTCGGCAGCGCTGCTCCAATCTGGCCTCAAAATGAGTTCGCTTAGTAGCGGAGCATGGCAGCTGGTATCCCTCGAATAGAATTTTCGGCGATCCACCACGTAGACTGGAAACAGTGTGTCATCACCTTCGAATTCGACCGAGACCGCCGTCATGAAAGGGTGTTCGCCTCGTTCAGGGAGAGTATCTCTGCTAAAACCAAACTGAGTAAACAGGTCGAGATCAAATGCGTCTTGTTGCTCGTCAACGACGATTAGCAAGATATCAAAGTCTGAAAGGTCCGCTGAAGGGTAGCTGAAATCAATTTTTTCGTCGATATCAATTGCCCTGACTTCTTGGATTAGTTGTTGAGTTATCCCCGAAACGAGCGCTCTGACAGGTCGATCCAACTCGTCGGCCCGATCCTGGGCGAATGATTGCGCTGCAGATCCGACGAAAAACACCAGTATCGCAGCAAAGAAGCGTTTAATTTTCTTCAATTTCACGCACTCTTTCGCGTCGAAGGCCTGAGTTGTTCAGCACCTTAAACCCTTGGGTCGATCAGGCAAGCAGCGTCGCCAAAACCTCGTCGATTTGTATGAGCTTCGGCCAGTGCCGGGCCGAAGCCCGACCTACGGTGTGGGGTGTTTCTGACTCGGGTAATCACTTTTTCGCACCACATGATTGATCCGTTAACCACTTTGATTCATACTCCGCCGCAGACCGAGAAGGGCATCAGACCCGTCCGGGCAGGCAAAACGAGGCTCGAGTATGAAAAAGTTCCTACTTATAGCATTTTGCGCCGCGTCGATGGTGGCGGTGCAGCAACCGGCTGAGGCGGCGCAGATCAAGCGGGCGTGTTTGGCGTCGGATCGCTCGGCGGCGACGCGGGATCGGTGCAATTGCATCCAGCGGGTCGCCAATCAGGCCCTCACCCGCAGCGATCAGAAGACCGTGGCCAAGTGGTTCAGTGACCCGCATCAGGCGCAGGAGTTGAAGATGTCGCAGACCGCGCGCGATGATGCGCTGTGGGATCGGTATCAGAACTTTGGCCAGATGGCGCAGGCGATCTGCAGCTAACCCCCGTCAGTCCTTGACCTGACCCGCCCTGCGCCCCAGAAAAGGCGCAGCGAAAGGTGTGTGCAATGGTGATGAAAGGGCTGACCCTGCGGGGCCTTGAGGTGTTCGAGGCATTGGCGCGGACGGGATCGGTGGCGCAGGCGGCCGAGATCACCGGGCTCAGCCAACCCTCGGTCAGCCAGCAGTTGCGCAACCTCGAAAACGCACTGGGCACCGATCTGGTCGATCACGGGCGGCGGCCGATGCGGCTGACCCAAGCCGGTCGCAGCTTTCTGGCCCGCGCCGAGACGGTCCTATCCGAGTTGCAGATGGCCCAGAGCGAACTGACGGTCATGGACCTTGGGCATCTGACCACGCTTTCGATCGGTCTGATCGACGATTTCGACAATGACCTGACCCCTCGGCTGGCGACATTGCTGGCCGACAGTCTGACGCGATCAAAGTTCAAGCTGATTACCCTGCCCAGTCTGGACCTGTTCGCCGAACTAGAAGCGCAGCGCCTGCATATGGCGGTTTCTGCCCATTCCGGAGAATTGCTCGAAGGTGTCGTTGAATACCCGCTGGTGCAGGATCCGTTCATCCTTGTGGCCCCGAAGGGGGTAGATGACCCGACCCGTGCCCTGCCCTTTTTGCGTTATGCCCGAGAACAGTTAATCAGCCGCCAAATCGAAGCGCATCTGGCCCGTCAGCAACTGGAGTTCGAGGAACGGTTCGAAATCGGCTCGCATCTGGCGCTGATGGCGATGGTTGCGCGCGGTCTCGGGTGGGCGATCACCACTCCGCTCGGTTACATGCGGGCCGCCCGATTCCATGACGGGCTCACGGCCCACCCCGCGCCATTTGGGGCGTTTTCCAGAACCATTTCCCTGTTTACCCGCTCGGACTGGTCCGATCAGGTTCCGCAAGAGGTCGCCGGCATGATGCGACGGTTGATGAAAAGCCAAATCGTCGATCCGGCGGTTTCGCAATTGCCCTGGCTGAGCCAGGAACTGAAAGTCATGACCTAAGTGTTCAGATGCGCTATCAGGCCGCTCACCGCGTCTTCGATCAGGTCTAGTGCACCGTCGAAATCCCGCGTGTAATACGGGTCGGGCACGTGATCGACACCCAGGTGCGGCGCGAACTCGGTCAGCACCCGCACCGGGGTCGCGTTGCCGGATGGGCGCAAGGCCTCGATATTGGCCAGATTGTCCGCGTCCATTCCTATGATCAGATCGAACCGTTCGAAATCGTCAGGCGAAAGTTGCCGCGCGCGCAAACCGCTTAGGTCAATGCCACGGTCCTTCGCTGCCCGTTGCATCGGGCCATAAGGCGGGTTCCCGACATGCCAGCCCGCTGTTCCGGCGCTGTCGGTAGCATGTTGCGGAGCGCGGGCGCGAAAAACGCCCTCGGCGCTGGGAGAACGGCAGATATTGCCCAAACAGACAAAGAGGATACGCTGGGTCATGAGCCAAGCTGTACCGCACGGAGGGGAGATGGGAAAGATCGTCATTCTGACCGGGGCCGGAATCTCGGCTGAAAGCGGTCTGGGCACGTTCCGCGACGAAGGCGGACTCTGGGCGCAACACCGGATCGAGGATGTCGCCACGCCCGAAGGGTTTGCCCGCGACCCGGAACTGGTCCACCGCTTTTACAATGCGCGCCGATTACAGGCCGCCGCAGCACATCCGAATGCCGCCCATCGTGCACTGGCCCGGCTACAGCGCGACTGGCCTGATGACGTGGTTATCGTGACCCAGAATGTCGACTCCTTGCACGAGGCCGGAGGGGCCCGCGACGTCATTCACATGCACGGCACTCTGGCCGGTGCATTATGTGCCCAATGCGGTCACCGCTGGGCATCGGACCTGGAGATGACACCAACCGATCCCTGCCCCGCCTGCGGCCAACCCGCTGTGCGGCCGGATGTGGTCTGGTTTGGCGAAATGCCTTATTTCATGGATGAAATTTATGACCACCTGTCGACAGCTCAGATCTTCGCGGCGATCGGAACATCCGGTCAGGTTTATCCTGCCGCCGCCTTTGTGCATGAGGCAAAGGCGATCGGGGCGGAAACCGTCGAACTGAACCTTAAGGCCTCCGAGGGCACCCCTGCTTTCGGCGAAACCATCCTTGGTCCGGCCACCAGCATCGTACCCCAGTGGGTCGAAGACCTTCTGAACCGGAGATGAAGACAGTAGATCACAAATCGGGCTAATCTGACCCAAAGGCAAACTGAGAGAGAACAATGACAGATCAGGATCCCATTTCCGGCGAAATCTTGGATGAGGACAGCATGCAGGGGCGCGATGCGCTTGGCGCGCAATTGGCAGACCTGTGGTGGACCTTCCTGATCCGGGGTATTCTGGCGGCCTGCGTCGGTATCGCGGCCCTGTTCTGGCCAAGCGGCAGCATCGCGATGTTGCTGCGTCTGGTCGGGCTGTTGCTGATCGTGGATGGCGGCCTGACCTTGCTGGGATTTGGACGCCGCGGGCTGGTCGGCAGCGCCGGGATCGGAGCGGTTCTGATCGGCCTGGTGCTGTTGATCTGGCCCGAGGGGACCGCAAAACTGGCGTTTTTCCTGCTGGGAGTCTGGGCATTGATCATCGGGATCGGCTCACTTGCCACCTGGCGGCAAATGCATGACCGCGATCCCCAGCGAAACGCGATGCGCAATTCGGGATTCGTCGCGCTGACCATCGGGCTGGTGCTGCTGTTTTCCCCGGGCATCGGCCTTTTCGCGCTTGGCTGGGTCATCGCCTTTTCCGCCCTTGCCATGGCGGTTGTCATGTTCTGGCTGACCGCGCGGTTCAAACGGGCCGGGGACAAAGTGGGGATGAAATCAATCAATCGCTGATGGAGGGGTCTGTGGACCAGACCGGGCATTGCCCGGTCTGACGCATGGATGACGGCCGCGACGCGGCCCGAAGACAGGCGTGCTTCAGTGTGAATGCGCGCCGCCTTTGCGCTCAAGATCGACGGGGATTTCGATCTCGACTTCTCCGGCCTGTTCAAAGACCAACGTCACCGGAATCTTGGCATCCTGTTCAAACGGCTGTTTCAGCCCCATGAACATCACGTGGTCACCGCCGCGCTTCAGCATGTGGGTTTCGCCCGCCGGGATCGCGAATCCTTCTTCGACCTGCATCATCTGGGCCACGCCATCAGCGTTCACCTTGTGTGTATGCAACTCGACCCGGTCTGCCACATCCGAGGCGACACCGATCAGTCGATCATCCGTATCGCTGCTGTTGACGATCATCATGAACGCCGCTCCGGCTTTGGCATGTTTGCCTGACGATCTGGCATACGCGTCGTCCACCTTGATCGCGCTTTCGGCGAACGCAGCTGTGGCAAACGTTGCAAAAGCAAGCGTGGCCAAGAGTTTGGATTTGAAGGTCATCGGAGTTACTCCTGTATTTCGATTGTGTGTTTCTGAAAGCGAACGTCACAAAAACACAGGAGGGGCCCGCGCCGGGCGTTGCGGGACCGGAGCGGCGACAAGGCTTGCTTGCGCGCGAACCGGCGCTGGCATTGACATTTGGGGCAAGGATGGCAGGTCAGGTTGAACCGCCAGTAACGCACCTAGAAGCGCAAGCGCATAGTCGGGACAATAATGTGGCGGACGGGTCGGTTGCCCCTGATCGTCATAGTAGACGACTACGGGACCTGTTCCGGTGCACAGCACCATCTTTCCTACAGCGTTGTCTACACCGCGTGATGCAGCAACGCTATGCCCGGTCAACCCAAGCAGTGCTGAGAGGGCCAAAGCCACCGTTATGCGCAGGAACCCGGTCATTCTGGGGCCACGTATAGCGTCACAAAAATCCGGCCTTCAAGCGCGTTAATCGAACCCGCGACGATGCGTCAACCATCCATTCCCGGTCGCTTGACCAAATCAACGGTCAGACTGTTGTGCCGGCGGTTGACCCTGCGCTGCATCCGCATGAACGTGTTGAAGTTTCTGCCCAGAAAACTCGGTACAAACAAAAGGATATCAATAACTCTGAAGGGCATTTGTAATTCTCCCCCGTTGGAACACGTGCGAGCTTAACTCATATTCACTAATGTTTATGTGAACAACTTCACTTAACCGGGTCGATTGTGCTCAAATCAGAAACATTGGAAGTGGACACAAAAAAGCCCCGCGCCAAGTGGCACAGGGCTTGATCAATTCGAAGCCGGTGAAGACTTAGGCCGAGGCTTGCGCCTTGGCAATTTCTTTCTTCACTTTCAGGGCGTTATCCGACAGCTCTTCGTCTTTGGCTTTGGCCAGGAACGCGTCCAGACCACCGCGGTGGTCGACAGAGCGCAGCGCAGCCGCCGAGATGCGCAGCTTGACGCCACGACCCAGGGTTTCCGACTGCAGGGTGACGTCGTTCAGATTCGGCAGAAAACGACGACGAGTTCTGTTTTTGGCGTGGCTGACATTGTTGCCAGTCATCGGGCCTTTTCCGGTCAGTTCGCAACGGCGCGACATGGTTTCTTCCTTTGTTTCTGGAGGCCAGGTACAGGACCCTCGGCCAAATCACAAGGGGCGCAACCCGAAGTCGCGCCCGAAAACTGGTTGGATGCGTTTAGTGGGAATCGGCGGAAGGGTCAAGACAGCCTGCGCGAATTCTTTGACATTGCTTCTGGGCAGGAATGGCTCGGCCGAGCCATGCCTTCGGCGAGAGTATTTTGGAAAAGATGAAGATGCCTGTGCACATTGTCAGGTCAGGGTCGCCAGCATCTGTTTTGCCGCCAATGTCGGGCTGAGGCGGCCGCTGGTGACTTCGGTGTTCAACCGCTCCAATTCTGCTTTGGCCTGCGCGGTCTCAAGCCGGGCCAAAAGGGTATGGCGGACCTCCTGATCGAACCAGTAGCGTGCCTGGGCTGCTCGGTTTGCATCCCAATGGGCGTTTTCCCGACGCCATGTGGTCAGCGCTTGCACCTCAGTCCATGCCGCATCAAGCCCGTGTTCTTCGACCGCCGAGACGGTCATGGCCTTGGGGAAGCCTTCGGGGTCCTGCGGACGTTTGCGCAGCAGCCGCAGCGCACCGGAATAGTCGGCGCAGGTACGCGTGGCGGTCGCCTTGAGGTCGCCATCGGCCTTGTTGATCAGGATCATGTCGGCCATTTCCATGATGCCGCGTTTGACGCCCTGCAACTCATCCCCGCCTGCAGGGGCGAGCAGAAGCAGGAACAGGTCGGACATTTCGGACACCACGGTCTCGGACTGGCCGACGCCGACGGTTTCGATCAGAACGATGTCAAATCCCGCCGCCTCGCACAGAGCGATCGCCTCTCGCGTGCGGCGCGCCACGCCGCCGAGGTGGCTTTGACTGGGCGACGGGCGGATGAAGGCATTCTTTTCGCGACTCAGACGCTCCATCCGGGTCTTGTCCCCCAGAATCGAGCCACCGGACCGGGCCGAGCTTGGGTCAACGGCCAGAACCGCCACACGCAGCCCCTGCCCTGTCAGCATCATGCCAAAGCTTTCGATAAACGTAGACTTACCGACGCCGGGCGTGCCGGACAGGCCAATGCGCAGCGATTGCCGGTTTGCTGCGGCCAGATGACCCAGCAACGTAGCGGCCTGAGCCCGGTGATCATCCCGCCCGCTTTCAACCAGCGTAATGGCGCGGGCCAGCGCGCGGCGCTCACCCTTCAGTATCCTGTCAGCCAGCTCAGTTATTTCCATGCGCGGTCCCTTACCCGTATTTTGCCTAAATGACGGCGCGAGGCCGGGTTTGTCCAGTACCAAGCGCGGTCATAGATGCCGCAATGCGCAGGAACTGGACCTTGGCAAGTGGTTGACCGATAAAGCCCACATGACTCGCCTGCCGATCGACGATGCCATTCCCGACCTACTTGCCGCCCTGAAAGCGTCAGGCCGCGCCGTGCTGCAGGCCCCACCCGGCGCGGGAAAGACGACGCGGGTACCGCTGGCCTTGCTTGAGGCGGGGCTGTGCGATGGAAAGATCATCATGCTCGAACCCCGACGGCTGGCCGCCCGCGCCGCGGCCGAGCGCATGGCGGACACGCTGGGGCAACGCGCAGGGGAAACTGTCGGGTACCGGGTAAGAGGTGAATCTAAGGTATCCGGGTCGACGCGGATCGAGGTGGTGACCGAGGGCATTCTGACGCGGATGCTGCAATCAGACCCGGATCTGCCCGGTGTCGGGGCCGTAATCTTCGACGAATTCCATGAGCGGTCGCTGAATGCGGATCTGGGGCTGGCCCTGTGCCTTGAGGTGACCGAAGCGCTGCGCGACGATCTGGTTCTTCTGGCGATGTCGGCCACGCTCGACGCAGAACCGGTCGGCCAGCTTATGAGCGCACCGTTGGTGACCTCGGAAGGTCGCAGCTTTCCGGTCGAAACGCGCTGGCTTGACCGGCCATTGGGGGCGGATGCACGGCGGTTGGATGCGCTGGTCGATCTTGTTATCCGCGCTGAACGTGAAACCCGTGGAATAGGCGGCGGCATTCTGGTTTTCCTTCCCGGTGAAGGCGAAATTCGGCGAGCCGAGACTGCTCTGTCCGGTCGCCTGCCAGAGGATTGCACCTTGCGGCCCTTGTATGGCGCGATGCCGTTTTCCGCCCAGCGTCAGGCAATCGCCCCAGTCGAAAGGGGGCGTAAGATCGTATTGGCTACGTCGATCGCGGAAACGTCGTTGACCATTCCCGACATTCGTGTGGTCGTGGACATGGGACAGGCCCGGCGGGCGCGTTTTGATCCGGGTTCGGGCATGTCTCGACTGGTTACCGAACGGGTAACCCGGGCCGAGGCGACGCAACGTGCCGGGCGGGCGGGGCGCGTGGCCAAAGGCCTGTGTTACCGGTTGTGGTCCAGGGGCGAAGACGGTGCGATGGCGGCCTTTCCACCAGCCGAGATCGAAGCAGCCGACCTGACCGGTCTGGCGTTGGAGCTGGCACTTTGGGGTGCCGATGCGGCAAATCTGGCGTTTCTGACGCCCCCGCCCGCAGGATCGATGGCCGAGGCCCGCGCTCTGTTGACCATGTTGGGGGCGTTGGATGTCAGCGCCCGCATCACTGATCATGGTCGTGCACTCGCAAGCCTCCCTCTGCATCCGCGCCTGGGGCATATGCTGCTGACAGCCGGAGAGCAGGCCGCGCCCTTGGCCGCGCTGCTGGCGGAACGCGACCCGTTGAAGGGCGCTCCGACCGATCTGGCGCTGCGCGTCGATGCGATGCGGGATCGGCGCGCGTATCAGCGAAGCCGCCCTTGGCCTGCCAATCCTGCAACACTGGACAGGATCGCGGCAGAAACCAAGCGGTTGCGGAAGCAATCTGGCAAAGCGGCACCCAAAATCTCAGCCGCAGCGATGGTGGCTCTGGCCTATCCCGACCGGATCGGCCAGAGACGGAAAGGCGACACCCCTCGATACGTGCTTTCGGGCGGCAAGGGTGTGGTGCTGGACGCAGGTGACACGCTGGCGGCGGCCCCATACTTGGTGGCACTGGACACAGACGGCAATCCGCGCGAGGCGCGGGTCCGGATGGCCGCACAGATCTCCGAAAGCGAGATTCGCGACCTGTTCGCGGAACGGATCTCGTGGGTCGAAAGTTGCGACTGGTCCAAGCGCGAACGCCGGGTTATCGCCCGGCAGCAAGAGCGGTTTGGCGCGATCACGCTCGACGACCGCATCTGGAAGGACGTGCCACCCGACGCCATCGCGAATGCGATGCTGGACGGCGTTCGTGACCTCGGCTTGCGGCTAGAGGGTGCTGCGGCGCGTCTGGCAGCGCGTGTCGAATTGGTTCGGGCCGAAGGGACCGACCTGCCCGACTTTTCGCCCGAAGGGCTGATGGACGATCTCGAGGAATGGCTGTTGCCCATGCTCCAGAATGTCCGCAGCGCCGAAGACTGGAAGCGTTTTGACCTGCTGCCCGCCTTGAAATCGCGACTAACCTGGGCGCAGACGAACGAACTGGATCGCCGTGCGCCGGGGTCGTTCCAGACACCTTTGGGGCGCAAGGTGCCGATTGATTACAGCAGCTCGGTCCCCGAGATCTCGGTGCGCCTGCAAGAGGTGTTCGGCGTCACGCAACATCCCACAATCGGAAGAGAACCCCTGAAAATCACGCTTTTGTCGCCAGCGCAAAGACCGATCCAGATCACCCGCGACCTGCCGGGATTCTGGGCCGGGTCGTACGCGGATGTGCGCAAGGATATGCGGGCGCAATATCCCAAACACCCCTGGCCCGAAGATCCGACCCAGGCCGACCCGACCCTGCGCGCCAAGCGGCGCGGAAGCTAAAGCTGGCCAGACGCCCCTGCAGACAAACACATTGAGAAACCCGCGCTGCGCACCTATGTAGCCTTGATCCGGGGTCCGACCCCGCAATAAAGGGCTGATTATGGCCAAATGGCTGCGAAATATCTGGGAAGAGGTCGCGAGACCTCTGTTTCTACGCCCCAGGCGGGTGCAGTTCGCAGCGCTGTGCACGCGTACCAGAAACGGGCAGCCAGAGGTTCTGTTGATCACCAGCCGTGACACCCGGCGCTGGATCATCCCAAAGGGGTGGCCTATTGACGGGTTGGATGGCGCGGGCACCGCACAGCAGGAAGCCTGGGAAGAGGCCGGCGTGCGCGCCAAAACCGTGGACCCGAACCCGATTGGTCAATTCACATATGACAAGATCCTCAAAGACGGTTCAGCCCAGCCGGTTCTGACCAATATCTACAAGATCCATGTCGATGAACTGGTCGAAGATTTCCCCGAGGCCGGGCAACGCGACCGCGAATGGATGTCTGCCGCTGAGGCCGCCGAGCGGGTGAACGAGCCCGAATTGCGCGCAGTGCTGCGGCAGATATAGCTGTTTTCGATCACTTTTCCGGCCTCCCCCCTTGTTCTGAAAGTCAAAAGCCGATAGCGCGCGCTGTTTAACACGCACGAACAGTATGACCGACAAATCAACCAGACCGCGCTGGCAGGCACTGGATCGCGACCTGCACCGCATCACCAGCGTCGAACGCGCCAACGCTCATGTCTCCCGCCCTTTGCTGGCGCCGGGTGTTGCCCTTGCGTTCATGGCGCTGGCCGGTTTGCTGGCGGCAGTTTTTTTCGGGCGGGCGGATGGCGGCATGATCGTCGTCGCTGCGGCTGCGTTCGGGGCCTACTTGGCGATAACGATCGGGGCCAATGATGTCGCCAACAACATGGGTCCGGCAGTGGGGTCAAAGGCCCTGACCATGGCTGGGGCCATCGCGATTGCGGCGGTGGCCGAAAGTGCCGGGGCACTATTGGCCGGCGGCGACGTGGTCACCACGATCTCGCAGGACATCATTGATCCTTCGGCGCTGCGGGACGCAAACGCACTGATCTGGGCGATGATGGCGGCGCTGATCTCGTCGGCGGTCTGGATCAACGCGGCCACCTGGATCGGTGCTCCGGTATCGACGACGCATACGGTTGTGGGGGGCGTGATGGGGGCGGGCGTTGCCGCCGCAGGATTTGGCGCAGTCCACTGGAGCACGATGGGAGCGATTGCGTCCAGTTGGGTGGTCTCGCCCGTTATGGGGGGCGCGATTGCAGCCGCTTTTCTGGCGCTGATCAAATCGCGCATTCAATACAGGCAGGACAAGATCGCCGCAGCACGGCGCTGGGTTCCGATTTTGGTGGCCGTCATGGCGGGTTCGTTTTCGACCTACCTGGCGATCAAGGCAGCAAATCGCATCATCAACGTATCCCCTGAACTCGCACTGCTGATCGGCATGGCCTCGGCGATTGTTGTCTGGGCTGCCACGATCCCCTGGGTACACCACAAATCCAAAGGCATGGAGAACCGTACCAGGTCGCTGAAAGCCCTGTTCGGACTGCCGCTGGTGATCGCTGCCACCTTGCTGAGCTTTGCTCATGGCGCCAATGATGTGGCCAATGCCGTGGGTCCTTTGGCCGCGATCGTCCACGCGACCCAGTCCGGTGGCGTCGCCACGCAAGTTGCGGTTCCCGAATGGGTCATGATTATCGGAGCATTCGGCATATCCTTTGGCTTGTTTCTGTTCGGTCCCAAACTGATCCGCATGGTCGGGAACCAGATCACCAAGCTAAATCCGATGCGTGCCTTTTGCGTGGCGCTGTCTACCGCGATTACTGTCATCGTCGCCAGTTGGTTCGGCCTGCCCGTCAGCTCTACCCATATCGCCGTAGGTGCCGTGTTTGGTGTCGGCTTTTTTCGCGAATGGGAAATCGCGCGGCGGCGGGCTCCGCTGCGCCCGCGCCCGGGCACGGACCTGCGTCTGGCACCCGAAGAGTTCCGGCGCCGCAAGCTGGTGCGCCGTTCGCATTTCATGACGATCATAGCCGCCTGGATTGTGACAGTCCCGGCAACGGCAGCAATGTCCGCCCTCATTTTCAAGGTCCTCACAGGCTTTGGCTAAAGGACCGGCTCAGCCTGTTTTTGATCCGATTATCTGATCGGGGTTCAGCGGGCCTTGATTTCCGTTCTGGATCAGATCGGCCACTTTGCTGTTGATCGGCGTGGCGACACTGGTTCTGACGCCAAGCCGTATCACTTCGCCCTGCAAACTATCGATCTCGGTCACGCGACCCGCCGTCAGGTCATACGCCATCGACGTCCGCGCGCTTGGATCAATGGTCAACATGCGCGACGCGATACGGGTAAACAGTGGCGTCGGCAGCCGCAAGATATGTGGCGTGATCCAGGCAGGCAAAGGCGTGGTTGACGCAACGCCTTGCCCTGCAGCTCTGAGAACCGCAAGCGCTTCGGCCATCTGATCCGCCATCAACCTGCGCCAATTCCGGTCCAGCAACTGTTCGCGCAACGTCAGACCAGACAGGGCGTTCAAAGCGTTGTTGAGGTTCAACACCAGTTTGCCCCATTGCACTGCGTCGATGTCATCGGTTTCGCCCACAGGCAGATCGGCGCAGGTTATGCGCGCACCCAGCCTGCCCGGCCCACTTTCAAGCGCGATTTCGCCTGACGTGGCCCGGTGGTAGCTGGCCGGCCCGGTCGGCACGACGTTGAAAGGGACCATCCCCGCACGAACATCCCGCCCCGGCAAGGCCGCGTGCAAAACCCGAACGGCCTCTAACCCATTCTGCCAAGACAGGATGGGCGTTGAGGCTGGTGCGTTCTGTGCGATCAGGTTTGCCATGTCAGCGGTGGCCCCGGTCTTTACAGTAACGATCACGGCCTCGGCAGCGGCCAGACATGCAGGGTCTTCGGCCAAAGTCAGGTTTTCTGGCGGGACATGTACATGCAGCCCACCAAAATCAGTGACGGTAAGCCCCTCGTCCCCTATCGGGTCCAAAATTCGGGACCGACCCAGAAGCGTCACATCGTGCCCGGCCTCCGCCAATAAAGCCCCGCAGAAACATCCGATGCTTCCAGCGCCTGCTATTGCGATCTTCATGGTGATGCCCTCTTGCTACCGGCAGAAGCATCGCGAGGTTTGTTCGGGCGGGCAAGAACTGCGCGCGCTGACGCAGCGTTCAGCGGGCCAGGCGCGGTTTCGTACGCGCCAGCTCCTCGGAAATCGGAATGAACTCCTGATCGTCACCGGGCGGCAGTTGGAACGCGCCCTTGGCCCAATCTGCGGATTGCCATTCCCGCGTCGCCGCTTCAATTTTCTCTTTCGAGGACGAGACGAAATTCCACCAGATATAGCGATCTTCGTTTAGGGTCGCACCGCCCAGCAGCATCAGCCTGGCTCCAATCGGCCCTGCCTTTGCGGACAATCTGTCGCCGGGACGAAAGACCATCATGCGACCTGCCTCGAACGTGTCGCCAGCGATCTCGACCGAGCCCTCAGTGACATAAACCCCACGGTCTTCGTGGTCGTCCGGCAACGGGAAAGAGGCCCCCGGCTCTAGCTGAACATCCAGATAGAAGGTCTCGGACAGCATGGTCACCGGGCTGCTTTCGCCATAGGCCGACCCGAGGATCAGCCGAGCGCTGACGCCTGCATCCTGAATATGCGGCAAGGCAGCTTGCTTGTGATGCTCGAAATCCGGAGCCATGTCCTCATGCGCTTCGGGCAGGGCAATCCAGGTTTGTATGCCGAACAGGCTGTGCCTTTTTCCGCGGGTTGCGTCGCTGGTACGTTCGGAATGGGTCACGCCGCGACCTGCGACCATCCAGTTGACCTCGCCCGGGTAGATCATCTGATGTGTGCCAAGGCTGTCGCGATGCTCGAATTCGCCCTGATACAGGTAGGTGACGGTGCCCAGCCCGATATGAGGGTGCGGACGCACGTCGATCCCGCCTTCTGTGATGAACTCGGCAGGCCCCATCTGATCAAAAAAGATGAAAGGTCCAACCAGTTGACGCTCGACCGACGGCAAAGCCCGCCGCACTTCGAAGCCGCCCAGATCCCGCGCCCGTGGGATTATCAGCGTCTCAAGCGCCGCATCGGCATAAACGGATTCTGGGGTGTGGGTCGGATTCCAGCTCATGACTTTTCTCCCATTTGGCCGCGCGTCTGAGGTGACGCCGTGTTCACACAAATGCATATAAGACAGCGAACAGCTTGGGAAAGTGCGCCTTCGCACAATGCCGGTGCGGACGCGGCCGACCCGTTGCCTTTTGGACGTGCCCGGATCGTCGCGGCGGCTCACGGCGGCGTGAGGTTGCGCAATTCTCTGCCGGTGACGGCTCGGCAAGCAAGCCTGGCGTGCTATATTTGCGGAAAGGTAGTGTCCGGGTTCCGGAAACGACCCGATCAGATCGTGCATTGCAGGAGGTCTGCCATGACTCATTCGAAACTGACGCGCCGCGCGATGATCGCCGCTGGCGGTGCGGTTCTTGCGACCGGAGCGTCCGGTCTCTGGCGCCCGGCGCGCGCTAGCGGGCTGGCGCCGACGCGATCCATGCGAGGTGGCTCGAACAACTACCTGCCCGGTGCACCGATTGTCGACCGGATCGGTCGCGGTGGGTTTTGGATGACAGGGACAGTCCGCCGCGCCGGGGACGGTGCGCCCCTGCCCGGCCAGCGCATCCAGATTTGGGCCCACACGACCGAAGGGCACGAGCGCGATCCGCATAGCCACGGCGCCACTCTGACCGACGCAAACGGAGAGTTTCGTTTGGAGATGCCACAGATCGTTCCGGCGTTCGGCCAACCCCATGGCCATCTGGCTTATGACAGTGGTGAGTTTAAGACCGTGTTTCTGCGCCCCATCATGTCCCGCGCCAGCGACACAACGCTTGCTGCGCATTTTGTGCTGCAACCTGCCTGACGCGTGCTCAAACCAGTAGCGATCTGGGCGAGCCTGATCATCGTCCTCTTGGCCCCGATCGGCGCAGCGGCGACCAGCCCTTATCTGGCCTGGCGCCAGCCCGTTTACATCCTCGCCGGATTTGCAGGGGTGATCAGCATGAGCCTGCTGCTTGTGCAGCCACTTTTGGCAGGTCGATATCTTCCGGGGTTGTCTGCCGTGGCCAGCCGACACTGGCACCGGCGGGTTGGCCTGAGTCTAGTGGCAGCCGTCATCATTCACGTGGTTGGTTTGTGGATCACCAGCCCCCCGGATGTTGTAGACGCGCTTCTGTTTACATCACCGACACCGTTCTCGGCCTGGGGCGTGGTGGCCATGTGGGCGGTTTTTGCCGCTGGCTTGCTGGGCGTGTTCCGACAGCGCCTAAAGCTACGATTTCGCATCTGGCGCCTATCGCATACGGCCTTGGCGGTCGTGACCATCATCGGTAGCGTCGTGCACGCCATGCTGATCGAGGGCACGATGGAGATCATGACCAAGTCCACGATCTGCATATTGGTTCTATTGGCGAGCGCACGCACGCTCGCCAAATTGCGCGTGTGGGATGTGCGAAAGCGTTAGACGCCCAAGCACCAGCGCATCACGGCCTTTTGCGCATGCAGCCGGTTTTCGGCCTCATCAAAAATGACCGAATTCGGGCCGTCCATGACATCCGAGGTCGCCTCTTCTTCGCGATGGGCGGGCAGACAATGCATGAACAGCGCGTCTGGTTTGGCATGCGCCATCAACTCGGGGTTGACCTGATAGGGCCGCAGCAGGTTGTGGCGACGCTCTTTCGCCGACTGGGAATCGTGCATCGAAACCCAAGTGTCAGCGACCACAAGGTCGGCCCCTTCGACGGCTTTGAACGCGTCCCGTTCGACCACGATTTTCGAACCCTTCTGGCGCGCAAAACCCATGAATTCTTCCTCGGGGTCAAACTGGGCTGGCCCGGTGAAGGTCAAGTCAAATCCAAATTGTCCTGCTGCGTGCAGAAACGAAGAACAGACATTGTTGCCGTCGCCGGTCCAGACGACCTTTTTACCTTTGATCGGGCCACGATGTTCTTCGAAGGTCAAAACGTCGGCCATGATCTGGCAGGGATGCGTACGGTCGGTCAGGCCATTGATCACCGGCACGTCAGAATATTCGGCCATTTCGGTCAGGATGGTTTCGTCAAAAGTACGGATCATGATCATGTCGACATAGCGCGACAGCACCCGAGCCGTATCGGCAATCGTCTCGCCATGACCCAGTTGCATATCCTTGCCGGACAGCACCATGGATTGTCCGCCCATTTGCCGCACGCCGACATCAAAAGACACACGGGTCCGGGTCGACGGCTTTTCGAATATCAAGGCGACCATGCGATCTTTGAGCGGTTGCTCAGCATCCAACGCAGCCTTGGGACGGCCGAGACGGGCCTGTTTCATCGCCGCTGCCTGATCAATCATGGACCGCAATGCGGCCGCATCGGTTTTGTGGATATCAAGAAAGTGGTTCATTTCGTTTCGCTTTTGACTGGTTAAGGGTGGGGGCCAGCCCCCACACCCCCGGAGTATTTAAGAAAAGATGAATTCAGGCAGTTTCGAGGGTAGCCTCGACCTGAGATGCCGCTTTGTCGAGGCGGATCAGCGCCTGCGCGATGTCGTCCTCGGTCAATGTCAGCGGAGGCAGCAGGCGGATCACGTTGTCAGCGGCGGGAACCGTGATGACCTCATTGTCATAGCCTGCGTTGACCACTTCAATATTTGCGGGTTTGCATTTGAGACCCAGCATCAGACCTGATCCGCGCACCTCTTCGAACACCTCGGGGTGGTCGGCCACCAGCCCTTCTAGCTTCTGACGCAGCAGGCCCCCCTTACGGTTGACGCCATCCAGAAAGGCAGGGGTGGCGACCTGATCCAGCACTGCGCAGCCCACGGCACAGCCCAGAGGGTTGCCGCCATAGGTCGAACCGTGGGTGCCTGCGGTCATGCCGCTGGCTGCCTCTTCGGTCGCCAAGACGGCGCCCAGCGGGAAGCCGCCGCCGATACCCTTGGCGACCATCATGATATCAGGCGTGATGCCCGCCCATTCATGCGCGAAGAGCTTGCCGGTGCGGCCAACGCCGCATTGCACCTCGTCGAGGATCAGCAGCAGGCCGTTGTCATCGCAGATCTGGCGCAGTGCTTTGAGTTCCGCGTCGGGAACCGGGCGGATGCCGCCTTCGCCCTGCACGGGCTCGATCATGATTGCCGCCGTTTGTTCGGTGATGGCGTTGGTGACGCCGTCGAGATCGCCGAAGGTCAGGTGCACAAAGCCGGGCAGCAGGGGGCCGAAGCCCTTAGTCATCTTCTCAGACCCGGCGGCGGCGATGCCTGCAGACGACCGGCCATGGAACGAGCCGTCGAAGGTGATGATCTCGACCCGGTCAGGCTGACCTTTGTCATAGAAATACTTGCGGGCCATTTTCACGGCCAGTTCGCAGGATTCCGTGCCTGAGTTGGTGAAGAACACCGTGTCGGCAAAAGTGTGTTCCACCAGTTTGTCGGCCAGCGCCTGTTGCTGCGGGATGTTATAGAGGTTCGAAACATGCCACAGCGCGTGCGCCTGTTCGGTCAGCGCGGCCACCAGCGCCGGATGCGCATGGCCCAGCGCGTTCACCGCGATCCCGGCGCCGAGGTCCAGAAAACGTCGACCATCCGCCTCGGTCAGCCATGCGCCTTCGCCCTTCACGAATGTCAGGGGCGCGCGATTATAGGTCGGCAGAACGGACGGGATCATCGGATCATCCTTTTCGATATATTGAGCCCAAGTGAGTGATGCACCGGGGCCGGGTTCGTCAACTGATTTGGTGGGAACTGCGCGGATTTGAACAGCGCAAATAGATCAAACGGGCCGGTTAAGCGGTCGGGCGTCGGCGTCGGAGGCGCAGGATATGTGCGGTTTTGATCATGCCGGGCCGTATAGCCGGACATGGACGGCCTGAAAACCCTGTTTTTTGTGGTCAGGCTAAATTCATGCCAAGACAGGTATTTGCCGCTTGCCATTTGCCTAGCTGTGCCGCACGGGTGGACCATGACGCCGATACGCCAGAACCCTCCGCTTGCGGCCTTGCTGATCCTCGCGGCAAGCGCCCTTCTGGCGGCCACCACGTTGCTTGCCAAAGCACTGGGTACGGATGTACTGGGCCCCGCGCTGCACCCAATGCAGATCAGCCACGGGCGGTTTCTGTTCGCCTTTCTGGTGATCGTGACTGCCGTTGGCGTACTGCGTCCACGCCTGAGCCGCCCGCATTGGGGCCTGCATATCGGTCGGACGAGTTTTGGCTGGTTGGGGATCACGCTGATGTTTGCTTCGGTCGCGTTCATCCCGATTGCGGACGCAACGGCGATATCCTTCCTGAACCCGGTCTTTGCCATGGTGCTGGCTATTCCGTTGTTGAAAGAGGGTGTCGGCCCCTGGCGCTGGCTGGCCGCCTTAGTCGCTCTGATTGGGGCGCTGGTGCTGCTGCGTCCCACACCTGCAAGCTTTCAACCCGCTGCGTTGCTGGCGCTGACGGCCGCGGCGGTGATCGGAATGGAACTGATATTCATCAAAAAACTCTCGGGCAGAGAGATTCCAATTCAGATTCTGCTGATCAACAATGCCATGGGACTGACCATCGCCTCGGTCGCAGTCAGCTTTGTGTTTCAGTGGCCGACGTCACAGCAATGGGCGGCATTGGCAGGCATCGGCGTGCTGATGGCCTGCGCGCAAGCTTGTTTCGTCAACGGAATGGCGCGGGCGGACGCGTCCTTTGTGGCACCCATCAGCTATGCCACGCTGATCTTCGCCGCGTTCTACGATTTCGTGGTGTTCGGGGTGGTCCCGGACGGGGTCAGCCTGATCGGCTCGGTCATCATCCTGACCGGAGGCCTGATTCTGGTCTGGCGCGAGGCGCGGCTGCGTCAGGCCTTGAGTCGGTAACCCGTCCGCAGCATTTGCCAGGTGACGGCCCCGACCAGCAACGTCGCGGTGGTACAAACGGCCATGCCCAGCCACGGAGAGCTATCGGACACGCCGATCATCCCATAGCGAAGACCATCAATCAGATAGAAGACAGGGTTCAGATGGCTCAGGCGGTTGAGAACGGGCGGCAGCGCTTCGACCGAGTAGAAAGTGCCGGATAGAAACGCCAGCGGAGTGACGATGAAGTTGGTAATCGCGGCCATCTGGTCAAACTTGTTGGCAAAAATTCCGGCAAAAACGCCCAGAACCCCCATGAACGCCCCACCAAGGATGACGAAGACCAAGGCAATCAGCGGATTTTGCGGGGTGATCGCCAGAAACACCGCCAGTGCCACAATGACGACGCAGGCGATCAGAACTCCTCGGGCGATCCCCCCGGCCAGATACCCCAAAAGGATTTCCAGCGGAGAAAGTGGCGGCATCAGCGTATCAACGATGTTCCCCTGCACCTTGGCGATGACGATCGAGGATGAGGTGTTGGCAAACGCGTTCTGAATCACCGTCATCATCATGATACCTGGTGCCAGAAACACCAGAAACGGTACTCCCATGACGTCCGGCCTGCCCGGCCCGACGGCGATGGTGAAGATCAGCAGGAACAATCCCGCAGTCACCAGAGGCGCCAGCAAGGTCTGGGTCCAGACCGCCAGAAACCGCAGCGTTTCGCGTTTGGCCAGTGTATAGAGGCCCATCCAATTGACCGCACCGAAACGATGCACGTCCTGTTCCACAAGATTCTGCATAGCTGCCCCATAGCTGATTCGAAGACCGCTTGTAACTCGGGCGGCAGTGATTAGAATAGGGCGCTGAGACGAATTCCCAAGGCGGCCCGAATCCGGGGCCGCTTTCCGCTTTTGAAAGGCAAATGATGTCCTGGACTGACGAGCGTGTAGAGCTGCTGAAGAAGATGTGGGGCGAGGGCCAGTCGGCCAGCCAGATCGCCAAGGAACTGGGCGGTGTGACCCGCAATGCTGTGATCGGTAAAGTCCATCGTTTGGGCCTGTCGAACCGCGCAACAGGTGCCGCCCCGGCCAAGGCCGAGCCAAAGGAAAAACCGGCGCCCGCCCCCAAGGCCGAGGCCAAGCCAAAACCCGCGCCCAAGACCGAGCCGGCCCGCCCGGCCCCCGCGCCCGAGGCCAAGCCTGTCACCCCGGCGCGCCGCCAGATCATCCCGGCCGGTCAGCCGCTGCCGCCGCAGCCTTCGGCGAATGAAATCAGCCCCGAGGCGCTGGCCAAGGTCAATGAGGTCGAAAAGAAAGCCAAGAAGTTGACTCTGATGGAGTTGACCGAAAAGACCTGCAAATGGCCCGTCGGCGATCCCGCGACCGAGGATTTCTGGTTCTGCGGCTTGCCGGTCGAGGCGGGCAAACCCTATTGCGAGGCGCATGTGGGCGTGGCGTTCCAGCCCATGAGCTCGCGCCGCGACCGGCGGCGGTAGACGTTTCGTAGTGAACGCCGAAAATCGCGGTGTGAATCTGGGTTTTATTGTCGAGCTGCCTATCTTTTGTAAGAAATATAGGCAGTTTTTTCTGTCAGAGATCAATTAGCGATTCAACAATACTTGAAATACAAAGCTCTGTTCTGCGCCTACGCTACGCTGATCTTTGCAGCTTACATACAGCCGTTAGGTCCATATTTTTTCGAAGACGACTCGGATAGGAAAGCTCTGCTTTTACTCGTTCAAGGTCTTCTACTTTCTGTGTGGCTCATTCCCACCATACCCGCATTCATTGCCGGCGCTGTCCTTATGAGAACGCGACCGATCCCGCGACTTCTCGCCAGAATCTTTGCAGGCTTCTCAATTGTTCTCGGGCTATTGCTGACACTCGCATCTGGCGTTTTTGGACCCTTTACCGACACTCAGGCCCTGCATGGTATCAGCTTGACCATTGCTATCGCATCAAGCTTTCTCATCTGGTCTGGTCGCGATGGGAAGCCACAGCCTTCGTGGCTGGCAAAGATTGGAATATCAGTTGCGACCGTAACTGCGCTTTGGTCTTTGTTAACAGTTCCGGTGGTTCTTGTTCAGGCACACTTGATCTCAGGTGGCGCACCCTATTGTATCGCCGAACATGCAGAGAATTCTCCGGTCGAAGCTCTGTATGAATTGCGCGGATTTTCATTCTACACGACAAAGACCGGCTACAAATCCACTTCCGCGTGGTACTTTCACGGCCTGATGATCGTTGATCACCCTGACGAGCAGCGTATCTATAACTGGTCCCCGAGACGATGGCGTTTCGATGTTGTCGAACGCCCAGAAAAACTGATCGAACCAGTCCGCAACGTTTGCGTCCCAAGCTGACCTGCTACTGCGCCGGATGCGACGGCAGATTCGGCATCGGCACCCAGCCCGGCAGTTCGTCCGGTGAGACCGAAGCGTGCAGGCTCTCGGACCGGTCGCTGCCCACTTTGCGATGTTTGCGCAGCAGGAATATCTTGCCCCAGCCGCGCCATGTCCCGACAGATTGCGCATGCGAGTCTGTGGGGAAGCGGTCACGCCAACCTTCGGGCAGCGGCAACCCGTGCTGTTCCGCCTTATCCAGCATCCAGATTAAAGAGATATTGCTGAGCGGGCGCGCCTCTTCAAAGCCGTTGAGCTGCCCTCCCACATCGCCATGGGTACCCCGGAACCAGACCTGCTCGACATGGCCCTCGAACTCGGGCGTGCAGGTCCACAATACCGGCTCGTAAACCTCGCGCGTCTCGTCCAGCGCCATGGCGTGATAGCCGTGGCGGATCGCGGGCCCAAGCTTGTGGTTGTGAAAGGCGTGGCGTTCTTCGGCCCAGCGCCACAAGAGCGGCAGGCGCAGGCCCAGCGCCTTGACCGTATCCCAGACGCCCACCATCTCGATCGCAACGTCTTCGTGACAGAATGCCCGGCGAAAATCGGCGGCAGCCTCGCTTGCGGCATTGCATTCATAGTGGCGGTAGGCCTGTTTGATGTTGCGCTCGGTCGCGTGTTCGGCCCGTAGCAGGCCGATCAGATCGATCACCCCCGCAAGGCTGCGAACCCCGTAGGCCCCGCGCGAATAGCCGATGAAATATATCTTGTCGCCGGGCTTGTAGCGCGACGCCAGATAGCCATAGGCACGACGGATCTGACGGTTGATCCCGCGTCCCATCATCACGTCCAAAGAGGTCTTCCAGCTATCCCACTGAACCCCGGCCTCATAAAAGACCGAGACCTTCCGGCCCATTTCACAACACAAGCGTAGGGTCTGGCCTGCATGGGTTTCGAACCCTGGCTCAAGGGTCGACATGGTGCCATCGAGAATTATCACATGGGCAATCGGCTCGCGGTGATGCGCTTCGGCAGAATGCTCGGACCGGAACGGCCGCCCAAGCCACCCAAGAATCCTTCTGCTCAGCCGTGACAGAACCATGCGCAATCAATTCCCTTACTTTGCAGGGCGGAAAAGCAAATCTGCCCGTCGCACCCCAAACTGCCAGGGCGTCGGCCCAATAGCCGTTACACCCCTGCGGCCCGCCACTCCGCAGCCACTTACGGTTGTGCCAACTGGTGCCGGGGTAACCTCAATCATGGGTATCCAGACCCTTTGGGGCAAGGCAAATTCCGGAAACGTTACCGTGATCCGTTGCCGCTCGGCATCATTGTCGGGGTACACCTGAAGGCGGAGCTACGGGTCGGCAGGCTTGGGAAAACAAAAGTGTCTCCGATGGTTCGAATGCGACATCCGCATCCCGAAACGGCGTTGCGATGGTCTTCCGCACCTGCCTAGGCTGAGAAAACAACACGCGCTCTCGGAGGTCTCATGTCTGTTCCCATCGAACTAAAAAATGGCCAGTTAGCGGATCAAACCGTCCGGGATTACTGGCAGAACGGCTTTGTCTTTCCAATCACCGTTTTTCCCCAATCCGAAGCCACAGGGTACCGCGCGGAACTGGAAGAAATCGAGGGTACTTGGCGCGAGGCCGACCTGCCCCTGCCCCTGAACACCTATAAACGTGTAAACGCCCATGTTGTGATGCCACTGGTCGCGCGCATTGCGCTGGACCCACGGGTGCTGGATGTCGTCGAATCTGTGCTGGGCCGCGATCTGTTGTTGTGGTCCGCCGAACTGTTCATCAAGGAGCCGAAAACGACTCAGGTCGTGGGGATGCATCAGGATCTGACCTATTGGGGCATGGGCGAGACGCAGGATCAGTTGACCGCCTGGATTGCCTTGTCACCTGCCACCGTCGAAAGCGGCTGTATGGATTTCGTCAAGGGCAGCCATAAAAACCCGATCCTGCCGCATAACGACACGTTTTCAGACAATAACCTTCTGTCGCGCGGCCAAGAGGTTGCAGTCGACGTGGCGGACGCGGACAAGACCCATATCGAACTGCAACCGGGTCAAATGTCTCTGCACCACGGGTTGACGATACATGGGTCGGGTCCGAACCTGTCCGATGATCGCCGGATCGGGCTGGCCATACGCTACCTGAACCCCAACGCGCAGCAAAAGGTGGCCGAGCGCGACTATGCCATTCTGGCGCGGGGCGAGGATCGGGTCGGGAATTTTGTCCATATTCCCGCGCCCAATGAACTCTTCACCGCCGACGCGCTACAGTTGCACGCCCGCATTCGCGCGGATCAGGCCAAAGCGATGGCGCAAGGCGCAGCAGAGAGCTTTGACCTGTATACGCCAATAGAGTCCGGCGGATCATAGATCGACAGCGTTCCGAGCGCGAGCGGCCCCTTCCCCTTGCCGCGCGCATTCGTTATTGCAGGCGCTGACCCGGAATTGATCACGCAGGACTCATCCCATGGCGATGGAAAAGACATTCAACGCGGCCGAGGCCGAGGCCCGCATTTATGAGGCCTGGGAACAGGCCGGAGCCTTCAAGGCAGGCGCGAACCGCTCGCGCAACGAAAGCTTTACCATCATGATCCCGCCGCCCAACGTGACGGGTGCCTTACATGTGGGCCATGCGTTCAACAATACGCTGCAGGACATCCTTACCCGCTGGCACCGGATGCGTGGCTTTGACACGCTGTGGCAGCCCGGGCAGGATCACGCCGGTATCGCCACGCAGATGCAGGTGGAAAAGATGCTCGCCGCGTCCCAACAGCCCGGCCGCCGCGAGTTGGGGCGCGAGGCGTTTCTGGACAAGGTCTGGGAGTGGAAAGGCGAATACGGCGGCACGATTATCGAGCAGCTGAAGCGTCTGGGTTCAAGCTGTGATTGGTCGCGCAACGCTTTCACCATGGCTGGCGCGCCGCGTGACCCACGTACCGGGCATGAGAACTCGGCCAATTTCCACGACGCGGTCATCAAGGTTTTCGTCGACATGTACGAAAAGGGTCTGATCTATCGCGGCAAGCGCCTGGTCAACTGGGACCCGCATTTCGAAACCGCGATCTCGGATTTGGAAGTCGAGAATATCGAGGTCGCGGGCCACATGTGGCACTTCAAGTACCCATTGGCTGGCGGTGAGACATATGAGTATTTGAAAAAAGATGAAGACGGCAATGTGATCTTCCGCGAAGAGCGGGATTACATTTCAATCGCCACAACGCGGCCCGAGACCATGTTGGGCGACGGCGCGGTAGCGGTTCATCCATCGGATGAGCGTTATGCGCCAATTGTCGGGAAACTCTGTGAAATCCCGGTTGGCCCGAAAGAGCATCGGCGTCAGATTCCGATCATCACCGATGACTACCCCGACCCCGATTTCGGATCGGGCGCGGTGAAGATCACCGGCGCGCATGACTTCAACGACAACATGGTGGCTAAGCGCGGCGGCATCCCGATGTACCGCCTGATGGACACGCGCGGCGCGATGCGGGCCGATGGCGCGCCCTATGCCGAGGAGGCCGAGAAGGCGCAGGAATATGCGCGAGGAAAGTCGTTCACCGAGAATGAGATCGACGCGATCAACCTGATCCCCGACCACCTGCGCGGACTCGACCGGTTCGAGGCGCGCGCGAAGGTGGTCGAGGAGATCACTGCTGACGGTCTGGCCGTGATGACCCGCGCGGATGATCCGCGTTTGGGTTCGACCGCATTGAAGCCGGACCACGAAGGGGCCGACAAATTGGTTCCTCTGGTCGAGAGCAAACCGATCATGCAGCCCTTCGGCGACCGCTCAAAAGTGGTCATCGAGCCGATGTTCACCGACCAGTGGTTCGTCGACGCCGAAAAGGTCGTCGGCCCCGCGCTGGATGCGGTCAAGGACGGCACGGTCAAGATCATCCCCGAGTCGGGCGAAAAAACCTATTACCACTGGCTGGAAAATATCGAGCCCTGGTGCATCTCGCGCCAGCTGTGGTGGGGGCATCAGATTCCGGTTTGGTATGGTCTCGACCTCTCTGCCGATGACTTCATCAATGACAAAAATGATGGCGACCTTGATCTGGTCGAATTGGGTCGCTTGCTGAACGCGGGCGGCATGCTGCATCGTGGCAATGTCATGGAATGCGCATCCAGCCTGGAGGCCGTTACCGAGAAATTCCTGGACGACAACGCCAACATTCCCAGCCCACTGAGCCACGCGACCGTCGTTGAGGTTGCCGACAAACACGAAGCGATCCATCAATTTGCCGAAAGCCTTGCACAGTACGCGATTGAACAGGACCCAACCAAACTGGTTTATCCGGTGTGGCGCGACCCCGATGTCCTCGACACTTGGTTCTCTTCCGGCCTCTGGCCCATCGGCACGCTGGGCTGGCCCGAGCAGACTGAGGAGCTGGAGCGTTACTTCCCTACGGACGTTCTGATCACTGGCTTCGACATTCTGTTCTTCTGGGTCGCCCGGATGATGATGATGCAATTGGCTGTGGTGAATGAAATCCCGTTCCACACCGTCTACCTGCACCAGCTCGTTCGCGACGAGAAGGGCAAGAAGATGTCCAAGACCACCGGCAACGTCATCGACCCGCTGGAGATCGTGGACGAATTCGGCGCCGACGCGCTGCGCTTTACCAACGCCTCGATGGCAGCGATTGGCGGCGTGCTGAAACTGTCGCGCGAGCGCATCACCGGTTACCGGAACTTCGGCACCAAGCTGTGGAACGCCGTCCGCTTTGCCGAAATGAACGAAGTTTTCACGGACGCCGTCCCTCAACTCGACGTCGCGGACCTGAAACCCAATGCCGCTGTGAACCGCTGGATCATCGGCGAAACCGCGCGGGTGCGGGAAGAGGTCGACGCGGCGCTGGAAAGCTATCGCTTCAACGACGCGGCCAACGGGCTTTACGCCTTTGTTTGGGGCAAGGTTTGCGACTGGTATGTCGAACTGTCAAAACCCCTGCTGCAGGGCGACGATACTGAGGCACAGGCCGAAACCCGCGCCACGATGCGCTGGGTTCTGGATCAGTGCATGGTCCTGCTGCACCCGATCATGCCTTTCATCACCGAAGAACTGTGGGGCCTGACGGGCAATCGCGCTAAAATGGTCGTCCACGCTGACTGGCCGACCTACGCCGCCGACGATTTGGTCGATGCAGATGCGGATCGTGAGATGAACTGGGTGATCTCGGTTATCGAAAACACCCGCTCGGCCCGCGCGCAGATGCGGGTCCCGGCTGGTCTCTATGTCCCAATGCTGGTGACTGAGATCGACACGAACGGCCAGGCCGCCTGGGACCGCAACGAGGCGCTGATCAAACGCCTCGCGCGGATCGACAGCCTGACCAAAGCGGAAGCGCTGCCCAAAGGCACCATCTCGATTGCTGTCCCCGGCGCATCCTTTGGCCTTCCGCTGGCGGATATCATCGACATCGGCGCAGAAAAAGAGCGGCTGGAGAAAGCCAAGGGCAAGCTGGCCAAGGAACTCGGTGGGTTGCGTGGCCGCCTGAACAACCCCAAATTCGTGGCCTCGGCCCCGGAAGAGGTGGTCGAAGAAGCCAAAGCCAACCTCGCCGCTCGCGAGGAAGAAGAGGCGAAACTGAACGAAGCGCTCGCCCGTCTGGCCGAAATCGCCTGATCTTCATCTTTTCACAAATACTCAAATCCAAACCCCTCCGCTCTGTGTGACGGAGGGGTTTTTCTTTGCCCTCAGCGCTTTCCTCTTGTTCGCGTCGCCCGGCACTTGTTAGCACAAGCCAAAGATCGGCCTGAGGACAGCATGCAGCAGCTATATCCACCGATGCAGACAATCTCGACCGGCCTTGTCGTCGCCGTCGTTGGTTTCTTCAGCTCGTTCCCGATCCTTCTGCAAGGGCTCAATGCGATGGGCGCATCACCACAGCAGGCCGCATCGGGCCTGATGAGCGCGGCAATCGCCATGGGATTGGCGGCAATCCTTCTCAGCTTTTGGTACAAGATGCCGATCAGCGTTGCCTGGTCGACGCCAGGTGCTGCGTTGCTTGCCGTTTCGGTCACCCCGGCCGAAGGGTTTTCGGGCGCAATCGGCGCTTTCTTGTTTGCAGGTGCATTGACGGTTCTGGCAGGGGCCTGGCGTCCGTTGGGGCGTTTGGCGGACGCTATTCCCACCACGCTGGCTCAGGCGATGCTGGGCGGCGTATTGTTGCCGCTGTGCATCTTGCCGTTCAAGGCAGCCGCAGTGATACCGTTGCAGGCGCTGCCGGTCATCCTGACGTGGTTTGTTGCCGGACGGATCAATCGGCTGATGGCGGTTCCGGCAGCGGTTGTCGCGGCGGCCATCGTGGTTGTTCTGACTGCCGGCGACGGCGCGATTGGCCCCGAGCAATTGGTGGCGGCCCCGGTCTGGACGATGCCCAGCTTTTCGCTTGCCTCGGCCATCGGCATTGGGCTGCCGCTGTTCGTCGTCACGATGGCAACGCAAAACATCCCTGGTATTGCGGTGATGCGCAGCTTTGGGTTCGCGCCCAATCCGGCCAAGCTGTTTCCCGCGGTCGGCGGGGCCAGCATCCTGTCCGCGCCCTTTGGTGCTCCGGCAACATGTCTGGCGGCCATAACAGCGGCGATGTGCTCGAATGAGGACAGCCATCCGGACCCGACGCAACGATATTGGTCCGCGATCATGGGGGGCGTTTTCTACTCCATATTCGGCGTTTTTGCGGTTGCGATCACCAGCTTTGCGGCGCATGCCGATCCACGATTGATGGGAACACTGGCTGGTGTCGCGTTGATCGGTGTCATGGCCAACTCAATTGCGGCGGCGCTTGAAGTCTCAGCCGAACGCGAAGCCGCCGTGCTGACCTTTGCCATCACCGCCTCAGGCATTACGGTGTTCGGGTTGGGCGCAGCCGTCTGGGGGCTGATGGCAGGAGGCATCGTCTATTTGGTGACCAACCGAATGCGCTGATCGCTTTTCCCCTGCACGACAAGTGACTATAGTAGGGCTATGTTCGGATCGTTTGCAAAACTGGTGGAACGCCAGATCAAAAAGGCCCAGACCGAAGGTCAAATGGAGGGGCTTGCCGGAGAGGGCCAGCCCCTGCCCGATCGGTCGTCCGAGGCGCAGACCGACCCGGCGATCGCGGCCGGTCACAGGATCATGGCGCAGGCTGGTGTCTTACCCGAAGAGTTCGCAATCCGCAAAGAACTGGACGCTGCCAGGGCAGCCTATGCATCCCTGACCGAACCACAGGCGCGCAAGGCAGCGATGGCGAAAATCGCAGATTTGGAAATGCGCTACAACATGGCCCGCGACGCCCGACGCGCCTTTATGCGGTGACTATTTGAACTCGGGTTTCCGACCCTGCATCTGCGCCATCACAACCTCCATCTGATCCGGTTTTCCGATCAGTTCGACTTGCTCGGCAGATTCCTCACGCAGAATATCGGCGCGGGGCTTGGCTTCGGCGACTTCGATCAGGCGTTTTGCGGCGCGGATCGCCGATGGGCTTTTCCCTGCAATATCTTCGGCCAGCGCCAGCGCCTCGGTCAGTGGGTCATCGGAAAGCTTGGTCACCAAACCCCATTCGCTAGCTTGCTGGGCCCCTATGGGGCGCGCAGTATAGGTCAACAGGCGCAAAACGTCGGAACGCACAAGACGCGGCAGCAGGACCATGCCACCCATATCCGGGATGATGCCCCATTTCATTTCCATCACCGCCAACCGCGTTTCGGGATGGGCAATACGAATATCCGCACCCAGCGCGATTTGCAGCCCGCCACCATAGGCGACACCCTGAAGGGCGCAGATCACCGGAACCGGAATGCGCCGCCAGATCAGCGCAAGCTCCTGCATCTCGTTGGCATCCTCATGGCTGCGGGTCATCAGCCATTCGGTCGGGTCGGTATGGGCCATGCTGGCAAAACTGGCCATGTCGAGCCCTGCGCAAAAGCTCTTGCCCTCGCCCGACAAAACCACAGCGCGGGCATCCGAGGCGGCGACCTCTTGCCCGGCTGACAGGATCGCCTTGATCATCGCATCGTCCAGCGCGTTCATCTTGTCGCCACGCGTCAGCGTGACATGAGCGATGTGATCCCGGTATTCGACAGACACGCGCGCCATCTTGGCCTCCCTCTTTCTGTTGCTTTGACCATGCCCTGAAAGGCGCAGGAAATTCCACCGCGACGTCAGGGCATGCGACACAGGACGCGCCAACGCATTAGCGCCGCGTCTCAAGCGGCCGGGCAGCAGCGCAAGGCTTGCCCGGATGCCGGGCTTGCGCTTATCTGCGCCAATGACCAGTCCAAGATACACCCCGCTTGCCCAATCCTTGCCCGCGACAGTGCCCTTTGTCGGCCCTGAAACTCAGGAACGTCAGCGCGGCGCGCCGTTTGTGGCGCGACTGGGCGCGAATGAGAGCGTTTTTGGACCCTCCCCGCGCGCGGTTGAAGCGATGCGGAAAGCGGCAGGTGATATCTGGATGTATGGCGATCCGGAAAATCACGATCTGAGGCATGCGCTGGCAGATCATCACGGTGTCCGCCCCGACAACATCGTCGTCGGCGAAGGGATCGATGGGTTACTGGGGTATCTGGTGAGGCTGCTCATCTCGCCGGGTGATGCGGTTGTGACCTCTGATGGCGCATACCCAACGTTCAATTACCACGTGGTGGGATTTGGTGGCGTCTTGCACAAGGTGCCTTATCGCGGCGATCATGAGGATCCCAAGGCGCTGTTTGCCAAAGCCGCCGAGGTCGGGGCAAAACTGGTTTATCTGGCGAACCCGGACAATCCGATGGGCAGTTGGCATTCGGGCGCCGAAATCGTTGCAGCGCTTGAGACCTTGCCCTCCGGGTGTCTTTTGGTTCTGGACGAGGCCTATGTCGAATGCGCGCCCGAGGGCACGGCGGCACCAATCTCGGCGGATGATCCCCGGGTGATCCGCATGCGGACGTTTTCCAAGGTCTACGGCATGGCGGGCGCGCGGGTCGGATATGCCATCGCTGAACCAGGGCTGATCACGGCCTTCAACAAAGTGCGCAACCATTTCGGCATGAACCGAGCAGCGCAGGCTGGCGCGTTGGCCGCGCTGCAGGATTCCAATTGGTTGGAGAAGGTTCAGCGCAATATAGCCCAGGCGCGCGAACAGCTTGCTACGATCGCGCGAGATAATGGCTTGGAACCTCTGCCGTCGGCCACCAATTTTGTGGCGATGGATTGCGGGCAGGATGGCGCCTTTGCCAAGTCTGTCCTCGACCAACTTGTCGAACAGGGCGTGTTCGTGCGGATGCCCTTTGCCGCACCGCAAAACCGCTGCATCCGGGTCAGTTGCGGCCGCGCGCAAGACCTGGCTGCTTTTGCGTCTGCACTGCCTGAGGCGCTCGCCATCGCCAAGCAAAAAGTCTGACTGTCGGCACCCGGATTGGGCCGCCAAAAAGGGGGCTGTTTGGCGTCGTGGCCTCGTGGGTGGTCAGGCGGCAAGCACCGCAGCGGCAGCCTCGAGCGCGCCTTTGCCTCGAGGGATCCCCAGCGACGCCATAGCTGTTTCGATACCGCCCAGCATTCCCATCACCATATGGGCGTTGACGTGGCCCATGTGACCGAGGCGGAAACAACCATCCCAGTCCTCCATCCCCAGGCCGATGCCGAGGGTCAGGCCAAGTTTGTGTTCGGTGATGTTGCGCAGAGCCGTACCCCGCCCTTCGGTCAGACGCAGCGCAGTGACAGCATGGCTGCGATGTTCGGACGCGGCAACATTGAGGTGCAAGGCACCGCCCTCGGCCCAGGACTCGCAGGCCACCCAAACCGCTTGCGCCAGACGTTGATGGCGGGTCCAGACATTCTCGATCCCTTCTGCATGGATCAAGTCGAGTGCGGCGCGCAATCCATACAAGTGATGCGTGGGCGCAGTGCCATTGAAATATTGATAAAACAGCTCGGGATCGGCGCGCGGCTCCCAGTCCCAATAGCGTGAAACGCGGGGCATCGTGGCGCGCTTGGTCTGTGCCTTTTCGTTAAAGAACACAAAGCCCATGCCTGCGGGCGTCATTAACCCTTTCTGGCAGGCGGTCACGGTGACATCGACACCCCATGCATCCATCTCGAATCGATCGCAGCCCAGCGACGCGATGCAATCTGCCATCAGCAGCGCGGGGTGACCCAGATCGTCCAGCAGGCCCCGCAATGCCGGGATGTCATTGCGGATCGAAGACGATGTGTCGACATGGACGGCAAGCACCGCCTTGATCTTGTGGTTTTTGTCGGCGCGCAGAACCGCGGCGATGCGGTCGATATCCCAGGGCGAAGATGTTCCGAAATCGATGACCTCCGCCTTTGCGCCGATCCCTTGGGCCATTTCCGCCCATCCGTGGGTGAATGCGCCCGAGGCCGGAGCCAGTATGGTTTCGCCCGGTGCGATCACGTTAGACAACGCGGCCTCCCACGTGCCGTGGCCGTTGGCGATGTAGATCGCGACATTGTGGTCGGTGCGGGCGACACGGCGCAGGTCTTGCAGCAAGGTGGGCATCATCTCGATCAGCGCGCCGTCATAGATATTGGGCGACGGGCGATGCATGGCTTGCAGCACCGCATCGGGCATGACCGAAGGACCGGGAATGGCCAGATACTCGCGCCCCTGCGCGAGAGAGATTTGGTTTGTCATGAGGTTAACCTGTTTGAATTGACGCCCACCCTAGCGAGAGGGTTCCGGGCGTCAATCCTTCAGGAGCGCAGCCTCACGCGCGAGAGCCTCGATCCCGGCCCAATTGCCGTTTTGCACCAGCGTTTTGGGCGCGACCCAACTGCCGCCCGCGCAGACCACGTTGGACAGCGACAGGTAGTCACGTGCATTTGACGGCGAAACACCGCCCGTTGGGCAAAAGCTGATCTGTGGCAAGGGTGCGCCGATTGCTTTCAATGCAGGCGCGCCACCCGAAGCTTCGGCGGGGAAGAATTTCAGCATGTCATAGCCCTTTTCCAGCAGCGCCATCGCCTCGCTCGCGGTGGCCGCGCCGGGCAGCAGGGGCAGGCCTTCGGCTTCACAGGCCGCAATCAGGGCGTCGGTGGCACCGGGCGAGACGCCGAATTGCGCACCTGCGTCTTTGGCGGCGCGGACGTCCTCGGGCGTGATCAGCGTGCCTGCGCCGACAACACCGCCGGGCACCTCGGCCATGGCACGGATCGCGTCCAGCGCCGCTGGGGTGCGCAAGGTAACTTCGAGCGCGGGAAGCCCCCCGGCAACCAGCGCTTCGGCCAAAGGGCGGGCGTGGGCTGCGTCATCGACGACCAGTACCGGCACGATCGGAGCCAATGCGCAGATCTCGCGGGTGCGTTGGGTTTTGGACATGGGATTAAACTCCGAAAATGGTGGCGCCAGTGTCGGCTGAGCCGACATTCTGGCGGAACGCGCCAAAGAGATCGCGACCGACGCCATGTTGGTTAGCCGTGAGATCGGCAGTGGCCGGGGTCCGACCAAGAACGCCGGGCGTCAGAATTTCAAGCTCACCCTTTACGGCATCAACGCGCAGCAGATCGCCGTCCTGCAGGTAGGCGATGGAGCCGCCGTCAAGCGCCTCGGGGCAGACATGGATGGCGGCGGGCACCTTGCCGGACGCGCCAGACATGCGGCCATCGGTAACCAGCGCCACTTTCTGGCCGCGGCCCTGCAGGATCGACAGGATTGGCGTCAGGGAATGCAGTTCAGGCATCCCGTTGGCTTTTGGCCCTTGAAAGCGAACGACGACAATGACGTCATCGGTGAACTCACCGGCCTTGAAGGCAGCTTTCACGTCGTCCTGATCGTGAAACACGCGGACTGGCGCTTCGACCACCTGGTGCTCGGGCGCAACCGCCGAGACTTTCATGACACCGGTGCCGAGATTGCCGGTCAGGCGTGATAGACCTCCGGTGGGCTGAAACGGGTCCTTGGCCGGGCGGACGATCTTTTCGTTCAGGCTGCGGCCTGCGCCCTCTTCCCAGACCAGTTCGCCCTCGATCAGTTTGGGTTCCTTAGTGTAGTTGTGCAGCCCCTGCCCTGCGACGGTCAGTGTGTCAGGGTGCAGCAACCCGTCCTCGAGCAGCGTTCCGATGCAATAGCCCAGACCACCCGCCGCGTGGAAATGGTTCACGTCGGCCAAGCCATTGGGATAGACCCGCGCAACCAGAGGCACAACGCCAGAAATGTCAGAGAAATCTTCCCAGTCCAGCACGATGCCACCGGCGCGGGCCATCGCGATCAGGTGGATCAGCAGGTTCGTTGAGCCCCCAGTCGCCATCAGACCAACAATACCGTTTACAAAAGCGCGCTCGTCCAGAACCTGGTACACAGGCGTATAGTTGTTGCCCAGCGCGCTAAGCGACAAGGCCCGCCGCGCACCCTCTTCGGTTAGCGCGTCGCGCAGGGGCGTATTGGGATTGACGAAGCTCGAGCCCGGCAAGTGCAGGCCCATGAATTCCATCAGCATCTGGTTGGTATTGGCAGTGCCGTAGAAGGTGCAGGTGCCCGGGCCGTGATAGGCGGCCATTTCGGCGGCCATCAGTTCCTCGCGACCCACTTCTCCGGCAGCGAATTTCTGGCGGACTTTGGCCTTTTCGTCGTTTGGCAGGCCGCTGGTCATGGGACCGGCGGGCAGAAAGACGGCAGGCAGATGACCAAAGGCCTGTGCGCCGATGATCAGGCCGGGCACGATCTTGTCGCAGACGCCAAGGAACACCGCCGCATCGTAGGTGTTGTGGCTGAGCGCCACGCCCGTCGCCAGGGCAATCACGTCGCGCGAGAACAGCGACAGTTCCATCCCCGCCTCGCCCTGCGTGACGCCATCGCACATGGCAGGCACACCACCGGCGACCTGCGCGGTGCCACCTGCAGCACGGATCGCATCGCGGATCAGGCCCGGGTAGCGTTCGAACGGTTGGTGAGCCGAGAGCATATCGTTATAGGCGGTGACGATACCCAGATTTCCAGCGGTGCCGGTCGCCATCGACTGCTGGTCCTGCCCTGCCCCCGCATAGGCATGGGCCTGACCGCTACAAGACAGATGCGCGCGCGCCGGGCCCTTGGATCGAGCGTGTTCCATCCGCTCCAGATGCGGCCCACGCAGATCGGCACTGCGGTCGATGATGCGTTGAGTGACATCAGTGATGACGTTGTGTACCATCTTATCCCCCAATCTGACGCCAGCGGCGTCCGTCCCGATGCATCAGCATCAGCGCTTCTTCGGGACCCGAGCTGCCCTGATCATAGCGAGCCGGGCGATCGCCGCGCTCTTCCCAGCCGTGAATGATGGGATCGACCCAAGCCCAGGCGGCCTCGGCCTCGTCGCCGCGCATAAACAGTGTCTGGTCGCCCCGGATCACATCCATGATCAGGCGTTCATAGGCATCCGGGGATTGTGAATCGTCACCCAACGCATCGGCAAAGCTCATGTCGAGCGCGACATCGGACAACCGAAAGCCGCCCTGACCGGGCTCTTTGATCGTGGTGCGCAGGGTGATGCCTTCGTCTGGTTGCAGACGGATCACCAACACGTTGCCATGCAACGGGCCAACGTTGGGAAAGATCGTATGCGGCGGATCGCGGAAGAAGACCGCAATCTCAGACTCGCGCGCCCGCAGGCGCTTGCCTGTACGCAGATAGAACGGCACACCAGCCCAACGCCAGTTGCCGATATGCGCCTTGAGGGCAATGAAACTTTCGGTGCGGCTGCCGGGATTGCCAACGTGATCCACATACCCGCCTTCGCCTTTCTCTGCCCGGTACTGACCGCGGGCGATATCGCCCTGGTCGACCGGCTCCAGCGCTTCGATCACCTTGACCTTTTCGTCGCGCACCGCGTTGGGCGAGAACTTGGACGGAGGCTCCATCGCCGTCAGACACAGCAACTGCACCAGATGGTTCTGGATCATGTCCCGCATGGCTCCGGACTGATCGTAATAGGCCCCGCGCCCTTCGACACCGACGGTTTCGGCAACCGTGATCTGCACATGGTCGATATGGGTGGCGTTCCAGAGCGGCTCGAACAGCGAATTGGCAAAGCGCAGCGCCATCAGGTTCTGCACGGTTTCCTTACCCAGATAGTGATCGATGCGATAAATCTGATGCTCCTGAAAGCAGGCGCGCAATCCTTCGTTCAGGGCCTCGGCCGACGCCAGATCGTGACCAAAGGGTTTTTCCACCACAATGCGGCTTTCGGGCGTGGCAAGGCCAGCGTCATAAAGGCGCTGCGCAATGCCGGAAAACAGGCCCGGACCAACGGACAGATAAAAGGCCCGCACGACATCGGGCCGCAACGCTTTTGTCAGCCCCGCCCACCCGGCATCGCCAAGCGCGTCCACCGGCACATAATCTACCCGATCCAGAAACCGATCGAGCGTGTCCTTGTCAAAATTCGGCGCAAACTCCTGCATCGAGCTGCGCACCTGCGCGCGAAAGGCGTCGCTGTCCATGTCCGACCTTGCGGTTCCAATGATACGTGCATCATCCGGCATCTGGCCCACTTCAAACCGGTGGTACAGCCCAGGCAGAATTTTGCGCTGCGCCAGATCACCGGTTGCGCCGAACAACACAAGATCAAATGGATCGACTGGTATTACGCGTGAAACCATCGTTGGCTCCTTCCCAAGTTCTTCGCCGTCGGCCTGACCTGGCATTGCACCCAAGCGCCTTCATGGCTGGGTGGGTCTGATCGATCAGCGAGAACTGTTATCGCTAACATTTGCCGTCTGAATAAAAAGGCAGAGCGCAAAAATCAAGCTGATAATCACATTTCAAGCGATATTCGGACTCAGTTCTGATTGCGTAGCCAGTCCATTACCGCTGGACGCACCGATTGCTCGCCCCTGTGCCGGGCGTCGGCGATGATTTTGCGCACGTCCTGAAGATTGGACCGCAGCAGCAGACTTTTGACCGGTCCGATCGAGGCCGGGCGCATCGACAATGTCCGAATACCCATGGCCGCAAGGCACAGCGCTTCGACCGGACGGCCTGCATCTTCGCCACAGAAACTCACCGGGGTATCGGAAATGCCGCACCGTTCGACGATACGTTCAATAAAGCTGAGGAAGCTGACGTTCAGAGTGTCATAACGGCGACGCACCAGTTCGTTCTCGCGGTCGGCGGCAAAGAAGAACTGCTTCAGATCGTTGCCGCCGATTGAAATGAAATCGACCTCGTCAAAGAACTTCTGCGGAGCAAAAGCCAGTGAAGGCGTCTCCAGCATTGCGCCGATCTCAAGCGCTTCGGGCAAAACATGGCCCAGTCGCTTTTCCCGATCGATGGTCTTGTTGACCTCCCATCGGGCTTCGCGGAATTCGTCTGCCTGCGCGACAAAGGGGAACATGACGGTCAGCGGACGACCGTTGGCGGCGCGGATCAACGCCTGCAGCTGCATCCTCATGACGCCGCGCTTGTCCAGACCAACACGGATCGCGCGCCACCCCAACGCCGGGTTTGGCTCAGCAACATGCTTCATATAGGGCAGCACCTTGTCCGACCCGATATCCAGCGTACGAAACACCACGCGCTTTTCGCCTGCGGCATCCAGAACACGCTGATATTGCGAAACAAGTTCCTGCCGCTTGGGCATCTGATTGCGGATCAGAAACTGCAACTCGGTGCGAAACAGCCCGACACCCTCGGCTCCCGAGTTTTCGAGTGACGGCAAGTCGGCCATCAACCCGGCATTCATCACAAGATTGAGTCGCGCCCCATCCTGCGTCACCGTTGGCGTTTCGCGGATCGACGCATACCGTTCCTGCGCCTTGGCCTGCATGGCGATCTTGTCACGGAATGCGCTCACGACGGTATCTTCGGGCCGCAGATGCACGACGCCCTGGTCACCGTCGACCAGGATGTGATCGCCGTTAAGCGCTTCGGTCGTGATCCGGCCCACATGGACGACCAACGGAATCGCCAGCGCGCGGGCAACGATTGTAGCGTGGCTACCGACCGAGCCTTCCTCAAGGACAATTCCCTTGAGCGCACGTCCGTATTCCAGCAAATCTCCGGGTCCGATGTTACGTGCGATCAGAATCGGGTCGGGTGGCAGATCAGCAGCACCATTGCCGCCCTGCCCGGTCAGAATCCGCAGCAGGCGATTACTGAGGTCGTCCAGATCGGCCAGACGCTCGCGCAGGTACGGGTCCGAGACCTGACTCATCCGCGCCCGGGCCTGCGATTGCTCTTTCTCCACCGCAGCCTCGGCGCTGAGGCCAAGAGCAATGTCCTCTTCCATCCGGCGCATCCAGCCTTTGGAGTTGGCGAACATCCGATAGGCTTCAAGAACCTGAAGCTGCTCTTTGTCACCGCCCTGCGAAATCTCAAGCATCTTGTCGACGCCGACGCGCAATTCCTCGACCGCTTCGGTCAGGCGTTCGCGTTCGCGGTGGGGGTCTTCTGCGATCGGGTTCGTAACCACGACGCGAGGTTCGTGCAGCCAGACATGGCCTTCGGCAGACCCTTCCTGTGCCGGCCCTCCGCGCAGCAAAACCGACTGCTGGTGCAATGGAGACAGCGCCGCACCTTCACCGACAAAGGCACCCAACTCGGCCATTTCGGCCAAAACCATGGCAACCACTTCCAGCGCATATATTTCATCTGCAGAAAACTCGCGCGCTTCGCGCGATTGAACGACCAGAACGCCCAGCTTTTCGCCCAGTCGTTGCACTGGAACGCCCAGAAACGACGAAAAACGCTCTTCCCCGGTCTCCGGCATATAGCGGAACCCTTTGGCCGAGGGCGCATCTGCCGTGTTCACGACTTTGCCACTTTGGGCGACGCGGCCGACAAGCCCTTCGCCCAGACGCATACGCGTCTTGTGGACCGCTTCGGGCGACAGACCTTCGGTCGCGCAGAGCTCAAGCGTGTCTTCGTCTCGGAACAGATAGACCGAACACACCTCGCTGCGCATGCTATCCGCAATCAGATGCGTGATCCGGTCAAGACGTTCCTGACCGGCGGCCTCGCTCGCCATCTCTTCGCGCAGCCGCCCCAGCAGCTTGCGGGATTCAGTTTCGGTGCCGTCCGCCATGGCCCACCCACGTTACGGTTTCAGACGGGCCACTTGGCTGAATGCTCAGGCCGCCTTGTCCAGTTCAAAGGCATCATGCAGTGCCTGAACAGCAAGTTCCATGTATTTCCTGTCGATGAGGACGGAAATTTTAATCTCAGAGGTTGTAATGACCTTAATGTTGATCCCCTCATCCGAGAGTACCTTGAACATTTTGGCCGCGACACCGGACTGCGAGCGCATGCCGATACCGACAACCGAGACCTTGCAGACGTCGTTGTCGGCGACCAGTTCGGCAAAGTTCAACTCGCCCCGATCTTTGATTCCCATCAGCGCCTGCTCGGCGCGGGCAACCTGTTCGGTCGGGCACGAGAAGGTCATATCCGTGCGCCCTTCATCCGAGATGTTCTGCACGATCATGTCCACATTCACACCCGCCTCGCTGAGCGCGGTGAAGATGATCGAAGCGATGCCCGGGCGGTCCGCCACCGAAACGGCGGTCATTTTTGCTTCGTCGCGGGAATAGGCCACACCGGCCACAACATTGGATTCCATGATATCCTCCTCGTCGCAGACCAGCGTACCGGCCTCGTCGGATTGTTCTTCAAAACTTGAGAGAACGCGCAGTTTCACTTTAAACCGCATCGCCAGCTCGACCGAGCGGGTTTGCAGGACCTTGGCCCCCAGTGAGGCGAGTTCCAGCATCTCCTCGAACGCAATCTTGTCCAGCTTGCGCGCCTTGTCGCAAACACGCGGGTCGGTAGTATAGACACCATCCACATCCGTGTAGATATCGCACCGCTCGGCACCAAATGCGGCGGCAAAGGCCACAGCAGTCGTATCTGACCCCCCACGGCCAAGCGTGGTGATCCGGCCCTCGGGGCTAAGCCCCTGAAAGCCAGCCACAACGGCAACTTTCATGCCTTCGGCGAACTTTTGGCCAATGTTATCGGTCGGAATATCCTCAATTCGGGCCTGACTGTGGGCGCTGTTGGTCAACAGCGGCACCTGCCAACCCTGCCAGCTGCGCGCGGGGACATCCATTTCCTGAAGCGTCAAAGCCATCAGCCCGGCGGTCACGTTCTCGCCCGACGAGACTACGGCGTCATATTCACGCGCATCGTATAGAGGGGAAGTTTCGTCGACCCAGCCCACCAATTCATTGGTCTTGCCCGACATGGCCGAAACGATGACGATCACGTCGTATCCCTTGGCCACTTCGACACCCACGCGTTTCGCGGCGCGGCGGATACGGTCAAGATTGGCGACCGAAGTGCCGCCGAATTTCATTACAAGTACTGGCATGGGGGCAGGTGTCTCCGCGCCTTGAAAGTCAGGTTGCGTGCCTCATATGCGAGGGGAACCGCAAGGGCAAGTGGGCAGGCCCGCCGGATGCGCGACTTTACAAGCTGATCGGCATGTGTATGCGTATCGGTAACCACTTAATTCAAGAGGATTTCCATGCTGCGTTTTGCTTTGGCTCTTAGCCTGATTTCGTCCCCGGCCCTGGCCCAGGTCGCAACCCAAGCGGGCACCGACGGTAAGAACGCTTTGGGCACCGTGCCCTGCGCGGCCACTGCGGGGGCGCCGTTGCAAAGCTGTCATGCCGAGTTGCGCCGCCGCGACGACGGCACGGCAACACTTGCTGTACAACTGCCGACCGGAGATGTGCGCAACATCTATTTCACCGACGGTGTTCCGGATTCCAGCAGTTCGACCTCGAAACTGTCATACGAAACCCCCGGTGACATAATGGTCATCTTTATCGAACCCTCGGAAGTGTTCGAAATACCCAAAGCGGCTCTGAACGCTCAGTAGGGGTGAGCTTGGCCATCCCAGGTCTCAAAACATCCCGTGGTTTCAAGTGACAGGGCGTCGAACCGCGCAATAAGGCCGTTTGCCGCCTGATCCACAGTGATCTCGGCGGCGCTGCCACCCATATCGGTCTGCACCCAACCCGGGTGATAAATCCCTACGGCGACGCCGTCCGCGCGCAGATCCGTCGCCAGATTGCGCCCTAGGTTCAGCGCCGCAGCCTTTGATGCCCGATAGATATAGCTGCCGCCCGGGGCACAGGAATGCGATGCCATCTGGGACGACAATATTGCAATCTTTCCGTTTGCTTTCCGAAGGTTGGGCAGCAATGCCTGCACGGTCAGGAACACACCTGTAACGTTGGTTGCAAAACTCTGCGCCCACATCTCGGCCGGATAGCCATTGATGTCCTGACCCTTGTCCAGATAAACCCCTGCATTGCAGATCAGCAGATCAACCGGGGCACCATCCAGATCGGCAGCCATCGCCGCGTGGTGCTCGGGGTCCGTGACGTCCAATGTCAGCCCGGCGCTGCCATCCCGGGTCGTGCCGCTGACCGAATGCCCATGTCCCTGGTAGAGTTCGGACAGCGCTTTGCCGATCCCGCGATTGGCACCGGTAACAACAACATGCATGGGTCAGTTTGTCTTTCTGCTGGGTACAAATGGCAAGGGCGCCACCGGTACACCGTCTTCGATCAGGGACTGGGCCTCTTCCGGCTTTGCCTCGCCATAGATCGGACGCTCGGGCGCATCGCCCAGATGCATCTTGCGGGCCTCGCTGGCGAAGGCTTTGCCGACATAGTCCGAGTTTTCCTCGACCTTACGACGCAACTCGTTCAGAACCTTTTCAATTTCAGGGTTCATCGCGGCGACATCGATCCGATCACTCTCGGCGCTGCTCTTCGCAGGCTTGCCTTGCCGCGCCGGACGAACACGGGGCGTCATTACGGCCTTTTCCACATCCGAGCACCCGCACACGGCACAGACAACCAGCCCTGCCGCGGCAAGCTTGTCATATGCCTCGGCCGACTGGAACCAACTGTCGAAACTGTGGCCGTGACGGCATTTCAGTGCGTATTGAATCATATTCCATCCAAATTGCCGGTTGGCGAATAGATACCGGGCAACCGGGCAAATTCAAGTCTTTCCGGTGGTCGTTCAATTAAGTTTGGGGTCGAACCCCCGCAACAGCGCCGCCAGTTCTGGAAATGCGACCCGTTGCGATGCTTTTTTCGGCGAAAACCACCTCCGTTTCCTTTCGCCGGATTCCGGGTATTTCAATGCAAGCCGCTGCACGAACAGCGGGAAAACGTCGACAAGTACTAGCGCAGGCCCTTTCCCCGAACGGTTCTTTAAATACGAGAAACGCCCAAGCGGCACCTTTGCGCCATGCCCGATTGCACCCGCTTCCTCCCACGCTTCGCGGATGGCCGAGCAGTCCGGGGACAAATCTTTGCTGAGCCACCCTTTCGGTATGATCCAGCGACGGGAACCACGTGTTGTAATCAGCAGAACCCGTAGTTTGCCTTTTTCGATACGATAGCACAAAGCAGCTGATTGGGCCAAAACCGGTTGTACATGCGCAGGTCGGTGTGGCTTGATCGTCAGCTCTGAACCCATCGCTTCGCCGCCACCTCTCAAACGGTCTTACTGCCCTATCTTGTGTTCAGTACAGCATCAGACACCAAATATGTAAAGGCACCTGCGGGTGAACGGCTCTGCGCTTTTCAATTCCGCATGCGATGGGTCAGGCGTTCAACGAGTTCGGAATGATGGATATCGGCGTCAATCGCCAGCCTACGCAAGCCAAAATGTACCCGCGCGATCTGCTGGTAGTACCGGGCGTAGACATAGTTCGTGCCACCCCCCGCAAGCGCCCCCAGAACCGGCACGGATTGGGCTGCCAGTTTCTGACCCAGCACAACCGACAAGCGCGGCGCAACCGCTGCGATCAGCCTTTGCATCGTCGGTCCCGTCAACGTGAGACGCACGGAAAAGAAGCCCAGATCCGCACCATCATCCTCGGACATCGGACCCGCCGCAGACAGCACGCGAATCGAATCGAACATGACGTTCTGCGCCGCAGGATCAAACCCTTCGCGCGCAGATGCACCTTGAATGGCGCGCAGCAACATCGCCGTAGTCGCCGGCAGTTCCACCAAAGACGTGGTAACACCGCCCAGCCCGCCAGCCGCACCCATCGCGGTGGTCACAGCGGTATTGACCCAAGGGCTTTGATCCGGCACCGCCCTGCGCGAACCCTGAGCGGCGTACATGGCCATCCATAGCGCCTGCTCGGTGGCCTCGGTCAGCCCATTTCGGACAGGTTCCGGCAGTTGCTCCAACAGGGATTCGGCCGAACCACCCAAGCGGTTCAACAGTTTCACTCCGGTACCACCTGCCGATTTGTAATGCTGCGCCAACCGATCCAATTCGACGTCGGCGTCGACCTTTTCAATCAGAACCACGTCCTGCATATATGCCCTCCTGCCGGAAAGACATTGGCATTTTGCCGACGATTTTCAATGGGTCAGCGCGTCCAGCGCGTAACCGGTCCCGCAATGTTCGCCCAGGCTCCGGGGGTCAGATCCAGTCCCAGAACGCGCTCGGGGTTGGTTGGAGGCGGCATCTCGACCCCAACCAGAGGCATAAAGCCAAATCGCGCGTAATATGGCGCATCACCCACCAGCATCACGCGATCCCACCCCAATTCGCGTCCGGCGCCGACACCCTGATCAATCAGGAACCGGCCCAATCCCTCGCCCTGATGTGTCGGATGGACTGCAACCGGCCCCAACAACAGCGCATCGTTGTTGGCAACATGGACCGGCCAAAACCGGATGGCCCCCGCCAGAATACCCTGACCATCGCGCGCAACCAGTGAGAGCCCGGCAACCGGATCGACATCGTCGCGCAACCGATACGAAGACAGCGCTTCGCGCCCTGGTGCGAAACACAGGTCATAGAGGGCCTCGACCTCCCACCAATCCTCCAGCCCCTCCGGCCTGATCTCGAACTGCTGCACCCCAGCCCTCATTTCCCTGCTGGAATTCGCCCTATCACTTCGATACGCCTTGAGCAAATGCTTGGAGTCCGAGATGTTCTATCGCCCCGACGACGGCCACGGCCTGCCGCACAACCCGTTCAACGCCATCATCACCCCACGCCCCATCGGCTGGATTTCATCCCGCGACGCGGACGGGATCAACAACCTGGCCCCCTACTCCTTTTTCAATGGGGTCGCTTACACCCCACCGCAAGTGATGTTTGCATCGACCGGGTCAAAGCACGATCAGGACGGGACCAAGGATAGCCTGGCCAATATCGAGGCAACCGGGGTGTTCTGTGTGAATATCGTTAGCCATTCCCATCGGGACGCGATGAACGCCAGCTCTGCCGGGTTGGACAAGCATGTCGATGAATTCGATCATGCGGGGTTGACCCCTGTCGAATGCGAGACGATCGGTTGCGCGCGGATCAATGACATACCGGCTGCGCTGGAATGCAAACTAACTCAGATCGTGAACCTGCCGGGGGAAGCGAACCGAGTGGTCTTCGGCGAGGTCACTGGCGTACATCTGCACGACGATCACATCCGCGACGGCAAATTCGATGTCACCTCATTCCAACCCCTGGCGCGGTTGGGATATCGCGATTACGCGGTTGTCTCCGAGTTGTTCTCTCTCAGCAGACCCGACGACTGAGCATTGGAGGCACGCCCCCGTTGCGGCAAGCCGTACCTCCCCCGGAATATTATTAGTCAGATGAAGCAGGAGATCCTTGCTTCTTCTGTTTAAAAAAATATCTCGGAGCGCGAGGCAGCGCCTCGCAAAAAATATCAATGCCCACCCAGAATTCCGGTACGCACTGAATAGTCGACCACCAGTCCATAGTCGGGGTCATCGTCACTGTCGACCATCAGGTGCCCGGCCTTGTTCAGCAACTTGTGGCAATCCCGGCTCAGGTGCCGCAGCATCACGCGCTTACCGGCGGCCTCATACTTTGCAGCGACATTCTCGATCGCCTGCAGGGCCGACTGGTCCACAACGCGGCTGTCGGCGAAATCGACGATCACAATCTCGGGGTCGTTGGGTACGTCGAACAGTTCGACAAAACCCTCGGACGATCCAAAAAACAGCGGGCCTTTGATCTCGTAGACCTTCGCCCCCTCTTCGGTGATCGACTCGCGCGTTTCCGCGTGGATGCGCTTGGCGTTGTTCCAGGCATAGGCCAGCGCCGAGACGATCACGCCGACCACGACTGCAACCGCAAGATCCTCCATCACGGTCACCACGGTAACCAGCACAATGACGAAGGCATCCATCGCGGGCACCTTTCGCATGATGTTGAACGAGTTCCAGGCAAACGTACCGATCACCACCATGAACATTACGCCCACCAGCGCAGCCAGCGGAATTTGCTCGATCAACGGGGCGGCGAACAAGATAAAGACCAGCAGGAACAGGGCCGCGGCGATGCCCGCAACACGCGTCCGACCGCCCGATTTCACGTTGATCATCGACTGGCCGATCATCGCACAGCCGCCCATGCCGCCGAAAAACCCGGTCACGACATTGGCCGCACCCTGCGCGATGCATTCTTGCGAGGCTCCGCCACGCTTGCCGGTGATTTCGCCAACAAGGTTCAGGGTCAGCAGGGATTCAATCAGGCCGATGGCGGCGAGAATGACTGCGTAGGGCAGGATGATGTTGAAGGTTTCCCACGTCAGCGGCACCATCGGGATGTGGAAGGACGGCAAACCGCCCTCGATCGACGCCAGATCGCCAACGCGCGGCACATCCAAGCCCAGACCGATCACCAGAGCTGCAACCACGACAATCCCGGCCAGCGGAGCAGGAATGATGCGGGTAACGCGCGGCATCACCCAGATCACCGCCATCGTCAGAGCCACCAGACCCAGCATGGTGTAAAGTTGCATACCCGATAGCCATTCACCGCCGCTCATGCCGTGACCTGTATTCTCCATTGTTCCGGGGACTTTGAACTGCCCCAACTGCGCCAGAAAGATCACGATGGCCAGGCCGTTCACAAAGCCCAACATCACCGGATGCGGGACAAGGCGGATAAAGCGGCCCCAATGCATGGCCCCGGCGATCACCTGCAAAATCCCCATCAAAACAACGGTTGCGAACAGGTATTCGACCCCATGCTGCGCAACCAAAGCCACCATCACAACGGCCAAAGCGCCGGTTGCACCGGAAATCATACCCGGGCGACCGCCGATCAGAGCGGTGATCAACCCCACCAGAAACGCGGCATAGAGACCAACCAGCGGGTGCACTCCGGCGACAAAGGCAAAGGCCACGGCCTCCGGCACCAGCGCAAGTGCCACGGTCAGGCCCGACAAAAGCTCGATCCGGATGCGCGACAGGGTGAACCCCTCGTCAGGCATCCAACGCAGATCGGGTATGGCTAGGCGATTGGCAAAGCTTGCCAGCAAGGCTCGGGGCATGGATTGGTCCTGTGGGTCATCATGTTCGCGCGAAAGGGGTCTTCTAGCGGTCAAACAGTGCAAGAGGTACTGCACAAATCGGGACCCTGTCATGCAACAAATGCATAGCTAAACCGCAAAACACACAAATGGTTGAAGCCACTTGCCAAATTGCCCCCGCCCCAGCACAAATCCTTGAACATTAATTTCACGCGGAGAGCCGAAGTGACCCAAACCAAAATCGCCGTTATCGGAGGATCGGGAATCTATGACATCGATGGCCTGGAAAACGCGGAATGGGTCAGTGTGGAATCCCCCTGGGGTACCCCCTCGGATCAAATCCTGACCGGGTCTCTCGGCGGCGTCGAGATGGCGTTCCTGCCCCGCCATGGGCGCGGGCATGTGCATTCGCCAACCGATGTGCCCTATCGCGCCAATATCGACGCTTTGAAACGGTTGGAAGTGACGGATGTGATTTCAGTCTCGGCATGTGGGTCGTTTCGCGAACACATGGCCCCGGGCGACTTTGTCATCGTCGACCAGTTCATCGACCGGACTTTTGCGCGCGAAAAAAGCTTTTTCAGTTCTGGTTGTGTCGCGCATGTCAGTGTCGCCCATCCGACCTGTCCGCGTCTGTCGGACGCCTGCGAAACAGCAGGCAAGGCCGCCGGCATAACGATACATCGCGGGGGCACCTATCTGGCAATGGAAGGCCCGCAATTCTCGCCCCTTGCCGAGTCGAAGATGTATCGAGAGCAATGGGGGTGCGATGTGATCGGAATGACCAACATGCCCGAAGCGAAACTCGCCCGCGAGGCCGAGCTTTGTTATGCCTCGATCGCGATGGTTACGGATTATGACAGTTGGCATCCCGACCACGGCGAGGTCGATGTGACCGCGATCATCGCCACCCTGACCGGCAACGCCGACAAGGGTCGAGCATTGGTCAAGGGCTTGCCCGCGCTGTTAGGAACCGAGCGCGCGCCCTGCCCGCATGGCTGCGACCGGGCGCTGGAATATGCGATCCTGACAGCCCCAGAAAAGCGCGACCCGGCGCTGATGGCAAAGCTGGATGCGGTGGCGGGTCGAATTCTCTGAATATGCCTGTCTCAGTTCTGAGTCAGGCTTTTCTGCACTTCATCCCACAACCCGTGTGACCACAAGTCATTATGGGTTCCGTCCGGGACCACATGCAGTTGCGTGTTGTCCCTGGCCATTTCCGACAAGGCTTCACCGTGATGAAACGGAACCGTTTCGTCGTTGGTGCCGTGAAAGATCAGGGTCGGAACCGAAATATGTTCGATCAGATCGCGGGTCGCGAACTGATCTTTCATCAGTGCGGACACCGGCAACCACGGATAACGCTCGGTTGCGACATCGACGGTCGCGGTAAACGGGGCCTCAAGCACCAGCAGCTGCGCATTCGGGCGCTGTTCCGCAACAGCCGCCGCGACGGCGGTGCCAAGGCTCTGCCCATGCAGGACCACATCCTCGCCCTGCCCTTGCAGCCGGTCAAACATCTGAATCCCGTCCGAGATCAGCGCAATTTCGGACGGCTCGCCCTCACTGCCCGGAAAGCCACGATAGCTGGGGGCGAGTAGACCGTAGCCACTGTTCAGAATTTCGCGCATACGATCCGCGCGATCGCCCAGATTGCCGCTCTGGCCATGAAAGAACAGCACCGTCGGGGCATCTTCCACCGCAGGCGGCGCAGACCACGCCGTCAGGACGACGCCATCGGACATTGGCAAGGAAACGACTTCGACATCCGCCAGACCGACCGCGCCAGGCTGGGGCAATTCGCCTTCGGGTTTGAACAAAAGTGAGCGTTGATTGACATACATGTAGCTGACAGCAATTGCATAGAGCGCAGCCAGAACCAATGCTGCAAGAACAATGGCCCCCTTGATCCTTGCCGCCCTTGACGGGACGGTGTCCCGGATCGGGCCGGCGTTCATCTCAGGTGTCTGCGTCATCGGTCCCCTCCGATCGTCTGGGTGTGCAATGAGAGTGGGCATGCCCGTATCAGAATCAAGATACGGCCTGACGGTTTAATCCAATCTTAAACCTGTTGCCCGCTTGCAAAACTGACGCGTAATCTGTCGGATCAGCGTTGAAATCGCCCCGCCGCGAACCCATTGAAGACCATAGCACACTGTAACACAAGCTATTGGAAACCTGCCAGAATGACTCGTCTTGATGCCCTGGATGCAGCCCGGTTTTTGGCGTTTTGCGGCATGGTTCTGGTAAATTTCCGCATCGCCGCCGAGGTCGCCCCAAGCCAGGATTGGGCCTCGGTCCTGATCGACGCGCTAGAGGGGCGCGCCGCATCCCTTTTTGTTGTTCTGGCCGGGATCGGCGTCGGCCTTTCTCGCCTTTGTGCCTCGGTCCTTTTGCGCCGTGCGGCCTTTCTGTTCGTGCTTGGCCTGCTCAACATGACGATATTTGACGCCGATATCCTGCACTTCTACGCACTCTATTTCGTGGTCGGCGCAATGTTCCTGACCGCCTCACCCCGAGGGATGTGGCTTGGCGCCTTCGCATTGGTTGCGCTGTCGATCGCCGCGCATCTGGTCGTTGATTACGATCAGGGCTGGGACTGGGACGCGCTGATCTACGAAGACCTCTGGACCGTGCCAGGCTTTCTGCGCAACCTGTTCTTCAACGGTTGGCATCCTGTGTTCCCATGGGCAGCCTTTCTGCTGATCGGCATGGCAATCGGCCGGAGCGGGTTGCATACAACCTGCATTCAGCACCGATTGATCATGTGGGGGTTTGGCGCCGCTGTGCTGGCGCTGTTTCCGCAAATGCTGACCAGCGACCCGGACCTTTCCGCCTTTTTGGGAACCGAATCCATCCCACCCGGCCCGTTCTATATTTTGGCCGGAACCGGATCGGCCTGTGTTGTGATCGGATTGCTACTTAAATTCTGGCCCGTAATTGAAAGAACTCCGATTGCCTCGGCATTGACGGCCCCCGGGCGGCAAAGCCTGACGCTTTATATGGCGCATATTCTGATCGGCATGGGCATTCTGGACGAGGCCGGATTGCTGGACGGCAGACTGACCACCACACAGGTTTTCACCTGTGCTGTCGGCTTTTGCATCCTGTCGTCGGCCTACACGCTGGTTTGGTCCCGAAAATTCAAACGCGGTCCGCTTGAGGCGTTGATGCGCATCGTGACCGAGCCGTCAAAGGGGTTGACGCGGAACTCGTAAGCGGGCTTGCTGCGTCAAATTTTGCAGGTGAACCATGTCGATTGATCTTTGGCTGGCCTTTGTGGCCGCTTCTACGGCCCTTTTGCTGATCCCCGGCCCAACTGTTTTGTTGGTGCTGAGCTATGCCCTGTCCAAAGGCCGCAGCGTTGCAGTAGCTTCGGCAACAGGTGTTGCGGTGGGGGATCTGATTGCGATGAGCGCGTCCCTTCTGGGCCTTGGCGCACTTGTACTGGCTTCGGCCACGCTGTTTTCCATCCTCAAATGGGTCGGCGCGGCCTATCTGGTCTGGCTTGGCCTCAAATTGCTGCGCAGTGCCCCCTCCGACGGGTTGCAGGCGGTTGAGACAGGTCGGAATGTCACCGCCAGGGGGGTCTTTGGCCACGCCGCAGCCGTTACTGCGCTGAACCCAAAATCCATCGCCTTCTTCATCGCCTTCGTGCCACAGTTTCTGCGCCCTGCCGATCCGCTGGGCCCACAGTTTGCCATTCTGATCGCGACATTTGTCGGACTGGCCTGGCTGAACGCCCTGGCCTATGCCTTGCTGGCAGATAAGCTGCGCCAAATGATCGGCCGTCCGGGCACGATCACCGCCCTGACCCGTTTCGGAGGTGTGACCCTGATCGGTATGGGGGTTGCAACAGCAGTTCTGCGCCGCCCAGCCTGACACTCAGTTTTCGGCGTTTTCTTTCATGAACCCACGAATGAACCGCCGGATTTCACGCGCCGCTGATGTGTCGAGCTCTTTGCAAAGCTCGACAAAGGCATCCCGTTCGTCCTTGTCCAGACGCAACACCAACTGACTGTTTTTCTTGGTAGAAACCTTACTGTCTTTCTTCGCCACGCGCCCAGTTCCCGCTTTGAATCTTGATTCTTTCCGAGATGCATTGTATATACATCGCATAGAATTTGTCGTTATCGGGCACCTAACAAAAAAAAAGGAATTAAGCAATGAACCTTCATACTGCTCAGGCATTTCTTTTGCGGGATCAACGCAATTGGCGCAAACCGCACCTGTCGTGGCTGCCTCCGGTTTTGTATCGCTATTACGGTCTACCAAATACGGTCAAACCACGGCACAAATAACCGCGGGCGCAAACTTGCCTTGCATGACCACCCCCGATGGGCCACACACGCCCGCGTGTTTTGACGCCAAAGGGGTGGCCCATGTCCAGAAACAAGACGGTCAAAGATTACATTCGAACCATCGTCGACTTCCCGCATGAAGGCATCATGTTTCGCGATGTGACGACGCTGTTTGCTGATCCGCGCGGGTTTCGCATGGCCATCGACCAGATGTTGCACCCTTATGCAGGCGAGCGCATCGACAAGGTCGTGGGCCTTGAGGCGCGCGGCTTTATTCTGGGCGGCGCCATAGCCCATCAGCTAAGCGTCGGATTCGTACCGATCCGAAAAAAAGGCAAGCTGCCTGGCACAACAATAAGCCAAGATTACAAGCTGGAATACGGCGAGGCGATTGTCGAAATCCACGACGACGCAATTCAACCGGGTGAGAAAATTCTGGTAGTCGACGATCTGTTGGCCACAGGTGGCACGGCCGCTGCCGGTATAAAGCTGATCGAGCGGTTGGGTGGCGAAATCATCTCTTGCTCGTTCATCATCGACCTGCCCGAGCTTGGTGGCCGGAAGGCTCTGGAAGAGATGGGCATGGACGTGCACGTTCTGTGCGAGTTCGAGGGGCTGTAGACCCTCGCGCTTCACAAAACCGTGACTGGAAATTTGGCAGGTGCGCGGCTTAGCGCACCTTGACCGCTTTTCAACACCTTTTCGGACAATCGTTCCGGTGATCCCTTTGCGACCATGGGCCGTACCCAAGATGATGCCAGTTGAGGCATTTCACAAAAGGGAATTCATGCCATGTTTCGCAAATTCGCTGTGACCAGCGTAGCAAGTGTTCTGTTGACAACTTCCGCCCTCGCGGACGGCCACGCTAAAGATATCGTGGATACTGCAGTGGGCGCAGGCAGTTTCAGCACTCTGGTGGCCGCTGTGCAGGCCGCCGAATTGGTTGAAACCCTGAAGGGCGAGGGCCCGTTCACCGTTTTTGCCCCAACCGATGATGCCTTTGCCGCCCTGCCGGAAGGCACGGTGGAAGATCTGCTAAAGCCCGAAAACAAGGATCAATTGGTTGCGGTTCTGACATACCACGTTGTTTCGGGCAAAGTGATGTCCGGCGACCTGTCGGACGATATGACGGCAGCAACCGTTCAGGGCGGTAACATTACAATTGATCTGGATAACGGCGTAATGGTCAACGACGCCAACGTTATTCAGGCCGACATCGAAGCCGAAAACGGCGTGATCCACGTCATCGACAAGGTTATTCTGCCAGGCTCCTGACGCCTTGGTTGTCGCGGCCCGGCTTGTCCGGGCCGCAGTCAAACCCGCAGAACCGCCCCGGGGTTCATAATCCCCTTTGGGTCCAGCGCGGTTTTTATTGCCCGCATCGCTTGCAACTTGGTCGGGTCGCCATAGCGTTCAAGATCGTCCACCTTCAGTCGCCCTACCCCGTGTTCCGCACTGACCGAGCCGCCAAAGGCGTGGACAAGGTCGTGAACCGCTGTCTTCACGGTCAAACGCATGTTTTCATAGGCCGCTCGATCTTGGCCAACGGGCGGAAAGACGTTGTAATGCAGGTTCCCGTCGCCAAGATGCCCAAAGCAATTGATACGGAACGCGCCCAACGCTGAAATCACCTCGTGCCCCTTCCGGACAAAGTCGGGGATCTCGGATATCGGCACCGAGATATCGTGGCTCGAGATCGACCCGATCAGCCGGTTGGCCTCGGGGATGTTTTCGCGCAACGCCCACAGTTCGATGCGCTGCGCCTCGGTCTGGGCGATGACGCCATCACTGACAAGCTCTTCGGCCTCAGCTGCGGCAAACAAAGCTTCCAGCATGTCAGATGGGTTTTGCGCGGCGGTTAGGCCAACCTCAATCAACACACTCCACTCGGGTTGAGATTGAAATGGCTGACGCATGTCCGGCAAAACCTCTGACAGGAATTGCAAACCCTGACGATGGATCAGCTCAAAAGTGCTGACCTGGTCGCCGACCTGGTTCCGCGCCAAAGACAACAAGCGGATTGCGGCCTCGGGCGACGCTACATGCAGCATCGCGGTCCCAACAGATGCCGGCCTTGGAAACAGCTTCAGCGTCGCCGCCGTAATGATCCCAAGCGTCCCTTCGGCACCGATCAGCAAATTGCGCAGATCGTAGCCGGTATTGTCCTTGCGCAACCGTCCAAGGCCGTTCCACACCTTGCCATTGGGCAATACCGCCTCAAGACCCAGACACAGATCACGCGCGTTGCCATAGCGCAGTACATTCACCCCTCCGGCATTGGTCGCCAGATTGCCACCGATACTGCAAGACCCCTGCGCAGCCAATGACAGCGGGAACAGCCGGTCGGCGTTTTCGGCCGCTGTCTGAATATCGGCCAGAACTGCACCAGCTTCGGCGATCAACAGATTCTCGGTCGGATAGATTGCCCGGATCGCCGTCAGTCGTTCTGTCGAGACCAACAGCGGCGCGGGGCCATCCGGCATGACCTGACCACCGACCAGGCCGGTGCCACCGCCATAGGGCACCACAGCGACACGCGCATCAGATGCCAATTGCACCAATACGGCAACCTCATCGACGCTCCGCGGCAGGGCCAGCAGACCGCCTTGTCCGGAAAACGTGCGACGCGGTTCCTCCAGATGGCGCGGACTTGGGGGGCGTAGCACATCCACGCCCAATCGCTCGCGGATTGCAGTGGCCAGAATATCGTCTGCGGGGTTCAGGGTCATACACCCTAAGTGCCCGAGGTGGGCGACTGCGGCAAGACCTATTCCAGGTCGATCAGGTATTGGGGTTCCAGCACCACAACGGTGGGCCGATCCGGCAAGGTACGCAACGAGACCACAATCTCGGACACCCCGTCCCGGACGACCGGAAACTCTCCGCGGATATCGACCAGAAACCGATTCAGCGAAAAATCAGAAAACCAGTGCATCGGAATAATGACCGAGCTTTTTAGGCGCTTCAAAACCGAGATCATCTCGGGTAACGGCATGGTTGTCCCTCCGTCCACGGCCGCCATCACCACATCCAACCGCCCGAGCGCCGCAAACTGCTCATCCGTCGGAACATGATGCAAGTGCCCCAGATGGCCGACACACAGGCCCGCAACCTCGAACACGAAGATGGAATTGCCCCGCTCTTCCACCCCGCCATAGACTGATCGGATGTCCGTCGACACGTTGCGCACCAACATCTCGCCAAGATCCAAATGGTGTTCGATCCCTTGCCCGAACTCGCCCCAACCCGGCAGCACATGCGGAATTGCCGGGTCAGGATGCGCTGTCCAATGGGTGCTGTGCGCGTGGTTCATGGTAACCACATCCGGGATCAGATCGGCACCCCCGACAAAGCCGGTGAAATCCGTCACTACGTTCAATCCGCCCTGCGTCTGAATCAGAAACGACGCATGGGCGACGTAACTGATCCGAACAGAAAACTCAGGTACCGGATCCTGCCAGGCTGCCTTGTGGATATACGCGATACCGGGCGCTGCATCGGCGATGGCAATACAATGGCTCGGCCGCCGCTCCTGCGCTGCGGCACCACCCGAGATCATCATCAACAATACCGCTACAACCCAGCGCATGGCATGAGTGTAGCGCAAGACGGCCCCAAGTCATGCCCCTTGTTCACCTGGCCAAGAATATCCCGGGGGAGGCACGGCCTGCCGCACCCGGGGCAGCGCCCCAAAATCGCATCGCAGGCGCCCTTTATCCCGCGTCGGTTTTGCCGCGCCGGTCCGAGCGCAGGCTGGCATACAGCACATGCGTCCGCCACCGCCCGTTGATCTGCAAATAGGACTGCGCCACACCTTCGTATTTGAACCCCGAGCTTTCCAGCAGCCCGCGCGAAGGCTTGTTTTCGGGCAGGCACGCGGCCTCGATCCGGCTTAGGTCGAGACGGGTGAAGGCGTGATGCACAATCGCGCCGATCGCTTCGCGCATATACCCCTGCCGGGCAAAGGCCTGCCCGGTCCAGTAACCCAGCGTACCAGCCTGCGCCGGACCACGGCGCACGTTGTCCAGCGTGATCGCCCCCAACAGAGCGTCATCCGAGCGCCGAAACAGAAACAGCGGAATCGCGGTTCCGCTGGCCACCGAGCGCTGCGCCCAATAGACTCGGTTGGTGAAGGACTTGCGGCTCAGGTGATCCTTGGCCCAGATCGGCTCCCACGGGGTGAGATAATCCTTGGACGCACGACGCAGCGCCGCCCAGGTGTTGAAATCGGAATGCACCGGTGGGCGCAGGCTCAGGCGCTCGGTTTCGAGTTTCAGCTTGCGTCGGCCCAGTAGCATCACGCCGCGCGCCTCTCCTGCAACTCGGCCAGCGTTGGTGCGCCAGAGACTGGCCCGTAGAGCGCCAGCGCCGCGCGGGCGCGGACGGCCATCTCTTCGGCAAATCCGCGCACATCCTCGGTGCTGACCGCATTAATCTTGGCAATCGTGTCTTCCAGCGACGGCACGGCACCCCAGATCTGAACCAGCCGCGCCAGACGTTCCGCCCGGTTCGAAGGGCTTTCCAGCCCCATCAGCATGCCCGCCTTCATCTGTGCGCGGGCACGGGCGACCTCTTCGGCGCTCATGTCTTCGGCGGCGCGCTTCATCTCGTCGACAGTGATCGTTGCCAACTCACCCACCTGATCCGCAGAGGTTCCGGCGTAGATCGTGGTTGTGCCAGTGTCGGCATAAGCCCCGGTCTGCGCGAAAATCGTATAGCAAAGGCCACGCGACTCGCGGACTTCCTGGAACAGCCGCGACGACATACCCCCGCCCAAAGCGGTCGAGTATATCTGCGCGGTATAGATCGCATCGTCGCGGTAGCCTGGACTTTCCAACGCCAGGGCAAAATGAGCCTGCTCCAGATCCTTTTGCTGCCGCGCTTCGCCACCGGTAAAGCGCGCTGGATCGGGAACCAGACCCTTGCGGGATTTCAGATGCCCGAACATCTGCTCGGCCATTTTCATCAGTTCGTCATGGTCCACTGCACCGGCGGCGGAAAGGATCATCTGGTCCGGGCCGTAATGTTCCGCCACAAAGCCCGACAGGTCCTCGCGCGAGAACGCGCTAACCCGTTCCGAGGGGCCCAGAATGGTCCGGCCCAGCGGCTGATCGTGATAGCTCTGCTCCTGCAGCCAGTCAAAGATCACATCGTCCGGCGTGTCGTAGGCCTGGCCGATCTCCTGCAGGATCACGCCGCGTTCGACCTCGATCTCGCGCGGGTCGAAAACCGGGTTCAGAACGATGTCACCGATCACATCCATGGCCAATGCCACATCGTCTTTCAGAACACGCGCGTAATAGGCCGTCACCTCGCGCGAGGTATAGGCGTTGATATAGCCGCCCACATCCTCGATCGCTTCGGCAATCTGCAAAGCCGAGCGCCGTTCGGTTCCCTTGAATGCCATATGTTCAAGGAAATGCGCGATACCGTTCTGCTCGATCCGCTCATGCCGCCCTCCGGCGGTCACCCAGATGCCGATGGCCGCAGATTGCAGCCCCGGCATATGTTCACTGACGATACGAAAGCCGTTCTTCAGTTGGTCTTGTCTGACAGTCACTCAGCGATGTGCCTTCTGATATGATCCTCAAGGGCACCCAGATCATTGGCGATGCGGGTCACCCGTTCCGGACGTTCATACAGATCAGACATGCGGGATGGAAGAGGCGGATGTTCGCCGCTCGCCTTCTCGACCGCCGCCGGGAATTTCGCCGGATGCGCGGTGGCCAAAGTGATCATAGGGACGTCCGGGGAACGGTGTTCTTCGGCGACCTTGATCCCAACAGCCGTGTGCGGGCAGACCAGTTCCGCGCTATGGGCCAGCGTGTGTTTGATCGTTGCAAGCGTTTCGTCCTCGGACACGCGCCCCGAGTCAAAACTTTCGTGCAGCGCTTCCATCGCGCCCTGGCTGACGTTGAAGCCGCCGGTCTTGAGCTCATCCATCAACTGCGCCACAGCGCTGCCGTCCTCGCCATAGGCATAATACAGCGCCCGTTCAAAGTTCGAACTGACCTGAATATCCATCGACGGGCTGATCGAGGGGATGGTCTCGCCCTTGAAATACCCCTCACCCGACAGGCACCGATGCAGAATGTCGTTCTGGTTGGTCGCAACCACCAGCCGGTCAATCGGCAGCCCCATGCGCTTGGCCAGATAGCCCGCGAAGATGTCGCCGAAATTGCCCGTCGGTACGGTGAAGCTGACCTTGCGATGCGGCGCACCAAGGCTGACCGCCACCGAGAAGTAATAGACGATCTGCGCCAGCACACGGGCAAAGTTGATCGAGTTCACGCCGGCAAGCTTCACCCCGTCGCGGAAGTCGAAATCGTTGAACATGTCCTTCAGCGCGGCCTGACAATCATCAAAATCCCCGTCCACGGCCAAAGCATGCACATTGCTGTCCGCAGGCGTCGTCATCTGGCGACGCTGCACTTCGGACACGCGGCCATGGGGGAACAGGATAAATACATCCACCGCGTCCAGCCCCCGGAACGCCTCGATCGCGGCCGAGCCGGTATCGCCGCTGGTCGCGCCCACGATGGTCACACGGTCCCCTCGCCGTTTCAGGGCAACCTGGAACAATTGACCAATCAACTGCATGGCAAAGTCTTTGAAAGCCAGCGTCGGCCCGTGGAACAGTTCCAGCAGGAAATGGTTCTCGTTCAACTGCTTTAGCGGCGCCCGTGCGTCGTGACCAAAGCCTTCATAGGCGCGCGCAATGATGGCCTTGAACTCGTCCTCGGCAAATGAGCCACTGACAAAGGGCCACATCACACGGAACGCGATCTCTTCATAGGGCAGGCCAGCCAGCGCAGCGATCTCATCATGGTTCATCACCGGGATCTCGGCGGGCAGATACAGGCCGCCGTCGCGGGCCAGCCCGGTCAGCATCGCTTCTTCAAACGTCAGTTCGGGCGCTTGGCCACGGGTCGAGATGTATTTCATTGCTCTTCTCTCTCAGAAGGGGTGCGGCTGCGCCACAGGAAATAGCCGGTCATTGCGGCCCAGACCAGAGCCAGACCAAACCATGTGACTGCGTATTGCAGGTGATCGTTCGGGATGCCCGCCGTGTCCACCGGCAGCGGCGTCACGTTCGGATCCGTCTCGGACCTTGCGATCAGCAGCACGGGGTCAGCGCCCAACGCGGCGGCCAGATTGGGTATGTCACGCGCGAACCAGATGTTGGCTTCTATGTCGGGCTCGGGCGTATAGCTGTCGATCTCATCCGGCCAGTGCAGATTGCCCGTGATTTGCATCGAACCGTTAAGGCGCTCTGCATCCTTGGCGGTCGTCGGAACAAACCCACGGTCCACCAGAATGGTCCGCCCTTCAGTACTGAAGGACTGGATGATCCGGTACCCCGCCCCGACCTGTTTGACCGAGACCAGAACGTGTATCTCCCCAGGCTCCATCTCACCGGAAACGGTCACGGGAAGGTACTTGTCCGCAGCGACCGAAACCTGCGACGGCAGGTCGATGGGGTCTGCCGAGATGCGGGTTTCGATCTCGTTCAGAATCTCCTGCTTCCAGGCCAGCCGCTGCACCTGCCAAATGCCCAGCCACAGCAGCACGCCCAGACCGGCGACACCGAATATCAGCAGGAACAAAGTACGGCGCATGGCGGGGCAAAACCTTCTTGCAGGAACCGGCGTCTTGTTAAGGGGCGAGTTGCGCGATTTGCAACCGCCCAATTGTATCGGGCGCAATTTTGCGCCCGGAATAGCGAAAAAGCCGCCCCAAGGGGCGGCTTTTGCAATTGGATTATCCTGGCTGCGCTACATCAGCGGGGCTTGACCCCAGATGTAGACGGCAAAGAACAGGAACAGCCAGACAACGTCCACGAAGTGCCAGTACCAGGCCGCCGCTTCAAAACCGACGTGCTTCTCAGGCGTGAAATCTCCGCGCAGCGCCCGGATCAGACAGACCGACAGGAAGATCGTTCCGATGATCACGTGGAAACCGTGGAAACCGGTTGCCATGAAGAAGTTCGAATAGAACTGATCGTCGCCAAACTTCCAGCCTTCATGCGCCAGCAGTTCATAATATTCGAAACCCTGTAACGCAGTAAACGCGATGCCCAGAACGATACCGATGGCCAGACCGTTGATCAGGGCTTTGCGGTCGTTGTCATGCACCAGCGCGTGGTGCGCCCAAGTGATGGCACAGCCTGACAGCAGCAGGACCAGAGTGTTGATCAGCGGCAGGTGGAACGGGTCGACTGCGTGGATATCCGGCTGGATGTATTCGGTGCCGGCATAGTCGTACATCGGATACATGCGATGCTTGAAGAACGACCAGAACCAGGCAAAGAAGAACATCACCTCGGACATCACAAACAGGATGAATCCATAGCGCAGACCAATGCGCACGACCGGCGTGTGATCGCCCTGACGGCTTTCAACCACAACCTCGGACCACCAGGCGAACATGGTGTAGAGAACACCGATCAGGCCCATCCAGAAGATCCACGGGGTGATCCCATGCATCCAAAGAACGGCTCCGAAAAGCATCACAAAGCCGGATACCGCGCCGATCAGTGGCCAGATCGACGGGTTCAGAATGTGATAATCATGGTCTTTTGCGTGTGCCATCAGAGTCCCTCACCTAAAGGCGTTAGTTCGTGTTTGTATCTGCCTGCGGATCGAGGGCGGCATAGCCCTCGGGCAGGTCAATTTCGTAGAATGTATACGACAGCGTTATCGTATGCACGTATTTGGCTTCCAGATCTTCGACCATTTCGGGGTCGACAAAAAAGGTCACCGGCATCTGCACTGTTTCGCCGGGTTGCAGCACCTGCTCTTCAAAGCAGAAACAGGCGATTTTCTGAAAATACCCTCCGGCGGAATACGGCGCGACGTTATAGGACGCCTGCCCCGCGATCGGACGATCCGTCGGATTATGTGCCTCGTAAAAGGCCAGTCCGGTTTCGCCGATACGCACTTCCATCTCACGTTCGACCGGCTTGAACTCCCAGGCCATATCCTTGGCTTTCGAGGCGTCAAAACGGACGGTAACGGTGCGATCCAGAATATCGTCAGGTGCGGTCGCGCTGACACCGGTGGTGCCGCCGAACCCGGTCACACGGCAGAACCAGTCATAAAACGGCACCGCTGCCCAAGCGAGGCTGCCCATAAGGACAACCACACCCACGGTTTGGGCCACCGTTTTCTGAGGTCCCGACATCGCCATCAGTTCTGCACCTCTTCGCTGGCCATTCCGAAATCCGTTCCGGATACCTTGACGACCGTCAGGCCGAAAATGATCACGATAAACGCCGCCAGTGTCAGCCCGACCCCAAGGTTGCGACTGAACCGACGCTGATGCAATTCGTGGCTTTTGCGCAGGCTCATGACCAGCCTCCCAGCCCATAGGGCTTTAACAGGGCTTCGGCCAGGATCGCTCCGAAATGCAGGAACAGGTACAGCAGCGAGAGTTTGAAGAACCCGCGCTCGATCTTGAAATTGTCGGCTTCCGCGTCGTCCTCGGTCCGGCGCGAGATCTTCCACGCCCCCCGCAGGAACAGCGCATTCATCACAATTGCGACCGCCAGATAGACCGGCCCACCGATACCCGAAAAGGCGGTTCCAACTGCCAGCAGCGCCAGCAGAGCGGTATAGACCAGAATATGCCAGCGGGTGGCGCGGCGGCCATGGGTGACCGTCAGCATCGGCACGCCCGCATCGTCGTAGTCCGAGCGCATGAACAGCGCCAGCGCCCAGAAATGCGGCGGCGTCCACATAAAGGTCAGGGCGAACATCAACCAGGGCTCCAGCGTCATCGATCCTGTCGCCGCGACCCAGCCGATCACCGGTGGAAATGCCCCTGCTGCGCCGCCGATCACGATGTTCTGCGGCGTCGACCGTTTCAGCCACATCGTATAGATCACGACATAGAAAAAGATGGTGAAGGCCAGAAACGCGCCTGCAAACCAGTTGGTCGCAAGGCCAAGCATGATCACGGACAGGCCGGACAGGGCCAGACCTAGTGCAAGCGCCTCGCCCTCTTCAACCTTGCCGGATGGAATCGGGCGGCCCTTGGTGCGCTTCATTACCTTGTCGATATCCGCATCCCACCACATGTTCAGCGCACCCGACGCGCCGCCGCCGATGGCGATGAACAGGATGGCGCAGAAGCCGACAAAAGGATGCACCGGGACCGGAGCCGCCAGCAGACCGACCAAAGCGGTAAACACGACCAGCGACATAACGCGCGGCTTGAGCAAGGCGAAATAATCGCCAAAGCTGGCCTCGTCCGCGCGGTGCTGCGCAGAGACGGTGCTGGCATTGATGCTTGCGTCGCTCATGTCCGGTCCTTCTAGGGCGAAAGCTGCGCGATCACCGCGCAGCCTGCATGTGTTAACCAGGCCGCAAAGGGCTTAGTTCGAGGCAACCTCGTAAGTTGCGGGGGCACCCGCATATTCCTCCAGAGCGCCTTGCAGCCATTGCTCGTAAGCCTCTTCGCTCACAACCTTGACGGTGATCGGCATATAGGCGTGGTCCTTGCCGCACAGTTCCGAACACTGACCGAAATAGATGCCTTCCTTGTCAGCCTGGAACCAAAGCTCGGCCAGACGACCGGGTACGCCATCCTGTTTTACGCCAAAGGACGGGATCGTCCACGCATGGATCACGTCCGATGCGGTCACCTGCATCACGATGATTTTGCCAACCGGCACGACCACAGCGGTATCTGTGGCCAGCAGCCATTCGTCTTCGCTGTAACCGGCATCGGTCAGCTTGGCCCGCATCGCGTCGTCCAGAACAAACGGAGTGACGTCGGCATCCGCGGGGCGTGCGCCTTCGTCGAGCGTGGCGGGATGGCCCAGCAGATAGCTGTCAAACGCGAAGTCGTGGTCAACATACTCGTAGGTCCAGTACCACTGGTTACCCACGACCTTGATCACGACATCCCCTTCCGGAATCTCTTGCTGCTTGAACAGAACCGGAAGCGAGAATGCCCCGATGAAAACCAGAATCAGGATCGGACCCAAGGTCCATGCAATCTCGACCGGGGTATAGTGCGAGAATCGCGCAGGGGTCGGATTGGCGCGCTGATTGTAGCGCACGATGCAGTAGATCAGCAGACCGGCGACAAACAGGCAGATCACGGTGATGATCACCAGAATCATGTTGTCCAGACGCTGAATCCCTTCGGCAAGGCTGGTGGTCGCAGGCTGGAAACCAACACCGCCGGCAACCGGCTTGCCAATAATCTCAAGCTCCTGAGCCATGGCGGGAAGGCTGGAGAGGGCAGTTGCAAGCCCCGAAAGCATCAAAGCATTCTTCATTTTCTGTCCTGATCGTTTGATCTTTGCGTCTCTGGCGAAAAGGTGTGAATCGGTCGCACCTCTCCCGTTGTCTTTGGCCGCGTTAAAAACCATATTCCGTCGGGTAGATAAAGCAAAATGCTTGCGTCAAACAGACGCTATTTTTGATCTGGATCAAACCCGAAAGGTCCCAACTGATGTCGAACGACCCGTTTCGCCCGTTTGAAAGCGCTCTTCCGCAGGATGAGGCGCTTGCGGTTCTGCAATCTGCAACCGCCGGTGCCGAGGATGGGGAGCTTTATGTAGAACGACGCAAATCCGAATCTCTGGTCTTTGATGACGGGCGCCTGCGCACCGCATCCTATGACGCGTCCGAAGGATTTGGCCTGCGCGCCGTGCAGGGCGACGTTGCCGGTTACGCCCATTCGACGGACGTGTCGATCCCGGCGCTGAAACGCGCGGCGGAAACCGCCCGTTTGGCTGTGGGCGAAGGCGGGGGCACATTGGCCGACCCGCCGCGCGCCACCAATACGCGGCTTTACACGGACGAAGACCCGATCGAAACCGCAGGCTTCCCGGTTAAGATCGAGACCCTGCGCGAGATCGACGCCTTTTCCCGGGACCTGGATCCTCGTGTCGTGCAGGTCAGCGCAACCATCGCTGCCGCTGTGCAAGAGATCGAGATTTTGCGCCCCGACGGCATTCTGGTCCGTGATGTACGGCCCATGACCCGCCTGAACGTCTCGGTCATCGTCGAACAGAATGGTCGACGGGAAAGTGGCTCTGCCGGGGGTGGCGGTCGCGTCGGTTTGAACGGTCTGATCGACCCAACCGACTGGCAGGCCAAGGCGCGCGAGGCGTTGCGCATCGCGCTGGTCAATCTGGGCGCGGTACCTGCCCCGGCTGGCGTGATGGAGGTGGCGCTAGGTCCCGGCTGGCCCGGCATTCTGCTGCACGAAGCGATCGGCCATGGGTTGGAAGGTGACTTCAACCGCAAAGGCAGCTCGGCCTTTGCCGGGTTGATGGGGCAGCAGATCGCCTCGAAAGGCGTGACCGTGGTGGACGATGGCACAATCGCGGATCGGCGCGGTTCGATTACCATCGATGACGAAGGTACGCCCAGTTCACGTACCGTGCTGATCGAGGATGGGGTTCTGACGGGCTATATGCAGGACCGCCAGAACGCACGCCTTATGGGTGTCGCGCCCACCGGCAACGGTCGACGGCAAAGCTATGCCCACAAACCCATGCCCCGTATGACCAACACGATCATGCTGGGCGGGGATGCCGATCCGGCCTCACTGGTGGCAGACATCAAGGATGGCATCTGGGCGGTCGGATTCGGTGGCGGGCAGGTCGACATTACCAATGGCAAATTCGTATTCTCCTGCACCGAAGCCTATCGCGTGGAAAACGGCAAAATCGGTGCTCCGGTCAAAGGGGCGACGCTGATCGGTGACGGGCCTTCGGCCCTGAAACGCATTCGGGGGCTTGGCAATGACATGGCGCTGGATCCCGGCATGGGCACTTGCGGCAAAGACGGGCAATGGGTTCCCGTCGGTGTCGGCCAGCCAACTGTTCTGATGGATGGGCTGACTGTGGGCGGATCCGCAGCCTGAGACAGAATCGGATGAATGACAGTGGCGCAACGTTAACGCTGCGCCGCGAATTGGCTTTGGCGCAACAAGGATTGGATGAAACTTGCACTTGGCATTGTCGAATTTTCTCTTTTGTTTTCATGCTATTAAATTCTGTTACGCAAATTGAGCGGTAAAAATTCTCACCTAATTTTCTACGATTCACAGCCTGTTAACCCCGGTGCCCGTAAACCAGTTCTGCAATCAGGCGGAGCATCGGATGACCGAAGAGCAGCTTTCTTCCATTCACCCCCCACTCCCACCCACCACGGAAGAGGACCGGTTTTCCTGGCTTCGTCTGTTGCGCTCGCGCAAGGTTGGTCCGGCGACGTTTCGTCGGTTGCTGCGCGAACATGGCTCGGCGCAGAATGCGCTGACCGCGCTGCCGGAAATGGCGCGCGCCGCTGGAATAGAAGGGTATGAAATCTGCCCCACCGGCGTGATCGAGGCGGAACTCAAGGCCGCAAAAGCCGCCAAAGCGCGGCTTTTGTGCCTTGGGGGCGCCGATTTCCCGCAAGCACTGAATGATCTGAATGACGCACCGCCTCTGCTATGGGCCATTGGAGATGTATCGCTGCTGCAATCTCCGGCAGTTGCCCTGGTCGGTGCCCGGAACTGTTCGTCGCTTGGCGCGCGCATGGCGCGAGGGCTCGCAACCGATTTGGGGCAGAAGGGACATGTCATTGTCTCGGGGTTGGCGCGCGGTATCGATACCGCAGCGCATTTGGCGGCCTTGGACACAGGCACGGTCGCGGTCATGGCAGGCGGCGTCGACGTTATCTATCCGGCTGACAACACGGATCTGGCGCGTGAAATAGCAACCGCAGGCCTGCGCGTGTCCGAACAGCCGATGGGTGTGACACCACAGGCCCGGCACTTTCCGCGTCGCAACCGCATTATCTCGGGCCTTGCGCGCGCAGTCGTCGTGGTCGAAGCCGCCGCCAAGTCCGGCAGCCTGATCACGGCGCGCGACGCCCTGGATCAGGGCCGCGAAGTTCTGGCCGTCCCCGGCCATCCCTTTGACGCGCGGGCGGCGGGCTGCAACCTGTTGATCCGGGATGGCGCGATCCTCGTCCGTTCGGCATCGGATATCCTTGAGGCGCTGCCGTCGCAGGACCAGTTGCCCTTGAGACCCGCAACTTCCGAGGTCATGCCGGAACACGTACCGGTTCAAGATCTGCACGCGCAAATTCTGGATCGTCTTGGCCCTTCGCCCATCGCCGAAGATCAATTGCTGCGTGATATTGCAGCCTCGGCGGGTCAGCTTGGCCCCGCATTGGTGGATCTCGAGCTGGAGGGGCGAATCCAACGTCAGCCGGGTGGCCTGTTGTCGTTGGCGAGTTGACAAGATCGCTGCCGTTCACGGTTGTCCGAGCGTACACCAGGCACCTCTACAGCACTGAATTCAAATCGGTTTTGGGACATTTGAAGGAACGCATTGACAATTCCACCTTGCCCCACACATTTTGCAACACCATAAGAGGCGCCAAATCCGTCGAGCGAGGTTTCCCCCTAAATGCCTGTAGTTGTTGTAGAATCTCCGGCCAAAGCAAAAACAATCAACAAATATCTCGGCCCCGACTACACGGTTTTGGCCTCGTATGGGCATGTTCGCGACTTGCCCCCCAAGGACGGATCGGTCGATCCCGACCATGAATTCGCAATGACATGGGAGGTTGGAAACGACAGCCGAAAGCATGTCAAAGCCATCGCCGACGCGCTGAAAGATGACAACGCGCTGATCCTGGCCACCGACCCCGATCGCGAGGGCGAGGCGATCAGTTGGCACCTTCAAGAGGCGCTGACCAAGCGCCGCTCGATCAAAAAGGACACACCGGTCAGCCGCGTGACCTTCAACGCGATCACCAAAGATGCCGTGACCGAGGCAATGCAGAACCCGCGTGAAGTCGATATGCCCTTGGTTGAGGCCTATCTGGCCCGCCGCGCGCTTGACTATCTGGTGGGCTTCAACCTGTCTCCTGTATTGTGGCGCAAGCTGCCGGGCGCAAAGTCCGCAGGCCGCGTGCAATCCGTCTGCCTGCGTCTGATCGTCGAACGCGAGATGGAGATCGAGGCATTCAAGCCGGTCGAATACTGGTCGGTCCGCGCCCTGTTTGAAACGCCACGTGGACAAACGTACGAGGCACGACTGGTCACTCTGGCCGGCAAGAAGCTGGACAAGCACGATCTTGCAAACGCCACGCAGGCAGAACTGGCGGTTCAGGCGATCACCAGCCGCGCCCTAAGCGTGACCTCAGTTGAGGCCAAGCCTGCTGCGCGCAACCCCTCTGCCCCATTCATGACCTCGACCCTGCAACAGGAAGCCAGCCGCAAGTTCGGAATGGGCGCACGGCACGCGATGCAAGTGGCGCAGCGTCTCTATGAGGCCGGATACATTACCTATATGCGAACCGATGGCATTGACATGGCACCCGAGGCCGTGGCCGCCGCGCGCGACGCGATCACGGATCGCTATGGCGCGGAATACGTGCCGGACAGCCCGCGCATGTATAAGAACAAGGCCAAGAACGCGCAGGAAGCCCACGAGTGCATTCGCCCGACGGATATGGCGCGCGATGCCAAGGCGCTGAAGGTTACCGACGAGGATCAGCGCAAACTCTATGATCTGATCTGGAAACGTACGATCGCCTGCCAGATGGCCGCCGCTCGGCTGGAACGCACCACGGTTGAGATCGGCAGCGATGACGGTCAGGTCGGACTTCGCGCCACCGGCCAGGTGGTACTGTTCGACGGGTTCATGCGCGTCTATGAAGAGGGTCGCGACGATGTTGTCGATGACGATGACAAACGTTTGCCGCAGATCATGCAGGGCGATCCAGCGCGTTTCGCAAAGACCTCATTGCGCGACCAGTTCGCCAAAGCGACCAGCGAGTCGGACAAGGCGGCGATTCTATCCGAGAACGAGGCCGTTCTGGCCCTGCAACACCACACGCAACCGCCGCCGCGCTATACCGAGGCGACTCTGGTCAAACGAATGGAAGAGCTGGGGATTGGGCGCCCATCGACCTATGCGTCGATCGTGACCACGATCCAGGACCGCGAATATGTGCGCAAGGACAAGAATCGACTGATCCCCGAGGAAAAGGGCCGGATCGTCACGATCTTCCTTTTGAATTTCTTCCGGCAATATGTGGGCTACGAGTTCACCGCCAATCTGGAAGAAGAACTGGATGACGTCAGCGCCGGTGACCGCGACTACAAAGATTTGCTGAGCAAATTCTGGCGCGATTTCTCGGCTGCGATTGGTGAGACGTCGGAACTGCGCATTTCGGAAGTGCTGGACAGGCTGGACGAGGCGCTGGCCCCGCAGCTGTACCCGCCCCGTGAGGATGGGTCTGACCCGCGCATCTGTCCGAAATGCGGTGTCGGTCAGCTGCACCTGAAAACCTCACGCACAGGCGGCTTTGTAGGTTGCGGCAACTATCCCGAATGCACCTATACGCGGCCCATCGCAGGTGAAGGGGCCGAGGGCGAGGAACGTCTGCTGGGCGAAGATGCTGGTGACGAGATCTGGCTGAAATCGGGACGGTTCGGCCCATATGTTCAGCGCGGCGAACCGACGCCCGATAACAAGAAACCCCCGCGCGCTTCGCTGCCACGCGGCTGGAGCAAGGATGACATGGACCTGGACAAGGCGCTAACGCTTCTGTCCCTGCCCCGCCAGATTGGTGAACACCCCGAAGGCGGTTCGATCAGTTCGAATTTCGGGCGGTTTGGCCCATATATCATGCATCAACTGCCGGATGAGGCAAAACCGGTTTATGCCAATCTCAAGGACCCGAACGACGTGTTCGAGATCGGCATGAACCGCGCGGTCGAACTGCTGGCTGAAAAGCGGGCCAACCCGGGACGCGGGCGACGGGCCGCCGCCAAGCCGTTGAAAGAACTGGGCGAACACCCCGATGGCGGCGTGATGCAGGTTCTGGACGGGCGCTATGGGCCATATGTGAAATGGGAAAAGGTCAACGCCACCATTCCCAAGGATATCAAGCCCGAGGACGTGACGCAGGAAATGGCTATTGAACTGGTCAACGAACGCGCGGCCAAGAAAGGGACCAAAAAGAAAGCTGCCCCCAAGAAAAAGGCGACAACCAAGAAGGCGGCGGGATAGGTAGAAATACCACCACCCCCTCGGTTTTGTTGACTTCACAACGACATGGCGGCACAACCTGCACATCACCATGTCATTGGGGGAGTTTCCATGAAGAAAATCTATGCCAATGCCACCGAAGCACTGGACGGAGTGCTGAAGGATGGCATGATGATCGCGGCGGGCGGGTTTGGCCTGTGCGGTATACCGGAATTGCTGCTTGAGGCTATCAAGAACGCCGGCACAAAGGACCTGACCTTCGCGTCGAACAATGCGGGCGTCGACGATTTCGGTATCGGCATCCTGTTGCAGACCAAGCAGGTCAAAAAGATGATCAGCTCCTATGTCGGCGAGAACGCGGAATTCATGCGTCAATACCTCTCGGGTGAGCTTGAACTGGAATTCAATCCGCAAGGTACGCTGGCCGAGCGCATGCGCGCCGGTGGTGCGGGCATTCCCGGTTTCTATACCAAAACCGGTGTCGGTACCGTGATCGCCGAAGACAAGGAGCACAAGGACTTCAACGGCGAAACCTACATCATGGAAGAAGGCATCTTTGCAGATCTTGCCATCGTCAAGGCCTGGAAGGCCGATGACACCGGCAACCTGATCTTCCGCAAGACTGCTCGCAATTTCAACGTGCCCGCAGCGACCTGCGGCAAGATCTGCATCGCCGAGGTCGAGGAAATCGTCCCACGCGGCTCGCTGGATCCGGACGCCATTCACCTGCCAGGCATCTATGTCCACCGCATCATTCAGGGCACCCACGAAAAGCGCATTGAACAGCGCACCACCCGTAAGAAGGAGGAAGCATAATGCCCTGGGACCGCAATCAAATGGCCGCGCGCGCGGCACAGGAACTGGAAGACGGCATGTATGTGAACCTCGGCATCGGTATTCCGACGCTGGTGGCGAACTATGTGGGCGACAAGGACATCACCCTGCAATCGGAAAACGGCATGCTGGGCATGGGCCCTTTCCCTTTTGAAGGCGAAGAAGACCCGGACCTGATCAACGCGGGCAAGCAGACGATCACCGAACTGTCCCGCACGTCGTATTTCGACAGTGCAACATCGTTCGCGATGATCCGCGGCGGCAAGATTACCGCAGCTGTTCTTGGTGCGATGGAAGTCGATGAAGAAGGCGATCTGGCCAACTGGATGATCCCCGGGGTGCTGGTCAAAGGCATGGGCGGTGCGATGGACCTTGTGGCTGGTGTCGGTCGGGTGATCGTAGTGATGGATCATACCAACAAGCATGGCAAATCCAAGCTGTTGAAAAAATGCACCCTGCCTCTGACCGGGAAAAAGGTGGTGAATCGTATCATCACCAACCTTGGCGTTTTGGATGTTGTCGAAGGCGGCCTTAAGATCGTTGAGCTCGCCGAAGGTGTCACTGAAGACGAGATTCGCGCCGCCACCGAGGCGCAACTCGTCAACTGATGGTAAACGGGCTCGCCTCTGGGTGGGCCCGTCTTAGTTCAGACCCTGAAAGACACAGCCATCCGATAGGAACACGGGTGGCGAGGTGCACAATGCGCTGGCGACTTGAAACGCAGCCAGCACCTTTGGGACATAATCGCGCGTTTCCGCATAGGGCGGTACGCCACTGTGTTTGCGGACGGCCCCTTCCCCGGCATTATATCCGGCAAGAACCAGAATCGGGTCGTTCCCAAACTCTTCCATCAGCCAGTCCAGATATTTCACGCCGCCGCGGATGTTCTGATCGGGCTTCAGGCTATCCTGAACGCCGAACCGCGCCGCTGTTGCAGGCATCAATTGCATCAGACCCTGCGCGCCCGCCGAACTGACCGCGTCCTCACGTCCTGCCGATTCAACCGAAATAACCGCCAAAACGAGGGCGGGCGAGACATCCGTCCCCACGGTCGAGCGCAATATGTCCACGCCGCGTTGCCGTGCGATGTTCTGTAGCGTCTGCAACCGCGGTGCTGAAACGCCGACTTGCGATGCCGCCTGAACGGCCTGCCGCAGACGACCCGAGCTTGCCTGCGACATCTCTGGCGAGACGCGGTTCCAGAACGCCTTGTAGGATCCGACAGGCTTGGTCGCGCCTTCTATGCGCAATGGTACCGACTCGGGTGGCGTCGCGCGCGCTATGACCTCGGGCACGTCGATTGTCGAACCTGTGCTGGGAGCCGAAGGCGCGTTCGCGTGCTCTTCGGGGGTAATTTGGATGGTGACGCGTGGGCGTGTCCCCGGTGCCGGGGCCTTGATACGCTTAAATGCACCTTCCGGGACCTGCTCGGTCGCGGATACGGGTGCCACACAAGTTAACAGAAACGCCGCAACACCGGCGCATGACACTGCATTCCGGAAATTCATTTTGCCTGCCTCAGTTCTTCTTTTGGTTTATTCTGAACACCGAATTCCCCTGCAACACCAGAAAAACAAAGCGAAATGGGGCAATTTCGCCTCATTTGCCGTAAATTTGCATCGCTCCTGCTCGGGCGACAAAAAAAGATGAGATGATTTTCTCTTTAAATACAGTTGGTTGCGAAATATCTGGAAAAAAAGTTAAGCTTTGAGCAAAAAAAACTGCGTTTGGCCCAATTCCTGCCACGCACCACAGGCAAACATATTCCCATGCCGAGACGATCGGGAGCGGACTGAGAGAGAAAGCTCTGAAAGACGCCGAGGTTAGATTACTTTTGGATCCTTTAGGAGGGACGTAACATGATCAAGTTCTTCAAGAACTTCCGCAAAGACGAAGACGGCGCCGTAACTGTAGACTGGGTCGTTCTGACCGCAGCCGTTGTTGCACTGGCCGCAATTGCTTACAACCAGGTTCGTCAGGGTGCCAGCGATCTGGCCGGTGACGTGAACACCGCGCTGCAGGGTGCAACGGTTGGTTCGATCAACCTGGGCAACGGCAGCTAAGCTTTAGCTTAAGTTAGATTTGATGGGGGCCATGTCTTTTGTAGGAAGGCATGGCCCTCGTTTTATCCAGGAATTGGAATCTGGTGGCGTACCATGTTGAACAGGTTACATGATTATTGGCGCGACGAAGATGGTGCGGTCACGGTTGACTGGGTCGTTTTGACAGCAGGCGTGGTTGGGCTGGGTGCCCTTATGTACTTCTATCTTCAAGAGCCGATTCAGAATATCGACGAATCCACCGGCCAGGCCCTGGCAGGCGTCGAAGTGCAAGAAATCACCTTCGACTGACCGACAAACACGCGCCTCGGTAGCGCTGTTTGCCCGAGTAGAGTTGAGAGTTTGATTTCCGACCAACGCACCAGAATAAGTTCCGACATTGTCCCCTTTTTCGACACAATTCGAATTTAATCTGGATACTGAACCGGCGCTATGTGCCGTCTTGAATCTGAATAAAGCCGAATGAGGGAAGAATGCGAGCTGTTTTTGGACTTGTGCTGATCATCGGGGTCGCTCTGGCCGGTGGAGCGGTCTACCTGGCGCGCGAATACATCACGGAAAACCGGGCCAAGCTGGATCAGGAGCGCCAGTTGCGCGAAGAGGCATTGGCCAAGGCCAGGGCGGAGTTCGTACCAACCGTCAGTGTTTTGGTCTCGAACCGCGCCCTGAGATACGGCGAAGAACTGACGGCCGAGGACGTTCAGGTCGTCCAGTGGCCGGAAAATGCGATCCCCGAAGGAACTTTCCTGGCGATGGAAGAACTTTTCCCCGACATCCGTGACAACGAACGTTACGTGTTGCGCGCGATGGAAAAGGACGAGGCTTTGATGGCCGTCAAGCTTACCAAACCCGGTGAGCCGGCGGGACTGACATCGCAGCTTGGGCAGGGAATGCGCGCTTTTGCCATCAGCGTTGACGTTGCGTCCGGTGTTTCCGGTTTTCTGCGGCCCGGAGACGTCATTGACGTGTATTGGACCGGCTCGTTGCGCGGAACTGGTAGCGGTCAGGGCGAGATCACACGTCTGATCGAGACAAATATCGAACTTATCGCTGTTGACCAGACCTCGGGCTCGGATGTCACGGGAACGACCATCGCGCGCACTGTCACCGTCAAGGCAACCCGTGAACAGGTCGCCATTCTTGCGCAGGGTCAGAATACTGGTCGGTTGTCGCTGGCTCTGGTTGGTGCACAAGACGAGACAACAGTGGCCAGTGTTGTCGAGGTGGACCAGCGCAAACTGTTGAATATTCAGGAAACGGCACCCGCTCCGGAAGTCCAAGCAGAAGAAGTCTGCACGATTCGGACCCGCCGAGGCGGCGAAGAGGTTGAAACAAGAATACCCTGTACAAACTGACGAAAATTCAGACTGTTACCAGCTATGGGTCGCGCTATATGCGCGACCTTTTTGATTCTGATGTTGCGCATTGTCCACATAAGGAAAATTCCGGAAACCATTGATTATTGCAATAAATCCGGAATTGGCGCAGGGTTCTGAACCATAGGGCATAAGACCCAAAAAAATCGAGTGGTGATCGGAGAGGCAGGTCACATGACAATACGTTCCTGGATCAGCGCAACCCTGCTGGGTTTGACGCTTGTTGTAGGTCCAATCGGCGATGCCGCTTGGGCTGAAAATTTACGCGTGGTTAAGAAGGGCACGGCGGAAACGCTGGATGTGCCTATAAACCGCGCGATTGTGGTGGAAAGCGAACAACCGTTCGCAGATATCAGTATCGCCAACGCGGGTATCGCGGACATCTCAACGCTTTCGGACAGGACGATCTATATCCTGGGTCGCGCGCCGGGTTTGACGACCCTGACGATGTTCGACGGTGCCGGCAATCTGATCACAAACGTCCGGGTGCGGGTTGCACCGGATGTTTCAGAATTCAAAGAGAGGCTGCGCCAGATCCTGCCAAACGAGCAGATCGAGGTGCGCACCGCAAATGACGGCATTGTCCTGTCCGGCACCGTATCCAGCAGCGCTCGTCTTGCACGCGCTCTGGAACTGGCCGAACGCTATGCGCCCGAGCGGGTTTCCAATCTGATGAGTGTTGGTGGCGTCCAACAGGTCATGCTGAAAGTCCGGTTCGCCGAGATGAACCGGACGGTTGCCAAGAACCTGTCGGCGTCATTGGGCTTTGGCGGCGGTGACGTCACTGCCGGTTTCGGCTCTCTGAACAACCAGGGCGCGCTGAACAACGCAATCGCAAACAACATCCCGCTGGCACAAACCAATACCGGCGCGATTTTGTTTGGCTTTGGCGCGGGCTCAACCCAGGTTCGACTGCTGATTGAAGCCTTGGAATCCAAAGGCTTAGCACGTAGTCTGGCCGAACCGAACCTGTCGGCCCTGTCCGGTCAGGAAGCTGAGTTTCTGGCCGGTGGTCAGGTACCGATCCCGGTTCCGCAGGACGAAGGTGTGATTGCCATTGAATACCGCAGCTTCGGCGTTCATCTCCTGTTTACACCGCGCGTTGTCGACGGCGACCTGATCAACCTTGAGATGGCCGCATCGGTTTCGAGCATCGACCAATCGCAGAGCTTTACAATTCAGGGCGACGCGGTTCCCAGCTTTATCGTTCGCGACACCAAGACGTCTGTCGAATTGCGCGACGGTGAGAGCTTTGCGATCGCCGGTCTGATTCAGGACGACTTTGCAGATCTCAACAACCAGGTGCCGTGGTTGGGCGACGTGCCGGTCCTTGGCGCTCTGTTCAGAAGCGCTCAGTATCAGCGCCAGCAAAGCGAGCTTGTCATCATCGTGACGGTGCATCTTGTGACGCCGACACGCGGCGAAGCCCTGGCTTTGCCGACGGACCGTGTCAAACCACCCAGCGAATTTGACCTGTTCGTCAACGGCAATGTGGCCCGTACTGAGCGGGCTGGCAGCGGCGCAGCCTCGGAAGTGGCCAAACAGGACTTTGGCGGTTCTTACGGCTATGTCCTGGATTGATGGAGAGGATGGAACCAATGTATAAGTTGTTTATAACACTGGGTCTTTCGGTCGCTGTCGTGGGATGTACACGCGAGGCCGGTTACGAAATCGACCAGGGCGCATTTGGCAACGCGACGCTGAACAACGTGCAGGTCATGAACGGTGAACTGAGCTACGGACAGATCCTGGCGCAACGATTCGCTGCCGAAGTACCGACTCAGATCAACTTTGCCTTTGACAGCTCGCAGCTGGATGCATCGGCACAGCGGATCCTGCTGCAGCAAGCCGCCTGGATCAAGCAGTTCCCCGAAGCGCGGTTCCGCGTCTTCGGGCACACAGATGCTGTCGGCTCGCAGGCCTACAACAACGCTCTGGGATTGCGCCGCGCCAACGCAGCCGTTGCATTCCTGACGCGGCAGGGCATCTCGCGCTCGCGGCTTGAAGCTGTTGTTTCCTTTGGCAAAACCAAGCCTCTGGTCGCGACACAGCAAAGGGATCGCCGCAATCGACGCACTGTGACTGAAGTATCCGGATTTGTGGACAACCACCGCAATATCCTGGACGGAAAGTACGCCGAGGTGATCTATCGCGAGTATGTCGAAAGCGCGACCCGCGAAAGCTATATCCAGCGCGAAGACGCCAGCAGCGGCGACGAATAAGTCGGAACAATAAACCGAAATCGGGCGGCATCGTCGCCCGTTTCCCTACAATTGGTTCTTTTGCGCCCAATTCTTGCCCAACTTCCAAGCGACGTTGCGAACAATTGGGTGACCTGCGGCCAGAATTGACCGCACAGGGCGACAGCAAATCAGAACAGCTCCTTTCACGTTCGTACGGTTTGTTCAGCCCTCTCGACGAGGATTGAGTTAATGACGAGCGCAACGCCGCAAGACGAAAACACCGCCATCCTGGCCTGCACCATCAGCCGGGATGTCCAGAATTTCGACCTTCTGATCGAAGACATGGAAACCGCTTTGGGTGAGCGTTGGGGGGATTTGGGATTTGCCGAAGCGCTTGCATTCTTCAGCCAACCCGAGGCGGAATCGCTGCAATTTGTTGCACTTGCGCTGGATGGCGAAGACGAAGACAACCTGACCCTGATGGGTGAGATCATCACCCAGGCCAAAGAAAAGGGCATCAAGGTCGTCCTGATTGCCGAAGATGTGACTCCGGCCTCTCTGCACCAGCTGTTGCGTAAAGGGGCTGACGAGTTTGTCCCCTACCCGCTTCCGGAAAACGAGTTGCAGGAAGCAATCGACCGCATGAACAAGCCCGACCCGGTGGCGGCTCCGCAGGCGAACGTTGCAATGACGCAGGGCGAATCAAAAGAAGGCGCCCTGTTTGTCGTTCACGGGCTTGCGGGCGGCGTGGGCTCGACAACCCTGGCCGTAAACCTTGCGTGGGAGCTGGCGACAGTGTCGGACAAGGACGCCCCGTCGGTTTGCCTGATTGATCTGGACATGCAGTACGGCACCGTATCGACCTATCTGGACTTGCCGCGGCACGAAGCGGTGTTCGAGATGTTGTCAGACACCGCCTCGATGGACGAAGAATCCTTTGGCCAGGCGCTGCAAACCTATGAAGAAAAATTGCAGGTTCTGACCGCCCCGTCAGATATGGTCCCACTGGACATCATCACGCCAGACGACATCCAAAAAGTCATCAATACAGCGCGCAACCATTTCGACTATGTGGTCGTCGACATGCCCAAAACTCTGGTGCATTGGTCTGAAACCGTCCTTCAGGCTGCCCACGTCTATTTTGCGCTGATCGAATTGGACATGCGCTCGGCTCAGAACGCGTTGCGCCTGAAGCGGGCATTGCAGGCCGAGGAACTGCCCTTCAACAAGCTCCGTTTCGCCATGAACCGCGCCCCGAAATTCACCGATCTGAATGGTAAAAGCCGCGTCAAGCGCATGGGCGAGAGCCTTGGCATTTCGATCGATCTGCATCTGCCCGATGGCGGCAAACAGGTCATGCAAAGCGGCGATCACGGTTTGCCTCTGGCAAATTCGGCGGCCAAGAACCCGCTGCGTCGGGAAATCGCAAAATTGGCACAGTCGCTGCACAGCCTTGGCAGCAGCAACGCTGAGGCCGCGTAAAACGAGGGAGAGCTGCCGTGTTTTCACGATACAAAAAAGAACCTGCTCAGCCGGTCAAGTCCGAAGCGCCTGCGGCAGCCCCGACCGCGACGCCAGAGCCGGCCGCCTCGACCACAGCTGTGGCGCGCAAACCGGTGCAGAAAAAGGCTGCCGAAGTTGTCGGTAACGACCGCGAACGCAAACGCAAAGAGCGTTTGGGCGAAATCAAGCAGGAACTCCACCGCGAATTGCTTGAAAACCTGAACCTCGCGGCCCTAGAAAATGCTGCTGAATCCGATTTGCGGACCGAAATCAGCGCCATTTCCAGCGAGATTCTGGAATCGCGCAGCATCGTCCTGAACCGGGAAGACCGCACCCAGCTCAACAAAGAGCTTTATGACGAAGTCACCGGCCTGGGTCCGCTTGAGACCCTGCTGCAGGACGACACCGTCAACGATATTCTGGTGAACGGTCCGCAACAGATTTTCGTGGAACGCGCCGGTAAGCTGGAACTCAGCGACATTACGTTCAAGGACGAAAAGCACCTGATGCGGATCATCGACAAGATCGTGTCCGCTGTGGGCCGTCGTGTCGACGAATCCAACCCTTATGTTGACGCCCGTCTGGCCGACGGGTCGCGTTTCAACGCGATGGTGCCGCCGATTGCGGTGGATGGTTCGCTGGTCTCGATTCGTAAGTTCAAGAAGGACAAGCTGGGCATTGACGATCTGGTCAATTTCGGTGCCTTCACCGAAGAAATGGCCGCCTATTTGCAAGCCGCTGTGTCGACCCGCCTGAATATCATCGTTTCAGGTGGTACGGGTTCCGGTAAGACGACCACGCTCAACGCTCTGTCCAGCTTTATTGACGATGCCGAGCGCATCCTGACGATCGAGGACACGGCGGAACTCCAGCTGCAACAGACCCATGTGGGCCGGATGGAAAGCCGCCCGCCCAACGTCGAAGGCAAGGGCGAGGTCAGCCCGCGTGACTGTCTGAAAAACGCTCTGCGTATGCGTCCCGACCGCATCATAGTCGGCGAAACGCGTGGCGCCGAGGTGATCGACATGCTCCAGGCCATGAACACCGGCCACGACGGATCGATGACCACAATCCACGCCAACTCGGCCCGGGATGGTATTTCCCGTCTGGAAAACATGATTGCGATGGCCGGGATCGAGATGCCGATCAAGGCGGTCCGCAGCCAGATTTCATCAGCTGTGAACCTGATCGTACAGGCCAGCCGTCTTCAGGACGGTTCGCGCCGCATGACCTCGATCACCGAGATCACGGGCATGGAAGGTGACGTCATCTCGATGCAGGAAATCTTTAAGTTCCAGCGCGTTGGCCTGACCCCCGACAACAAGATCATCGGTCACTTCACTGCCACCGGCGTCCGGAGCCACTTCTCCGAACGATTCCGTCTGTGGGGCTTTGATCTGCCCTCTTCGATCTACGACCCAACGGCGATGTAGGAGACTTTTGCTATGACACTGCCTGTCGAGGCGCTAATCTACGTCGTTATCTTCGTTGCGGTTCTGTTTCTGGTCGAAGGTATCTATCTGGTCGCTTTCGGAAAGTCGATCAGCCTGAACAGCCGCGTCAACCGCCGGTTGGACATGATCGACAAGGGCGTCGGTCGCGAGGAGGTTCTCGAACAGCTGCGCAAGGAAATGCAGCAGCACATGAAAACCCAGAGCATTCCGCTCTATTCACTGCTGGCCGACAAGGCGCAAAAGGCGGCGATCGCTTTCAGTCCGAAACAGCTGATCATGGTCATGGTTCTGGTTTCTGGCCTGGCGTTTATGGCGCTAAGCATGGCAACGGCGACCGATACCGTGCTGCGCGCGGCCCTGTCCGGTGCCATCGGCATCGGAGCCGTTTATGCCTGGGTCAACAACAAAGCCAAGAAACGCATGGGCCTGATCGAAGAACAACTGCCTGACGCGGTTGAGCTTATGGTCCGGTCGCTGCGGGTCGGTAACCCCTTTGTCTCGTCTGTTCAGATTGTCGCCTCCGAGGTCGAAGACCCGCTGGCGACGGAATTCGGCGTGATTTCGGACGAAGTTGCCTATGGCCGCGACGTGGGTGAGGCGCTCAAAGATCTGGCCGAGCGTCTGGACATGCAGGATTTGCGCTTTCTTGCCGTTGCCGTTTCGATCCAGCAACAATCAGGTGGTAACCTGGCCGAGATTTTGGCCGGTCTGGCCAAGGTGATCCGGGCCCGCTTCCGGTTGTTCCGCCGCGTCAAAGCCATCACCGCCGAGGCACAATGGTCCGGCAAGTTCCTGTCCGGCTTCCCCCTGGCCTGCCTAGTTTTCATTCTGGTCAAAGACCCGAATTATTATGACGAAGTCATGAATGAACCTTACTTCATTCCGGCCTGTTTCTTCGTGGGGATCATGCTGACATTGAACATCATCGTCATGAAAATCCTGACAAACATCAAGGTCTGAGGGCGCTGCCATGGAATTCCTCTCGTCTATCAACGCATTCTTGACCGAGCATCTCGGCGAATTCGGCCCCCTGATCGTCGTGGGTGTGTTGGGATTGTTCATGATCCTTGTCACCGTCCCGCTGATGCTGAACCAGCCGGAAGATCCGCTGAAAAAATTGCAGCGCTCGAACTCATCACCCAAGAAGGGCAAGAAAGAGAAAAAGGAACGCCTGCGGCAATCCGGCCAGAACGAGCAGCTTGAAAAATTTGCGACGTTCCTGGAACCCAAGGACAAAGAAGAATACACCGCCGTCCAGCTCAAACTGCGGCAGGCCGGGTACCAGTCCAAGGACGCGGTGCGGTTCTTTCATTTTTCCCAGTTCGCGCTTGGCATTATTGGTCTGCTGATCGGTGTCTTGCTTCTGACGGTATTTGCCGGTGATCAGGAATTTGACGCAACCCAGATTGGAATTCGTCTGCTGGTGCCCGGGTTCATCGGGTATTTCATTCCGAAATACTGGATCACCCGCCGCGTCGCGGAACGGCAGGAGGCGATTACCGCCGGTTTCCCCGACACGCTTGACCTGATGCTGGTTTGCGTCGAGGCCGGGCAATCTCTGGATCAGGCGATTGTGCGTGTGGCGTCAGAGATGAAAGCCTCTTACCCCGATATCGCCACCGAGTTCGAGGTCGTCGCCTACGAGATGAAGGCCGGTAAGGAAAAGGACTCGGTTCTGCGCGACTTTGCAACGCGCTGCGGTGTGCAGGATGTCAGCGCATTTGTAACCGTGATGATCCAGTCAGCGACTTTCGGCACATCCATTGCCGAGGCTCTGCGGGTTTACGCTGGCGAGATGCGTGACAAACGCGTTATGCGCGCCGAAGAGGCCGCAAACAAGTTGCCAACCAAAATGACACTTGCGACAATGATGCTGACGGTTCCCCCGCTTCTATTGATCCTGGTCGGCCCATCGGCCAAAGGTATCATGGATTTCGGCAACGGAGCCGGTCCGGGAGTTGGCGGATAAACGCATGAAATCAGCAGGTCGCGCCCTGCGCAAAATCCTCAAAGCCACCGCGGTTCTTGCCTTGGTGGCTTCTTGCTCGGAACCGACACTGCCGGAGGATCCGTTCGCGCCGGGCGTGGATCTGGACGGCCCCAACGTCGATCAAGTGACTGTCGGCAACCGGTTGATGAGCGCGGGTGAGTACGAACTGGCGCTCGAGGCGTTTACCCGTGCGGCGCTGGAACAGGGCATGACCCCGCAAATCCTGACATCGCTTGGAACAGCCAATCTTGGCCTGCAACGTATCGGACAGGCTGAGCCCTTGTTGCGCCGGGCGGTCGACGAAGACCCCGATTGGCCTGTGGCCTGGAACAATCTGGGCGTGTTTCTGGTCGAAACCCGCCAGTATTCCGAGGCTGCGCAGGTGTTTCAGCGTGCCTATGCGCTGGACAATGGCGAAAGTGACGCAATCCGGGACAATCTGCGGTTAGCTCTCGCAAAAATGGAAAATCCTGTTAATAATACCCCACAAGAACAAGAATTTGAGCTGGAACGGCGCGGCGACGGAGAATACGTACTGCGCAAAACCCAGTAACAGAGGTTAAGAGCAGTAAAGGACGCAAAAATGCGCCAACCCTTCTTGATTCCGACTGTCATCGCGTGCGGGGTAGTCCTGTCCGCTTGTGCGAAAGAAACCGAGGAAGAAAAGGTCGAGCGCACCTTTCAGGAAGTCAACGTCATCGACGAAACCAACCTGAACGAAGTGCTTTTGACCGCTGCCGATCCGAATGAGGCGGTGACCTATTTCCACGGTGCAGTCCAGAAACACCCTGATCGCATCGACCTTACCCGGGGGCTGGCCATCAGCCTGACCCGCGCCAACCGCAACACCGAGGCTTCGGCAGCGTGGAAACGCGTGACGGAAATGAGCGGCGCCAACAATGCAGATAAGGTCGAATACGCCGATGCGCTGGTGCGCGCGGGCGAATGGAGCAAAGCCAAGGCAACGCTGGACAAAATTCCACCTACCTATGAGACCTTCAAGCGCTACCGTCTTGAAGCTCTGGTTGCGGATTCCAGAAAAGACTGGAAACGCGCGGATCATTTCTATGAGACCGCCGTTGGCCTGACCACCCGACCCGCAGGCGTCATGAACAACTGGGGTTATTCAAAGATGGCTCGCGGTCAATATACCGAGGCCGAACGCCTGTTCACCGAGGCAATCCGTCAGGACAAGTCCCTGTTTACCGCCAAGAACAACCTGGTTCTGGCCCGCAGCGCGCAAGGCAATTATGGTATGCCGGTCATCCCGATGACCCAGATTGAACGCGCCCGTCTGCTCAATACGATGGGGATTTCTGCGGTCAAACAGGGTGACCTGAACACGGCCAAGAACCTGTTCCGCGAAGCCATCGCAACCCATCCGCAGCATTTTGACGAGGCGGTCCGATCCCTGCGAGCGCTTGAGGAAGCCTGACCCATGACCATCCCAGCGTCGGCGGCCGCGTGGTTTTTGCCATTCGTGCTGCCGATCTGTTTCTACGTCGCATTCACCGATATGCGTGAAATGCGGATCAAGAACTATGCGGTCAAAGCCCTTGTGTTCGTGTTTGTTCTGGTCGGCCTCATCGCCTTGCCGCCCTGGTCGGGACCATGGGTGCCCGGCAGCCTGGGGCCGCTGTCATTTTCCCTGCCGACCTATGCCTGGCAATTGCTGCATATTCCCGTGGTTTTGTTTGTCGGCATCGTCATGAACGCTGCAGGTGCCATGGGGGCAGGCGATGCCAAGTTCTGCGCCGCAGCCTCGGCCTTTATCTGGGCCGGGGACTTCATGGTTCTGATGATGATCTTGATGGCCTCGACGCTGGGCTCGGTTGCGGCGCATCGTCTGGCCAAACACACTGCGCTGCGTCAGATCGCGCCCCATTGGAAAAGCTGGGATCGCGGCAAAAAATTCCCGATGGGGCTTACACTTGCCGGGTGTCTTTGCATGTATTTGATCCTCGGTATTATTTACGGCTCGTAAACAATCATCGCTCCGCCACGCCCGTGCCTTGGTACTGCCACAAAGCCGGGCCAGATTTTCCGCAAGTGGCCCGGTTTCGGGCGTTTGGCGTGACAAGTGGATAGACGAGCAACGCTCATGAATATGCAAAACAGTTCCGTGATGGCCCCCCCTGCCCCCAAAGGCCTGGCTGAAATGAGGCTCCCGCTGGTGATGATGCGGGACATTCTGCTCAAGACGATCTTCCGCAAGAACGCGGATACCGTAAGCGAAGTCGCCGAAGCGGTATGTCTCCCGGGTTCGGTGACGCAGGAATTGATTGATATCGCGCGCGAGCAAAAGTTGCTTGAGGCGACGGGCACGCTGAACGCCAACTCGGGCAATGAAATGGGCTACCAGCTGACCGACGCCGGAAAGGCCCGCGCGCTGGATGCGCTCAGCCAGTCGGAATATTTCGGCGCGATGCCGGTGCCGCTTGATGTCTATCGCGAGCAGGTCAAACGCCAGTCGATCCGCAACATTCAGGTCACTCGCGAGCAGTTGACCGGCGCCATGGGCCATCTGGTCCTGCCTGACAGTTTGCTGGACCACCTTGGCCCTGCGGTCAGCGCAGGACGGTCGATCCTGATGTATGGACCGCCGGGCAACGGTAAATCCTCGATCTCGAACGGGATCCGGGACGCGCTTGGCGACAATGTCTATGTGCCCCGCGCCATCGAATATGCGGGACAGGTGATCACGGTCTATGACCCGATCGTCCACACCGCCATCGAGCAGGAAGCCGACGATCCCAACAGCCTGCGCCGCCGCAAACGGTTCGACACGCGCTATGTTCAATGCGAACGCCCGACCGTTGTCACGGGCGGTGAATTGTCACTGAGCATGCTCGATTTGGTCTACAACCCAACGGCCCGGACCTATCAGGCCCCGTTGCAGCTTAAGTCCACCGGCGGCATCTTCATCGTCGACGACCTTGGCCGTCAGGCCGAGCCTCCGCAGGCGCTGATCAACCGCTGGATTGTTCCGCTGGAAGAAAGCAAGGATATTCTCGGCTTGCAGTCGGGTGAGAAGTTCGAGGTCCCGTTCGACACGCTGGTCATCTTCTCGACCAACTTCCACCCGAATGAGATCTTCGACCAAGCGGCCCTGCGCCGGATTTTCTTCAAGATCAAGATCGACGGCCCGAACCAGGAAAACTTCCTGAAGATCTTTGCGATGGTGGCCCGCAAGCGCGGTATGCCACTGGATGAGGCCGCGCTGGTGCATTTGCTCAAGGTCAAGTATCCGACAATCAACAATATCTATGCGAACTATCAGCCAATCTTCTTGATCGACCAGATGATCTCGATCTGCGAATTCGAGGGCATTCCTTACCAGATGACCCCTGACCTGATCGACCGTGCCTGGGCGAACATGTTCGTTCGCGAAGAAAAGATCGTTCACTGATCGCTGTCATTCTGATCCCGGGCGGGTAATCTGCGACCATGACGCAGATTCCCGCCCGGATCACCAATTGGTTCACCGCCAAGGGCTGGTCCATCCACCCCCATCAGCAGGACATGTTCAAGCGGGCGCAGGACCCGGCGACGCTGCTGATTGCGCCGACCGGGGGCGGCAAGACAATGGCCGGGTTTCTGCCCTCGCTTGCCGAGCTGGCGGATGGCTCGCACTCTGGGCTTCACACAATTTATGTCTCGCCGCTCAAGGCGCTGGCCGCCGACATCCGTCGCAATCTGCGCATTCCGGTCGATGAAATCGGCCTGCCGATCCGAATCGAGGACCGAACCGGCGACACCACGGCCACGCAAAAGAAACGCCAACGCGTTGACCCTCCGCATATTCTGCTGACGACCCCTGAAAGCCTTGCCCTGTTGACCTCATACGAAGATGCACCGCGCATGTTTGATGGCGTGCAACGTGTGATCGTGGATGAGATACACGCGCTGGCGGAAAGCAAGCGCGGCGATCAATTGATGCTGGCGCTGGCCCGTTTGCAAAGCCTGTGCCCCACGCTGCGACGCGTCGGCCTGTCGGCCACTGTCGAAGACCCCGAGGGCATCGCCCGGCTGCTGGCGCGCCACCCCGATCCCTGCAAGATCATTCAGGCAGACCCCGGGCCCGATCCTGATATTAGAATGCTGGAGACCGACGACATGCCGCCCTGGTCCGGCGGCGGCGCAGCCTATGCGATCCCGGCCGTGCTCGAGCAGGTCAAACAACACAAAACCACACTGATTTTTCACAACACGCGGGCGCAGGCCGAGATTTTCTTTCACAACCTTTGGCTGGCGAATGATGACGCTCTGCCGATTGGCATCCATCACGGCAGTCTGGACCGACAACAGCGCGAACGCGTCGAGGCTGCAATGGTGCGTGGCGATCTGCGTGCCATTGTCTGCACGGGCAGTCTGGATCTGGGGATAGACTGGGGCGACGTAGACCTTGTCATCCAGATCGGCGCCCCGAAGAACGTTAAACGGCTGGTGCAGCGCATTGGGCGCGCGAACCACCGCTATAATGCCCCGTCAAAGGCCTTACTGGTGCCCGCGAACCGGTTCGAGGTGGTGGAATGCATCGCCGCGCTAGAGGCCGCCCGCGCGCATGACCTCGACGGTGACCCGCGCGGCGCAGGTCCACGCGACGTTCTGTGCCAGCATATTCTGATTGCCGCCGCTGCAGGTCCATTCGACGCCGATGCTCTGTTTGCTGAAATGACATCAGCCGGACCCTATGCCTGTCTGACCCGGGCCGCATTTGATGCCTGTCTGGATTTCTGCGCAACCGGGGGCTACGCTTTGCGCGCCTACGACCGCTGGCAACGGCTGCAACAACGCCCGGACGGGCGCTGGCAATTGCGCGACCCGCGCGCGGCACAACGCATCCGCATGAATCTGGGCACAATTCAAGACACCGACACGCTAAAGGTCCGCCTGAAACGCAATCGCGGCGGCAAACCCTTGGGCGAGGTCGAAGAAGGCTTTGCAGCATCCCTGACGCCCGGAGATACCTTTCTGATCGGAGGTCAGATTGTCCGCTACGAAGGCCTGCGCGAAATGGTGGTCGAGGTCAGTCGACGCGCTGACAGGAAACCCAAGATTGCCACGTTTTCGGGCACGAAATTTGCCACCTCGACCCAGCTCAGCGACCGCATTCTTCGTATGTTTGCGCAGCCCGACTGGCCTCAGCTTCCAACGCATACGTCCGAGTGGCTGGCGCTACAGCGCGACATTTCCCGCCTGCCGCGTCGCGACCGGTTGCTGGTCGAAAGCTTTCCCAGCGACGGACGCGAACATCTGTGCGTCTATGGCTTCGCCGGTCGCAACGCCCAGCAAACGCTGGGCCTGCTGCTGACCAAGCGCATGGAGGAAACCGGGCTGGCCCCATTGGGGTTCGTTGCGACCGACTATGCGACGCTGATCTGGGGGCTGGACGCGGTGATGGACCCACGACCGCTGTTTCAGCCCGAAGCTCTGCGGGACGGTCTGGAAACCTGGCTGGCTGGCAATGCAGTGATGAAACGGACCTTTCGTGCCTCGGCCACCATTGCCGGGCTGATCGAGCGAAACACTGGCGGACAACGCAAAAGCGGGCGGCAAGCGACGTTTTCTTCCGATATTCTCTACGACACGCTTCTGAAATACGACCCCGACCATTTGCTGATGCAAATCACCCGAGAGGAGGCGATGCGCGGGCTGGTCGATTTCGGTCGGATCGAAGAGATGCTAGCCCGGATTGACGGACGGATCGATTTGTTGCGGCTGGATCGGGTCTCTCCGCTCGCCGCACCGCTGTTTCTTGAGGTTGGAAAAGTGCCCGTCAAAGGCGAAGCCGAGGAACGCCTGCTGGCCGAAGAAAGCGCGCGACTGCTGCAAGAGGCCGGTCTTGCCGCAGGCTGATCCCACTTGCAAATTGGCTGGGAAACCATAATGAACAAATCATGAACGCAATTGACTTCACCTTTCGCGGACAGACGCTTTCGGCCCTCGGCTCGGGGGCGCTTTGGTGGCGGGATCAGAGCCTGCTCTGCGTGTCGGATCTGCATCTGGGAAAGTCCGAGAGGGTGGCGCGCCGAACCGGGCAGGTTCTGCCCCCCTATGACAGCCGCGAAACTTTGGCACGGCTTGCATCCGATCTTGAGCGTAGCGCTGCAACGGTTGTGGTTTGTTTGGGGGACAGTTTCGATGATCTGGACGCCTCGCAAGCGCTTGATGGGGACGACCGCTTGCGAATCTCGGTGTTGCAGGCCGGGCGCCGCTGGATCTGGATCGAGGGCAATCACGACCCCGGTCCGGTTGATCTTGGCGGAGCGCATCTGGCCGAATGGTCCTGCGGTCCGCTGACGTTTCGCCATATCGCGCAGCCCGACGGTTTCGGCGAGGTTTCGGGCCATTACCATCCCAAAGCCACGTTGCGACTACGAGGGCGTTCAGTTACGCGGCCCGCTTTTCTATTTGACTCAAAGCGCCTGATCCTGCCCGCATACGGCACGTATACCGGAGGATTGCGCAGCACCGAGTCAGTGCTTGGGGGTCTTATGGGCGCGGATGCACGTGCCATTCTGACCGGCAACCTGCCGCAGATTGTACCCATGCCACGGTAGCCGCGTCCTAGACCAACCCGGCAGCTTCCAAGTCCGGATAGTATTTCCGGCTGACCGGAACAAGATCGCCATTGTGTAATCGCAACAACGTCTTTGCCCCCTGCTTTTCGACCCCGGATATGGCAGCCGTGGCCACCCAGTGCGATCTGTGCGCGCAATGGCCCGGTTCCGGCTCCATTTCGGAAATTGCGTCGGTGAAACGGGATCGGATGGTGAAAATCCCCTCGGACGTGACCACATCGACCTGATGATCCCGAACCGTCAGCCGATAAATCTGTCCGTCAAAGCTCTCAGGTAACCGCAGCAGCAACCTGGGTCGCTGTTTTGGTTGGTCCGGCAGTTCGTCTTTCCGATAGCGGACCAGAATCAACCCCGCCGCAAACAGGCCGCCATATGGCAGCACCGCTGCGAGGCTCGGGGCGTTCTTGCCGACGAAGGAAAACACTAGCCAGGCCAAACCCCACAGGGAAGGAGCGAACAGGATCAGGATCAGCACGGTGAAAGCGGCGTCCCGTACTAGCTGTCGGCTTTGACACAGGCGCTCTCGCACCAGCCGGCTGGCCGTCCAAGTCGCGCCAAGAGCCAACCCCATAACTCCGGTCCAGAACACGATACGCAGAGGAAATGACAGGTCCATATCCCTGAATGGGGCAAAGGAATAAGCCAACAATGGAATGAAAACGATCCCTGCAATCACCCGTTGCGGGCTGCACTGCGCCAGGATCTGACTTGTCACTGACTTTATACTTGTTAACAAACGATATCCCGATTCCAGCCCAACACGCCCCCGGCTAGCCCGTCTGGACCTAACCGGTTGGGATATAATGCTTATCATCCGCACGCGCAGCATCAAAGCGCCAATTGAACGTATTCAAAAAACCGTGAACGTAAAAAAATGGGCTGAAAAGCACTCGCCTTTCAGCCCGGATTTGTTCGCCCGGCATTCGGTATGCCGATGATGGTATTCAGCTTACGCCGTCAGCCCTTCCGGCTCGGCGAGTTTGTTGGCGCGGCAGCACGCGGTGAGGGTATTGGCCAGCAGGCAGGCGATTGTCATCGGACCCACCCCGCCGGGCACCGGTGTGATCGCTCCGGCACGCTCGGCTGCGCTGGCATAATCCACGTCGCCCACAAGCTTGTTCTTGCCGTCGCGCTCGATGCGGTTGATGCCCACGTCGATCACCGTCGCACCTTCCTTGATCCAGTCGCCCGGCACCATTTCTGGGCGGCCGACGGCGGCGACGACGATGTCGGCCCGGCGAACAACATCGGGCAGGTCCTTGGTGCGGCTATGCGCAATGGTCACCGTGCAGCTGTCGCCCAGCAGCAATTGCGCCATCGGCTTACCCACGATGTTCGACCGACCAATGACAACCGCATCCATCCCCGACAGCGAGCCATGGTGGTCGCGCAGCATCATCAGGCAGCCCAGCGGGGTGCACGGTACCATCGACTTTTGCCCAGTGCCCAGCAGGCCCACATTCGAGATGTGGAACCCGTCCACATCTTTGGCCGGATCGATCGAATTGATTACCAGATCTTCATTCAGATGTTTGGGCAGCGGCAATTGCACCAGAATTCCATGCACCGCCGGGTCGTTGTTCAGCTTGTCGATCAGTGTCAGCAGGTCCTCTTCCGAGGTGTCCGCGTCCAGCTTGTGTTCGTACGAGTTCATGCCGACTTCGACGGTCATCTTGCCCTTTGACCGCACATAGACCTGGCTTGCCGGGTCCTCGCCCACCAGAACCACCGCAAGTCCGGGGGTGATGCCATTTTCTTCTTTCAGCCGTGCCACCTGATCGGCAACCTGAGCACGAACCTTGGCCGCAAACGCCTTGCCGTCGATAACCTGCGCTACCATTCTTTGATCCCTTCCTTCGAAAAGCGGATCGGGCGCTCATGGCGCCCGGTTCTTCAGTCGGGGCCGAGCACGCGTTCTTCGCGGGCAATCGACCAGTCAATCAAGATGCGCCAAAGCTGTTCGGCAAGATCGGGGTCCATGCCCAACTCGCCGGAACTTGTGCGCACGCGCCGCACCACCTCTTCGACACGAACCGGGATACGGGCGGGCAACCCCTCGCCGGGTTTCAGCTGAGATGCGCGGTCGATATAGCTTGCGCGCGTCACCAACATTTCAATCAGTTGGCGGTCCAGCTTGTCGATCTGAACCCGCAATTCCTGCATCGAGTGGCAGTCCTGCGGCGGTATCAGAGTGGGCATTGCAATCTCCTCATGGACCGGGGAAATCCCCGGTCCACGAGATGTATCATTCGGGCGCTTAGAACAAGCCCTCGATCTCACCTGCGTCATTGAGGCAGATGGTCTCAGCAGCCGGTTTGCGCGGCAGACCGGGCATGGTCATGATCTCACCGCAGACAACCACAATGAAACCGGCACCTGCGGACAGGCGAACCTCGCGCACCGGAACCGAGTGGCCGGTGGGCGCGCCGCGCAGGGTCGGGTCGGTCGAGAACGAATACTGCGTCTTCGCCATGCAAACCGGCAGGTTGCCATAGCCTGCTTCTTCCCACTCACGCAGCTGGTTGCGAATCTTGTTGTCGGCCAGAACTTCGTCGGCACGATAGATGCGCTTGGCGATGGTTTCGATCTTCTCGAACAGCGGCATCTCGTCGGGGTAGATCGGTGCAAAGTTCGCGGCACCGTTTTCAACGATTTCGACAACTTTCTCGGCCAGCGGCGCAGAACCGTCCGAACCCAGTTCCCAGTGACGCGACAGGACTGCCTCGACGCCGTGGGTTTCGCAGTAATCCTTGACGGCCTGCACTTCGTCATCCGTATCGGTGACAAAGTGGTTGATTGCGACAACAACAGGCACACCAAAAGATTTCACGTTCTCGATGTGACGGCCCAGGTTGGCACAGCCCGACTGAACCGCATCGACGTTTTCCGCACCCAGATCGGCTTTGGCAACACCGCCGTTCATCTTCATCGCGCGCACAGTGGCGACCAGCACCACAGCCGACGGGGCGATGCCCGCCTTGCGACACTTGATGTTCATGAACTTCTCGGCACCCAGGTCGGCACCGAAACCGGCTTCGGTCACTACATAGTCGGCCACTTTCAGCGCGGTTTTGGTCGCGATGACCGAGTTACAGCCATGTGCGATGTTCGCGAAAGGACCACCGTGAACAAAGGCCGGGTTGTTCTCCAGCGTCTGAACCAGGTTTGGCTGCATCGCATCTTTGAGCAGAACGGTCATCGCGCCTTCGGCTTTGATGTCGCGGCAGTAAACCGGGGTCTTGTCGCGGCGATAGGCAACGATGATGTCACCCAGACGCTTTTCCAGGTCTTTCAGGTTGTTGGCCAGACACAGGATCGCCATGACCTCGGACGCCACGGTGATGTCAAAGCCCGCCTCGCGCGGGAAGCCGTTCGATACGCCGCCCAGAGACGCCGTGATCTGACGCAGGGCACGGTCGTTCATGTCGACCACACGACGCCATGCGACGCGGCGGGTGTCGATCTCCTGCTCGTTGCCCCAGTAGATGTGGTTGTCGATCATCGCCGACAGCAGCGAGTGGGCCGAGGTGATAGCGTGGAAGTCGCCGGTGAAGTGCAGGTTCATCTCTTCCATCGGAACAACCTGCGCATAGCCGCCACCCGCAGCGCCACCCTTCATGCCGAAGTTCGGGCCCAGCGAGGCCTCGCGGATACAGATCATCGCGTTCTTACCGATGCGGTTCAAGCCATCACCGAGACCAACGGTCGTGGTCGTCTTACCCTCGCCAGCAGGGGTCGGGTTGATCGCGGTCACCAGGATCAGCTTGCCGTCTTCGCGGTCCTGAACCGAGTTGATGAAGTCCTGGCTGACCTTCGCCTTGTCGTGGCCATAGGGCAGCAGATCGTCGCTGGAGATGCCCAGCTTGGCACCGATTTCCTGAATCGGCTTCTTGTTCGCTTCGCGAGCGATTTCGATGTCGGATTTGTAGCTCATTGGCCCGAGTCCCTGATTGAATGCCGTGCATAGCCGACGCATGGACGTCAGCGCTGGTCAACCCATACAATTGTACACCGTCGAGATAGATATGAATTCCGACATAATCAGGCCGCGAAACGGCGTTGCCGGTTTTCACCCGCCTATAATCGGAAACTCGCGCCCGTCAGGGTGCCCAAGCGCGCTGATCCGGAACGAACAGCGCCATCCGGTCCCCCAAGGCGATCGACCCGGGCCGCTCGACCCAGGCTGTGACGCCCCGCCGACCCACGGCTGCGGGTTTGAAGGCGGCTCCGTGTCCGGGAAGGTCTGTTTCGATTTCTCGCCCCGGCAGCACGCAGGGACGGTTTTCCATGTCGATCGTAATCGTCAACCCGCCCGTGATCTGCAATCGCGAGGACGGTGGAACATGGGTGAAATCCGGGATCCCCTTGACCACGATGCTGGCCCCCAGATAGGCCGGGTCCAGATGTTCAAGCCCGATCTCAGAGGTGATTGTCCCGATCTCTTCGGCGGACAGTATCGAAAGCTGGCGCACGTTTCGGATTTCGGTTCCCTGTGGATACAGGTTCTTGACCCGCACGCAAGACGCCCGATTGACACCTTCGTGCCGCGCCGCTTTGTCACCCGAGAAATCCAGATCCAAAGAACCAACCGCTTCGGCGCGCAGAGATTTGCCGGATGGCACATGACCCAACCAGACAACTTCGGCCACATACTCAGTTTCGCGCAGCACGGGCATGGGCATACCTTTCTTTCATCCGACACCTAGCCGCAATAGATGCCAGCGCGCCGAAAAAGAAAAGACCCGGGGATTGCCCGGGTCTCTTTTCATTATGCCGAAGGTTCGGGCTCCATCCCGCCCTCGGGCGGCGACTTCTTGGCCTTGGTCTTGGGAATAGCCGTCACGCTTGGCGCGTTGCCCTCATCCGGGCTGTCGCCTTCGTCATCGTCCGCGGTGGGCGGCTCACCATTCATGACGCGCTTGATCTCGTCCCCGGTCAGGGTTTCGTATTCCAGCAGACCTTGTGCCAGACGCTCCCATTCCTCGTTCTTCTCGGTCAGGATGCTATGGGCGCGCTCGTAACCCTGCTGGATCAGGCGTTTCACCTCTTCCTCGATCAGCTCTTTGGTATGCGCTGAAACCGAGAAACCAGCGGTGTTACCCGAATACCCCTCATGCGCTTCGGCATAGTCGATATTGCCAACCTTGTCGGACATGCCCCAGCGCATCACCATGGCGCGCGCCAACTGGCTGGCCTGCATGATGTCACCCGCAGGGCCGTTCGAGACGTGATCTTCGCCGTATTTGATCACTTCGGCGGCTTTGCCCGCCATCGTCATCGCCAGCTTCTGCTCGCACTCGTCGCGGTGATAGTTCAGCTGGTCCATCTCGGGCAGGCTGACAACCATACCCAGCGCACCACCGCGCGGAATGATTGTCGCCTTATAGACCGGATCACACAACGGCAGGGTCATGCCAACAACGGCGTGACCAGATTCGTGGTAAGCGGTCTTTTCCTTCTGATCCTGGGTCAGCACCATCGAGCGGCGCTCGGCCCCCATCATCACCTTGTCCTTGGCGTTCTCAAAATCTTCCATAGTGACAAAGCGGCGACCCACACGTGCGGCCATCAGCGCAGCCTCGTTCACGAGGTTGGCCAGATCGGCACCCGAGAAGCCTGGGGTACCCCGCGCGATGATGCGCAGATCGACATCGGGGCCCAAAGGCGTTTTGCGCGCGTGCACGCCCAAGATTTTCTCACGGCCTTTAATGTCAGGGTTGCCGACGGTCACGTTCCGGTCAAACCGGCCCGGACGCAGCAGCGCAGGGTCCAGAACGTCTTTACGGTTGGTGGCCGCCAGAATGATCACGCCTTCATTGGCCTCGAACCCGTCCATCTCAACCAGCAACTGGTTGAGGGTCTGTTCGCGTTCGTCATTGCCACCGCCATAGCCGGCACCACGATGGCGACCCACGGCGTCAATTTCGTCGATGAATACGATGCAAGGCGCGTTCTTCTTGGCCTGTTCGAACATGTCACGGACACGGCTTGCACCGACACCCACAAACATCTCAACGAAATCCGAGCCCGAAATGGTGAAGAACGGCACACCTGCTTCACCCGCAATGGCACGAGCCAGCAGCGTCTTACCGGTACCCGGAGGGCCAACCAGCAGCGCGCCTTTCGGGATCTTGCCGCCCAGACGCGAGAATTTCTGCGGGTTGCGCAGGAATTCCACGATCTCTTCCAACTCTTCCTTGGCCTCGTCGATGCCAGCGACATCATCAAAGGTCACGCGGCCATGCTTTTCGGTCAGCATCTTGGCCTTGGACTTGCCAAAGCCCATCGCGCCGCCTTTGCCGCCACCTTGCATCCGGTTCATGAAATAGACCCAGACACCGATCAGCAGCAGGAAGGGCAGCAGAGTGATCAGGAAGGACTGGAAACCGGACTGCTGCTGTTTTTCCGCGCGCACGGGGATGTTCTTGTCGATCAGCAGCTTCGTCACCTCGGCATCGCCGGGCTTGATGGTGACATAGTCGCGGTTGTCGCTGGTGCGGTACCGAATCTGCTCGCCGTCCAGAGTCACGTTTGTGACGTCTCCGGCATCTACGGCGCTGACGAATTCGGAATAGGTTCTTTCGTTATTCTGAAGCGTTCCACCCGATCCGCTGAACAAATTGAACAGTGCAAGGATCAACAGGAACAGAACGACCCAGAAGGCGATGTTACGAGCGTTGCCCAAGGAAATTCTCCCAAACGGTTTCGGCAGATGGGGGCCTGCCGGAGTTACTCTTTAAAATAGAGATGATTGAGGCAGGTTCAATGCGATAAAATCGAACTGAAGAACTCGGGCCGGTTCTCAGACATTTTTATGCGCCATTCACCACAAAACCCCGCCAAAGGAGCCGCCAACAAGGTGTCTTCTGCCCAAACCGCAGGCGTCGCTAGCAGTGCTTTGCGGGGCTTTCCCAAAGCGCGCCAGTCCGAAAGCTGAAGAAGTCCATCTTCGCCAAGCGCGCGGACCTGAGCATTGACCGCATTCGGCCCGGTGACGACCCAGCGGTTGTCCCAAGGCTCATTCAAGCACGATACTTTTTCGCTAACGGGCATTAGCTCTCTGCAAATCCACATGTTTTCTGCGTCCGGGACCAAAAGGCATCCGCCAATCGGCAAGGTCCCATTCGCGGTCAGAGCGTGCAGCGCCCGGTCAACAGCGCTGTGTCGAGGGGGATAGCCAGCGCCTGCAATCCAGACAACGGCAGCAACGATGATCCTGCGTCGGATCTCTTCGGGCAATTCACCAAAGCTGTCGCGGTCGATACAGATATCGCCACCATCGACGCGAACAACCCGACGGGCGGAGTCTTGCGCGTATTGCGCCAACGCCTCGCGCGCTTGGGTCAGATTTTCAGCCACCCGAGACAAGGTATCGGCGGTGATCCCCAGCGGTTCAAGTTGCGCAAGGGCCTTTCGTACCTTGATCCGCTCAAATCGCTGATCTTGATTCGATGGATCCTCGATCCACTCAAGGCCGGATTGCATCAGGTAGCTTTGCAATTGCGCGCGGGTGATTGAAAGCATCGGGCGCAACAGGTCAACTCCCTCTTCTGACCGCAGTTGCGCCATGGCCGACAGACCCGAGACACCCGCGGATCGCGACAATCGCATCAGAACGGTTTCCGCCTGATCGTCCGCAGTATGGCCCAACGCAATGGCTGGCGACTCCTGCTCCCGGGCCCATCGGATCAGCAACCCATAGCGCGCGCGACGCGCCGCATCCTGCAGGTTGCCGGTCCCGTCCCAACCTCGCCACTTCAACGTTTGATGTGGGACACCCAAGCGGCGCGCCAGAGCCGCAACTGTTCTCGCCTCTTCCGCAGCCTCGGGTCGCAATCCATGATCGACGGTCGCCGCAAACAGCACGATCCCTTCCTGACGCGAGATTTCCGCCAGCAGGTACAATAACGCTGTCGAATCGCTACCACCGGACACTGCCACGCCAAGACGCGGCGGCAATCGGTCAGGCAGATGCGCCCGAATCTCCCTGCGCAGGGTATCGGCGTCGATAGTCAAGTACAGCCCAGTGAGGCCATTTCCTGTGTCGCTGACGCGGCCTGGCCCGAGGCGGGAAAGCGCACGCCGACCTCGCCCAGCGTTATGCAGGCCTGATCGGTCTGCCCCAGACGGCCCAGCGCGGCACCCAATTCAAACAGCGCCTCGGGGGCTATTGGACCTTCGGAATCACCTGTAAAGCTGGCCAAAAACGCCCGGGCTGCTTCGCGGGTGTCACCCAAACCCTCCAGGGCCTGGCCTCGCCGCAGGTTGGCTTCCGGTGCCAGCGGGCTGCCCGGATATGCGAGGTCGAATTGCGAAAACAAGTCGGCCGCAGTCTGATAATCACCATCCGTCAGCGCCTGCGCGGCGGCGTCAAAATCAGCCTGCTCACCCACAGCAAGTTCGCCCTGTTCCGCTTCGACGGGTTGTGTGGGAGTTGCAGCGGCGACGGCAGTACCGGGATTGTCCCCGCCCAAGGTGCTGGTTTCACCCAAAGCACTCAAATCGCCGCCTTCCAGTTCGACCAGCCGAAACTCCAAGTCGCCGATCCGGTTTGTGCCGTCGGTGACAATGTTCTGCACCCGCTGGTTCAACTGTTCGGTCTGACGCGTCAGCCGCTGCAATTCGGCCTCGATGGCGTCAACGCGTTCAAGCACAGAGCTGCCGGAAAGGTTCGGCGTCGGCGAGCCTGTGGTCGAGAACTCGCGCTTGAGGCGCTGGATTTCAACATGCAGCACCGTCAGTTCCTGACGAATATCCGCCAAAGTCTGCTGATCCTGCGCCTGCGCCATACCTGCGGCGGTCACCACCGCCGCCAGAACCCATCCTGCAAATTTCATTGTCTTACCCCAAGGTTGAACCGGTCAGCACCGTCACCGCACGGCGGTTCTTGGAATAGCATTCCTCGGTGCTGCAAATCTCGATCGGGCGTTCCTTGCCATAACTTACGGTCGTCAGACGGTTGCCAGCCACCCCGCGCGAGATCAGATATTCCCGTGCAGCGTTGGCCCGGCGCGCACCAAGGGCGAGGTTGTATTCCCGCGTGCCTTGCTCGTCCGCGTGACCTTCGATCGTGGCGACAAAATCGGTGTTGGCCAAAAGCCATTCCGCCTGCCCCTGAAGAACCTGCTGTGCTGCGGGTGTCAGCGTCGACTGGTCCACCTCGAACAGTACCCGATCGCCAACAGTTTGCTGGAAATATGCGGGAGAACGCGGATCGCTTGGTGAGCCCGGCACCAATGCGCCGCTGCCGCCCGGTCCGCCACCGCCAAGGGCCGAAGGGTCGGTATTCGTACAGGCGGCGATCAGCGCCAATGCGCCCAGCGCCGCCGCTTTGCTCAGAAGGTTCATGTCAGTGCCTCGTGTTCCATTTGTTTATTATCATCTATTTAGCACAATGCGGGTTTGTTGTGAACGTCACCCACACCGCGTCTTAGTCAATTCTGCAGCGGCCCCCATGACGGGTCGCTACCCCCGTCAGGTGTCCGTACAGGCTTCAAATTCCGCCCCGAAATATCAACCGAATAAAGCGACGACCGGCCGCTTGCGCCTTGTGTTTCGCGGGTGAACATGATGACGCGCCCGTTGGGTGACCATGTCGGGCCTTCGTCCAGGAACGACGCGGTCAGCAAGCGTTCCTCGCTGCCATCCGTGCGCATGACGCCGATGTGGAACCGGCCTTTGTTCTGCTTGGTAAAGGCGATCAGGTCCCCGCGCGGCGACCAGACCGGGGTTCCATAGCGGCCCTGACCAAAGCTGATCCGCGTCGCCTCGCCCCCATTGGCGGGCATGACATAAAGTTGCGGTGTGCCCGAACGGTCGCTTTCAAAGACGATCCTTGATCCATCCGGCGCATAGCTTGGCGCAGTTTCGATCGCAGGGGTGTTGGTCAGGCGCACACTCTGCCCCGAGGCCAGATCCATCTTCCACAGATCCGTGTTGCCGCCCTGCGTCAGCGAGTACACGATGGAACGGCCATCGGGCGAGAAGCGCGGAGAAAAGCTCATGGTGCCTTCCTGCGTCTTCAGTTCCTGCCGTTTCACCCGGCCTACGTCCAGCACGTAAATTCGCGGCTGGCCGGTCTCATAGCTGGTATAGAGCAATTGATCGCCGTTCGGTGAGAACCGAGGCGCAAGCACAATCGCCGCGCTGTCGGTCAGGTACTGCACATTCGCGCCATCATAGTCCATGATGGCGATCCGCTTGGCCCTTTGATTCTTGGGTCCGCTTTCCGATACGAACGCGACGCGGCTGTCAAAGTACCCGCCTTCACCCGTCACCCGGCTATAGACCTGATCGGCCACCTTATGTGCCATGCGCCGCCAGCCTTCCGTGGTACCAGCAAATTGCAGACCATTGCCCAGTTCCTGACCCGAGAACACGTCCCAGACACGGAACCGCACCGTCAGTCGATTACCCGAAACATTGACCGCGCCGGTCACTAAAGCCTCGGCATTGATCGCCTTCCAGTCGGCAAACTGGACCGGCGCGTCAAAGCTGCTGACCCGGCTGATGAACGCATCTGACGAGATCTCACGGAACAGGCCCGTACCAGTCAAATCCGCCGCCACCACGCGCGAGATGTCCTGCGCATATTGCGACGCGGCCGGCCCATCGGGCACAAAGCTGGGCACCGCAAAGGGCAAGGGTTCGATGATCCCTTGATCCAGTTCCAGACGCAGCGGTCCACTTTGCGCAAACGCCGGCGTCGACAACAAGGTCAGACCGACAAAGAGACTGGTCAGAAGTTTCATCATTTTATCCGCATCCTCTCGGGATTGAATGTAATCTCAACATCTCGCCAATGATCGTATTTGTCAGCAGGCAAGTCGTATCCTTTGGCCCCACAGCGCAGAATTGCGCGCCTTGCGGCCTCGTAGGCTTGTTTTTCGGCACCGGGCGAGCCGCCAGAGCTGTCCAACAACTTCAGGCTGCCACCTTGGACCTTTCCGTCAGGGGTCAGCGAGAACCCGACAACGACAACGACGTTCAAGGCATCCGTCGACAAAGATCCGACATTCCAGCACTTCGACACGGCAAGACGCATCGCGTCTTTCTCACCGCTGGTCAAAGGCGGTCCAGACGGTTCGGCTGCAGTGCCCAATGCCTCGGTCAGCGCGTCGTTGATCGCATCCTGATTGCTGGGTGCCGGTTCGGTTGGCTCGGGGTCTGGTGCCTCGGCAACGTCCGGCTCGGGCGGAGGCGTCGGGCGGTTGGGCCTGACACGCGGACGGGGCGAGGTTTTGGGCGCAGGGTCATCCGCCTCTTCTGCCTCGGTCACGATCTCGGGCGCGGCCTCTTCCGGTGCGGTCTGGTCCTGCTGCGCCTGCTGAATCTCCGCCCCTTCGTCCAGCGACACGGGCGGGGTCTCGACATCATCAGGCTTCACGTCGGGTGGTGGTGGCGCAATCGGCTCGGGTGCGATCTTATCTGCTGGGCTGGGTGGCGTATCCGGGCCCGGGGGGGCTGGCAGAGCCGCAATCTCTGCGTCGGGCTGATCCAGTTGCGGCGGTTCTTCGACCACTTCCGGATCGGACGGAAGTTCGACGATTTCAGGCTCAGGTTCAGGCTCAGGTTCCGCAGGCGGGGTGGGCTCTGGTTGCGGTTGTTCTTCGACGACCGGCTCTGGCGTGTTAACCTCGTCCACCGGCACTTCGGGCTGTTGCAGATCGGTGGGTTCTTCCGGCACCGCGGGCGCCTGCCGCTGCACCGAAAGCGCGGCGAATTCTTCAACGGTGATCACCGAGACATCCTGCACCGCCATCGGCAACGGTTCGGACCGGAACGTACCGCCGAATAACGCCCAGCTGATCAGGCTGACATGAGCAATCGCCGAAATTTTGGTGCCGGTATCCACCGCGCAACCTCACCTTTACCCATCGTCCAGCGTCGGCCCGCCGGTGTCGGTCACCAGGCCCACATTGGAAAAGCCACCTGCGTTCAATGCGCCCATGACCTCCATCACCTGCGCATAGGGGATTGAGCCATCCGCCCGCAAAAACACCCGGTCGCTGCTGCGTTCCGCTGCAATTGCACGCAGCTTACCAATCAACTCTTCGCGCAACACTTCGGTGGTCTGGATTTGAACCTCACCACCCGCCGTCAGCGTCACTGTCAAAGGCTCTTCGTTGTCGCCGGGCAAGGCGCTGGCTGCCGTTTTCGGCAAGTCCACGGGCACGCCGACGGTCAAAAGCGGCGCCGCCACCATGAAGATGATCAGCAGCACCAGCATGACATCGACAAAGGGCGTCACGTTGATCTCAGCCATCGGCTGTGCGCGCCCGCGTCGCCGACCGCGCCTGCGCCCGTTCCCGCCCGAGGGTTGCTGAACCGCCGCGCCCATCGTCAGCTGTCCAACTGACGCGACAGGATGGTTGCAAACTCGTCGGCAAAGGCTTCGTAGCCGCCAACGATCCGGTCACTATCCGCGCTGAGCTTGTTATAGAAAATCACCGCCGGGATCGCGGCCAAGAGGCCCAGGCCGGTGGCCAGAAGCGCCTCGGCAATCCCCGGGGCCACGACGGCAAGGTTGGTGTTCTGCTGTTCGGCAATCTCGATAAAGGCATTCATGATGCCCCAAACGGTGCCGAACAGGCCAATGAACGGTGCGGTCGAGCCGACCGTCGCCAGGATGGGCAGGCCCTTTTGCAAGGTCTCGGCCTCTTTGGCGATGGCCACATCCATTGACCGGTCGATCCGGGCCGTCGCCCCTGCTATCAAGCCGCCATCATTTCGATGCGACCGCCGCCATTCGATCATCCCGGCAGCAAAGATCTTTTCTGAACTGCCATCCGGCTGCGTCCCGATCTGCTCAAACAACGCGTCCAGCGGGTTGCCGGACCAGAAGGATTCATCAAATACCTGCGCCTCGCGCCGAGCGGCCCGATAGTTGATAAGCTTCTGGATGATGATCCCCCAGGACCAGATCGATGCGACGATCAGCATCAACATCACAAGTTTGACGATAAATGTTGCACGGGCAAACAGCCCCCACATGGAGAAATCGATCTCCTGCGCCAGCGCCAGCGTTTCAGCTTCCATGAACCTGCTCTTTGTTTTGCCTGATAGCCGTTGTTTTGGCCTTGTTTTGCCAAACGCTAACGCAGTTGGGCATGAAATGCCAACAGAACCACCCTGAGCGGGCTTTTTGTTACAGCAATGCGCGAATCTCTGCCGGAAGACGGGTCGGTTTGCCGTCTTTGGTGATGCAAACGGCTGTGACAGTGGCGCGAAACAGTTCGGTTTCCCCACGTCGAACCACCTGCGCCATGGTCAGGCGTACACCTGACCGTGATACCACGCGGGTCTCGATCTCAAGTTCGTCATCGAATTTGGCCGGTGCAAGGTAATCCGCCTCGATCCGCCGCACGACCCAGACGATCCCGTCCTCACGCATGGCGTTCTGATCATTGCCCAAATTGCGCACATAATCCGAACGCGCCCGCTCGATGAATTTCAGATAGTTCGCATGATAGACGACACCACCCATATCGGTGTCCTCATAATAGACGCGTACCGGGTAGGTGTGGGTCATTGCGGCACCTCCATCCGGGCAAACAACCGCAGGGCATGTGACGGGTCCTGCGCAGCCCCAGGCAGAACCGGATCATATGCAGCGCGGATCAAGGCAGCGATCTCGGGGCGCAGGATCGTTGTCTCTGCGGCAACAGCAAGAGGTGATTGCGTGCGAAAGGCACTGTCTGACCACAAAACGATCGTTTGCACGACCTGGCTGAGCGCAAGTGTCTCGGCGGGAATTTTCGACAATTCCTTGTCCATCTTCAAAAAAACAAAGGCCGCGCGGATGGACCTATCATTTTCAAATCTAAAGATCCGGTACTGGTTGGCGTCGGCGGCCAGCAGACGGTCAACCAGCGGCCCCAGATCAGGTATCAGTCGATCGAGGTCGGGGACTTCCAGCAATTCCTGCCAATCGCGGAAAAAGAAAACCATGCAATTGACACCCAACTCGGCGTCGGTTTCGGCCATCTTGTGACCTGCCAGCGCGACCACAGCCTCAAACGCGCCTTTGACAGTGCGCAGGGTCTCATCCTCGACCCCGAACACGACCGGCACAATCGGTCGCCCCCAACGGGCAAACAGGAACTCGCCGCTGTCGCGCGTAAAAAGCGCCTCGATCTCTTCGGGTGTCACTTCTTGCCCTTCATCTTTTCGAAAGTACTCCTGCCGGAGGCATAAATTCTCTGAGACCCGGCTTCAACCAAACAGATCGCTTTGCCCCTTGGGCGCGGCCATTCCCAAATGTGTCCAAGCCTTTTGCGCCAGCATACGGCCCCGAGGCGTTCGCTGAATCAACCCCTGCTGCAACAGGTATGGCTCGATCACCTCTTCCAGCGAATCCCGGCTTTCCGACAGCGCCGCCGACAGCGTCTCGATCCCAACAGGACCACCAGCGTAGTTCTCGGCGATCAGCTTCAGGTACCGACGGTCCGCACCGTCCAGCCCCAGATTGTCCACCCCCAGTCGGGTCAGGGAACTGTCCGCCAATTCACGCGTTATTCGTCCGTCACCTTCGACGATGGCAAAATCCACCACCCGCCGCAGCAATCGCCCCGCAATCCGAGGTGTTCCGCGCGAACGCCGGGCGATCTCTCGCGCACCTTCGTCATCTGCTGGTGCGCCCAGCTTGCGGGCATTGCGGGTGACGATCTCGTGCAATTCATCCACCGTATAGAATTGCAGACGGGTCGGGATGCCGAACCGATCCCGCAACGGCGTCGTCAAAAGCCCCATCCGCGTGGTCGCACCAACAAGGGTGAAGGGCTGCAACTCGATCCGCACGGTCCGCGCCGCGGGACCCTCGCCGATGACCAGATCGAGCTCGAAATCTTCCATCGCGGGGTACAACACTTCTTCGACCGCCGGGTTCAGCCTGTGAATTTCGTCGATGAACAGTACATCGCGCGCCTCAAGATTGGTCAGGATCGCCGCCAGATCACCCGCTTTTGCCAGAACCGGCCCCGAGGTCATTCGGAAATTGACGCCCAATTCCCGCGCCATGATCTGCGCCAACGTCGTCTTGCCCAAACCCGGAGGGCCATGGAACAGCGTATGATCCATCGCTTCGCCGCGCTGACGGGCGGATTGGATGAAAATACGCAGGTTGGCCCGCGCCTCAGCCTGACCAATGAATTCATCCAGTCCCTGCGGGCGCAAGGCACGATCATTGTCTTCTGGCAAAGGATCGGGGCGCAGGGCGGGATCAGCGTCTACCATTCAATCACCCTTTCGGTGCCAGCAATTTCAACGCGGCCCGGATCAGTTCCGCTTCACCCGCATCCGGCAGATTGGCCGCAGCTTCGGCCACAGCAGAGGCCGCCTCGGACGGGCCATAACCCAGATTGGACAGCGCCGACAGGGCACCGGCCGACGCCGCGGCGGAACCCGTCGGCGTCCGGCGCGCAGGCTTGGCTGCGGGCGCGGGTTCGGGCAGTTCGACCACCTCGGGCACGGGGCCGTCGGTCGCCTCGACCACTGTGCCGCCCATGGCCATCACGCCCGGAGCCTTGTCTTTCAGGTCCAGCACGATCCGCTGCGCGGTCTTGGGACCAACGCCTTTTGCTGCCTTGACGGCCCCCCAGTCGCCCAGCGCAATCGCGCGGCTGACACCATCCGGCCCCAGCGCGCTGAGAATGGCCAGCGAGACCTTGGCGCCAACCCCTTGCACCGAACACAGCAGGCGATGCCACTCTTTCTCAACCAGCGACAGGAAGCCATAAAGCTGCATCAAGTCTTCTCGCACGACCATATCGGTGTAGATCGCCACCGCCTCGCCGACGCCCGGTAACGCAGCCATGGTCCGGTCCGAGCAATAGACGAGATAGCCAACCCCACGCACATCGATCAGGACGTGATCCGCCGCGCGGTAGTCCAGCCGCCCCGTCAGTTTTCCGATCATGCCCGCACCTCTTTCAACTGCACCTGCGTTGTCTTGCCGTAATAGGCATGACAAATGGCAATTGCCAACGCATCCGCCGCATCGGCCCCTTTGGGCTGACATCCCGGCAATTGCAGCTTGACCATATGCAGGACCTGCTCTTTTTCCGCGTGCCCGACGCCAACAACGGTTTTCTTGACCCGGTTCGGCGCGTACTCACCTACCGGCAACCCCGCCTGAGCCAGCGTCAACAAGGCCACGCCGCGCGCCTGACCCAGTTTCAGCGTACCTGCCCCATCCTTGTTCACAAAGGTTTGCTCAATCGCCGCCTGATCCGGCTGATGCTCGGCGATCACCTCGACAATCTGATTGTGCAGGGACAGCAGCCGTTCGCCCAAGTCATCGCCGTCGGACTTGCACAGACCGTTGGCGACGTGGCTCATACGGCTGCCTCGTGATTCGATGACGCCCCATCCCAGGGTCCTAAGCCCCGGATCAATGCCCAGAATTCGCATCTTTTGCCTCGGCCTGCTCGGGTTTTTGTGACCTTTTTACCCGATTAGCACGAAGCGTGAACATTTTCCAAGGAAATTGCAGCCGCGCCCAAATGCGACACCACTATTCCGCCCGCGACACCACGGACAAATTGCGACAGCAAATGGCACGAAATCGACCCGATTATTAAGGCGATTTCACTATAAATTTAAGGGACCTACAGGTTTTTTGAGCATTGCAGAAAACGCATAGGACACATGCAATTTCTGCGCTTGAACACGATCGCACACATCACTAACTGCCGGGAAGATCGAAAGATCAAACGCTAACACAAACCAGAAGGAAACAGGATATGGCTGCACTGGATAACACCCGCATCGCCACTGGCTCGTTCGGCCTCGTCGGCCGTATCGGCGCAAATTTCGCATCGGTCGCACAGATGGTTGCAGACTGGAACAACGCCCGCGTTACCCGCAACGCGCTGAACGGCCTTACTGACCGCGAGTTGAGCGACATCGGCCTGTGCCGTGGTGACATTGAACTGGTCGCCGAAGGCCACCGCTGAGGCGCAACAACGCCACTCAACCAAGTGGAAATGAAAAGAACACCGCTTGCCCAAGGCAGGCGGTGTTTTTTTACGCCCGGTCAAAAGATCGAGAAAATCAGTACCAGATTTTGGCGATTTGTGCGGCCAGGAACTGGGAAACCGGCTCGGACTGCATGATCCAGGCACCGGCAACTTCGACCTCGGTGCCCTCGCTCAGCGCCGCGACACGTGCGTCATAGGCGGTTTCGCCCAAATTGAACAGCAACAGTGACTTGAACCCGAAAAAAGCGACCAGGCAAACCAAGAGCACCTTGGCAGGGATCGCCGATCTGACACGCTGCGGTTTCATCACCACCAGTCCATCCGGACGCATGGTGGCGCGATATCCGCGGCTTAGTTTTTCATGTTTCTTGTTCAGGCGCGATACGCGCTGACCAAACTCCAGTTGTTTTTCCATCATGGCAGCCTCCGAAAACCGCCCCCCGATTCATCCAATTACGGTAGAAGCAGAATGCGACGAATCCGTGGCGTAAATCCAGAAAACTCCTGTAAATGGCCTAATTTTCGCCCTGTTTCGTTAAGATTAGCGTCGTCCATTCACCAATGGCGTTTCTGGAATGCGGATTGAACGCGTTTTGTAAATAAACGGACAGCACGTCATCGGCCTGTTCATTCAATATCCCCGAGAGAATCGCCTGCCCACCGGGGCGCAGATTGGCCGAAATCTCAGGTGCAAGGGCGACCAAAGGTCCTTTCAGGATATTGGCGAAAATCAGATCGTAGGGCGCATGTGCCTTCAGATCAGGGTGATCGAAACCCGCCGCCTCGACGCATCGAACGGCACCGGACATGCCATTTGCCTTCAGGTTTGCCTCGGCCACGTCGACCGCCACCTGATCAATGTCGCTTGCGATGATATCTCCGTCCCAGACGCGCGCTGCTGCCATCGCCAAGACCGCCGTGCCACAGCCGATATCTGCCACGCTTGAGGCGCTGAAACCTTCGTCAAGCAGCGTGTCCAGCGCCTTGAGGCATCCAAGCGTTGTGCCATGGTGTCCGGTGCCAAAGGCCATCGCGGCCTCAATCAGCAGCGGGATGCGGCCCTCGGGCAGCTTGTCGGCGTCGTGGCTGCCGTAGACAAAGAAACGCCCGGCCTCGACGGGGGCAAGCTCGCGGCGCACATGGGCCACCCAGTCGGTTTCAGGCAGTTCCGACACCACAAAAGGTTTGGCGTCGAACGCCGCGGCCAGAACAGCCAGCGCAGTTTCATCCGGCGTTTCGGTAAAATAGCCACCCACTTCCCACAGGCCCGATCCGTCTTCGACCTCGAACACGCCGACGCCGGTCGGTTCCGGGACCAGACGCTCCATCGCTTCACCCAGGCCCTCGGCGGCCTTCTTTCCGGTCAGCGTTGTCAGCGCGGTGAATGTGGGCATGTGGGCCTCCTGTATCCGTTGACACAGCGCCTATGGCGCCGGCCCGCCAAGGTCAAGCATTCGCGACTATTCAGCGGGTGCCGGAGCGTATTTCGAAAAGACCGTTTCGTTCCCGGGCTCAGGATAGCGCGGGATCAGCAGCGACAACACCAGAGAAACTACCGCCATCGCAGCAGCCAATCCAAAAACGGCACCGGGCGAGACGACCCATAGCAGCCCCAGCAGCGCTGGCAGGAAAACGGCGGCGATATGGTTGATGGTGAATGCAACCGCTGCGGTAGGCGCAATGTCGGCAGGATCGGCGATCTTCTGAAAATAGGTTTTCAGAGCCAGCGCCAGCGCAAACAGCACATGGTCAATCACATAGAGGATCGCGGCCAAAAGGACCCCCCAACCGAACCAGTAGATGCCGCCATATGCGGCGAAGACAATCGCCAGACCTGTATATTCGAAGATCAGCGTGCGCCGCTCACCAAACATCGAAACCGCTTTGCCCAGCAGCGGGGCGGCCATCATGTTGATCATCAGGTTGATCATATAGAGGCCCGTCAATTCATGTACGTCGAACCCAAAGCGCTCCACCATCATGAAACCGGCGAACACGATAAAAATCTGACGCCGCGCACCGGCCATGAACTGCAAGGCGTAATACAGCCAGTATCTGCGGCGCAGCACGATTTTCTTGGTTTGCGGTGTCGGGGCGTCGAACTGGGGAAAGGCAATCAGGCAAAACAACGCCAACAGCGCCGTAACCCCGCCTGTGGCCATGAATACAGTATTGTAGGACAGATCGAACCGATCCCACGTCAGCACGATCAGCCCGTAAACCACCATGGTCGAGGCCGACCCCATCGCCACCAGCCACCCCAATACCTGCGGCGCGCGGTCTTTTGGCAGCCATTGCAATTGCAGCGACTGGTTCACCGTTTCGTAGTAGTGAAAGCCGATCGAGCTGAACAGTGTCACGAACAGCAACCCGCCCAGGCTGGGGAACCAGGCCGTTACGGCGGTTGCAACACCCAGCATGATCAAAGAGATCATCGCCAGAACCTGCTCGCGGATAAAGATGATCACAGCGATCACGCCGACGGCCAGAAAACCCGGGATTTCACGCACCGTGTGCAACAGGCCGATATCAGCCCCATCAAAATTCGCCACTTCGATGACAAAGTTGTTCAGCAGCGCGCTCCAGCCGTTGAACGCAATCGGCATGGTCATCGCCATCACGAACAAAAGCGCAATGGGGCGGCGCCAGAATGGCAGGCTTTGCGCCTCGGACAAGGGCATGGGTTTCAGCATGAGACCCCTCTACGCCCATTTTTGCACTTTGGCGATAGGCAAGATCGCAGCGCACAATGGGTCTGCATTGATGCAGAGGTCAATAAAAGCTCTGCGGGTCGATATCGACGGTCAGCCGCAGTTCACCTTTCAAACGCAACGGCGCAATCCAGCGGGCGATGGCGTCCTGGATCGGCGCTCCTTTGGGTGCTTTGACCAACAATCGCACGCGATGCCGCCCACGTATGCGCGCAATCGGCGCCGGTGCGGGACCGAAGACCTGCGCCCCCACATCGCGCAGAGCTGCGTCATTGCGGGCCATAGCGTTGCCAATATCAAAAACCGGGCCGACCTCGGGGCCGGACAGCACGATACCGGCCATACGTCCGTAAGGTGGCACACCAGCAGCCTGCCGCCCGGCGGCTTCGGCGGTCCAGAACCCCTCCTCATCGCCGGATAAGATCGCGCGGATCACGGGATGTTCCGGCTGAAAGGTTTGCAACAGCGCCTGCCCGGGCTTGTCCGCCCGACCGGCCCGACCGGCGACCTGCCGCATCAGCTGGAACGTCCGCTCTGCCGCCCGCAGGTCAGCGCCATGCAGGCTAAGGTCCGCATCGATCACACCGACCAGCGTCAGCTTGGGAAAGTTGTGCCCCTTGGCGACCAATTGCGTACCGATGACGATATCCGCGTCGCCCGCAGCAATTTCTTCGATTTTGGCTTTCAACGCCCGCGCCGATCCGAACAGGTCAGAACTGAGCATCGCAATCTTGGCGTCGGGAAAGGTTGCCTCGGCCTCTTCGGCCAGCCGTTCGATGCCTGGCCCAACCGGGGCCAGCTTGCCCTCGACCTCGCAAGACGGACAGGCCTCGGGCATCGGCTTTGTCTCACCGCACTGATGACACATCAGCCGTTTCAGGAACCGGTGTTCCACCATCCGCGCATCGCAATGATCGCAGGCGATCTGCTCGCCGCAGGCCCGGCACAGCGTCACCGGCGCATAGCCCCGGCGGTTGATGAACAGTAGCGATTGTTCGCCCTTTTCGATCCGCTGGGTCACGGCCTGCCGCAGTGACGGGGAAATCCATGTCCCCGGCTGCATTTGCTCGGCGCGCATGTCGATGGGCTTCATCTCGGGCAAGACCGCCGCGCCGAACCGCGAAGTCAGGTCCAGCCGTTCGTACTTGCCCGCCTCGGCATTGGCCCAGCTTTCCAGCGAGGGCGTCGCGCTGGCAAGAATCACCCGCGCCCCACAGATGGCCGAACGCAGCACGGCCATATCCCGCGCGCTGTAATGCACCCCGTCTTCCTGCTTGTAGGAAGTATCGTGTTCTTCATCGACCACGACCAGCCCCAGATCACGAAACGGCAGGAACAGCGCCGACCGGGCCCCGACGACCAGCTGCGCATCGCCCTGCCCGACCATCCGCCAAACCCGGCGGCGTTCCGTCATGGTCGCACCCGAATGCCACTCGGCGGGCCGCGCGCCAAACCGCGCCTCGACGCGGGTCAGGAATTCTGCGGTCAGCGCAATTTCAGGCAGCAAGACCAGCGCCTGTCGCCCCAAGCGCAGGGCCTCGGCCACCGCCTCAAGGTAAACCTCGGTCTTGCCCGACCCTGTCACGCCTTTCAGCAGCGTCGTGCCATAGTCACCTGTCTGCTGCCCGGCCTGAAGTCGAGCGACAGCGGTTGCCTGATCCTCGGTCAGTTCCTTTCCGGGCAAATCGGGATCAAGATGCGGGTAGGGCAAATCTCGCGGACTATCCTCTTCCCGAACAGCGCCAAGTTTGACCAAGCCTTTGACAACGGATGAGGTTACGCCAGCCTGTTCGGCCAGCTCCTTTAGCGTAAAGGCCAAGCCGCCATAGTCGCGCAACACCTCAAGCACGCGCGTACGCGCGTCGGTCATCCGATCCGGCTCCGCGCTACCCAGACGGTATACTTTGCGCATCGACGGCGGATCGCCCAACCCTGGTGCGCGCGTCGCCAGGCGCAGCATTGCTGGCATCGGCGTCAGCGTGTAGTCGGCCACTTTCCCAAGAAACACCCGCATCTCTTCGCGCATCGGCGCGACCTCAAGCACCCGGATCACCGATCGCGCTTTGGCCAGATCAAATCCACCCTGCCCCGGTCCCCAAACCACGCCCAGCACCTTGCGCGGCCCCAACGGCACCTCGACAAACGCACCCAGAAAGCACCCACCTTCCGGCGCTTTATAGTCCAGCGTCCGGTCCAGCGGTTGCGTAGTTAGCACCGCAACCAGCTCTCCTTCGTCGAAAAATCCGTTAGCGCTCACGGTATATCCTTCGCAGGGGGTTCCAGCATGGGTCTCTTTGAGGTAAAGCCATCCGCGACCAAGGCCAACCCATCAAAGGACTGCCCTCATGAAATTCTTCGTAGACACAGCCGAGATCGATGCCATCGCCGAACTGAATGATCTGGGCATGGTGGACGGCGTGACCACCAACCCTTCGCTGATCCTGAAATCGGGCCGCGACATTCTGGAAGTGACCAAAGAGATCTGTGATCTGGTCGACGGTCCCGTGTCGGCCGAGGTGGTCGCAACCGAGGCCGACGACATGATCGCCGAAGGCCGCAAGCTGGCCAAGATCGCTCCGAACATCGCGGTCAAAGTGCCGCTCACCTGGGCCGGTTTGAAAGCGTGCAAAACGTTGACCGACGAAGGCCAGATGGTCAACGTGACGCTATGCTTCTCGACCAACCAGGCGATCCTGGCGGCCAAAGCAGGCGCAACCTTCATCTCGCCCTTCATCGGTCGTCTGGACGACATCAACCTCGACGGCATGGACCTGATCGCTGATATCCGTCAGGTCTATGACAACTATGGATACGAAACCGAAATCCTCGCCGCATCAATCCGGTCGGTGAACCACGTGACTGACAGCGCCCGTATCGGCGCGGACGTGATCACCGCACCTCCGGGCGTGATCAAGAAATTGGCGGACCACCCGTTGACCGACAAAGGGCTGGAGGCCTTTTTGTCCGACTGGGCCAAAACCGGTCAGAAAATCCTCTGACCCCTATCGCTGGCGCGCGGTGCCGTCAGGCACCGCGCCCGGCCCAACTGCAAGATGCCGATCTCTGATCGGTGATTTGCAGGCGGGAGCGTTTCCGGCACAGTTCAGACGAAAACCACCTTTACGTGCATTTTTCCCAAGGCAAATCCGGCAAGGCGTGTTATAAGCCGCCAAAACAAAAAAACGACCGGACGGGATATGAGCAGCAATCCGAAACTCAAGGACAATCTCCGCGCCGCGATTCTGGCTGAACCGGACGCCGTGCTGGATGACAAGGACCTGATGCAGGCGCTGGTGGCCGCCAACGAACAGGCACGTGGCGACAACGTCATCGACCTGCGCGGCATCGCGATGCAACGGCTCGAAGCACGGCTGGACCGGCTCGAGGACACGCACCGTTCGGTCATTGCCGCCGCCTATGAAAACCTCGCCGGAACCAACCAGGTTCACCGCGCGATTCTGCGCCTGTTGGAACCGGTTGAGTTCGAGGATTTTCTGCGCGCCCTGGGCAACGATGTCGCCGATATCCTGCGCGTTGACCACATCACTCTGGTGCTGGAGACAACCGTCAAACAGGGCGATCCGGCGGTAGACACTTTGGGGGGCGTTCTGACCATCGCCGAACCCGGCTTTGTCGATGCCTATTTCACCCACGACCGAAATGCCCCCGCGCGCGAGGTCGTGCTGCGCGAAATCAAGCAGCCCAGCCCCAGAATTTACGGCGAGAACGCCGGTCAGTTGCGGTCCGAGGCCTGTCTGAAGCTGGACCTGGGCGAAGGCCGGCTACCCGGTATGATTGTCATGGCAGCAAATGATCCGCGTCATTTCACCCCGCAGTTGGGCACTGACCTACTGGCCTTCTTCGCTGGCGTGTTCGAACGCTCGATGCGCCACTGGCTGTCGTGAGCCTGATTTCCCCGGCCTGCCGCGATGCCTTGCAGCATTGGCTGGACAGTCTGGGGGCACTGGCCGGTCGGTCTGAAAACACCCTGTCAGCCTATCGGGGGGATGTGACCGAGTTCCTCTCGTTCATGACCCTGCACCACAGCGCGCGCCAGGGGCTGGCTGCGTTGGCGCAGATAAGCGTTTCTGACATGCGGGCCTGGATGGCGGATCAGCGCGGCCACGGCGTCGCGGCCAGATCGCTGGCGCGCAAACTGTCGGCCGTCAAAAGCTTCTATCGCTGGCTGGCCGAGCGTGAAGGGTTTGAACCGACTGCCGTTCTGTCAACACGCGCACCCAAATTCACCAAGAAACTACCCCGCCCGCTGGCCGAAGACGCCGCACGGGCGATGATCGAAACGGTCGAGCTTCAATCGACCTCGGATTGGGTCTCGGCCCGGGACGTGGCGGTTGTCACGCTTTTATACGGCTGCGGGTTGCGCATATCCGAAGCGCTCTCCTTGAACGGCGCAGACGCCCCTTTGCCCGAGACCCTGCGCATTCTCGGCAAGGGCGGCAAGGAACGGATCGTTCCCGTCATCCCCGCTGCCCGCGATGCAGTCGATCGCTATCTCCGGCTTTGTCCGCATCCGCAAACCGCAAACACCCCTCTGTTTCGCGGCGTTCGCGGAGGCGCATTGAATCCAAGTGCGATTCAGGGCGTGATGGCTAAGGCGCGTATGCAACTGGGCCTGCCTTCAACTGCCACGCCCCACGCGATGCGGCACAGTTTCGCCACCCACCTGCTCTCCGCCGGGGGTGATTTGCGCGCCATCCAGGAACTGCTGGGCCACGCGTCGCTATCCACAACGCAAACCTATACCGCTGTCGACACCGCCCGGCTGATGGAGGTTTACAACCGCGCCCACCCCAAAGCCTGAGCAAGTTGGCCAGGCAGATATTTCATCTTCGGCTTTTTGCTTTGCATCTTTGGCCGCGTTCGTACATGACACCTGCATGACACTCAGATTCAAAGCTCTTTCCGTCCATCTCTTCACCGCAACAGGCGCCGTATTTGCGATGCTGGCCATGCTGGCCGCAGTCGAAGAGAAATGGAGCCTGATGTATCTGTGGCTGGTGGTATCGTTCATCGTTGATGGAATCGACGGACCGCTTGCACGCCACTACCACGTCAAGAAAAACGCGCCAGAGTTTGACGGGGTGCTGCTGGATCTGATTATCGACTATCTGACTTATGTGTTCATCCCGGCCTTTGCGCTGTTCAAATCCGGCCTGATGGACGGCTGGACCGGCTGGTTTGCGATCATCGTCATCACATTCGCAAGCGCCATGTATTTCGCTGACACACGCATGAAAACCAAGGACAACTCGTTTTCCGGCTTTCCCGGCTGTTGGAACATGTTCGTGATCGTCATCTTCGCGCTAGAGCCCAATTTCTGGGTCATCCTGCTGCTGGTGACTTTACTGTCGCTGGCGATGTTCCTACCGCTGAAATTCATCCACCCGGTCAGGACCGAGCGTTGGCGCTCGGTTTCCCTACCAATGGCTTTTGCGTGGACATTCTTTGCTGGTTGGGCCGCCTGGGTCGATTTCCACCCTGAAAGCTGGGCGCATTGGGGTTTGGTTATCACCAGCCTCTACCTGACTTTTGCAGGCATCGCACAACAGGCGATACCCGCGCGCGCAGCCCGCGCATCGCTCTAGGGGTTACAGGATTTCCTGAACTTCGAACTCGGTGCCGTTATGAGTGAATACGTCGCCTTGTTGCAGGCCCGCCATCGCCAGGTAGATCGGGCTTTGGGTTGAGATGCCCATATAAGTCTTGCCATCCACCTCGAACCGCGTGGTCGATACGCAGACCACAAAGCGTCGATTATTGAACTTGATCACTGCCCCAGGCCGTACTGTGTCGGCCAGGCTGAAATCGGTGTTCTCGATCACGTCGATCTTGGCGTGATGGGCGTGAACCGGCGCGTCAAAAGCCGCCGCCAGATCGGCGTTTTCGCGCGATGCCGCGATATCGTCCTTGTCGTGCCCTTCGCGGTCGTCCAGTTGCGAATCCTTCAGAAAGGCATCGTAATGCGCCTGCGCTGTGGCCAGTTCCTGTTCCTCAAGCGACATCAGGCGGTCGATGATTTCCTTTTTCCGGGCGGCAAGGTCGGTCATGCGATACGTCCTTCAAATTCACGTTTTCATACAGGTTGGGGCCGGACTTGCCTGATTGCAACCAGTAAGTTGAGTTCAGATCAACAGGCTGGCCGCACCTTCGTGACGCAGCAGCGCCACCTTTGTCTCGACCCCGCCATCCCCGGAAAAACCGCCCAGACCGGTTGCTGACAGCACCCTATGGCACGGAATGATCACCGGAATCGGATTTGCGCCGCAGGCTTGCCCAACCGGCTGCGCCGGCTGATCTAACTGCTTGGCAATCTCGCCATAAGTCAACGTCTCGCCAAACGGGATGGCGAACATGATGTCGCAGACCTGCCGCAGAAATTCCGACCCCGCCACGCGATACGGCAGGTCGAACCGTTGCAACCGGCCCGCGTCATAGGCCCTCAATTGCGCTGCGGCCTCGGACAACAGCGGTGTGTCGGGCGCATCATCGTACCCGTCCCACACAAGGCGCGTGATGGCCCCGTCTGTTTCTTCGACACCCAAGCGGCCAAACTGAGTTTCTACGGCGATCATCGGCATGGCCTTACCGTTTCAGATCACCGGGACAGGGGCAAGCGGGAAAGAAAAACCCCCGGCGCTTGACCGGGGGTTTGCTGAGTCAGCCCAGTGCTTCGTTACAACGCCCGCAAACCCCCGGATGCGCGTGCAGCCCCACATCGGGCAGGATCTTCCAACACCGCTGGCACTTCTCGCCGTCGGCCTTTTCAAAGATCACTGCGACGCCTTCGATCTCGGGCACCCGGAACGCTTCTGCCGGGGCCGGGTCGCCGGTCACGGACAAGCCCGAAGTGATGCACATATCATCGACGTCGAAAGTCGCCAGCAGATCACGGGTTTCCTGATCCTCAACATGCACAATCGGTGCAGCCTCAAGGCTTGACCCGATCACCTTATCCTGACGCTGCACCTCAAGAGCAGCTGTCACGGCCCGGCGGACGCGCCGGACCTTTGCCATGCTGGCTTCCAGTTCTGCATCGCGCCACGCGGCTGGCGTTTCGGGGAAATCCACCAGATGGACCGAGCTGTCATCGCTTGGGAAACGCTCAAGCCAAACCTCTTCCATGGTGAAGACCAGAACCGGCGCAAGCCATGTGGTCAGTCGGTGGAACAGAATGTCCAGAACCGTGCGTGCCGAACGACGGCGCAGGCTGTCACCGTCACAATACAGCGCGTCCTTGCGGACGTCGAAGTAAAAGGACGACAGGTCAACCGTGGCAAAGGTGAACACCGCGCTGAACACGCCCTGGAAATCAAACGAGGCATAGCCGTTGCGCACTTGTTCATCCAGTTCCGCCAGACGGCTGAGCACCCAGCGTTCCAGTCGCGGCATGTCTTGCGGATCAACCCGGTCGGCCTCGGTGAAATCTGCCAGCGAGCCGAGCATGAACCGCATCGTGTTGCGCAGCCGGCGATAGCTGTCGGCGGTCCCTTTCAGAATCTCCGGCCCGATCCGCTGGTCGGCGGTATAGTCGGTCTGGGCCACCCACAGACGCAGGATATCGGCGCCGTATTGCTTGACGACTTCTTCCGGCACGATGGTGTTGCCCAGCGACTTGGACATCTTGTTGCCCTTGGCATCCAGCGTGAAACCGTGCGTCACCACGTTGCGGTAGGGCGCACGCCCCTTGGTGCCACAGGCCTGCAGCATGGACGAATGGAACCACCCGCGGTGCTGGTCGGTGCCTTCCATGTAGACGTCCGCGATGCCGTCCTCGGTGCCGTCCTCGCGGTCGCGCAGAACAAAGGCGTGGGTCGAACCTGAGTCGAACCACACGTCCAGCACGTCGAAGACCTGATCGTAGTCCTCGGGGTTGGCGATGCCGTCCAGCACCTGTTCCTTGAACCCGTGGGTGTACCAGATATCCGCGCCATCCTTTTCAAACGCCGCCTTGATACGGGCGTTAAGGTCTTCGTTGCGCAGCAGGTAATCCGCGTCGGTGGGCAGAGCACCTTTCTTGGTGAAACAGGTCAGCGGCACACCCCAGGCGCGCTGGCGGGACAGCACCCAGTCCGGGCGGGCCTCGATCATTGAATACAGACGGTTGCGACCCGTCTGCGGGGTCCATTTCACCAGCTCATCAATCGAGCGCAGGGCGCGTTCGCGGATGGTATCCCCCATCTCGCCCATGCCGTCGTCCAGCTTGCGGTCGACCGAGGCAAACCACTGCGGCGTGTTGCGATAGATGATCGGAGCCTTCGAGCGCCACGAGTGCGGATAGCTGTGCTTTATCTTGCCACGCGCCAGCAGCCCGCCGACCTCGGCCAACTTGTCGATAACGGCTTTGTTCGCGTCACCTTCGCCGCCCTTGCGGGACAGGATGTATTTGCCGCCAAAGAACGGCAGATCAGCGCGGAAGCTGCCATCGTCCATCACATTATAGGTGATGACTTGCTCGAGCATCCCCAGATCGCGGTACAGCTCGAATTCCTCCATCCCGTGCGAGGGAGCGCAGTGGACAAAACCGGTGCCTTCGGTGTCGGTCACAAACTCCGCCGCGCGGAAGTCGCGGATGTCGTCCCATTCGCCATTGCCACCTTCGGCCCCGGCCAGAGGGTGGGTCAGTTGGATCTTGGCCAGATCCTCTTGAGTCACATCACACAGACGGCGGTACATGGAGTCGTCCAAACGCGCGCGGGCAAACACATCTGCCGCACGGTCGTCGGCCAGCAGATAACGTTCACCGATCCGCGCCCAGCATTCTTCAGGGCGTCCGGTGATTTCGTACAGGCCATAGGAAATGCCCTCGCCGTAAACCACAGCCTTGTTCGAGGGCATGGTCCAGGGCGTCGTCGTCCAGATCACCACATACGCGTTGTCCAGAGTCACGTCCCCGGTATTCACGACCTTGAACTTCACCCAGATGGTGAAGCTTTCCTTGTCGTGATACTCGACCTCAGCCTCGGCCAGAGCCGTCTTCTCGATCGGCGACCACATCACGGGCTTGGACCCCTGATAGAGCGTGCCGTTCATCAGGAACTTCATGAATTCGTCCGCAATGACCGCCTCGGCATGATAGTCCATGGTGATGTAAGGATCAGGCCAGTTGCCGGTGATGCCAAGACGCTTGAATTCCTCGCGCTGGACGTCGATCCAACCCTCGGCGAACTTGCGGCATTCCTGACGGAAATCGACGATGTTCACCTCGTCCTTGTTCTTGCCCTTCTTGCGGTACTGTTCCTCAATCTTCCATTCGATTGGCAGACCGTGGCAGTCCCAGCCGGGCACATAGCGCGAGTCGAAGCCCATCATCTGATGGGACCGGACGATCATGTCTTTGATGGTTTTGTTCAACGCGTGGCCGATATGCAGGTGGCCGTTGGCATAGGGCGGGCCGTCATGCAGGGTGAAAGGCTTTCGGCCCTCTTTCTCGCGCAGGCGGTCATAGACGCCGATCTTCTCCCAGCGCTCCAGCCAGGCTGGTTCGCGCTTGGGCAGGCCTGCGCGCATGGGGAATTCGGTCTTGGGCAGGTTCAGCGTGTCTTTGTAGTCAGGTGTCTCGGCGCACATTGGGGGCGTCCCTTGGATGGTCTTGTCGTCGTGTGGATCGAAGCGGTCAGTGCGATAACTCAAGCACCTTTGCCCGGCGTCTCGCGATATCAGAGCGCCGGGGACATAATTCGAATAATGATGGCCAGACGGTCATACATGGCGGCGCTTATAGGACGCCCGCCCTCAATGGTCCAGAGGTTCCGGGCCCTGCGGCGAATGGCGCAGCTTGGCCCAGCGATTGAGCCATGCAAGTCCCGCCAGAGCGAGACCCAAAGCCAGCAAAGAGAAGACGCGGATCAGCCCGCCCAGACCCGCTATGTCAATCAGGAACACCTTGGCCACAGCCATTCCGATCACAACAAGCCCAGCCTTGCGCATCAGGTCCGACTGTCGCGCAAGCGATTGATAGAACAGCCCGGCGCCGATCAGCAGCAACGTAAGCGTATAGGTATAAAGCTCGGGTTGCGAAACTCCGTTACCCTCGAACATACCACCTGCGCCCTGCCAGAAATGCCGGATCGCAAGCCCCAGCCAAACCGCTGCCAGCAGAATAGCAGCGCCATAGCTGATCTGACGCAGCAAGACAGGGCGCGCAGAAATGCGCCAGGCGGTGAACCCAATGGCAATGGCAGGCAGCAGATAAGCGACTGCCAGAGTATTCAGGACAGGCGGCCCAAGGACCGGGTCGGCCAAACTGTTCAGAACAGGGTTCGCTTCGGTCAGCGCCAGACCCAGACGGAACAAGCCGTGGGCCGCAAAGAATGCGGCCAACACATAGCGCGCATAGTTCAACCACCCTTTCAGAACGAACCTCTGTACCTGTGCGAATGCCAGCAACAGCCAGATCACCGCCAACAGACCCAATCCCCAATGGCTGTCTTCTGCCCCGCCTTCACCAAACCCGGAAAGCCAGCGCAACAGCAAGAGCGACAACAGAATACCCCCGGTGGCCCAAGCTGCGCTTTCAAGCAAAAGCTTTGCGATCGGCCGGTCCAATGGCACCAAGATCCGCCATGCGACCACAAAGCCAAGAGTTGCTGTGCCGTAGACCAAGGTCATCTCGGCAATTGGTGCGGTTTCGGCCCAGTGCAGCCCGGGGTTCAGGACCAACCGGACCGTGATCGTGAAGACACCTGCCCAGATGAACCAACTCATCGGCGGCAGCGTGAATTTCCGGTCCAGCGCCGCCGCGGCAAGCACGGTCACCACCAGCGCAATTGTCAGCGCAGCTGAACTGAGCACGATGACACATGCGAAGGTCAGGCAGGACAACGCAGACAGGGCGGCCAGCGACGCCCGCATTCGCGCGGTGCCATCTACGCGCGCAAAACGTTCGGCCAGCGCGACCATCAGCGCAGACAGCAAGACCGCATGCAGAGCCCAAGGGTATGCACCGATCACCTCTGCCGGATGCCAACCGACCTCAACCGCGATGGCCAGGACAGGGGCAAACACTGCCGCCGCTGCGGCCCAAACCACGGCAAAGCGCCCGCCGTCAAAGGACCTGAGCGCGGCGCAAACGGTGATTAAGGTTCCCAGGGTGGCAAGCACGGTGACAACCCAAGGGTAATCCGCCTCGGCGGTCTCGGCATAGGTGGCAGCAAATTCGAGAAAGACCGGGCCATGATCCAGGCCCTGCATCAATACGACCCAGACAAGCGCCAGCGCTGGCAGCAGGGTGACGTCCTGCAAAGCCCGCGCCTTACGCGCCCACAGGATCAGGGCAAGCGCCAGACCGGTGATCAGAGAGATACTCAGCCAGAACTCGCCCTGCGAATCCGGCCAATGAATCGACAATATTCCGCAGGTGACCGCAACAGAGGCGAACGCCAAACTGGTTGGAAAGTACGGCCACGGATCGCCCGCCTTGCGCCTGACGATCTCAGACATCATCGGCCCCGCATGATCGGGCCAGAAACGGCGCGCGGGGATCGCGATGGCAATCAGCGCGAGCGCTGTGGCAAAGGTCAAATAACCCGGTTCGGTCGACGGCGACGACAGCACCAGCAGCAAGGCCGAAGAATAGGCCCCGACCAAGGTCAGCACCGAAATCCAGGCCCAGCGACGCACCGTATCGATGCCCAGACCCAACACCGAAATGACAAAGAAATAGCCATATAGCCAGGTGGGGTTGTCCGACGACCCTCCGACCACAAAGGGGGCCGCATAGGCACCGATCAGACCAACCGCCGCCAGCAATGGTCCGTGGAACCAGCCCAGCACCAGGCCGACCAGCGCGATGAGGATCATCCCCGCAAGGCCCATCTCGGGACCGATCAGGTCGTAGAGCTGACGCGCGGCCAAAACGCCACCGAACAGCGTCACCAGACCAGCGCCCGAGAAAACGGACGGGATATAGGCAGTGGCCGACGCATCGTCGTCGCCGAACCGGCGACGCACGATTTCTCCGGCGATGATCAGCGCTATGCCAAATGCCAACGCCGCCACGACCCGCGCTGTTGGCGGCAGCAGACCATTTTCGACACCGTATTGAACCAGAAAAATTCCGGCCAGCGCCAGAGACAGGGCAGAAACCGCATAAAACCAGTTCTCACGCATCCACGCACTGAACCGACCAAACCAGTCTGGTTTGTCTGCTTGCTTTGCGGCTGCGACCGGCGGTCGCTCAAGCTTAGTTGGTGTGACTGGCGCGGGCCGCTCTGCTGGTTTTGGCGGCGCCCAGGGTCCGGTTTTGTCTTTCTCGGTTACCGATTCTCGGACAGGCTCGGGCTCATCGCCTTGCAACAGCGCAACCTGCCGTTCCAGTTGCTCGACCCGGCGGCGCATCCGCGAAAGGCCGACCAGCAGGACGACGATCGAAACCGGTATGGCCAGAACGATAAGAACAACTAGAACAAGCAGCGATTCCAAGTGATACCTCCGGTGCGCACGCCAACTTTAGCCCGGAGCAAAGGGCACGAACAGTCTGGAATTTCAGCCGTTTTTAGCGCATCGCAGCGGCCGTCGCGTCAAAACACCGTGATATCAGGGCGCGCCAACATCAGCCAGAGGATCGCAAGAACCGCCATGAAGGCAGGAATGCCACAGGCGAACCATATCCGGAACAGCCGGTCATAGTCGGTCGGCAGCGCAGAGCCCTGCAAGGCAGCCTGTCCGGCAAGGTCGCGCAATCTTATCTGTATCCAGACAACGGGCAGCCAGAACAGGCCGGTCAGCACATAGAGCGCCAGCGACAGAACGATCCACCCCTCGGTCAGCGACCACCCCAGTCTCCAGGCCAACAAAAGACCGGTGACCGGTTGCGCCACAACCGCCGTTGCCGTGAACAGAAGGTCTGCCAGAACCACAATCCCGGCGGTATGCGCAATCAGGTGCGGATCGCAGCTGCGATGGGCCATCAGCATGAAAAAGGCGATACCCGCCCCGGTCCCCAACAGTACGCAGGCCCCAATTACATGCAGCCAGCGCAGAATCAGGTCAGGGTCCATCATCGACTCTCCAACATCGCGCGTGCGGTCATCGCCAGCATGACCAACGGGACAACCTTGACCAGCGGACCCAAAGGATCGGCCCACAATGCGGGCGTCACAACAGTTGCAGCCAACAGATAGAAAACCGCCACGCCGGCCTGGGCCAGACACGCGCGCGCCGCCCAAGGTCGCCACAGCATCAGCAGACCCAGCGCCATATCAACCAACGACCAGACCACAACACTGGCCCGCGCCATCCAGCCCGGCCAGCCGACATCTGTCAACACCTGCGCGGCCGCAGACAGATGCACCAACCCAATGACCCCCGACATTACCCAGAACAAGCTGAGAGACGCGATGACAAGCGGCATCAGCAAACTGATCCGTGCCGCCAACCGGTGTTCGCGCGTGCAATCCAACCGCTCGTATATGGCCTCCAGCGATGCCAACGACCGACAAGATGCGCTAGTGTACGGTTCGGGGTCACCGGTCACACCCTGCGCCATAACCGTCATGGCGGTGCTGCGCAGCGGTGATCTCCACCCCAGACGACCCAACAGGTCCGCCGGGACGGCAATCAGCTTGGTCAAAACAGCGGGAACTTTGATCACAACGCGGGCCGCAGGAAATCCCAGCCACCGGCGCGTGAGCGCAATGACCTCGGACAGCGGCTGCGGCGATTCCTCGACCAGATCATAGCTTCCCTGCGGTAACCGGTTTTGCACCGCGTCGACGACCGCGCGGCAGAGGTCCCCCATCCCGACGCATTGAACTGGTGTATTGGGATAGGCCACCGGCTGCACATAGGGTACTGCCGACAGCATCCGAAGCAGCGCGGTCCCGCCATAGTCGCTCTGACCGATCACAAGACCGGGTCTGAGAATCCACAAGTCTACTCCGCTGGCGCGCAAAGCCGCGTCGCCCGCTGCCTTGGTGCGCATGAAGGCGGTCGACGCATCCGCCTCGGCCCCGATTGCCGAGACCTGAACAATCGCCACTCCTTGCTGGACGCAAGCCTGGGCGAGTGCAGCGATAGCGACGTGATGCACGGCCTCGAGGTCATCCTCACCCCCGTCTTGCAAAGCCCCGGCGCAATTGACGACCATATCGATTCCGGACAGCGGTTCGCGCCAATCTTCGCGCCCGCTCATCACGCGCAGGTCGCCCTGAATCTGACGGATCCCTGGCAGCACTTTCTGACCAGTCGCCTTGTTGCGTACCAGCCCGGTGACGTTGAAACCTTCGGCTCTCAGCGAACGCGAAACGGCAGCGCCGGTGAAGCCGTTAGCCCCAAGCACAAGAACGTTTTTTGCCCTGGCCATTTGATCCGGCATGGTCGTCTGATCCCGTTTTCCGCACCCTAACGGATCACCGATCCAAGGCCAGCGCCATCCGCCGCTCTGCGACAACGGGACCATTCAGGGATGAAACAACGATCCGACGAGATAGGCGATCGACGCCGCAGCCCCGCCGATCAGCGTGGTTTCAATCGCCGACCTCCACCAAGGCGCCAGCGACCAGCGGCTTTTCAGCGCTCCGATGGCAAAGAATACACCCATCGTCATGCAGGCTGAGATGGCAAAGGCGTTCTGGACCGTCATCAAAAAGGGAAGCAACGGGATCATACCCGCCACCAGAAACGCCAGAAACGTCGCCAAAGCAGCCTTGTACGGGTGTGGGTCGACGCTGCCTAACCCGTATTCACCTTCGATCATCAGGTCGATCCAATTGTCATGATTGGCGGTGATGGCATCCGTCGCCTCGTCCAGCACACGACCAGAAAGGCCCTTTTGAAACAGGATTTCACGCACCTCGCGCCGCTCACCATCCGGGAAAAGACGGATATGCCGTTCCTCGATCGTGCGCAGACGGCGGATGTTGTCCAGTTCTGCCTTGGTGCCCGAATAATTCCCAGCCGCCATGGAAAACCCATCGGCCAGAACGTTCGCCAGCCCAAGCGCCACGATCACAAAGGGCGACAGGCCCGCACCAGCCACCCCGGCGACAATGGCGAAGGTGGTGACCGAGCCATCGATCCCGCCATAGACCACATCGCGCAGCACACCCCGGCCCGGCGGTGCGTTGATGCGGGCGGCGATATCCTGCTGGCTGTGGCCGTGTTCGGTCATGGCTGGCTCCGCCCTGTTTATGCAGGGCAGGCCAGATCACCGCATTGCGGCAGATCAAGTTTTGGAAAACAAACCGCTGAGCGCGCGTTTGACCATCCCACGGGTGGAGGGCTTGTGCCGCTCCGAGAACGGCAGGGGGCGGCAGACCTCCATCGCGGCAACGCCGACGCGGGCGCTGAGCGCACCGTTCACCAACCCCTCGCCAAAGCGGCGGGACAGCTTGCTGAGGACCGACCCGCCCAGAACCGGTTCCAGCAGGTCATCACCGACGGCAACCGCTCCGGTCGCGACAAGGTGAACGAACACCGCGCGTGTCAGGCGCCAACTGCCAAGAAAACCAGCCCGGCCGCCGTAGATTTCAGCCACTCTGCGGATCATGCGCAGGGATGCTGCCAGGGCCGTGACCACATCGGCAAGGGCCAGCGGAACCAGCGCGGTGACCGTTGCCACTTGCCGTGCGGCGGCTTCGACCTCGCGGCTTGCAGCGGCGTCCAGCGGCGCCAGGATTTCATCCTCGGCCAGTGTCAGCAGCGTTGCCGCATCGAATTGTTCGTTGATACGCTCCTGCGTACGTTCCCTGCCCCAGCGTGTCTCGTCGCGCCCCTTGTAAAAGGCGATCAACCGGTTTGTGACCGTGCGCGCCTGCGTCAGATCATCCTCTGCCAGTGCAGTATCGGCAGCGCGTCGCAACCCATCGACGCGCGAAAGCCGCGCGATCGCAGCCAGTTCTCGCATTGCAATGATCAGTGCGACCAGGACCAAGGCTGCGAACATTCCGGTGACGACCCATCCCAGAATGGGCGCGCGGGCAACCAATGAAGTTGCAAAATCCCACGCGGCGACCGAGACCACTGCGCCGATCACCGCCAGCGCCAGCCCCCAGAACCAGCGGGACAGGACCGAGGGTTTGCGGGCGACGAACTGCGCGGCGGCCTGCATCGCCTGCCCCTGTGGCGGCGTAATATCGGGCACAGGCGGCGCTTCGGCTACATCCGCAACCGGGTCGTCCGCATCGAGATCAATCAGAACCGGACCCTTAGCCATGCTTACCCTCATTGCTGCGCCAGACGTATTTTATGTCGGGCAGGTTTTCATCATTCTCTGCGCCGTCGCTGCGGGCCGCCTCGGCAAATCCGTTGCGTTCGTAAAACCTGCGCGCGCGCGTGTTGGCCTGAAACGTGAACAGCGAGAGTTCCGCCCGATCAGCCTTTGCCGCGTCCAGCAAACGCTTGCCAATGCCTTGCCCGCGCGCTGCTTGGTCAAGGTAGAGTGAGTGAATCTCATCCCCGTTCCGCGCCAGAAAACCCACGATGCCCGCCGCTGCCTCAGCGACGGTCACCCAGTTTTTGTCGATCATCATCCCGCAGAACGCGATAGTTTCCGCGCGTGAATGCAGCTCGGGCATCCAATGGTGTTCCCGTGCGAAACCATGCAGTATTTCACCGATAGACCCGGCGTCGGTACTGCGAGCGGGACGAAGCGTGACGGTCATAGCCTGTCTCCGATCAAGAACTGCGCAGCGCGATCCAATCGGATATGCGGCGGGCCGTCGCCGGGGCGCAACGACAGTTGCGACGGTGCAAACGCCATGAACCCATACTCCGCGTCCAGCCAGGCCTCGGCCCCATCCCGCGCCGGGCCCAGCAGCTGCGAGGGGTCCTCGGGCAACTGGCCCGGATAGAACGCTGCCTGCTTGTTGCTATCCAGCAATGTGCCACGTACGCAGGGCAGTTCAGCACCGTTATGGCTGCGCAGCTCCTCGGTGGTTGCGCGTAATGACGCCAGCGACAAAGCCGCCGTTTCAGCACCCGCGAACTTTGCCCGATCGCGGGCGTCTCGCGTCAGCGCCTCGATAATGGCGGTCAGCCGAGGGTGCTGCAAATGATGCAGATGATCTGCCTTGGTGGCCGCAAAAAGGATGCGTTCGACCCTTTTGCCCAACAGCAATTGGCTGAGCCAAGCGTTTCGACCAGGGCGAAATGCCGACAGAATATCCGCCATTGCATGGCGCATATCCTCGACCGCCTGCGGCCCCTTGTGGATCGCGCCCAGCGCATCGACAAGAACGACCTGCCGGTCGATGCGGGCAAAGTGATCCCGGAAGAACGGCTTGACCACTTGCGACTTATACGCCTCGTATCGCCGTTCCATCTCGCGCTGAAGCGATCGTCTGCGCGAAGGGCCTGATACCGGCAGCGGCGCGAATGTCAGCACCGGCGAACCAGCCAAATCACCAGGCAACAGGAACCGCCCTGGCGTGCAGTCATAGAACCCTGCTTCGCGGGCGGCCACCAGATAGTCGGTAAACCCGCGCGCCAGTGCCTGCGCGGTGGGCTCGTCATGGTCGCTTGCCGGATCGGTCGATTGCGCGGCGGTCAGATAGTTGTCAGCCTCGGCCCGGTCATTGATGCGCGACAAGGTTTCCTGCGACCAGTCCGCATAGGACTTCTCCAACAAAGCAAGGTCCAGCAGCCACTCGCCGGGATAGTCCACGATGTCCAAATGTATCTTGCGCGGCCCTTGTAGGCCCGACAACAACCCCGCGGGTTGCACCTTGAGCGACAAGCGCAGTTCCGACACCGCGCGGGTGCTGTCGGGCCAATGAGGCGATGCGCCCGTCAGCGCGGACAGGTGGGATTCATAGTCAAACCGGGGCACCGTGTCGTCAGGTTGTGGCTGCAAATAAGACGCGGTTATCCGCCCCTCTTGCTGGGCAGCAAGCCCGGCCATCCTGCCGCGATCCAGCATGTTTGCTACCAGCGAGGTGATGAACACTGTCTTTCCCGACCGCGCCAGACCCGTGACGCCCAGACGGATGACCGGCTCAAAAAACGTCTCGGACACGCTGTCGCCGATCGATTCAACGCCGCGCACAAGACTGTCTGCCAGTGATGAGATGACCAATCTGTCGCCCCGCAATTTTTCGTTTCGCTCAAGATAGGTAGCCGGTCGCGCACATGCCAGAGCTTTTACCCCCCTTGCCCGATTGCACGCCGCGCGCTACCAGCGATCGCATGCCCAGATACGCGTTGAAAGTCGAATACCAAGGGGAACCGTTTGCCGGTTGGCAGCGGCAAAAGGACCTGCCATCGGTGCAGGGCGCGATCGAGCAGGCCCTGTCACGCATTCAACCCGGTGAGCACACGATTGCCGCCGCAGGGCGCACCGATGCGGGTGTGCATGCGTTGGGGCAAGTGGCTCATTGCGACATGGCGCGCGATTGGGATCCGTTCCGCCTGTCCGAGGCGCTGAACTATCACCTCAAACCGCAGCCTGTCGCCATTATCGAGGCCGTACGGGTGGATGATGACTGGCATGCCCGGTTCTCGGCCATCGAGCGGCAATATCTGTTCCGCATCCTGATGCGGCGCGCGCCGGCGACGCATGACAACGGGCAGGTCTGGCGCATTAATCATCAGTTGGACATCGACGCGATGCAGGCCGGGGCGGATGCGCTGATCGGCCGGCAAGATTTCACCACGTTCCGGTCGTCCATTTGTCAGGCCGCCAGCCCGGTGAAAACGCTGGACGAACTGCGGGTGGAACAGGTTCAGGGCTTTTCAGGTCCCGAGGTACATTTCCATGTCCGCGCCCGGTCGTTCCTGCACAATCAGGTGCGCAGCTTCGTTGGCACTCTGGAACGTGTTGGCGCAGGGGCGTGGACGCCCGAGGATGTGCGCGACGCGTTGGAGGCGGCGGACCGGGCCGCATGCGGTCCGGTGTGCCCGCCACAAGGTTTGTATCTGGCGCGGGTTGGCTATCCTGAACCTGTGTTCGGCTAGATCAAAGCGCCCGCAACAATAGCCCGCTGGCGACCACGGCGATCAAAAGGCCCGCCATCAGTTCGATCGTTGGCGCCAGGATCGAGGCAATCCGCGTGGCCGACGCTGACGCCAGCAAACCGCCGCGCAAACCGAACGAGGTCCATCCGACCAAAGTCGTCACCGTCGCTGTCCCCAATGCCATTGCAAACGCCCCGGCGATTCCCACTAAGGCGATGCCCATCTGCCAGGTCAGGATCAGAACGAACAACGCGCCCGTGCAAGGCCGCGCGGCAATCCCGACGATCAAAAGCACCGCTTCGCGCAGGCTTGCGACATTGGCGACTTCGTCTGGCGTCGGGCCGTGTTTATGCCCGCAATCGGCGCAAGTGCCATCGTCGTGATGGTGGTGATCATGATGGTGGTGGTGGTGATCATGAAGGGTCTTTTCGCTGCGACGCCGCCGGGCAAAGCTGCGCAAGGACCGGAACACCAACCACAGCCCAATCGCGGCAATCGCGGCGTAGCTGACCGGGGCCATGATTTGCTCGGTCGTTCCGACCAGGCTCTGCCGAGACATCTGAAACACCAGAACTCCGGCGTAGACCAGCACAACGGCGGTAACGGCCTGACCCAGACTGGACAGCACGCTGATTGCCGAAAGGCGCAAAAAGGCCACCTGTCGACCCAACCCGTAGCCGCCGATCAAAACCTTTCCGTGACCCGGGCCGATAGCGTGAAAAAACCCGTAAGCAAAGCAGACGGTCAGCAAAGTCGCGACCGCCTCTGGCTGTTCCGACCGTACAGCGCGTAACCCGCGCGCGATCTGGTTTTGAAACTCGCGCTGTTCACCAGCTGCCCAGGCGGCAAGCTGGTCGAATCCACCGCTGCCCCAGAACCAGAGCAATACACCCCCTGCCAAAACAACAGGAACAATCAGGTATCGGGACATGACACCAGAATCTCGGTCGCAAAGCTTTCGCCGACCAGGGGAATATCGTTCTCCTCAAGGTCATAGTCTGCGTCGAGCGTCCGCAAGAACGCCTGCATCTGTGCCAGCTGGCCGTCAATATCGGCATCGATGCGCTCGATTGAGCAAACGGCAGGGCCCGATACGGTGACCGGACGGGCGACTTCGTAGGCAGTATAATAGCTCTCGTCATACGGTTTCGCGGACAGCGCATGTGCCGGTACCGGCCCGCCTTCGACCGCTCGCAGATGGGTGGTCACAATGCGACCGTCCTCGGTGACAGCCGTGGCCTGCATTGGACCAGACAGAAGAACCGGTTGACCGTCGGCCTGTACCACGAGATCACCGTTGTAACCCTCCATCCACTGGGCATCGAACCCGGCCAGAACAGCCTCTTCCGCTTTGGTCAGATTTCCGTCGCCATCCTGATCCAGTTTATATTCTTCAAGCTGAAACAATGAGTAGAGCTCATCATAAGCCCAGGTGACACGCACATGTGTCAGGTTGCCGGCCTCATCCACGATGAATTCCAGCCCCGTGTCGATAAAGACATGCGGGTGCGCCAGTACCGGAAGCGGCACACAGCAGGTCAGAAATGTCGCCAGCCATCGCATGAGGCGAAGATAGATCGCCTGCCACCGGACAGCAATGGCTTTCCTGTCTCAGACGCAGGAACCCGCGCGTCAGCTTAGGTGGGCGGGAACAAAACCAGTGTTTGCAACGCCGTGCCGACCGGACCTTCGGTGTCGTAAAGCACTGTTTGCGACATGCCGATCCCCGTCGGCTGCCAGCGCGAGAGTGACTGCGCCGCGAACCAGCCCGGCAGCGGTTCGCGGTGGATCTGCATCGTCAGATCCGTGTTCATGAACCCCATTTCGGACGTGGGTGCGTTCCACGAGATACCGTTGCCACAATCGGCCAACGGGCACAGCGCCTGAATCGGCGACGGCGTTTCGCCATCGAGTATAGCGGGGGTATTCATCCAAACGGTTTTGGGTCCGGCCCCTAGATTGCCTCCCTTCGGGTATCTGACGTCGGCGAAATGCGCGAAACAAGGCAGGTTGTGGCGAATCTCTCCTATCGGGAACGGACCCTTTACGGCATCCGCCAGCAGAATTGGTTCTGACGGAGCATCCGGCACAGGCCCAAGGTTGCGGCGCACCATGTGCATGGTCGAGGCGCTGGCACAAAGCGTCCCGTCCAGATCGTGCACCGTTACTCGGGTCGTTGCCAGGGTTTTGGTGTGCCGCGTGGTTTCCGCCGCGACATGCAACCACGACAATGGCACTGGGCGTATCAGATCCACGGTCAGTCGTGTCAGCATCTTGTCTGAACCAACCTCGGCCTCGGCGGCGCGCGCGATAAGGCCGGCAACAGGACCCGCATGACAGTGATCCGCCGACCACGGCCCACGGGCGGGATCGTTTCCGACGAATACACCACCCTCTGAGGCACGAAAGAAACTGGGCTTGGACTGCGCGTCTTTCATTGTATTTCGATCAGACCTTTTCCTGCGTGTATTTCTTCAGTTCGGCCCGCGCTACCTGCCTGCGATGCACCGCATCCGGACCGTCCGCCAGTCTCAGGGTCCGAACATGGGTCCAGGCCGACGCAAGCGGCGTGTCCTGACTGATCCCCTGCGCTCCGAACATCTGCGCTGCCTCGTCGATGACCTTGAGCGCAACCCGCGGGGCGATGACCTTGATCTGACTGATCCACGGTGCGGCAGCGCGGGCGTCACCCTGATCCATGTACCAGGCCGCCTTGAGGCACAGAAGGCGGGCCATTTCGATCTCCATCCGGCATTCCGCAATGATGTCGTAGTTGGCCCCAAGCTGCGCCAGCTTCTTGCCGAACGCCTCGCGCTGCAGCGACCGCTTGCACATCTGTTCCAGTGCAGTTTCGGCCTGCCCTATGGCGCGCATGCAATGGTGGATGCGGCCGGGCCCCAGACGGCCTTGCGCAATCTCGAAACCACGTCCTTCACCCAGCAGCATGTTCTCGGCCGAAACGCGCACATCGGTGAACCTGATATGCATATGGCCGTGCGGCGCATCATCGTGGCCATAGACCTGCATCGGACGCAATACCTCGACCCCGGGCGTGTCGGCAGGCACGACGATCATCGATTGTCGCTTGTGTTTCGGCTGCTCGTCTCCGGCGGTCTTGACCATCACGATATAGACTTTGCAACGCGGATCGCCTGCCCCGGACGCCCACCACTTTTCGCCATTGAGGACATAGGCGTCGCCATCGCGCACGCAGGACATCGAGATATTGGTGGCGTCGGACGAGGCGACATCCGGTTCCGTCATCAGATACGCAGACCGTATCCGGCCATCCAAAAGTGGCCTGAACCACTGTTCCTTCATCGCGTCAGTGCCGTAGCGTTCAAAGACCTCCATGTTGCCGGTGTCGGGGGCAGAGCAGTTGAAAACCTCGGCCCCCAGCGGCGTCTTGCCCATCTCTTCGGCGAAATAGGCGTATTCAACCGTGGTCAGGCCAAATCCCTTGTCGCTGTCGGTCAGCCAAAAATTCCACAGACCTGCGGCTTTGGCCTTGGCCTTCAATCCTTCGAGTATGTCCGTCTGCCGCTGCGTGTACTGCCAGCGGTCGCCCTTGCCGATCTCGGCCTGATATTCACGTTCCAAGGGCATGATGTCGTCCCGGATCATATCCGCCACACGGCTCAACAGAACGCGGTTTTCCTCGCGCAGCCCGAAAGACATTGTCATTGCTTCTTCTCCTACGCCCCGCAAACCGGGCTTTACCTTGGGTCCGAGAATGACTTAGCTGCCGATACCATGTCTACCCGCGTGACGGGACGTCACCTGCAACCAAAACAAGGGCACGCAAATGGCACTATTGATCGAGACGGGTCTGACCGGCTGGATAAGCGACAGCGACATCGCGCAAGAGGTTCGCAAACGGCTTCCTGACGCGGATGTGCGTACGCCTGATACGATCGGGGACGCCTCAGACATCACCATGCTGGCGCTGGTTGGATTGCAGGACGATCAGCCGAGTCGCTTGCCCAACCTGAAACTGGTTCAGAAACTGGGGGCTGGCGTCGAAACCATCGTCGGCAATCCGAAGCTGCCAGATCATGTTCGCATTACGAGGCTCAAGCCGGATGCGCCTGCTCAGGGCATTGCCGAATGGTTTGTCGCCTATATCCTGCGTCAGCAACGGCACATGGCGTTCCATGAAAGCGCGCAGACGCGGGCCGAGTGGTCCCCGAAAGCGCCGGTCAGCACGCCTGACACCGTGGTAGGCGTGCTGGGGCTGGGTCATATCGGCGCGCGAACGGCCAGCATGCTGCGCGCTGTAGGATTCCAGGTTCTGGGATGGAGCCGCTCGCCCAAAGTTATCGAGGGCGTGACCTGTCTGCACGGAGACGACGCGCTGCCCGAGGTACTGGCACACTGCGATCATGTCTGTGCCATCCTGCCATCGACACCGCAAACAGTGGGATTGTTCGGCAAGCAGGTGCTGTCGATGATGAAACCCGGCAGCCAGTTGCTGAATGCCGGGCGCGGCGATCTGATCGACGAGGACGCCCTGATCGCTGCTTTGGACAGCGGGAGGCCAGGGCATGCGGTGTTGGACGTGACCAGTCAGGAACCACTGCTACCCACAAGTCCGCTATGGGCCCATCCGGGCGTGACGATCACGCCCCATGTCTCGGGCTGGCATCTGGGCGACGCGCTGGCGGATGTGGCCGAAAACTTCCGGCGGCTCAGCACCGGCGCGCCATTGCTGCACGAGGTCGACCGAGAGCGTGGCTACTAAGCCGGGACGCCCGGTCAGGGTGTCATGACCCACGCGCCGCTTGCATCGCGACATCTGCGGGTGCGCACCTCACGGGTCTGATCGGCACCGTCCGGACGGATGAAATGCTGCAAATGCACGCAGTTGTCGCGGACTTCCCGGACCCGAATCGTGCCTTTGGAACCGGTGGCGTCATTTATCCATTCGCGTTCGGTTCCAACACCAGGTGCGCCATTGGCGAACATTGAGTCCGAAGTCGCGCTCAGAACCTCAAAATCGGCGGGGCTCAAGCCCATTTCCGAGATTATTCGGGACAGAGGCTTTGCCTGAACAGCGCAGCTTAGGCTAAGGGCAGCGCAGGCTGCCAGTGCAGTGAAAATCCAAGCCTTCATAATGGCCTCATGAAACTGAAAAAGGTTTGGGTTCAACACTATACCGCGCGACGCCCGGGGCCAAGCCCCGAGTGATATCTTCAAAATTTCCAGAACAATCCTATTGGCAGACCGCCGCTAGGCCAGATTGCCGGTTATCCGCATAGTGCGCGGACCACCAACCCGAGGCATTCGATGGCACAACCGAATTACTATGCGCCGACCGGCGGACACCCCGGCCAGGATCAGCTTTTGACAGACCGCGCGGTGTTTACCGACGCCTATGCGGTCATCCCCAAAGGCACCATGCGCGACATCGTCACCAGTTACCTGCCCTTCTGGGAAGGCACACGCCTTTGGGTTCTGTCGCGCCCCCTGAGCGGTTTTGCCGAGACGTTTTCGCAATACATCATGGAGGTTCAGCCCGGCGGCGGCAGCGACCGTCCCGAAACCGACGCGCAGGCGCAGGCCGTGCTGTTTGTCGTTGAAGGCACCGTGACGCTGACCTTGGATGGCGAGACTCACAATCTTGAAACCGGCGGATACGCCTATATCCCACCCGGGTCGGATTGGACCTTGCACAATAGCGCTGACAGCGTTGCTCGCTTTCATTGGGTTCGCAAAGCTTACGAGGCCGTACCAGGCTTGCCCCTGCCGGACCCGATCATAACCAATGAACGTGATGTTACGCCGATCGAAATGCCGGGCACGCAGGGCCGCTGGTCCACCACCCGTTTCGCCGATCCACAGGATGTGCGCCACGACATGCACGTCAATATCGTCAATTTCGAACCCGGCGGCGTGATTCCCTTTGCCGAAACCCATGTGATGGAACACGGGCTTTATGTGCTTGAAGGCAAGGCGGTTTACAGGCTGAACCAGGATTGGGTCGAGGTTGAGGCCGGCGACTATATGTGGCTGCGCGCCTTCTGCCCGCAGGCCTGTTATGCCGGTGGTCCCGGCCGCTTTCGCTATCTGCTCTACAAGGATGTGAACCGACACATGCCGCTGAGCCTGTCACCGCGCTAACCCTCTTCGCGGGCAAGGGGTTCACATAAGCCTCGGAATCTGTTGAAATACGGCGGAAATTTCAGCACTGGAGACATTCGATGTTTTTGCGCGGAACGATTCTGGCCATCGCGGCCGTGGTTGGCCTGACGGCCCTGGATGCAACGCCGGTTGCGGCAAAGGAAGAAACCAAATCGGTTTTTGTCATGAGCCGCACTTGGGCGGTGACCCAAGTGTCCGATGAGCCCGTCATTTACCGGGCGACGCGCGACAACAACAACCTCAACCCCTTTGGCCCGCCGCCACGACTGCGCACCATTCAGGCAATTGCCGCGATCCAACAGGCAACCGGGTGCAAAGTGATCGTCCCCAGCATGTATCAGAACATCTCGGGTCAGTTCTTTTCGCAGGTCAGCTGCGGCTGAGATTGGTACAATACTTTCATTGAGGTCGCCTGTTTCGCCTGCCATAGCTTGCGCATGAAACTCGCGATCAACGGATTCGGCCGTATCGGCCGCACGATTTTGCGGCAGCTGCTGGCCCAGCCGCGCGGCGGTGATATCGAGCTGGTGCTGATCAATGATATCGCGCCGCTTGAGACCTGCGCCTACCTGTTCCAATACGACAGCACATTCGGCCCCTATCCCGGGAAGGTGCAGGCTGAAGGCGATGCCCTGCAGGTCGATGGGCAGACCTATCCGGTCACTCACAGCGCCGATCTGGCCAATGTGGACCTGAGCGGCGTCGACGTCCTGCTGGACTGCACCGGCGTTGCCCGCACATCGGATGTCGCGCGTCGCGGGCTGACCGCCGGGGCGGGCAAGGTTCTGATCTCGGGGCCCTCACCTGCTGCCGAGGTGACCGTGGTTCTGGGCGCGAACGAAGATCAACTGGGCACCGCCCGGATCGTGTCGAACGCCTCATGCACCACCAACGGCCTTGCGCCGCTGGTCCGGGTACTGGACGAAATCGGCGGCATCGTCTCGGGGCATATGACAACGATCCACTGTTATACGAACAGTCAGCCCATGGTGGACGCTCCGCGTGGCGATCTGGCGCGTTCTCGCGCGGGGGCATTGTCGATGGTGCCCACCACATCAAGCGCCACACAGTTAATCGATGTTGTTCTGCCGCATCTTGCGGGCCGCATCTCGGGTGCTGCAGTGCGGGTGCCAACGGCCAGCGTCTCGGCTGTGGATCTTGTTGTTTCGCTGGAAAGAACCATGGACTCAGACACCTTCAATACCGCGCTGTGTCAGGCGGTCGACAACTCGGCGGTTCTGGGTTGGACCGATATGCCGCTGGTGTCGTCAGACCTGAGGGCGCGTGCGGAATCGCTGGTCATCGCAGGCCGCGAGACGCGCGCGGTCGGGGACCGCCAGTTTCGCGTCTTTGGCTGGTATGACAATGAATGGGGCTTTTCCGCACGTATGCTGGACGTGGCTCGGCTGATGGCCCAAACCGGTTAGAACCGCAGCACCTGATCGGCGCTGCGGTAAGTGCTTAGCTTATTCCGACGGCAGGCTGCCCGAGCCATGACCGGCCATACCGCCCGAGACTTCCTCGGTCGACTCAGCCGCCAGTTCTTCCGGCAACAGCAGGTTCAGAACAATCGCGATCAAAGCCGCGGGCAACAAGCCGCTGGTCATCAGAATGCGCGGTGTGTCCGGCAGGTGCTGCACTGCGCCGGGCTCAAGTTGCAGCCCCAGACCGATGCTCAGCGAGATGGCAAAGATCACCATGTTGCGGCGACTCCAGTTCACGTCGGACAGCATCGAGATACCGGCGGCGACGACCATACCGAACATCACGATCACGCCACCGCCCAGAACCTCAATTGGAATGGTGCGGATGATGGCACCGACTTTTGGAACCAGCCCACACAGGATCAGGAACAGCGCTCCGCAGGTCACCACATGGCGGCTCATCACGCCGGTCATCGCGATCAGGCCAACGTTCTGGCTGAACGAGGTGTTGGGAAAGCCGCCAAAAATACCTGCAACGGCAGACCCCAGACCATCAGCGTAAGTGGCACCGGCGATCTCTTGGTCGGTTGCCTCACGACCTGCGCCGCCTTTGGTAATGCCCGAAACATCGCCCACGGTTTCCACCGCCGATACAAATGACATCAGGCAGAAACCGATGATGGCGGCGGCAGAGAATTCAAACCCGTATTTGAACGGTACCGGCAGCGCGAATGCCGCAGCGCGACCCCAACTGGTTCCAATTGCCTCAAAGGTGACCATGCCCATCAACAGAGCGTAGGCGTAGCCAACGGCCAGACCGACCAGAACCGCCGAAACCGAGAGCATCCCGCGGGTGAAGAATTTCAGCCCGAGTGTGACGACAACAACGACTAGCGCGGCAGACCAGTTCAGCAACGAGCCGTATTCCGGCGTTCCGATGGCGGGCACACCGCCGGCGGCGTATTGGATACCGACCTTGACCAGTGCCAGACCGATCATTGTTACAACAAGGCCTGTCACCAAAGGCGGCAGCGCAAAGCGGATCTTTCCGATGACCAGCCCCAGACAGGCGTGGAACAAACCGCCGATCAGCACGCCTCCGAACAGAGCGGCCAACGCGTCGACGCCTTTGCCCGCAACCAGCGGGATCATGATCGGCAGGAAGGCAAAGCTGGTGCCCTGAACAATTGGCAAGGCGGCCCCAACCGGCCCGATGGTCACGGTCTGCAGCAGGGTCGCAAGACCGGCAAACAGCATCGACATCTGAATCAGATACAGAAGCTGCGGAAAATCAGGCGAGTTCGAGCCAAACCCGAACCCGGCGGCCCCGGCCACGATAATCGCGGGCGTCACGTTCGAGACGAACATCGCCAGAACATGTTGAATGCCCAAAGGGATCGCCTTGTGTAACCCGGGGGTGAAATTTGGATCCCGAAGTTGCTCGGGCGTTCCTATCGAAGTGTCGGCCATGGTCTTGTTGTCCTCCCTAAGATCCAATGGGGTTCTTGCCGTTTCTGCGTCGGCTTCAGCTTTGTGGTTCGATTACCTGGTAAGCTTCGTCGAACCAGTATTCTTCAAGGTTGGGGCCATCGCCGATGCGGTCGACGACCGCGAACAGTCCCGGTGCGTGCAGGGGCGTGAGAACCCCGTGCCACGTACTGCGATGGTAGTTCACCGCCTGGCCCGGCTGCGTGACGAACGCCCTCGGAAGACCCGGCTTGCCTCCCTCGTCCGGTGCCACGATGACCAGAAAGGGCTGGTGAGACATCGGGATGAAAGCCTGACTGCCATCCGGGTGGCGTTCGACCATGTCCAGCGTGTAGGGCAATGCCCTTGGATTGGCGTTGAACAGGCTGATCCCGGCGCGGCCATCCGAAAAGTCGAGCGACGCACGGTCGTGAAATCGCCCGCATTGACCTTGGTTGATGATCTTGTCGGGCTCACCGGTCACCTCCATCAGATCTCCGAATGGCGCGAATGCCTTGGCCGAGATCGGTTCGACGACGATCTGCAGGCTCATGACGGCAACAAGTCGCGCAGGCGGAATTCGGCAATGCGTTCGACCTGACGGCACGCTTCGGCAAATTCGGTCGCACGATCCTGTTCGATCCGGCGTTCAAACGCCCCAAGGATCGAGGCCTTGTCATGGTCGCGCACCGCGATGATGAAGGGAAACCCGAATTTTTCGGTGTACTGCGTGTTCAGGTCGGTAAAAGCTTGCCGTTCCTGATCCGTCAAAGCATCCAGACCTGCCGAGGCCTGTTCGGATGTGCTTTCCGCCGTCAGACGTTTGGCCTGTGCCAGTTTACCCGCAAGATCCGGGTGCGCAGTCAGGACGCCCAGACGCTCGTCCTCGGTCGCGGATCGGAACATGCGGGTCAGCGCGTTGTGCAAACCCCCAGCTGTGTCGTGGGCCGGGCCAAGTTCCAGATCATAGGCCCGTTCCGCGATCCAGGCGGAATGCTCGAAGATACCGCCGTAAGTGTCGACGAATTCGGACCGCTGCATCAATGACGGTTTCGCGGCTGACTGCGCCGGATGTATCGCCGCCCAATGACGAGCGATCTGCTGCCGTGTCGCGAACCAGACATCGGAAAATCCGCCCGCATAATCAAGAAACCGCTTCAGCGCCATGACGCGGCCCGGGCGGCCGATCAGTCGGCAGTGCAAACCGATCGACAGCATCTTGGGCGAACCAGCCTCGCCTTCTTCGTAAAGCGCGTCGAAACTGTCCTTGAGATAGGAATAGAACTGATCGCCCGAGTTGAAGCCCTGCGGTGTGGCAAACCGCATGTCGTTGCAATCCAGCGTATAGGGCACGATCAGCTGATCGCGTTCACCGACCTTTGTCCAGTAGGGCAAATCGTCGGTATATGTGTCTGCGACATAATCGAAACCGCCTTCTTCGGCCACCAGACGCACGGTATTCTCGGAGCACCGTCCAGTATACCAGCCATAGGGACGCTCGCCGACAACTTCGGTATGCAGGCGGATCGCTTCGGCGATCTGGGCGCGCTCTTCGTCTTCCGACATGTCCTTGTGCTCGACCCATTTCAGGCCGTGGCTGGCAATCTCCCATCCGGCGGATTTCATTGCCGCAACCTGATCGGGCGAGCGTGCCAATGCGGTCGCCACGCCGTACACCGTGATCGGAAGGTCCTTCATCAACCGGTGCAGACGCCAGAACCCGGCGCGCGCGCCGTATTCATAGATAGACTCCATGTTCCAATGGCGTTGACCGGGCCATTGCGCCGCGCCGACGATCTCGGACAAAAATGCCTCGGATGCGGCATCGCCGTGCAGGATGCAGTTCTCACCGCCTTCTTCATAGTTCAGCACGATCTGAATCGCGATCTTTGCCCCGCCCGGCCATTGTGCGTTTGGTGGGGTGGCTCCGTATCCGATCATATCGCGGGGATAACGAGGAGGCTGCATGCTGTTTTCCGTCTTGGTCTATTCAGTTCACACAGCTTTAGCGCAGAATTGCCGGTAGAATTATCAAATCAATCCGAACGCTGTTTCCATTTCTTTCGGCATTCCCAAATGCTGCGGTTTCAAATCAGAGTGTCTCAAAATATACCTGTCGGCGCAGACCATCCGGCTGCGAGCACAAATGGCGCGAACAAAAAGAAGGAGGTTCCGGTGGCTGGATACCTGACAACCCACGTTCTGGACACGGCACGCGGCTGCCCGGCCCAAGGGCTGAAGATCGCGCTCTATAAGGTGGCCGGGACCACGCATCAAAAACTGGCCGAGACCGTGACCAATGCCGATGGCCGCACGGACGAACCGATCCTGCCGCATGAGACTTTTGAAACCGGCACCTATGAACTGGTGTTTTTCGCCGGAGATTACCTGCGCGCAACCGATCAGACCGCCGAAGAGCCGCTGTTTCTGGATCAAGTGCCAATCCGGTTCGGTATGTCGGATGCCGAGGCGCACTATCACGTGCCGCTGTTGCTTTCGCCCTACGGCTATTCGACCTATCGCGGCAGCTAGAGGACCGCTGCTGATCGACCCCGCCTCTAGGCGGTTTCTTCGACACTTCGCACGACCTTGCTGATCCGTTCGATCATGAAATCCATGAACAACCGGGCTTTGGGATCCTGATGGCGGCGATGGGTATAGAGGCACGCCATCTGCACCGGAACCGGAGGCGTCTGTTGCGCGACAGACACCAACCTTCCGGCTTTCAGGTGATCGGCCACCTCGAACATCGGCTTCATTGCGATCCCTTGCCCTGACAGCGCCCAATCCGTAAGCACATCCCCGTCATCACATTCAAAGCGCCCGGTCACGGCAAAGCGATTTGGGCCATCGGACGTTTCCAATACCCATTGAAACTCGGTCGCGCCGGGATAGCGCAGGTTCAGGCACTCGTGCTTGTCTGCTATCAGATCCCGACCGGTTTGCGGCATCCCGCGCCGATCCACGTAATCGGGCGCTGCACACAAGACTCTTTGGCAATCTGCGATCTTGCGAATGCGCAATGTGCTGTCTTCTGGCTGACCGATGAAAAAGGCCAGGTCCAGCCCTTCGGTCGTCAGATCAACGGATCGATCGGTCAATCGCAGCCGCACATCAATCTCAGGGTATTCGGCAAGAAAATCTGGCACGTTCGGGGCCAGCAAACGCCGCCCGACGCCAAGCGGCGCTGCAACGAACAGCGATCCGCGCGGCGCCTCGGTCAAATGCGTGACCTGCGCCTCGGCCTCATCCACCGCGTCCAGCACCGACACCGCGCCGGGGTAGAACGCCTTGCCCTGTTCGGTTGGCGACAGGTTCCGCGTTGTACGCTGAAAAAGGCGAACCCCCAGGTGATCTTCGAGCTGCGATATTCGGGCTGAGGTCACGGCGGGAGAAATCCGCAGGTCGCGCCCGGCAGCAGACATGCTGCCGAGATCGTAAACCCTGACAAAAGTGCGTATGTTGTCGAGATAGGACATCTTTTCGATTTTTTTGATACAGCTTGGCAATATATGGGAATACCGAATAAATACCCGCTTGCCTAGTGTGGCCCCAAGCAATCGGAGACATCACCAATGTACGACTTCGCCGTGTTCTGGGATTGGATGGCTTTTGCCGTGCGCTGGCTGCACGTCATCACCGCAATCGCCTGGATCGGATCATCCTTTTATTTCATCGCGTTGGACCTTGGCCTGAACCGCGACATCCCCGGCCCTGCGGATGGCGAAGAATGGCAGGTGCATGGCGGCGGCTTCTATCACATTCAGAAATATCTGGTCGCGCCCGAACGGATGCCGGACCATCTGACCTGGTTCAAATGGGAAAGCTATGCCACCTGGCTCAGCGGCGCGGCGCTGTTGATGCTGGTCTATTGGGTCGGCGGAGAGCTGTACCTGATCGACGCGCAAAAGGCCGATCTGGCGCTGTGGCAGGGTATCCTGATCTCGGCCGCTTCGCTGACGGTGGGTTGGCTGATCTATGACTACCTGTGCAAATCGGGACTGGGTGAGCGCCCGACCCTGCTGATGGTCTTGCTGTTTGTGCTGCTGGTGGTGATGGGCTGGGGGTACAACCAGATTTTCACCGGGCGCGCAATGATGCTGCATCTGGGCGCGTTTACCGCCACAATCATGACGGCGAACGTGTTTTTCATCATCATGCCCAACCAGCGCATTGTGGTGGATGACCTCAAGAACGGCCGCACGCCGGATCCAAAGTACGGCAAGATCGCCAAGCTACGCTCGACCCACAACAACTACCTCACCTTGCCGGTCGTGTTCCTGATGCTGTCGAACCACTATCCGTTGGCCTTCGCGACCGAGTACAACTGGATCATTGCGTCGCTGGTGTTCCTGATGGGCGTGACCATCCGGCACTATTTCAACACCCACCATGCCCGTGCGGGCAACCCGACCTGGACATGGCTTGTGACCGCGCTTCTGTTCATCGCCATCATGTGGCTGTCCACTGCGCCGATGTACAAACCGGTCGAGGAGGCCGAGGCTGAACCACTGACACCCTACGAGCAGCGGTTCGCCGCTGCCGAGGGTTTCGACGAGGCACATGACATCGTGTTGGGCCGCTGTTCAATGTGCCACGCCCGCGAACCGGTGTGGGACGGCATCCTCTGGGCCCCCAAAGGTGTTCTGCTGGAAACCGAAGGTGACATCGCCCGGAATGCGCAACAGATTTATCTGCAGGCAGGCGTGACGCATGCCATGCCGCCCGCCAACGTGACCTATATGGAACCCGAGGACCGCGCCGCGATCATCCGCTGGTTCCGCAATGCGGATTCCTAGTCCGTCTACGCGCCTGATTTTGTCGGCTACAATACCAGCGCCGTGTGATTAATCCTTCCCCTGAAGCCAAACAGATGCTCTAAGTTGAACTCAACCGGCCGCACCGATGGGTATTTCGCGGCGATAACGATTTCAGCTTGGGGCAGTTGAGACATATGATGACAAGGGGCAGACCGCAGCGCGTTCTGAGAGGCTGGATTTTCGCTGCACTGGTTACCCTGTCCCCGACGCTTGCAACCGCCCTTGAAATCAGCCTGTCCGCACCCGGCGCACCAAAGGAATTGGTCGAGCGGCTGGAAGAAACCTCTTCCGTCTTTACAGCAGATTCACGCGGGCTGGATACTTCGCTGGAAATCCTGTCCGCTGCGCTATCCGATTACCGCACCATCGTGCAGATCATGTATGACGAGGGCTATTTCGCCCCGGTCGTCAGCATCAAGCTGGACGGTCAGGAGGCCGCCGACATCAACTCGCTCGAAGCACCGCCACAGTTCAAGCGGGCCGTCATTCTGGTCAATCCCGGACCGATATATACATTTGGCACCGCCATCGTGCAGCCCTTGTCGCCCAATACCGAACTGCCCCCCGAATATGCGACCGGCAAACGCGCCACGACCGGCGCGATCCAACAGGCGGCCTCGGCCGGTGTACAGGGCTGGAGGAATGCCGGTCACGCCAAGGCCGATGTCGAGGATCAAAAGGTCATTGCCCGACACACCCAGAGGAGACTGGATTCCCAGATCGATCTTGCACCCGGTCCCCGCCTGACATTCGGCAAGATGTTCATCGATGGCGACACAAAGGTGCGTCGCCGCTCGATTGAAAAGATTGCGGGGTTCCCAACCGGAGAGGTCTATTCGCCGGAAGAGGTCCAAAAAGTCGGCACACGCCTGCGGCGCACCGGAACCTTTGCGACGGTGTCGATCAAGGAACGCGAGACCCCCAATCCGGACGGCACTCTGGACTTTGACGCGACTTTCGAAGACCTGCCCCCGCGCCGGATCACCTTTGGGGCCGAGATCGCCTCGCGCGATGGGGTGGACCTGACGGCCACTTGGACACATCGCAATGTGTTCCGACGCGCCGAGAGGCTGCGCTTTGAACTTGCCTTGCGCAATATCGGTGGGGCGGAAGATCTGGATGGCCGGATCGGTCTGCGGCTGGATCAACCCGACAGGCTGGGTCCCGATGACAACACATTCTGGAGCGCCCTGCTGGAGCGACGCAACACAGAAAACTATAACGTAACCATCGCGTCGCTGGCCTATGGTGCGCGCCGTACCTTTTCCGACAGGTTATATGCCGAGGCATCAGCTGGATTTCAGTGGTCCGACGCCGACGATGCATACGGAGATGGGCGCAAGTTTCGTTATTTCATCCTGCCTTTCCGGTCGGAATGGGACCAGCGAGACAGCAAAGTCAGCGCCACGCGCGGGTTCTATCTGGATTCGCAAGTGATGCCATTTGCAGGCTTTTCGGGAACCGACTCGGGCGTGCGAATGTTTCTGGACGGACGCGCCTATACCAGCCTTGGAACCGGCGGCCGTCTGGTATTGGCCGGTCGTGTGCAACTGGGTTCGGTCTTGGGGCCGTCTGCGTCCAACGTGACACCTGACTTCCTGTTCTTTTCCGGTGGTGCCGGAACCGTACGCGGTCAGCCCTATGAAAGCCTCGGTATTCCTGTTGGCGACGAGGTTGCAGGCGGCAGATCCTTCCTTGGATTTTCCGGCGAGGTACGCGGCAAGGTGACCGAAACAATCTCGCTGGTCGGGTTCTACGATTATGGCGCGGTCGATGGTTCTGCGTTTGTCAGCACAAACGCAGAAGTCCACTCTGGCGCGGGGATTGGGGTCCGGTATGATCTTGGGGGCTTTGGCCCGCTGCGATTTGACCTTGCTGTTCCGGTTCAGGGTGACACCGGCGACGGGCTTCAGTTTTATTTAGGGATCGGACAAGCCTTTTGATGCGTCGTGCTGCATATCCGCTGCTGCTTGGATCGGTTGTCATCGCCGCGCCGGTGCCGGTTGCGGCGCAGGACGACGGCGGCAGCATGATCGAACGCTTCCTTCAGGACACGCTGTCGGGCGACGACCAGAACGTGCGTGTTGTCGGGTTGGAAGGCGCGCTGAGTTCGCGCGCCACGATACAAGAGATCACGGTCGCGGACGACGAAGGTGTCTGGCTGACCATCAAGGGGGCCGAATTGGACTGGAACCGGTTGGCCCTGCTCCGCGGGCGCTTCTCGGTCAACGCGTTGGTCGCGCATGAGATCGACATCGCCCGAGCGCCTGGAACAACAACCAAAGAAGCCCCGCCGCCTTCCGCCGAAACTCAACCCTTTCAATTGCCCGAACTGCCGGTGTCGATCGAGATCGGCGAGTTGCGCATAGATGATCTTTCGCTGGGCGAGCCGCTGATCGGCGTCGCCGCTGACCTGACGGTCGATGGCAACCTGTCGTTGGCAGATGGGACGCTGGATACCACCTTGAACATCGACCGGCTGGATCGGGCGGGGGATTCGGTGAACCTGACCGCCGGTTTCCAGAATTCCAGCCGAGAAATCACCCTGGACCTGACTGTGGCCGAGGCATCCGGCGGGTTGATTTCGACCGCGCTGAAGATCCCCGACAGCCCCCCGATCGGGCTGACAGCCAAAGGGTCCGGGCCAGTCACCGATTTCACCGCCGATATCGGGCTGAGCAGCGACGATCAGCTACGCGTGACCGGGCAGGTCCGCTTGCGCGCTGCCCCGACAGCAGCCGCAAGCGCAGATGAGGGCATCGCCTTTACTGCCGATCTGGGGGGCGATCTGACGCCGTTTCTGGCCGACGAGATGGACACGTTCTTTGGAACAGATACGAAACTGTTTGTCGACGGGCGCACCTATTCCGACGGCGCACTGGATATTTCCGATATCGAGATCACCGCTCAGGCACTGACGCTGGAAAGCCAGCTTAGCCTTGCGGCGGGCGGCGCCCTGGAACTGGTTGCTGTACAAGGTCGCATCACCCCGCCCGAAGGGGATCAGGTTGTCCTGCCGATCAGCGGAGGGGACACCGCGATTGGTGCGGCTCAACTATCAGCCCTGTATGATGTGAAGAACGGCAACCTTTGGGACCTGAGCTTAACGGCCAACGATATCAAGGCCGCCCAGATCAATCTGGAACGAGCGCAAGTATCGGGACAAGGGACGCTGGATCAAAGCGGCGGGCTGACCATCGATGGCGATGTTCAGGCCGCGCTGGACGGGATCGACCTGTCCGACCCCGGGCTGAATGCTGCGGTTGGTGACCGCGTGACACTGGACGGACATTTCGATTATGGCAGCGACCAGACGGTGAAACTGTCGGGGTTCGAGATTGTCGGCAGCGACTATGCGCTTGAGGCCGATGCGATCATCAGCGGCCTTGCGACCGGCTTGCAGATCGATGGATCGGCAGAACTGTCAGCCGATGATCTGTCGCGATTTTCCGAAGTGGCCAAGCTGGACCTTGGTGGCGAGGCCTCGATCCGGGTTGAAGGAACCGGGTCACCTCTGGAACGCAGCTTTGACGGCAAGGTCACGGTCAGCGGACGGGACCTTGTGACCGGGCGCGACGACATCGACCCGGTGATCGCGGGTGAAACCGACATCACACTGGATGCCAAACGGGCCACTGATGGGATCACGATCCGAGACTTTAAGATTTCCTCGGCGGCTTTGGACGCTCAGGCCGATGGCGTGGTGACCACACCTGACGGCAACCTGACCATCGACGGGCAAGCCAGCATCAACGCAAACGACTTGTCGGTCTTTTCCGGCCTCGCCAAACGCGAGTTAAGCGGTTCCCTGCAGGCGCAGGTGGATGGCAGCGGAACAGTCCAGACCTTGGAATTCGACGGAACCGCCAGCGTCATCGGAGATAACATCCAGACAGGTATGGCCGAGTTTGACCCGCTGTTGACCGGACGAACCGCGATTGAGTTCGACGGCGCTCGCACAGGCGATCAGATCGTGATCCGCAAAGCCACCGTCAACGGTTCTGCCCTGACAGCCGAGGTTGCAGCCACCATCGACGACCCGACCGGCGACATTGCAGTTGACGGACAGGTGAAGCTGAACGCGCCAGACCTGTCCTTATTCTCGGGCATCGCAAAGCGCGATCTGGCCGGGTCCGTTCGTGCTGACGTCAAAGGCAGCGGCCAGCAGGCAGATCGGACATTTGACGTTCAGGGCAACGTCACCGCCAATGACATCTCGACCGGAATTGCTACTGTCGATGATCTGATCGCAGGTCGCACCACTCTGAACGTAGACGCGGTGAATGACGAACAGGGGCTGAACATCCGCACCTTCCGCCTGAACGGAACCGCGCTGACAGCCAGTGCTTCGGGCAAATTGGACCGTACGCAAGGGGGCTTGGATTTTTCGGCCGCGCTGGACGATCTCGGGCGGCTCTCTCAGACCCTCAGCGGGCCGCTGAAACTGGATGGAAACGTTGCCCCAACAGGCTCAGGGCTCGAGGGCGACGTCAGCCTGCAAGGCCCCGACAGTTCTTATGCCAATCTGACGGGTACAGTGACCACCGAAGGCGCCGCTGATCTGAAGTTCGAGGCGCGTCTGAACAAGATCGAGCGTTTCGCGCCCGAATTTCCCGGCACCATTGCAGCCAATGGTACCGCACGTCGCGACGCGGGTGTCTGGACGATCAGCGCCAAAGCCGAAGGACCGGCCCAGATCAACAGCACAGTTGAGGGTACTTTCGATGAATCCGCCGGTACCGCGGATCTGACCATGAAAGGCGGCGTCAATATCGGCATTGCCAACAGGTTCATCACCCCAAACACGATCGAAGGAACCGCCAACTTTGATCTGGCACTGAAAGGGGCGCCGTCGCTGGATGCGCTGAGCGGGACGATCACGACCTCGGGGACAGCCATGGCGCTGCCATCTGTCGGCCAGACGATCACTGGCATCGGCGGCACGGTGACACTGGCCCAAAGCCGCGCGACGATTGCGATGCAGGGCGGCGTTCGCGCGGGTGGTGGTTTTACCATCAACGGCCCGGTCGGCCTGACGCCTCCCTTTGACGCCAATATCGTCACGTCGATCAACAATCTGGTTCTGACCGATGATCTTCTCTACGAAACCACGCTAAACGGCCAGATCGCCGTGAACGGTGCATTGGCGGGCAACAGTTCGATCGCGGGGCAGATCAATTTCGGCGAGACCAATATCAACCTCGCCGCCGCAGCCGGGGCTGTTGGCGCAGCCCCCATTCCACCGATCGAGCACATCAATGAAAGTTCGGCCAGCTATGTCACCCGCGAGCGCGCGCAGCTGGTGGTCAAGGAAGAGGCCAGCAAGGGCGCATCGCGCATCGCGCTGGATATCAACCTATTGGCCCCCAAAGCCGTATTTGTCCGCGGGCGCGGCGTGAATGCCGAACTTGGCGGGCGCATCCAGATCGGCGGCACCACGTCTTCTGTGGTGCCCTCCGGTCAGATTGAGTTGATCCGGGGCCACATCGACATCCTTGGTCGCCGGTTGGCGTTGACCAAGGGTCTGGTGACCCTGCAAGGCGACCTGACGCCGTATATCGAGTTCGAATCCTCAAGCAGCACCTCGGACGGAACCGCCACGATTGAAATCGCCGGACCGCTGGATTCGCCGCAGGTCGACGTATTCTCGGACCCCGAACGCCCCACCGAAGAGGCGCTGGCCATGCTGCTGTTTGGCAACCGGTTCTCAGAGCTTTCGCCCTTCGTAATCGCGCAGATGGCAGCGTCGCTAGCGCAGCTCAGCGGTGCCGGAGGGGACGCAACCAAAGGTGTACGCGAGGCCACCGGGGTCGATACGATTGATGTCGGCGCAACGTCCGGAGGGGCCGGGCGGCTGGGGGCCGGTGCCTATCTCAGCGACAACCTCTACACCGATTTCACCGTAAACACCGAAGGCGATACCGAGGTGAACCTGAACTTGGATGTCACCGACAGCTTTACCGTCCGCGGGACCGTGGACGGGCGTGGCGAAACCGGTCTGGGTATCTTTTTCGAACGGGACTACTGAGCCCGCGGGACCGCTTAGCGGCGAATGCCGATGGGCCGACCGATCTGGGCCTCTGTTTCCAGCACTTTGTGATCGGCAACCATCTGCGACAGGCGCGCAGCGGCCCAATCCGGATAGGGCACTGACCGGCCCGTCTCGTGACTGACATTCATGAACAGCGCTTCCTGCGTTGCGCAGACCTGTCCATCCTGATCCGAGATCATCTGAGCAAAGTAGTGACCACGCTTGTGATCAGCGTCCAACATCCGAAACCGAAAGGAAAACGGTGTGTCGGCCACAATCTCGCGCAGGAAGTGTAGGTGGGATTGAATGATATACGGCCCGTGCCCATAGGCCTGAACCTGCCCCTCGCCCAGCCCGAGGTGATCGACCATTAGGATTTCCAACGCATTGTCGAAAGCCACGCCGTAGTAGCCGACATTCATATGGCCGTTGTAGTCGATCCAGGTCGTATCAACGGTAAACCCCCTGATTTCGACAGGGGCGGGATATGGGCCGTCATAACCCGTAGGCGATTGGTGCGTCATTTGGACTGTTCTCCGTACGTGCAGCCCATCAAGGCAATAAATGCGAAGCTTGTCCAGAACACCGAAAAAGGGCCGGTCCAAAGACCGGCCCTTCAATTGCGTCAACTCGCGTCAGAAGTTGAAGCGAACACCAAAGTCGGCCAGGATTTGCCCGTCACCTGCACGACCCACTTTCTCGTGTCCGACAGCGCCGCGCAGCGATGCACCGCCACCCAGATCGTAGATCATTCCAACACCGTATTGCTGCGTATCGCCTTCTGCCGAACCGTCACCATAAGACGCGGTCAGCGTGGTCGCAGCACCGATGTTATAGGCCAGCGACAAACCATAGGCCGTGCCGTCGGTTTCTTCGCCAAAATCGTTGTCTGGCGTGTCACCGTCACGTCCGACGAACACGGTGCCGTTGAAGTTGCCGAATTCGGCACCCAGGGCCAAAACGATCAGGTCCTGATCGCTGGCACCACCGACGCCTTTTGTCTGACCATAGATCAGTGTGGCCGAGTAGTTTTCGAACCCGTAAGTCGCGCTTACATCCCAACGGTCCGCCCCGTCCACAGCATCGCTGTCATAAGAGGCACCGAAGGCAAAATCACCAACCGCATATTGGAAGAACAATGCGTTAGCGCCAGTTCCGGTCGAGCTGTATTCGAGGAACTCGTAATCTACGCCCGAATACTGGCCCAAGAACTCTTCGAGCCCCGGCTCGGTACCGAAGTAGAGATCCGAGTTGTCGAAGGCGCCCGAGACGTTGCCCGCGTCAACACGCAGTCCACCATAGATCACCGAAAAGCGCGCGCCGTTGAGTCCTGCGCGACCGGCTTCGCCTGTGCTGCTGTCTTCGTCGGCCTGAAGCCGCACACGCGCCGAGAATTTGACGCCACCGTTGGTTTCTGCGTCTCCGTCGATGTTCAGACGAAAGCGCGATACCAGAATGGTGTCATCGACGTTCGCGTCGGCCGAACGATCTTCCTGATAGCCGATACCAAACCGGGCGAAACCACCAAGTCTTACTTCCGCTGCGGCGACGCTTGCAGTCGCAATCAGCGCAGTAGTTGCGAAGAGAACATGTTTCATGTCGTTGTCCGTAAATGTGATTGAGTGAGCTGGAAATTCTGGCTCGCTGTCTATTCCGGCAAATCCCGAGGACCCTCAAGACGCCCCGGTTCATTTCCTGAACGCCCGGCGATTTTCTGAGGTGCCCAAAGAACAGGTTTTGTCTGTTTCCCAGCATTCCGGAAAGGCGGTTCGACGTGTTCTGCGGGCGTGAATCGTTGATCAAAAACCGACTTAAAACGTTATTTTTTAATATAAATTCTCGAACCTGATTGCGCGAAAAGACACCAAAGACCTCGGTGATTCACTCGGTTCCCAAAAGTTGTCGTTGTCACCCGAACGGAGCGCCCAAAAGATCGATAAGACACAGTTTTCGAGTTCAATTTATTTTGTGCAGTGTTGGCCCTTGAAACGTATCGATCTGATACCAAAGGGTCGCGATGTTCGCGCAGACCCTAGGGCCAAAGCCGGTATTTTCCGCGCAGCCAAAGGCAGAAACCTCAGGAATGGCCACCATTGCAACAAAAAGGGGCGGCCCTGTTCAGAACCGCCCCTTAGCGTATCGGTCTTAGACCCCGCTATTCCGCCGCGATGGCATCTTCGATCTTTTCGACGCGAATCGCCGAGAACTTGAACTCGGGGATTTTGCCATACGGATCGATCGCCGAGTTGGTCAGAATGTTCGCCGCCGCCTCGACATAGGCAAACGGGATGAACACCATATCCTCGGCAATCGCCCGGTCGGTGCGCACCATGATCTCGATGGAACCGCGGCGCGTGGTCAGACGAATCATCTCACCGGGCTCAATGCCCATCAGTTTCAGCGTGCGCGGGTTCATCGAACAGTTCGCTTCCGGTTCCACCGCATCCAGAACGTTCGACCGGCGGGTCATTGACCCGGTGTGCCAATGCTCCAACTGACGTCCGGTGGTGGCGATCATCGGGTATTCATCATCCGGGGCCTCATCCGGCGGGATGACGCTTGCCGGAGTGAATTTCGCCCGCCCTTCGGCGCGCGGGAAGCCATCGCCAAACACAATCGCCTGCCCCGGATCGGTCTCGGACAGCGACGGATAGGTGATGGTTTCGGTCTTGAGCCGATCCCAGGTGATATTGTCGAGCGAGTTCATCGTCAGCTTCATCTCGTCAAAGACCTGAGACACATCCGTGTAATCCCAGTTCAGACCGATCCGCTGTGCCAATTCGACCGTGATCTTCCAATCCTCGCGCGCCTCACCCGGTGGGTTCACGGCGGGCCGCACACGCTGCACCTGACGGTTGGTGTTCGACACGGTGCCGTTCTTTTCATACAGCGCCGAGGCGGGCAGGATGATGTCGGCATAGTTCGCCGTTTCGGTCAGGAAGATATCCTGCACGATCATCAGGTCCAGCTTGGCCAGCGCCTCGCGCGCGTGGTTCACATCGGGGTCGGACATGGCCGGGTTTTCACCCTGAATGTACATACCCTTGATGTTGCCCGCATATGCCTGATCGATGATCTCGGTCACGGTCAGGCCCTTCTCGTTCGAGAAATCGTCCGAGTTCCAGACGTTGTTGAACTTGGCGCGGATACCGTCATCGGTAACCGATTGATAATCCGGCAGGAACATTGGGATCAGGCCCGCATCCGAGGCCCCCTGAACGTTGTTCTGACCGCGCAGCGGGTGCAGACCCGCGCCGGGTTTACCAACATTGCCAGTCATCAGCGCGAGGCTGATCAGGCAGCGCGAATTGTCCGTGCCGTGGATATGCTGGCTGACGCCCATACCCCAGAAGATGAGACCGGCCTTGGCCTGCGCGAAGGTGCGCGCGACGCGGCGCAACTGATCCGGTTCGATGCCACAGATCGGGGCCATCGCCTCGGGCGTGAACTGGCGCAGATGCTCTTTCTCGGCCTCCCAGTTCTCGGTCCAGCGGTGGATGTATTGGCTGTCGTACAGCTCTTCCTCGACGATCACGTTCATGATCGCGTTGAGCATCGAGACATCCGCACCCGGACGGAACTGCAGCATCTCATCCGCAAACTTGCGCATACCAACGCCGCGCGGATCCATCACGATCAGCTTGCCGCCGCGTTTGGTGAACTGCTTGAAGTAGGTCGCCGCAACCGGGTGGTTCTCGATCGGGTTGGCGCCGATGATGATTACGACGTCTGAGTTTTCGACCTCATTGAAGGTCGCGGTCACGGCACCCGAGCCGACGTTCTCGATCAGAGCCGCAACCGACGACGCGTGGCACAGGCGCGTGCAGTGGTCGACATTGTTGTGCTTGAAGCCCTGGCGGATGAACTTCTGGAACAGATAAGCTTCTTCATTGGTGCATTTGGCCGAACCAAAGCCCGCGACGCTGCGCGGGTCTTCATCGCGCAGAGCCCTCAGCTTGGTGGCGGCCAGATCCATCGCCTCTTCCCATGTCGCTTCGCGGAAATGGGTGTCGAGGTTGCCGGGATCGACATTCAGCCCCTTTTCAGGCGCATCCTCGCGCCGGATCAGCGGCTTGGTCAGGCGATGTGGGTGGTGGATGTAGTCGAACCCGAACCGGCCCTTGACGCACAGGCGGCCTTCGTTTGCGGGACCATTGATGCCCTCGACATACTTGACCTTGCCGTCCTTGACCTTCAGCGAGACCTTGCAGCCCACGCCGCAGAACGGGCAGACGCTTTCGGTTTCGCTATCGTAATCCTTGCTGTCGCCGCGCTGTTGGTCATCCAACACAGTCGCGGGCATCAGCGCGCCGGTTGGGCAGGCCTGAACACACTCGCCACATGCCACACAAGTCGATGCGCCCATCGGGTCGTTCTGGTCGAACACCACCTGTGCGGTGTGGCCACGACCGGCCATTCCGATCACGTCATTCACCTGCACATCGCGGCAGGCACGGACGCAAAGGTTGCAGTTGATGCAGGCGTCCAGATTGACCCGCATCGCAACGTGGCTGTCATCCAACAGCGGGATTTTTTCGGCCTCTTTCGCAGGGAAACGGCTGTCGCTGACATCGTTCAGCTTGGCCATGTCCCAGAAATGGCTGGAGGTGTCGTGCGGCTCTTCCGGCTGGTCGGCAACCAGCAATTCCATGACCATGGCGCGCGATTTCTCGGCGCGGTCGCTGTCGGTTTTCACGACCATCCCATCCGCTGCCGGACGGATGCACGACGCGACCAGCGTGCGCTCACCTTCGACCTCGACCATACAGGCGCGGCAGTTGCCGTCGGGTTTGTAGCCCGGCTGCGGCTTGTGGCACAGGTGAGGGATGGTGAACCCTTGCCCCTTGGCGGCTTCCCAGATGGTCCAGCCTTCGGGCACGGTGACATCTTCGCCGTTCAGGTTGAAGGTGACGGTCTTGTTTGGGCTTGCGTCAAGCATGGCTCTGTCTCCCTCAGATTTCGTCAGCGAAGTGTTTCATGACCAGGCGGATGGGGTTCGGGGCCGCCTGCCCCAGACCGCAGATGGAGGCATCGCCCATGACCTGGCACAGGTCTTCCAGCAGGTCCTGATCCCATTTGTCAGCCTGCATCAGCTTAACCGCCTTTTCGCAGCCAGCACGGCATGGCGTGCACTGGCCACAGCTTTCATCCTCGAAGAACCGCAGCATGTTCAGCGCGGCGTCGCGGGCGGTGTCCTGATCGGACAGGACCACAACGGCAGCGGAGCCGATAAAAGTGCCATGTGGTTGTAGTGTGTCAAAATCCAACGGGATATCATCCATCGACGCTGGCAACAGGCCCGAGGACGGTCCGCCCGGCTGATAGGCCTTGAAAGTTTGCCCTTCGGCCATCCCTCCGGCGGCTTCGATCACGTCCAGAATGGTCGAGCCCGCCGGCAACAAGTAAACACCCGGCTTCGCCACACGGCCCGAGACCGAATAGCTGCGCAGGCCCGTACGCCCGTTCTTTTCGGTGCTGTTGAGGCACTCCGGTCCCTCACGGCACACCTTAGTGACCCAATACAGTGTCTCGACATTGTGCACCAAGGTCGGGCGGTTAAAGACCCCAACCTGCGCCACAAACGGAGGACGGTGACGCGGCAGACCCTTCTTGCCTTCGATCGACTCGATCATCGCGGATTCTTCACCGCAGATGTAAGCACCGGCACCCCGCCGCAGGTCGATATAACCGGGCTCAACAATACCGGCGTCCTCCAGCGCTGCGATCTCGCGGCGCAGAATCTCCAGCACCGCTGGATATTCGTCGCGCATGTAGATGAAGCAGGTTTCCGCTTCGACCGCCCAGGCGGCGATCAACATGCCTTCAAGGAAGACATGCGGCGTGCGTTCCAGATAGTAGCGGTCCTTGAACGTGCCGGGTTCACCTTCATCCCCGTTCACGGCCAGATAGCGTGGCCCTTCGTTCATGCGAACAAAGCCCCATTTCTTGCCGGACGGGAAACCAGCGCCGCCCAGACCGCGCAGGCCCGAGGCCAGCACGTCTTCCTGCACCTTCTCCCAATCGCCACCGTCGCGCAGCTCTGCCAGCTTGGCGTAACCGCCATTGGCCTCATAGGCGGCGAATGTTTCGTAGTCGGGCAGATGGGCATGCGTGTCGCCAGCAGCAATCGCAGCCTGCACCTTTTCGGGGGTCGCGTGATCGATGTGGTTGTGACCAATCTCAAGCACCGGGGCCGTATCGCAGCGGCCCATGCAGGGCGCACGAACAACGCGGACCTCGGACGGGTCCAGACCGTCCTCCAGCGCTTGTTGAAGCTGTTGGGCACCAGCCATTTCGCAGGACAGGGAATCACAGACACGGATCGTTAACGCAGGCGGCGGTGTCTCGCCCTCTTTGACCACGTCGAAATGGGCATAGAAAGTGGCAGTCTCGTAGATCTCGGCCTGACCGACCCGCATCTCTACCGCCAAGGCGGCGATGTGGTCGGCGCTGATATGGCCGTGTTCGTCCTGAATCAGGTGCAGAAATTCGATCAGTAAATCGCGGCGGCGCGGGCGGTCGCCCAGCAGACGTGCAATTTCCGCCTGCGCCTCATCCGTGAACTGACGGCCCTTGGGCGTGTGCCGCCCCTTGCCTTTACCTGACTTCCAGACGCCCTTGGGTGCGCCTGATGGCTTGGTATCTAATGGTGCCATGATGCCCTCCGATTGAGGCTCCGTGTCTCATCAGAATAGCATATCGTCAAATCGCATATCGCAATCGCACGATAACGACAGTTTATCACCGCAAAGACGTCACCACCGCGCGCAGGGCCTCGACCGTGGGCAGTTCAGGATCACGTGATAGCGTCGCCAGGCAAATCGGTTTGCTGACAACAGGATCGACCAGAGGCAGCACCCTGGTGCCTTTCAGATCGCCCAGCGCCCGAACCAGTACGCGGGGAACAACCGTTGCCGCCAACCCTTCGCGCGCCATGACCATCGAGGCGGTAAACCCGCTTGTTTCCGCCACCACCTGCGGGTGCAGGCCCTGTTCGGCAAAAATCCGGTCCAGAATACGGCGGTTCTGCATCTGTGGTTCCAGCAGGCTGATCGGAAAATCAGCGACCCGCGCCCATGGAATCGGGCCATTTTCCGCAGTCATATGGGCCGGGATCAACAGCACATAGGTCTCTTCGTACAATGGCTGAACCTGCCGCAGATCGGTACCGATGCTGTCGCCATAGGTGATGCCTGCGTCCAGACTGCCTTCGTCCAGCCGGTGCTGAATCGCGGTGGCGGACATGGTTTCGATCCGGGTGACAATGCGGGGATGCGCATCCCGCAGCCGCTTGGTCAATCGACCGGTAAAGGCGATTGCGGTGGGAATCACACCGAGGATCAGCGTCCCCGTGATCTCACCTTTCGAGGCCAACACCTGCTGTTCCAGCGCCTTGGTGTCATCAAGTATGCGCCGCGCGCGCTGGACGATCATCTCGCCCTCTTCAGTCAGCCCCTGAAACCGGTTCGCGCGGCGGACGATTGAAACGCCCAGCCGGTCTTCGAGATTGCGGATACGCATCGAAAATGCAGGCTGCGATATCCCACACTCCTCAGCCGCCTTGGCAAAATGGCGATGCCGCGCCAAGGCGCTGAGCAGTTGGAGGTCGCGGATTTCGATCATTTTGGGGATCTCTCAGACAGTTGGTCGATCCATACCTTAACGAGATTTCAACAGCAGAGGAAAGCCGACCCCATTTGGCGCTGGGGAAATGCGGATGGAACCGGCCTGTGTTACTGCCCAGAAACATCGCTGAATTGCTGGTGAAACGCGACATTCGAAATGTGTTGTCGCACGAGAGTTGAAATGTCAATTTTCCTTAAGAATCAAAGCGCCAGAAACCGGAAAAACCAATGAACGGACGATCTATCAGCCTTCTAGGTTTTTGCTTTGCGGCCACCGTAGTTACGACCGTCAACTTTCGAGCGGCGACGGCAGAGGTGCCTTACAAAGACGCATATGAATTTTCTGACGGAAGAACGATCCGCGTGCAAGTTCCCACGCCCTTTCGATCGCTCTTCGCTGAACATCAGCGGCGCTTGGTTGTGTGCGACTATAGCCCGCTTTCCTGCGCTTACGAATGGCTCGTCGCCGATTTCAGTGACGAGGTCAATCTTTACCTACACGATGACGGCACTGTTATCGTAGTGAACAGTGTTTGGATGATGCGGATCCTAGATGGTCCAAGCGTGCGCATCTTTAACTATCAAGAAGAAGTGGACGTAAGACTGCGAAATGACGATTTGAGCTGTAGTGAGGCTGGGCCTACCGCTGGCGATACCCCACCTGCTTCAATCTTTTTCAAGAACATGAAATACCTTGGCGCCTTTCGGTATCACCCAGCTTCAAACGATTCAAAGCTTAGCTTTGGGTACAGAGAGTTCCGTTTCTTCCCCTTCAAAAACTTCGGCGAAACACTCTGCAGGTATCCAGCTAGAGGATAGTGCTGAGCAATGAACCGCAGCTAGCACAACTTTATTGACGATACTAAGCCCGCTTCAGAACACACCAAAAAGTTTTCGCAAATGAGGCCGTGGATCACGTATTAAACAAAAAGTGCATCACATCACCGTCCTTGACGATGTAGCCCTTGCCCTCGGCCCGCATCTTGCCTGCTTCCTTTGCGCCTTGTTCGCCGTTGGCGGCGATGTAGTCGTCATAGGCGATGGTCTCGGCGCGGATGAAACCCTTTTCGAAATCGCCGTGGATCACCCCAGCGGCCTGCGGGGCGGCGGTGCCGGTGCGGATGGTCCAGGCGCGGGCCTCTTTGGGGCCAACGGTGAAATAGGTTTCCAGTTTCAGCAGGTCGTAACCGGCGCGGATCAGGCGGTCGAGGCCCGGTTCTTCCAGACCCATTTCCTCAAGGAACATCTGCGCCTCGTCCGCTTCCAGCAGGCTGATCTCTTCCTCGATCTTGGCGCTGATGATGACGTGGGAATTGCCTTGCGCCGCAGCCATTTCGGCCACGCGGGTCGAGTATTCGTTGCCCTCGGCGGCCTCTTCCTCGGACACGTTGCAGACATAAAGCACCGGCTTGGTGGTCAGCAGTTGCAACATCTTCCACGCCTTGGCGTCTTCGTCTGAAACCTCGACGAAACGCGCGGGTTTGCCGTTTTCCAGCATCGCCTGCGCCTCGGCCAGCAGACGCTCCTGCTGCTGCGCTTCTTTGTCGTTGCCTTTCAGCTTGCGCACCAGATTGGCGCGGCGTTTTTCGATGCTTTCCAGATCGGCCAGCATCAACTCGGTCTCGATGGTATCGGCGTCGGCCACGGGATCAACACGGCCATCAACATGGGTCACATCGCCATCCTCAAAGCAGCGCAGCACATGAGCAATCGCGTCCGTCTCGCGGATATTGGCCAGAAACTGGTTGCCCAGCCCCTCACCTTTCGAAGCACCCTTTACCAGACCGGCGATATCCACAAAGGTCATCCGCGTCGGGATGATCTGTTTCGAACTGGCAATCGCAGCCAATTTGTCCAGCCGGTCGTCGGGCACGGCCACATCGCCCACATTGGGTTCGATGGTACAAAACGGGAAATTCGCCGCCTGCGCAGCAGCGGTTTTGGTCAGCGCGTTAAAGAGGGTCGACTTGCCCACATTCGGCAGACCCACAATTCCCATCTTAAAGCCCATCACGGCCTCCTGCATGCCATTTGCGCGCTGCTTCTATGCAGGTCCGACGAAATGCGCAAGGCGCCGAGCCGATTGTCCCAATTTGGACCAATTGGCAACACACACGAATTGTCACGCAATTGTGCGCTTGCGCTCATTGAACGGTCAAAATTAGATTCAAAAATTAACGTGTAGAAACAATTTAATAGTGAACGTCAGTTATGAAACTTCTCTACATCGCCACCGCGCTGTGTTTGACCACCCAGGTTGTACACGCGCAGTCTTTGATCTTAGGGGCCGGCTTTTCGGATTTTTCCGACCCGTTGGCCAGTGATGAGGCTGTCGTCTCTCTTGAATACCATCACCGCCCATTTCACCAAGCCACGCGCTTTTCGGCGGGATGGGGTGGCGCGATTACAGTGGACGCCGCCGCCGATCTGCATATCGGCATCGGGCTGGTCGGTGTCTATTCCTTTTCCGAACGCTGGTTTGTCGAAGGCAGTGTAATGCCAGGGTATTTTTCTGATGGCGATGCGCTGAACGATCTTGGCGGCGAATTCCAAATTAGAAGCTTATTGGGACTGGGATACACCTTTGACAATGGAAACAGCTTGTCGCTGGCGGTCACCCACAAATCAAATGCCAGCACCGAGAATTTCAACCCCGGCGTAAACTCGGCTTTGCTGAGATACCATTTTGCATTCTGACGCGGCATAGCCGAACCGGGATTGATTTTCGGTCAAAGTTTCTGCACATCGGGTCGAAACCTGTATGCAAGGATCCAAAATGACCCGTATCGACGCCAAATTTGCTGAGCTCAAGGATCAGGGCAAAAAGGCATTTGTTGCCTATGTCATGGCGGGGGATCCTGATTATGACACCTCGCTGGAATTGGTGCGAGGGCTGCCCGGCGCGGGTGTCGACGTGATCGAACTTGGCCTGCCGTTCACCGATCCAATGGCTGACGGCCCCACCATACAGGCCGCCGGACAACGGGCACTGGATGGCGGAATGACTTTGCAACGGACCCTGGATCTGGCGCGCGCATTTCGCGAGAGCGACGACACCACCCCGATTGTATTGATGGGGTACTATAACCCGATTTACAGCCGTGGAGTTGATGCGTTCCTGGCCGACGCCCAAGACGCCGGAATTGATGGTTTGATTGTCGTCGACCTGCCCCCGGAGGAAGATGCCGAGCTGTGCCTGCCCGCGCAGGCAGCGGGTCTGAATTTCATCCGTCTGGCAACGCCTACGACCGACGACACCCGGCTGCCGCGGGTGCTGCAGAACACATCCGGCTTTGTCTACTACGTCTCGATCACCGGCATCACTGGCGCGGCCGAAGCGCAGGCCACCGATGTTGGCCCCGAAGTCGCTCGGATCAAAGCCGCGACTGACCTGCCCGTCATCGTCGGATTCGGCATCAACACGCCAGAAAAATCGCGCGCCATTGCAAGCGTAGCGGACGGGGCCGTGGTGGGGTCTGCCATCGTCAGCCAGATTGGCGCCGGAAAACCTGTGCCCGAGGTTCTGGACTTTGTGAAATCTCTGGCCGACGGCGCTCATAACGCCTGATCAAAACATTGGACTTCACGCATATTGCGGGTTGCTGGCATCAAAGGTGAGGCGCAGCAGACGTTGCGCCGCCTTATCGCTATTGGTAGGAAAAACAATCCGATACCTCACAGGTCCCTGCCATGCCCGTCATTACCAATATCGAAGACCTCAAGCGGATCTACGAACGCCGTGTGCCACGCATGTTCTTCGACTACACGGAAAGCGGCAGTTGGACCGAACAGACCTTTCGCGAGAACACATCGGACTTTGAGGATATCCGCCTGCGCCAGCGGGTTGCCGTGGATATGTCGGGGCGCTCGACCGCATCACAGATGATCGGCGAAGACGTCGCTATGCCAGTTGCGTTAGCTCCGGTCGGGCTGACCGGGATGCAGCATGCGGATGGCGAGATCAAAGCCGCCAAGGCTGCCGAGGCCTTTGGCGTTCCCTTCACGCTATCGACGATGTCGATCAACTCGATCGAAGATGTCGCCGAAGCGACCCGCAAACCCTTCTGGTTTCAACTCTACACAATGAAGGACGAGGATTACGTTGCGCGCTTAATCCAGCGGGCAAAAGACGCAGAATGCTCGGCGCTTGTCATTACGCTTGATCTGCAAATCCTTGGCCAGCGCCACAAGGATCTGAAGAACGGCCTCTCCGCGCCTCCGAAGCTGACGCCTAAGACGATTGCCAACCTGCTGACGAAATGGGCCTGGGGCATCGAGATGCTGGGGGCCAAACGCCGCGAATTCGGCAATATCGTGGGCCATGTCGACACGATCACCGACACGCAGTCACTGGGCACCTGGACCGCAGAACAGTTTGACCCCAGCCTGGATTGGAACAAGGTCGAGAAATTGATGGCGCAATGGGGTGGCAAAGTCATCCTCAAAGGCATCCTCGACGCTGATGACGCCAAGATGGCCGCAAAACTGGGGGCCGATGCCATCATCGTATCGAACCATGGCGGACGACAACTGGATGGCGCGCTGAGCTCAATTCGCGTGCTGCCCGAAATCATGGATGCGGTTGGTGGAGAGCTAGAAGTGCATCTGGACAGCGGCATTCGTTCTGGCCAGGACGTCCTGAAGGCGCTCGCCCTGGGCGCCAAGGGTACTTTCATTGGCCGCGCTTTCATCTACGGGCTAGGTGCCATGGGCCAGAGGGGCGTGACAACCGCGCTGGAGGTTATTCAAAAGGAACTCGACACCACCATGGCGCTGTGCGGTGAGCGCAAAGTTGGCGATCTGGGTCGTCATAACCTGTTGGTCCCCGAAGATTTCGGCGGGCGTTGGCAGGGCTGACGGACGATTGAGGGGGCTCTGCCCCCGCCGCTGCAAGCTGCGACTCCCACGAGGTATTTTCAAACAGAAGAAGCGAGGGAAGCGGAGCATTCTTCTTCTGTTCAAAAATACCTCGGAGCGCGAGGCAGAGCCTCGCAAAATACCTCTTTCCAAACCCTATGAATCGAGATAAGGACGCGGCTTCACGCGGGCATACAGCCTTGGAGGATGCCCGCCCTAACATTGGAGAATAATCATGGCTGGAGAGATTCCTGATCTCGTAGCTCTGGAACGGACGGGGACAGGCAAGGGCGCCGCTCGTCAGGCACGCCGCGACGGCATGGTTCCGGGCATTGTATTTGGTGGTGACAAAGAGCCGCTGCCGATTCAGATCCCGTTCAACGTTCTGTTCAAGAGCCTGAAAGCAGGTCGGTTCAAGTCGACCCTGTGGAACCTGAAAGTTGAAGGCCACGAAGACGTCCGCGTCATCTGCCGCGACGTTCAGCGTGACGTTGTCAAAGACCTGCCGACCCACCTGGACCTGATGCGCCTGCGCCGGACCACCAAGATCGCGCTGTACATCCCCGTTGAGTTCATCAACGAAGATGAAGCACCCGGTATCAAGAAGGGTGGCGTTCTGACTGTTGTCCGCCCCGAAGTTGAGCTGATGTGCACCGCCGGCGACATTCCCGAAAAGATCACCGTTGATCTGACCGGAATGGAAATCAACGACGTTGTCACCATTTCCTCGGTTGATCTGCCCGCAGGTACCAAGCCGACCATCGACCGTGACTTCGTTATCGCCAACGTTTCTGCACCGACCGGATTGTCGACCAGCGACGATGAAGAAGGTGACGAAGAAGAAGTCGCCGCAGATGAAGTCGAAGTTGTCGGCAAGGAAGACGCCGCAGAAGAATAATTCCGGGCCTTTCTCGGAATTTGAAACGGGCTTCCTTCGGAGGCCCGTTTTCTTTTGGTCGGCACGGGGTGGAAACCCGAGGCCAATTCGTGCCATCAACCAAAGGCACAGTCTGCGTGAAATTCAAAGGGCGCCGCAATGAAGCTGTTTGTCGGATTGGGAAATCCCGGATCAAAATATGCCCGCAACCGGCACAATATCGGTTGCATGGCATTGGACCGCATTGCCGCAGATCACGGCTTTGGCCCTTGGAAATCCAAGTTTCAGGCCGAAATCTCTGAAGGTCGCCTGGGGCGTGAAAAGGTCCTGTTGGTGAAGCCGCAGACCTTTATGAACCGGTCAGGTCAGTCCGTGGGTGAAGCGATGCGGTTTTACAAACTGGACTCGACGGACGTCACCGTTTTCCATGATGAGCTTGACCTCGCCCCCGGCAAGGTGCGCGTCAAAGCGGGCGGAGGCCACGCCGGCCATAATGGACTGCGCTCGATCCACGAGCATATCAGCCCGGCCTATGACCGGGTTCGGCTGGGTATCGGACACCCGGGTCGGAAAGAGATGGTCTCTCCTTATGTTCTGAGCGATTTCGCCAAGGCGGACGCCGATTGGCTTGAGGATGTGCTGCGTGGTGTCTCGGATGGGGCAGCGTTTCTGGCTGACGATGAAGGCGGCAAGTTCATGAACGCCGTCGCCTTGCGTACCGCCCCGGCACGGTCATCCAAGACCCCGGCAAAGCCTGCCGCCGAACCGCAACGAACAGAACCCGCTGAACGCGCTCCGGACGATCGCTCACCCATGCAAAAATTGTTGGACAAATTCCGTTAGGATAATCGCCCGTGCCGCAACGTTCCGGATTGCGATATGAGTCTGGCCCCGGTCCTATGAGACGTGCGTAAGGGAGGAAACGCATGAGAACCCTATTCAGGTGGATGCTGCGCATCCTGCTGGCCCTGATTTTGGCTGCGCTTGTCGTCGGATTTTGGAAACGGGAAGAAATTCAGCGCCTGTTGGCTGTTAACTCTCTGTTTTCCGAAGACAAGATCGTTCACAATTTCTCGCATATGGATGACGCATTTCTGACGGTCGGTCTGCCGCGCGGTAATGGCCCGACATGGGAACTGCCATATGGTCAAGGCTTTGACCTGCCCGAGGGGACGGATCAGTGGATCGAGGAACGCACTGTCACGTCTCTGCTGGTGATGCAGAATGGGCAAATTCGGTTCGAAGAATATTATCTGGGAACCGCGCCCGAGGATCGGCGGATTTCGTGGTCGGTTGCCAAAAGCTATCTGTCGGCCCTGTTCGGTATCCTGCTGATCGAAGGTGCGATAGGCTCGCTGGATGATCCGGTTATCAAGTACGCACCAAAACTCGCGGGCAGTGCTTATGACGGCACCACGATCCGCAATGTCCTGAACATGGCCAGCGGCGTCACCTTTGATGAGGATTATTTCGACTACAACTCGGACATCAATCGCATGGGGCGCGTAATTGCCTTGGGCGGAGAGTTGGACGACTTTGCCGCTTCGCTTGCGGACAGCTTTGCGACCCCCGGCGAGGTCTGGCAATACGTGTCCATCGACACACATGTGATCGGTATGGTGATCCGGGGCGCAACTGGGCGCAGCGTACCGGAACTGATGGACGAACGGATCATCAAGCCGCTGGGGTTGGAACGCGATGGGTATTATCTGACCGATGGCGCAGGCGTTGCCTTTGTTCTGGCTGGGCTGAACTTCACGACACGCGATTTTGCGCGGTTTGGGCAGATGATCCTGCAGAATGGTGTGCGGGACGGCGAACAGATCGTGCCTGCCAACTGGATCGCAGAATCGACCTGGCCCAGTGCGCCGACCGAAACCGGCAAAATGGGGTATGGTTACCAATGGTGGATCCCCAAGAACGCGCATGAGGGCGAGTTTCTGGCGCGTGGCGTCTATGGGCAATACATCTATTTCGACCAGCCGCGCGGTGTTCTGATCGTGTCAACAGCAGCTGATCGCCAGTTTCGTGAGCCGGGCGTTAACGACGCAAACATAGAAATGTTCCGCAAGATCGCGCAAAGCCTGTAGGATGCCCACATGCAAAAGCAAGACAGCATCAACGTGTTGGGCGGCGTTCTGGCCCCCTGCTCTCGCAAGCCGCTAACCGGGTTTTTCCGCGACGGTGCGTGTAACACCTGCCCCGAGGATCAGGGCAGCCACACGGTCTGTGCGGTCATGACGGCAGAGTTTCTGGCCTATTCCAAATATGTGGGCAATGACCTCAGCACGCCGCGCCCCGAGTTTGACTTTCCGGGCCTCAAACCCGGTGACAGTTGGTGCCTGTGCGCCGCGCGGTTTCTGCAGGCCCATGACGAAGGATGCGCGCCGAAGGTTCATCTTGAAGCAACGCATCAGCGAGCGTTGGAGATTGTGACGCTGGACGTCCTGAAGATGAATGAAGCCGATACCTGATACTTAAACCGCAACGGCGCGATACCCTCGGGACGTGCGCGACGGCGGGCCGGTTGGGAAGCTATGTTGCGATTGCAGTTGCCAGCCCGTTTCCGCCAGCATCCCGGCCACCGTTTCCGGGCGAAAGGTGCGATGCCGCCATTGAAACCAGATGATCGCATTGCACCAATGTGGCTTGCTGACCACCAGCCAAAGCGCCGCGTCGGGTTCGGCCAGTGAACGCATTTGGCGCAGGGCTGAAACCGGGTCCGGGCAATGTTCCAGAACATGCGCGGCAAGCACGCAGTCAAACGCGTGCGACGGAGCAAACTCCTCCAACCGGGTTTGAGCAAGTTCGACAGTCGCGCCACGTTTGGTCAAAGCTCTGTGTGCTTGTCTGACCATCTTCTCTGACGGCTCCAACAGCGTTACGTGGCCTTCGGGGCGTATCACTGCGCGGGCTTCGGCGAATGCGCCGGTGCCACAGCCAACATCCAGGGCATTTTCGCCCAACTCGGCCTGCGGATCCGCAGACAGAAACCCCAGATATGCATCGAAATATCCAAGCAGCCGCATCTTGTCGGCCCAGCCGGGTGCGGCGGCATCGTATTTCTGATCAAGCTCGGCGGCAGCGGGTGGGTTACGCATAGCACGCAACCTGACACAGTTCTTGCAAGCCGCCTAGCCCGGGATCAATCTGCCGAACGGCCCTCGGTATCCGACATGTCAAAGTTCAGATATTTGGCAACCGTCTGAACATCCTTGTCGCCCCGCCCGCACATGTTCATGCAGATCAGGTGATCTTTGGGCAGATCGGGCGCGATCTTCATCACATGGGCCAGCGCGTGGCAAGGTTCCAGTGCCGGGATAATACCCTCGGTCGCGCAGCACAGCTGGAACGCTTCTAGCGCCTCTTTATCGGTGATCGAGACATATTGCGCGCGGCCCACATCGTTCAGCCACGAATGCTCGGGCCCGATGCCGGGATAATCCAGACCGGCCGAAATCGAGTAACCTTCCAGAATTTGCCCGTCATCGTCCTGCAGCAGATAGGTGCGGTTGCCATGCAGCACGCCGGGGCGGCCCCCAGTCAGCGACGCACAGTGCTCCATCTTTTCATTCACGCCTTTACCACCGGCCTCAACGCCGATGATGTTGACCGACTTGTCATCAAGGAATGGATAAAACAGACCCATCGCGTTCGACCCGCCACCGATGGCAGCAATGATCGTATCGGGCAGGCGGCCCTCGGCCTTATGCATCTGTTCCTTGGCTTCTTTGCCGATGATCGACTGGAAGTCACGCACCATCGCCGGATAAGGATGCGGACCGGCCACCGTGCCGATGCAATAGAAGGTGTCGCGCACATTGGTGACCCAATCGCGCAACGCGTCATTCATCGCGTCTTTCAGCGTACCGCGACCCGAGGTTACGGGGATCACTTCGGCGCCCAGCAAGCGCATCCGGAACACGTTCGGGGCCTGACGCTGTACGTCATGCGCGCCCATGTAGACGATGCATTTCAGACCAAACTTGGCGCAGACCGTGGCCGTGGCCACACCGTGCTGCCCTGCCCCGGTCTCAGCGATGATCCGGGTTTTGCCCATGCGCCGCGCCAGAATGATCTGGCCCAGCACGTTGTTGATCTTGTGCGCGCCGGTATGGTTCAGCTCGTCGCGCTTGAGGTAAATCTTGGCCCCGCCCAGATGCTCGGTCAGGCGTTCCGCGTAATACAGCGGCGAGGGGCGGCCCACATAGTTCGCCCACAGATCGTCCATCTCGGCCCAGAAACTCGGGTCATCCTTGGCCTTTTCGTATTCCTCTTCCAGAGACAGGATCAGCGGCATCAGTGTTTCACTGACAAACCGTCCGCCGAAAATGCCAAACCGTCCCTGTTCGTCAGGGCCGGACATGAAGGAATTGAAAAGATCGTTGGCCATGGCTGTCTCCGTCATCTTACCCGTTGTTCATAGGAGGTGGCGCGGGGATTTGCCATCGCAAAACGCATCATTCCGCAGCCTCACGCTGCTGTCTCCAAACCTCGAGCGCCTGATCGCGGGTTGGAACCGCGATGCAGTCGAAATGACAGAACCTGTTGATGTTTGCCAGCCGGGGTGCGGCTTGAACCACATGTCGGTGCGGCCCGGAATGGGCGAAGGTCAACATTGCCTCGATATCCTGCCAAACCGTAAAGGAAAAATAAAGGCCCCGATGCGGGAACACCTCGGCATGAAGACAAAGCGGATCGCCCCGCGCCTGCTTCATCGCCTGACCTGCACGCCAGAAAAACTCTGGCGCATTGTACCAGTGCTTCAACGAAACACCGCCAATCGCTGCGAGCATGACTATTCCTCTCCCACCAGAGATACGCGGGCGGTGGAAGGTCAGATCACTTGGCGGCGGCGATAAAGTCCCGGATTTTCTGGGCGTCCTTGACACCAGGCGCGGATTCCACACCAGACGAAACGTCGACCTGTCGTGCGCCCGTCATCCGCACCGCCTCGGCGACGTTTTCCGGCGTCAGGCCACCAGCCAGCATCCACGGGCGGCGCCAGTATTTGCGCCCGGCCAGCAGGCGCCAGTCGAATGACAAACCGTTGCCGCCAGGAAGTTCAGAGTTGCGGGGTGGCTTGGCGTCGATCAGCAACTGGTCCGCAACTTCGGAATAGAGGTCGATGGCCTCCAAATCCTCGGCCTCGGCGACGCCGATGGCCTTCATCACCGGCAAACCGAACCTTTGTCGAACTTCCGAAACCCGATCAGGAGTTTCTTTTCCATGCAATTGAAGCATGTCCAGCGGCACGGCCCCGATTATCCTATCCAGGTCTTCGTCCGAGGCGTTCACGGTCAGCGCCACTTTGGCGACACCAGCTGGCACGATATGCGCCAGTTCCGAAGCCACCGCCAATTCAAGATGGCGGGGCGATTTTGGAAAGAACACAAACCCCACATAGCGCGCGCCAGCGTCCACCGCTGCGCGCACATGCTCAGGAGCGGTCAGACCGCAAATTTTGACTGCAATGTCACCGGACATGAGCGCGTCTCAGCTTGCCTCATCCAGCAGGGCCAGCACATCATCCTGACCCACATTCTGCTTTTTCTTGAGCTTCTTGACCTCGCGCTCAAGCTTACGCACTTCGCTTTTTTTAACGGTGGCGTCTTTGCGGTGCTTGTGCTCGCGCAGCCATTCCCACAGGAACCCGATAACCAGTCCGGCAACGACACCGCCCAGCACCACAAGAAACAGCGGAAGCGATGTGGACAGGTTGAAACCAATCAGTTCGGCCAACGCATCCGGCATCAGTTTCAGTTCCACGATCTGGCGATTTGCCAGAGAAATGGAAACCAGAACGATCCCAAGGATCGCAAGAAAGGCATAGCGAATATAGCGCATCATAAGGTCAGGCTTTACCGTTCAAACGGTCCCTTAGCAACTTGCCGGTCTTGAAGAACGGCACACATTTTTCTTCTACCTGCACAGTTTCACCGGTTCTGGGATTGCGGCCTACACGGGCATCGCGCTTTTTCACAGAGAACGCCCCAAACCCACGCAATTCGACCCTGTCGCCGCGTGACATGGCGTCAGTGACTTCTTCGAAGACGGTGTTGACGATCCGTTCGACGTCCCGCTGATAAAGATGCGGATTTTCGTCAGCGATTTTCTGAATCAATTCTGAACGGATCATGCGCGTTACCCTCCCAGGCGGCCGGTTACCATCTCTATTGTTCTGGACAGTATAGGAAAAAACCGGGTTCGGGGGAACGTAGACTCTGTGCGTAGTTTCAGAATTTTCCGGCAATCTCACGCGATTTTTGGCCTGCGCGCTCGATTCTCACACGTATTGAGCGAACCAGCGCCGGTCAAACCCGGAAAATCAGAACATGTTGATTCGCAACAAAAACAGCCCCGCGCGGGTGCGCAGGGCTGAAAAGTCATCAATGGCTTGCGCCCTGGATCAGTCGCCGGATTTCAGCGCTGCACCCAGAATATCGCCCAGCGATGCGCCCGAGTCCGACGAACCGTACTGTTCCACGGCCTCTTTCTCTTCGGCGATCTCGCGTGCCTTGATCGACAGGCCCAGACGGCGGGTCTTGCTGTCGACATTGGTGACGCGAACATCGACCTTGTCACCGACCGAGAAACGCTCGGGGCGCTGTTCGGCACGGTCACGGCTCAGGTCGGAACGGCGGATGAACGACTTCATGCCTTCGTATTCCACCTCAATGCCGCCATCTTCGATTGCGGTCACTTCGACGGTCACGATCGAGCCGCGCTTCACACCGCCCACGGCTTCGGCGAACTTGTCACCGCCCAGGGCTTTGATCGACAGCGAGATACGCTCTTTTTCGACGTCAACTTCCGAGACGACGGCCGAAACCATGTCGCCTTTGCGGTAGTTCTGGATCGCATCCTCGCCACGCTCGTCCCACGACAGGTCGGACAGGTGAACCATGCCGTCGATGTCGCCTTCGAGGCCAATGAACAGACCGAATTCGGTGATGTTCTTGACTTCGCCCTCGACCTCGGTGCCCTCGGGGTGTGTTTCTGCAAACACTTCCCACGGGTTGCGCTGAGTCTGCTTCAGGCCCAGAGATACGCGACGCTTGGCGCCGTCGATTTCCAGAACCATGACGTCGACTTCCTGGCTGGTCGAAACGATCTTGCCGGGGTGGACGTTTTTCTTGGTCCAGGACATCTCGGACACGTGAACCAGACCTTCGACACCGGCTTCCAGCTCGACGAACGCGCCGTAGTCGGTGATGTTGGTGACGCGACCCTGATGGACCGAGCCCAGCGGGTACTTGGCAGCAACCAGATCCCACGGATCTTCCTGCAGCTGCTTCATGCCCAGGCTGATGCGGTGGGTCTCTTTGTTGATCTTGATGACCTGAACCTTGATGGTTTCGCCGATCGTCAGGATCTCGGACGGGTGGTTTACACGACGCCATGCCATGTCGGTGACATGCAGCAGGCCGTCAACGCCGCCCAGATCAACGAATGCACCGTATTCGGTGATGTTCTTGACGACACCCTCGACGGTCTGACCTTCGGACAGGTTGCCGATGACTTCGGCACGCTGTTCGGCACGCGATTCTTCCAGGATTGCGCGGCGCGACACAACGATGTTGCCACGGCGGCGGTCCATTTTCAGAATCTGGAACGGCTGCTTCAGACCCATCAGCGGGCCAGCGTCGCGCACGGGGCGGACGTCAACTTGGCTGCCGGGCAGGAACGCAACTGCGCCACCCAGATCGACGGTGAAGCCACCTTTGACGCGACCAAAGATTGCACCTTCGACGCGCTGGTCGTCGGCATATGCTTTTTCCAGACGGTCCCAAGCCTCTTCACGGCGGGCCATCTCGCGCGAGATGACGGCTTCGCCACGGGCGTTTTCTGCGGCGCGCAGGTAAACTTCTACCTCGTCGCCTACAGCGATTTCAGGGGCTTCGCCGGGATTTGCGAATTCTTTCAGATCAACGCGGCCTTCCATTTTGTAGCCTACGTCGATGATGGCTTGGCCGGCTTCGATCGCCAGAACCTTGCCTTTGACAACAGAACCCTCTTCGGGTGTGTCCATTTCGAAGCTTTCATTCAGGAGGGCTTCGAATTCCTCCATGGATGCGTTAGCCATGTGGCGTTGTTTTCCTTTACAGTACGTTTTTGCTGGCCGAACGGTTGTCTCCGCCGGTCTTGTTTCATGATGCCTGACTGCGTGACCCGGAACGCGCCTGAGCAAACAAACACAAAGGGCCGAGGTAACCCGGCCCTGCTCAGATACGTCATCCGGACGTTGACCGCCCTTGTTCAGACAGCGCGCGTATAAGCGGATTTCCTGTCAGGCGCAAGCAGAAAGCCAATTTCTTAAGGGTATCGGCAAGCGCTTATCCATTTGGGTAGGGACTCGCAGTCCAAACCCGCGCATCCTTTTGCAGCATCGCTTGTTCGATTTCATCAAGGCGTGAGATCGCCGCATCAGGGCTGAGCCGCCCACCAGCGCGGCTCCAGACCTTCAGTGCCGATTCCGGGCTCCAGGGCAAACAGGCCGAGGCCAGCCAAACTCGCAGGTCTCGCGGCAACGCATCGAATGCCTGCATCCGCGACCCGCCCCGTCGGCGTGTCTTCATCGACGTTCGAAGATTCCGCCGCGATTTACTTTCAGACATGGCAGTCCTGATCCGTCATGGGTAAGGCCGGTCTGTTCATTGAAGCATGCGAACCGGATTAGCCGCTGGTTTTTACAATACGTTATTTCATAACATATCAAAACTCGCGAGCAAGCCCTCTTTCACCTCGGGTCACCGCATGACTAATCGGGTCAGATATCGTCGCCTTTTTTCAGAAGTTCGTCGATCAAGGCACGTTGCAGATCATTGCTGTCACCGCCTCCGAACTGCATGCCTCCACCGGAATACAGGGTTCCGTAGGTCAGCGCGATGTTCACGGTCTGCGCCAGCCCCGAGATCAGCTGATCCCTTTCCAGCGAAGACAGCGGGTGGATGAAAACGGACCACAGCGTACCATTGGCGATTGCATATCGTGCATCCAGCGCATCGTCGAAATTCGCTTGCATCATGCGATGCAGATCCTGCGCCGTCAGGCCGTCAACCCCGCGAATTGCTACCATCGCCCGCATCCGGTCTGCTGCCTCATCTGCGATCACCAGAACTGGCACGTCGCCGAGCGTCAGTTCAAAACCCGGCCCGTTTGGCTGTGCTTCGGGATCAAGCGCAAACAGGATCTTGCCTAGCCGCTCGTAATCCATCCGAGGTTCAGTCTCCTGAGCGGACAGGCTTGAGGCCAGAAAAAAAAGTGCGATGACAAGTCGGATCATGATCACTCTCCTGCGGACGTTACCCTGACCATAGGGATCGGTCGTCGCACAGGCCAAACAAAGCTTGGTGATCAGTGATGCACTACCGTTCGGCGGGCAGAGCACGTTCGATCAGGGTAACCGCCTGGGCCAGCGCCTGATCAATGCTGAGGTCCGAGGTGTCCAGCAAAACCGCATCGTCTGCCGGTTTCATCGGAGCGGTGCTGCGTTCGGCGTCACGTGCATCGCGTTCGCGCACATCAGCCAGAACCTGCGCGCGCGAAACGTCATGTCCCTTCGAGGCCAATTCAAGAAAACGGCGCTCGGCGCGCACTTCCGCGCTGGCGGTTACGTAAAGCTTGACCTCCGCCCGAGGGCAAATGACCGTCCCGATATCGCGTCCGTCCAGAACAGCCCCACCTGCGCGGCGCGCAAAAGCGCGTTGGAAATCGACCAATGCCGCCCGCACCTCCGGGATCACAGCAACTTTCGAAGCCGCCTGTGCGATATCTGCGGTACGCAGGTCGCCTTGCTCAAACTCGTCGGCGGTCAGCGCATGCGCAGCCGCCACCGCGCCGGTGCCGTCCAGCGTGCGTCGCCCGACCGCGCGATAGAGCAGCCCGGTATCCAGATGCGCAAATCCGAAATGCGCGGCAACACCTTTCGAGATCGTGCCTTTCCCCGCAGCCGCGGGTCCGTCTATTGCGACGGTAAAGCTCATGCCCGGGCGACCTTTGCGCCCAAGCTTGCCATTAACGGTTCGAAGATCGGGAAAGACGTGGCAATCGGTCCGCCGTCATCCACCGAAACCGCCGATTTCGCACCCATGCCCATCACCATGAACGACATGGCGATGCGGTGATCCAGAAAGCTTTCGCAAGTACCGCCACCAGGGACGTTGCCGATGCCCAGACCGTCAACCGACCACCAATCATCTCCTTCGTCCACGGTCACACCATTCGCGCGCAAGCCACGGGCCATCGCGTCGATGCGGTCGCTTTCCTTGACCCGCAATTCCTTCACGCCCGCCATCAGTGTCGTCCCGGTTGCATTCGCCGCAACGACGGACAGAACCGGGTATTCGTCGATCATCGAGGCTGCACGTTCAGGCGGAACCTCGATACCCTTCATCTCGGGTGAATAGCGCGCGCGCAGATCGGCCACCGGCTCACCACCCTCTTCGCGCTCGTTTTCATAGGTCAGATCGGCCCCCATCTCGCGCAATGTGGTGAACAGACCTGCACGGGTGGGGTTCAGGCCGATGCCGGGAACCAGCACGTCCGAACCCGGTGTGATCAGTGCAGCGCAAACCGGGAACGCCGCGCTAGAGGGGTCGCGTGGTACTGCGATCACCTGAGGTTTCAACTCCGGCCGTCCGGTCAGCGTGATAACCCGACCTTCGTCGGTGTCTTCAACGGTAATTTCAGCGCCAAATCCCGCCAGCATCCTTTCGGAATGGTCGCGGGTCGCCTCTTTTTCGATAACGACGGTTTTGCCGGGCGCGTTGAGGCCCGCCAGCAGCACCGCCGATTTCACCTGCGCCGACGGCACCGGCACCTCGTATCGCACGGGCACCGGGTCAGCTGCACCAACGATGGTCATGGGCAAACGCCCACCTTCCCGGCCGACCGCCCGCGTGCCGAACAATGCCAGCGGGTCGGTGACCCGCGCCATCGGGCGTTTGTTCAGGCTGGCATCTCCGGTAAAGGTCGCCGCAAGTGGCGATGTCGCCATCGCGCCCATGATCAGGCGCACGCCCGTGCCCGAGTTACCGCAGTCGATGACCTGATCGGGCTCGGCGAACCCGCCGACCCCAACTCCGTGTACGGTCCATTCACCGTCGCCATGATCCGTGACTTCGGCCCCAAAGGCGCGCATCGCCTTGGCGGTGTCCAGAACATCCTCGCCTTCCAGCAGACCCGATATCCTGGTTTCTCCGACAGCCATCGCGCCCAGGATCAGCGACCGGTGCGAGATCGACTTGTCCCCCGGCACCTCAGCCGTACCGGTCAGCGGGCCGCAAGGATGCGAGGTCATCGGGATGGGCGTGCCGTGTCCGGACATGGGGGCTCCTGTTTTCGCTATCAGTACTCAGGCCGATTAGCGAATTGGCGCCGGTTGGTCCAGCGGCAATCAGCCTTTGCGGCGGAAGGTCAGGTAATGCGGTGTACGACCTTCGCGCAGAGCCTTCTGTTCGTAGCGGGTGGAAATCCAATCCTCCCACGGCCTGCGCCAATCTGCGGGACGCTCGGCGAGCCATTCAAACCCGGCGCGCGGAACTTCTTCCAACGTTTGCCGAACGTAGTCGGGTATGTCGGTGGCGACCCGGAAGATCGAGCCCGGCTTCAGCGCGCGGGCCAGGGGTTCCAGATGCTCGGGCGTCACGAATCGGCGGCGATGGTGTCGTGTTTTGGGCCAAGGGTCAGGATAGAGCAGAAACGCACGCGAGATGCTGGCCTCGGGCAATACGTCGAACAGGTCGCGCGCATCACCTGGATGCACGGCCAGATTATCAACCCCAGCTTTGCGGATTTTCCCAAGCAACATGGCAACGCCGTTGATATAGGGCTCGGCCCCGATGATGCCGATATCGGGGTTATGCGCGGCCTGGTGCACCAGATGCTCGCCGCCGCCAAAGCCGACCTCAAGCCAGACATCCTTGCCACCGAACAAAGTGCCAAGGTCAAGCGGTTTGCGCTCGGGGTTGCGGTCCCAATCGACGTCGCCGGGCGAAAGCGCGCCAAGATCTTCGTTCAGATATGCCTTCTGGCTCTGCTTCAGGGCTTTGCCTTTGAAACGGCCGTAGAAGTTTCTGCGTGGGCGCTGTGGGGTCTGGGTGCTCATGGCGGTGCCCATACTGCGATGCGCACGGTGAGGCAAGTGGTGGAGGTGGGGGCCAGCCCCCACACCCCCGGAGTATATTCAAAAAGATGAAGAGCGCACCCGTCAGGGTGCACAATTTGACAATCGATCAGACGGCGGCCTTGAGCGCAGCTGCAAGATCGGTGCGTTCCCAGCTGAATCCGCCATCCGCATCCGGTTCGCGGCCAAAGTGACCGTAGGCGGCGGTGCGCTGGTAGATCGGCTTGTTCAGTTGCAGATGCTCGCGAATGCCACGCGGCGTCAGGTCCATGACCTGGCCAACAGCCTTTTCAATCACGGCGTCGGCAATCTGGCCTGTTCCATGCGTGTCGGCGTAGATCGACAGCGGCCTGGACACGCCAATCGCATAGCTCAGCTGGATGGTGCAGCGTTCGGCCATGCCTGCGGCCACTACGTTCTTGGCGAGATAACGCGCGGCATAGGCAGCCGAGCGGTCTACTTTGGTCGGGTCTTTGCCCGAGAACGCACCGCCGCCATGGGGCGCGGCACCGCCATAGGTATCCACGATGATCTTTCGTCCGGTCAGACCGGCATCGCCATCGGGACCGCCGATCACGAATTTGCCTGTGGGATTCACGTGCCACTCGGTTTCGGCCGACAGCCAGCCATCTGGCAGGGTTTCGGTGATATAGGGCTCGACAATGGCGCGAATGTCGTTCGAGCTCAGCGCTTCGTCCAGATGCTGCGTCGACAGCACGATCGAGCTGACGCCAACCGGCTTGCCATCGCGGTAAATGACCGACAGCTGAGACTTTGCGTCGGGGCCCAACGCAGGTTCCGAACCGTCTTTACGCACCTCGGCCAAGCGCCGAAGAATGGCATGCGAATACTGGATCGGCGCGGGCATCAACGCCGGCGTTTCCGTGGTGGCGTACCCGAACATGATGCCCTGGTCGCCCGCGCCCTCATCTTTGTCCGCTGCCGCATCGACGCCCTGTGCGATATGGGCGGACTGTTCGTGCAGCAGGTTCGTCACCTCGACCGTTTCGTGGTGAAACTTGTCCTGCTCATAGCCGATATCCTTGATGCAGGCGCGCGCGATCTCGTCGATGCGGCCCATGTAATCATGCAGTTTTTCCTGATCAGACAGACCTACTTCGCCACCAATGACAACTCGATCGGTCGTTGCAAAGGTTTCGCACGCCACGCGCGCTTCGGGTTCTTCATTCAGAAAAGCATCGAGTACGGCATCGGAAATCCGGTCGCAGACCTTATCCGGGTGCCCTTCGGAAACGGACTCCGAAGTAAATGTGTAGTTCTGTCGGGACATGAAAGTGCTCCATTAAGATTTCTCCGCCACGCCAGGAAGCCGTTGTGACGGGTTTGCGCGGGGATACGCCCGCTTGGGCGCCGGGTCAATCCCGTTTTGCAGCTCCTGCCGCAGCGTTGCGCCAAAACAGCGCAAACAGAACCAACAGCGCGCCGAACACCCAAGTATCGCCAATCGACGCATAAACCGTTGGCGGATGCGGTCGCGGCAATTCGGCATCGATATATCCTGCCTGCTCCAGCCCAAGTGACGATGTCACCCGCCCCAGTGGATCGATCATTGCCGACACGCCAGTGTTGGCAGACCGCATCATCGGCAAGCCCTGCTCGATCGCGCGCATACGGGCCTGCGCCAGATGCTGGTAGGGGCCCGAACGCGTCCCGAACCAGGCGTCATTGGTGATTTGCAGCAGGAAGTCTGCCCTGCCTGGCGCAGACAGCACGTCCTGCGTAAACACCGCCTCGTAGCAGATCAGCGGCAACGCCTTTCCCAGCGGCCCGGCATCAAGAAGCGCCGCGCCCGGTCCAGCGCTGAAGCCGTGACCTGTGGTTGCCGCCATGCCGTAGATGCCAAACCGAGCCATAAGGTCGCCAAAGGGGACGTATTCTCCGAAGGGCGCCAGATGATGTTTGTCGTAAAGCCCATCCTGCCGCCCGTCCGAATCCAGATAGATCATCGAGTTGTAGATGCGCGCGCCGTCGCCCCGCTGGATACCAAGGACTACAGGTGTTTCTTGTGCAGCTTGCGCGACCGCCTCAAGGTAGGGCTGAGCACTGCCCAGCCAGGCCGGGATCGACGTTTCGGGCCAGACGATCAGGTCCGGGCGCGGTTCAGCTGCAGTGAATTCCAGCTGTCGGGCAAAAAACAGGGGCGCATAGGCTGGATCCCATTTTTGATGCTGAGGTGCGTTCGGCTGAACCAACCGCACAACATGTTCCGTCATCTGCACAGGTGGTCGGGTGGCGGCATAGCCGAGCGCCAGAATCGCAGACGCTGCCGTCAACGCAACGGGTACCGCCCATCCGCGGAGGGTCCTTGATGTGCACAAAGCAGCCCCAAGCGGTAGCGTCGCGAGAAATGTCAGCGCTGCCAGCCCATACGGACCGATCAGCGACAACAGCTGCGCGACAGCCGTATCCACCCAAACCTGCGCAACCCCGGCCCAGGGAAATCCGGTCAGCACGTATCCGCGCGCAAACTCTGCCAGTGCCAGTGCCATCGCCAGAACAAACGCCTGCTGCACGGGCCGCCCTGCGATCCGGCGAGCAAGCCAGAACGCCGCCGCCCAGAACAGCGAAAGCCCAGCCGCGAGAGACACCAGCGCGAAAGGTGCCATCCAGGCGTGGCGCTCAGCATCAACCAGAAAGGGCTCAGTTATCCAGCTGAGTGAATTGGCGAAATAGCCAGTTGCAAAGACCCATCCAAGCAGGGCGGCGCGCCTGGGTGTTTCGCAAGTCAGATAGAGCGGCACGATCAGGACCAGCCCGATCAGTGTCGCGGCCCAGACCCCCCAGGGTGCCTGACCCATGGCTGCAACCGCGCCCAACACGGTCGCCGAAAGCAGCCGAACCCAAAAAGGCCAGCCCTGGGCAGGGTTCATCGAGCGATATCCGGCATCATCACGCGCAAACGTTTGATCCGTCGCGGGTCTGCATCGATCACTTCGAACTCGGGACCTTCGGGGTGCAGCACGACCTCGCCCCGCGCGGGCACCCGTCCCGACAGCATGAAGACCAGACCACCCAAAGTCTCGATCTCTTCCTCGTCCACATCTTCGTGGCTTGTCAGGGAACGTCCGATCTCGGCCTCGAATTCCTCGAGCGGGACGCGGGCCTGCACGATGTAGCAACCGGGTTTTTCCTGTACCCATAGCTGATCTTCATCGGCATCGTGTTCGTCGGCAATCTCGCCCACGACCTGTTCGATCAGATCCTCGATGGTTAGCAGACCATCGACGCCGCCATATTCGTCAATCACAAGCGCCATATGCCGCCGCTCGGTCTGCATCTTGGTCATGAGAACACCGATCGGCATTGACGGAGGAACGAACAGAAGCGTGCGCAGCATCGACCTCAGGTCAAACTCGGCCGAATTGCCGTTGAACCCGTGGGTCAGCGCAAAGTCCTTGAGGTGTATGAACCCCAGCGGCGTATCCAGCGTCCCGTCATAAACCGGAATGCGGGACAGACCGCTTTCGCGAAACACCTCGGCCAATTCTTCCTTGGTGGTCGTCAGGGGCACCGAGACGATCTCGGCCGTCGGGATCGCCACATCCTCGACCCGCATGCGCCGCAGGTTGATCATACCGCGCGACTGCGGAGGGCTGACTGGGGTTCCGTTTACCGGCTCAGCCGCATCATCATGTGAAGAGAATGCATCGAAAAGACGGGAAAAAAGCCCGCTTTTCTCAGTGTTGGTTTCGTCGCTGTTCGGGGGTTGCGCGCCGTGCGCCGCCCTAGAACTGCCGTCTGTATCGCCCATTATCCTGTTCCAAATGATCGGGTCCAAGACCCTGTGTCATATATTATATGGGTCATCTATACCCATTTTGCCAAGTATCTCGACCTCGACACTTTCCATAAAAGTGGCGTCCGGGTCACGAATGTGATCGTAGCCCAGCAAATGTAAAACGCCGTGAACGATCAAATGTGTGACATGATCGTCCATCGATTTGCCTGCCTCTGACGCCTCGCGGGCGCAGGTGTCGTAGGATATTGCGATGTCGCCCAATGCAATCTCGCCGGTAAAATCCGCCTGCGGGGGACTGGGCGCCTGACCGGGGATGTCAGCGGACAAATCCTCGGCCGGCCAGCTTAGAACATTTGTCGGGGTCGGCTTGTCTCGGAACTCCGCGTTGAGTTCGGCAATCCGAGTATCGTCACATCCCAAAACGCTGATTTCGCACAGTTCGCGCGACAGACCGCTATGATCCAGAACTGCCATTACAGACCTGCGCGCGATCGACTCCAAGCCCTGCCAGCGCGGGTCTTCAATCGTTATCTCCAGATTCATTTCCACAGTCCAAAGCTTCGGCGTTGCCCGGGCCTTGCGGTATTATCCGGTTTCGCGGCCCGAGTCGGCCTCATACGCCTCGATGATGGCGGCGACAAGCGGGTGACGTACCACATCTTTCGATGTGAAATAGTTGAAGCTGATATTCGGGATCGTTTTCAGCAGCCGTTCTGCATCCGCCAGCCCAGACTGCACGCCGCGCGGCAGATCGACCTGCGAGCGGTCCCCGGTGATCACCATACGACTGCCCTCGCCCAGACGGGTCAGGAACATTTTCATCTGCATCGTCGTGGCGTTTTGCGCCTCGTCCAGGACCACGAAAGCATTGGCCAATGTTCGACCCCGCATGAAGGCAAGCGGAGCGATTTCAATTCGCTTTTCCTCGATCAGTTTCGCCAGTTGTTTACCCGGCAGAAAATCGTTCAGCGCGTCATAAAGCGGCTGCATGTAGGGATCGACTTTGTCCTTCATGTCGCCCGGTAGATAACCCAGCTTTTCACCCGCTTCGACCGCTGGGCGGCTGAGGATGATGCGGTCCACATGGCCACCGATGAACATCGACACGCCAACGGCCACGGCCAGATAGGTCTTGCCGGTACCAGCCGGGCCGATGCCGAAAGCCAGTTCGTTGTTGAACAGGGATTGCACATAGGCTTTCTGCGCATCGGTGCGCGGCTCAACCAGCTTTTTGCGGGTTTTGATTTCGACCGTGCCACCCTTGAACATCTCAAGCTGGTCACCGTCGCGCGTGCCGGTTCCAACTTCTGAGTTGCCCATGCGCAATTCGCGGTCCACATCGGCGGCTTCGACGTCTCGGCCGCCCTCCAAACGGGTATAGAGCGCCTGCAATACTTCGATCGCCTGATTCTGAGCGCCTTCTTCGCCCATCACAACAAGCTGATTCCCTCGCCGAACAATCTGAACTGTCAGTTTCTGTTCGATGTCAGCAAGATTGCGGTCATATTCGCCGCATAGATCAATCAACAACCGGTTGTCGGGAAATTCAACAAAAGCCTCACGCTGGGGCATGTCGTCTGGCGGTGGGGTCAGGGCACCGATGGCCAATCCGTTCTCCTGTCTTGGCGTTTCATCTTGAGGGTAGACAACAAACTTGGCCGGACGCAAGCGGCAGAATTCAAATTTTGCCGCGAAATGGAAATTGCGACTATCCAGCCGCAGGCGGACCCAATGCGCAAGGGTCGCAATGTCACCAAAAAGGTTGAGGCGTAAATCAGAACGTGTAGTTCAGGCCGACCCGCACACCACGGAAACTGGGGGTCGACTTGGTTGAGAAATCCGAACTGAAATCAACGTCTTTCGAGTCGAATTGGTAGTATTCGATCTCTCCGGTGATTGACCAGTTTTTGTTAAAGCGGTGTTCTGCACCAATGCTTGCGGAAAACCCGTTGCGGCTGTCGGATTCCTCAAACGCGCTGGCGGTATCTTCGTTCGTCAGCGATGCCGACGTTGTTATGTCGCCCTGAACATAGCCAAGCGAAACGAAATACAGCACTTTCCGGCTGCGGTTGGTGATACCGTTTCGGAATCGGATCGACAGAACGTCCGAAATCTCGGACCCAACATCCACCGTGGTTCCCCCGATCAGAGAGGAGGTGCTGTCGTCAAGCGTGCCGAAATCATACAACACTTCAAAGCCATAGACATAGTCGCGCCCACCCACGATGGGCACCGAGCCGCGCCAGCCGCCGCGAATCCCGCCGTAATTGCCGCTGGGTTCCAGATCGCCAATTCGAACTCTGCCACCCGGGATCGCCAGGCCGAACCGATCGACATCGCCCGAGCCATATCCGCCGCTCAGGCCAAGATAGAACGCATTCACATCGTACGCGACGGTTTCCGGGGAAAGAACTTCGGGTTCTGCTACATCGCCGATCACGTCACCCGCCATCGCTGGCACGACGCAAGCATAAGGCAGCAGGAATGCTGACAGGAAACGTATACATCTCGACCGTAGAAACCGTGTTCTGTCCACCACTCGTACCCTCCAGGCAACCTTATTGCGACCAGCGATCCTGCAACAACGGACGCACACCCCAGTCGAAAAAACTGGGGTATGTCCGAGCATAGTTCTGACCCATAAATCAAGGGTTAATTTCAGGGTTTCACGTCACCTATGCAGAGGGCACAGAATCTCAGAGCAATTCGCCAGCCAGTGAATTCGCGCCCGATGCGGTAATGCGGACATCCCGCAACTCTCCGACGTTCAGATCGGGTCCGACGACGTGAACTGCGTGCAGATATTCGGATTTTCCGACCATCTGCCCCGTCTGACGCCCTGGCTTTTCAAACAGCACACGCACGTTCCGGCCCACCATCGATTCCTGAATTTCACGCTGATGGCGCGTGATCATGGATTGCAATCGCTGTAGGCGGTCATCCGCCTGTGCCGGGTCGACCTGTGCCCTTTCCGCCGCTGGCGTGCCAGGGCGGGTCGAATACTTGAAGGAATAGGCGTAGCCGTAGCGGACCTCTTCCACCAGGTCCAAGGTCGCCTGAAAGTCCTCTTCGGTTTCTTCTGGGAAACCGACGATAAAGTCGCCTGACATCAGAATATCCGGACGCGCCTCACGAATGCGCTCGATCAAACGCAGATAGCTTTCTGCGGTATGGCTGCGGTTCATTCGTTTGAGGATTTTGTCGGATCCCGACTGAACTGGCAGGTGCAAATAAGGCATCAGCTTGTCGCAGGTGCCGTGCGCCTCAATCAGATCGTCGCTCATGTCGTTCGGGTGCGATGTGGTAAAACGAATGCGCTCCAGCCCGTCGACCTTGTTCAGCTCCCAGATCAGACCCGCCAACGTCATGTCGCCGTTCGGACCGGCCCCGTGATAGGCGTTGACGTTCTGGCCCAGCAACGTGATCTCGCGCACGCCGCGTTCCACCAGATCCTGCGCTTCGCGGATAATGCGATCGGCCGGGCGGCTGACCTCCGCCCCTCGGGTATAGGGCACCACGCAGAAGGCGCAGAACTTGTCGCACCCCTCCTGAACCGTCAGAAACGCCGTTGGTCCACGCTTGGCCTTTGGGCGGTTTTTCAGCTTTTCAAACTTATCCTCTTCGGGGAAATCCGTATCCAGCGCCTTTTCGCCATCGCGTGTCTTTGCCTCCATTTCGGGCAGACGATGATAGCTTTGCGGGCCAACGACCAGATCGACCAACGGCTGGCGGCGCATGATCTCTTCCCCCTCGGCCTGTGCGACACAGCCCGCGACGCCGATCTTGAGATCGGGCTTGTCCGCTTTCAGTCCCTTGAACCGACCAAGTTCGGAATAGACCTTTTCCGCAGCCTTTTCGCGAATATGGCAGGTGTTCAGCAGGATCATATCCGCATCGTCGGGCGTCTTGGTCTCGACATACCCCTGACCGCCCAGCGCCTCGGCCATACGCTCGCTGTCATAGACATTCATCTGGCAGCCGTAGGTCTTGATATACAGCTTTTTGGGTTCGGACATGGGACGGGCCTTTGCATACGCTGGGTCGGCGTCGTCTATACGCAACGAACGCCGCTTGCAATGGCGCTGCGTTTACCCGAATTTGGCAAAAACTTCCAGCAAGGCGGAACCAAAGCGGGCGATGCAGTACAATTCTCTGGACCACTTCCTGAAAACCGGTCGGGCAGCGCTTGCGAAAGGCCCGGTCGCCTTGCTGTTTGCCGAAGACGACGTGGAACTGGGCAGTACCTTACGCCACCACCTGAAGCTTGGATTCAAGTCCGTGCTCCTGTTCAAGCCGGATGAATTCACGCTCGAAGACGATCTGGCAGAGATCGTCCACCGGGTCCCGCTGACCTGCGCCCCGCGCGAGGTGGTTTTTGACACCGTCAATCGCATCATCGAGGCCGCGCCAGGAACCTGGATGTACTATGGCTACAACGCCGAATACCTGTTCTACCCGTTCTGCGAAACCCGCAACATCTCCGAGTTGCTGGCGTTTCACACCGAAGAGCGGCGCGCCGCGATGATGACCCATGTGATCGACCTTTATGCGGACGATCTGGCGACGCATCCAAATGGCGTGGACCGGGATCATGCCATGCTGGACAATATCGGATACTATGCCCACGCACGTCACGACGCGGCCGGGCAAGCACAGGACCGGCAGTTGGACATGTCCGGTGGGCTGCGCTGGCGGTTCGAGGATCACATACCTTACGCCCGCCGTCGCATCGACCGAATTGCCCTGTTCAAGGCCCAAAAAGGGCTGGAACTGCAATCCGACCACAGCTTTAACATAGCGGAATACAACACCTATTCCTGCCCCTGGCATCACAACGTGACGGCAGCCATCTGCTCGTTCCGCGCCGCCAAGGCGCTCAAGTCGAATGCGGGCTCGACCTTTGCCATCCCCAGCTTTCGCTGGCGCGGGTCGGTTGCGTTCGAATGGAACTCGCACCAGCTGATGGATCTGGGGCTGATGGAGCCCGGTCAGTGGTTCTGAACCGGTTTACCGTTGCAGCAAGACTGGGAACCAGTCCTCGCGCAAGCGCTGGCCCGCGACCATGTCGTGCCCAGGAAAGGGCGGCGACGTCCGGCCCGGACGCTCGACATAGCGGGCGTCTTCGCCCACCAGCCGTAGCGAAAACGCGCGGCGGCGGCTGTCCGACTGGTTGCCGCGCGCGCCATGCAACGTGCGGTAGTTGAAGGCAACCGCGTCACCTGGTTCCATCTCGAACTCGACCACCCGCATGCCCTCGGCGTCAGGATCAGGTACGGGAATGTACTGCCCTTCATCCGCAAAGAACCCCTCTTCCGAGGCCCAACGGGTTGGCAGCACCTCTTTCTCCCAGCGGTGCGACCCGGCAACGCAGCGCAGCGTCGCGTGTTTCACCGGATCGAGCGGCGACCAGAAGCTGACCGTCTGTTGCCCTTCGACAAAGTAATATGGTCCATCCTGATGCCACGGCGTCGCCATCGAGGTTCCGGGCTCTTTAACCAAAACGTGGTCATGGAACAATTGAACCGATTGCGATTGCATCAGGTCGGCGGCAACCTCAGCGGCGGGAGAGTTCTGGATCACAGCCTGAAACTGCGGGATACGAGACCAGTTGCAGTAGTCATCGAAGAACCGCCCGGATTCTCCTTCCTTTTTGTTTTCAGACGCATAGGGCCCCGGTTCGGCCATGTTCGCGGCAATCCCCTCACGCAGATCGTCGACGTGATCGGCAAACAGGCCTTTGACCAGAACAACGCCATCGGTCTGATAGTTGTCGATCATTTCCTGGGTAACAAGGGGGTGAGACATGGCAAGCTCCTGCGTTGGACACATCTTTTTTGTGATGACGCTTACCTCTGTTCAAGTAATATCTTTGAAAGTAACTATTAGCTTCATGTTATACGTTACACTCCGTCAGCACGAATATATTTGCGCCATAGGGCGTTACGGCAGCCTGTCTGCCGCTGCGCAACATCTGAATGTCTCGCAACCGGCCCTTTCAAACGCAGTCACCAAGATCGAATCGCGGCTGGGACACGCGTTATTCGCGCGCAAACGCGGCGCGGCGATGACGCTGACTCCTCAGGGGCGCGCGTTTGTACAGAACGCCGAGGCGCTGTTGGCAGACGCCGCACGTCTTGAGGATGCCTCGCAAACCACGCCCGGAACGGGTCATCTGGTAGTGGGCTGTTTCGAAGACCTCGCGCCATTTGTTCTGGCACCCGCCCTCAGGCAATTGCGCAATGCGCTGCCGGACGTCGAAATCCGCTATGACATCCGACGGTTCGAGGGTCTTGTCGCCGGCTTGATCGAAGGAAAGACCGACCTGGCCATCACCTTTGATCTGGGAATGGATGCCGGGTTCACGCGCCGGAAGTTGTTCGAGAAATGCCCCAGCGCGATGGTGCCGCCCGGACACCCCCTGTCGAAACACGCAACCCTTACGCTCGCAGAACTCGAGCCGCACCCTCTGATCCTGTCGAAGGAAGGTCTTTCCGCACAATATGTACTGAGCCTGTTTCAGCGCCAGCAACTGCATCCCGTCGTGGCGCACCGGGCGAGCTCGTTAGAGCTGCTGCGCAGCCTGTCCGCCCATGGCGAGGGAATTGGGATCAGCTATACCCGTCCGCACGGTGATGTCAGTTATGATGGAGCGCCGGTCGTCAGTATTCCGATCACCGACCCCGAAGCAATCGAATCAATTGTGCTGGCGCGTCACGGCACCGGACCTGTTGATACCACAGTCGGGCAGGCAGAGCAGGTGTTGATCCAGGAGCTAAGTCAGAATTAGGTATTTTTCTTGCGCAGGCGGATGACTACATCCACCGATGCGATCTCGACGCCTTCCGGAGCCTCGGGCAGACGCTGAATCACCAGCTGGTCCGATGGCGCATCGCTCAGGCGGCCTTCGTCTTCCCAGAAGAAATGCGGGTGATCATGGGTGTTGGTGTCGAAATAGCTTTTCGATCCGTCAACGGTGATTTCCTGCAGCACACCCGCTTCGCAGAAAGCGCGCAGCGTGTTGTAGACCGTGGCCAGCGAAACCGCATCACCATTGCTTTTGGCAGAGTCGAACAGGCTTTCGGCGGTCACGTGGCGATGGCGCCCGTCACCCACCAATTGCTCAGCCAGTGCAACCCGCTGACGCGTTGGTCGCAATCCGGCATCTACCAACCAGTTTGTCGCTATGTTTCGGCTCTGAGGTGTCATATGTCCGATACCCGTTTTCGCTGACCCTATATATAAGTGCGCTGTGCGGGCAATTTCAAATGAAATTCATTCGCAAAGAATGTCGTAGGCACAACAAGATGTGGCGCGCCGCTCTTGCAGGACCTTGCATACGGGTGCTAGACGAGGCCAGATATAACGAACGGACCCCTGGCAGGAGAGGCGGCAGAATGGCCCAATTCCCGAGCAGCTTTGACAAGGACGATCTGCTGAAATGCGCCCGCGGCGAATTATTCGGCCCGGGTAACGCGCAGTTGCCCGCACCGCCGATGCTGATGATGGACCGGATTACCGATATCTCGGCCGACGGTGGCGCACATGGCAAGGGCCACGTCCAGGCAGAGTTCGATATTACGCCCGATCTTTGGTTCTTTGACTGCCACTTCCCCGGCAACCCGATCATGCCGGGCTGTCTTGGGCTGGACGGCTTGTGGCAGCTGACCGGATTTAACCTGGGCTGGCGTGGCTGGCAGGGTCGCGGCATGGCAGTCGGCGTCGGCGAGGTCAAGCTGACCGGCATGGTGCGCCCGGACCGTAAGATGCTGACATATAAAATAGATTTCAAAAAGGCGATCCAGACTCGCCGCCTGACAATGGGTGTGGCGGATGGCATCGTCGAAGCGGACGGCGAAATGATTTACGACGTCAAAGACATGAGAGTTGTTTTGTCCGACGCCTAAGGCGGACCAGCCTGAAACAAGGAGCACGCACATGCGTCGAGTAGTTGTCACCGGTCTGGGGATTGTCTCCTCTATCGGCAACAATGCCCAAGAGGTTCTGACCTCGTTGAAAGCGGGCAAATCCGGCATCGAAGCCAACGAGCAGATGGTCGAACACGGCTTTCGCAGCCAGATCGCCGGAACGCTCAAGATTGACGTGGCCGAGCATGTGGACAAACGCACCCTACGTTTCATGGGGCCGGGTGCGGCTTATGCGCATATCGCCATGAATCAGGCTATCGCGGATTCAGGGCTGACCGAGGATCAGGTCGTCAACCCGCGTACGGGTCTGGTGGCCGGATCAGGCGGTCCTTCGACCAGCGCCATGCTGACCGCGCATCAGACCGTGCTGAAAACCGGCGCAACCAAGCGGATCGGGCCGTTTGCAGTGCCGAAATGCATGTGTTCGACGATTTCTGCGAATCTGGCGACCGCGTTCAAGATCAAGGGCATCAACTACTCGATCACCTCGGCCTGCTCGACGTCGCTGCACTGCATCGGCAACGCGGCTGAACAGATCATGCTGGGCAAACAGGACGTCATGTTTGCAGGCGGCGGTGAAGAACTGGACTGGACCCTGTCCTGCCTGTTCGACGCCATGGGTGCGATGTCGTCCAAATATAACGACACGCCCGACAAAGCCTCGCGCGCGTTCGATGAAAACCGCGATGGATTTGTGATCTCCGGCGGCGGCGGCATCGTCGTGCTGGAAGAGTTGGAGCACGCCTTGGCCCGCGGCGCCAAGATTTATGCCGAGGTCACAGGCTATGCCGCCACCTCGGATGGCCATGACATGGTGGCCCCATCCGGCGAAGGCGGTGAGCGGGCGATGCGTCTGGCATTGTCCACGCTGCCCGAAGGTCGCAAAGTCGGCTATATCAACGCCCACGGCACATCGACCCCGGTCGGAGACGTGGGTGAGGTCGAAGCCGTTCGCCGCATTTTTGGTGAAGGCAACGTGCCGCCTATCTCGTCCACGAAATCCATGACCGGCCACGCGCAGGGCGCGGCTGGCGCGTTGGAGGCGATCTTCTGTCTGCTGATGCTGGACAACGATTTTATTACTCCGTCGATCAATGTCGACACACTTGCCGAAGGCATTCAGCCCGGTGAAATTGCAACTCAAGTGGTTGAAAATGCAGGCTTGGACAGTGTCATGACCAACAGCTTCGGCTTTGGCGGCACCAACGGGTCCATGATTCTGTCGAAATATAACGGGTGAATGTGATGTCGGAACTTCTCAAGGGTAAACGCGGCCTGATTATGGGCGTGGCCAATGATCGCTCGATCGCGTGGGGCATTGCCAAGGCGATGCACGAAGCAGGCGCGGAACTGGCGTTCACCTATCAGGGCGAAGCGTTCGGAAAACGGCTGGAGCCTTTGGCACAGAGCCTCGGAAGCGACTTTATGGTCGACGCGGATGTCACCGACGACGCGTCTCTGGATCGTGCCTTTGACGAGCTTGGCGCGCGCTGGCCGACGATCGACTTCGTTGTTCACGCCATTGCGTATTCGGACAAATCCGAACTGACAGGCCGGTTCCTGAACACCACGCGGGCGAATTTCAAACACTCGCTAGACGTGTCAGCCTATTCCTTCATCGAGGTTGCCCGCCGCGCCTATCCGCTGATGCAGGACAATGGCGGCACCCTGTTGACGCTGACCTATCAGGGTTCGAACAAAGTCGTTCCGAACTACAACGTAATGGGCGTTGCCAAGGCGGCGCTGGAATCGGCGACGCGCTATCTGGCCAACGACCTGGGTCCCGAAGGTATCCGCGTCAACGCGATCTCGCCCGGACCGATGAAAACGCTGGCCGGTGCGGCCATTGGCGGCGCACGCAAAACCTACAAGTTCTGCGACCAGAACGCGCCGATGCGCTCGAATGCGACGCTTGAGGCGGTCGGCGGCACCGCCGTTTACCTCACGTCGGATGCCGGCATGTATACCTCGGGCGAAATCATCCGTGTCGATGGCGGTTACCACATTCTGGGAATGCCACAGCCCGAATCGATGTGACCTTTTCTTTCCCTGCCGACGTCAAGATTTGACCATCTTTTCCCGGCAGGGATTGGATCATGAGCAAAGTTGAACAAATCCTGGCCAGCAATGGCCGCATCGCCGCCCCACGCCACAAATCCGGGCTGCGGGGCGGTCGTGCGCGAATGCTGCTGGTTGCCCTTGTCGCCCTACTGACCGCATTCCTGTTCTTCACACAGCCAGAGGTCGTCTCGGCGATCGAATCGCTGCTGCAGCGCGGCCCCTATCACTAGAGTCAGCCCCCAGTGGCGTTCAGTTGATCGACACAATTTCGATGTCGAACACCAGATCCTGACCTGCCAACGGGTGATTTGCATCCAGCGTCACCGTTGCTTCGTTCACCTCGACAACGGTGACCGGCACCGCCTGACCGTCAGGGGTTTGCATCTGCAACTGCGAGCCGGGTTCCAACGGAATGTCATCGGGAATGCCCTCGCGCGGGATTTGTTGCCGCGCGCCGGGGTTGATCGGACCGTAGGCTTCGGCGCAGGGGACTTCGACCCGCTTCTTATCGCCGACCGACATGCCGGGCAGCGCCGCATCTAGGCCCGAAATGATCTGACCCGACCCCACCGCGAATTCCAGCGGGTCTCGACCCTCGGAACTGTCAAAGACTTTACCGTCCAGCAAGGTACCGGTGTAGTGAATGCGAACGGTGTCGCCTTGTTTGATCGTGGTCATGGGGGCCTCCGGCCTCAAAAGGGATGAACGGCCAAACCTAGGGTCTGACACGACATTGTAAAGCCTGGGCTCTTTCACCCCTCGAACTCCTGTGTCAACCTGCGCACGATTACCGGAGGAACAGATGGCCATCACAACCTGCATCTTTGACGCCTATGGCACGCTTTTCGACGTTGCAGCTGCCGCCCGTCAGGCTGCCGCCGAACCCGGGTTCGAAGCCCTGCAGAACAAATGGCCCGAGTTGGCAAATCATTGGCGTTTGAAACAACTGCAATACACCTGGCTGCGCGCGGTTGCCGATGCCCATGCCGACTTCTGGGATGTGACCCAAGACGGTCTGGACTGGGCGCTTGAGGCCACCGGGCTACAAGGCGACGACAGGTTGAGACAACGCTTGCTGGACCTGTATTGGGAACTGCAAGCTTATCCCGAAGTGCCCGATATGCTGGCTGCCCTGAAAGCGGGTGGAATGCAGACCGCGATCCTGTCCAACGGCTCGCCGCCGATGTTGGATGGGGCGGTGCAATCCGCAGGAATCGGTGCCGTTCTGGATGATGTGCTGTCCGTTGAGAGTGTTGGCGTCTTCAAACCCCATGCCCGCGTTTACGATCTTGTTCAGCAGCGGTTTGGTTGCGCCCGTGACGAGGTGCTTTTTGTCAGCTCGAATGGTTGGGACGCAGCAGGTGCGAGCGGATACGGGTTTGTCACCGCCTGGGTCAATCGCGCAGGCGAGCCCACGGACAGGCTACCCTGGACACCAGCGCATGTGTTGGCAGACCTAACGAACATTCCCAAATTGGCAGGGCTTTGATGGCGTTCTTCAAAACCTCGGACGGCTTGCAAATCTACTTCGAAGACAGCGGCTCTGGCACGCCGCTGCTCTGCCTTGCCGGTCTGACCCGCAACAGCCAGGACTTTTCATTTTTTGCGCCGCACGCGGGTGATCTGCGCCTGATCAAGATGGATTATCGCGGGCGCGGGCAATCGGACCACGACCCTGATTTCATGAACTACAACGTGCTGCGCGAAGCTCAGGACGTTGTTGAACTGCTGGATCATCTGGGGCTTGAGAAAGTAACCGTTCTCGGCACGTCCCGGGGCGGTTTGATCGCAATGGCCCTTGCCGCGACCTCACCCAATCGTCTTGCGGGTGTCATCCTGAATGATGTTGGCCCGGTGATCGAGCCCGCAGGCATCGCCAAAATCATGGACTACGTGGGCAAGAAACCCGCTGCAAAGACCTATGATCAGGCCGCCGCACTTCTGAGCCAGATCATGGAATCCCAGTTTCCGGGGGTGCCGGCAGATATCTGGCGGCGTCAGGCGGAATTTCAGTATCTGGAAACCGGCGATGGGCTGGCTCTGCGGTACGACAGCGCGCTGCGCGACGCTTTGATCGGACAGGCTGCAGACGGCGCGGCACCCGACCTTTGGCCGCTGTTCGACGCCCTCCGCACCATCCCGACCGGCGTGATCCGGGGCGAGAACTCGGATGTGCTGAGCGCTGAGACCGTCAAACAGATGCGCGCGCGTCATCCCGACCTGATTTCAGCTGAAGTGCCTGATCGCGGCCACGTACCCTTCTTGGACGAGCCGCAAGCGCTAAGAATTATTCGCAAAATACTGGATGCCTCATGAGTACTCTGGAATTGATCGAGGCCGCCGCCAAACGGCTTGAGGGGCACGTCCGCAAGACACCTCTCCTGTCCTCACCGTTTTTGGATGAAATCGCCGGCCGCCGCGTCTTGGTCAAACCGGAATGTCTTCAGCACACCGGCAGCTTCAAGTTTCGTGGCGCATGGTCGGCGATCTCTGCGCTGGACGAAACGGTGCGCCGACGCGGGGTGATCGCCTATTCCTCGGGCAACCACGCGCAGGGCGTTGCCTATGCGGCTGCGCAACATGGCATCACGTCGGTCATCGTGATGCCCTCGGATGCACCGCTGCTCAAAATCGACAACACGCGGGCTTTGGGGGCCGAGGTCGTACTATACGACCGCGCAAACGAAAGCCGGGAAGCGATAGGCGAAGCGCTGGCAACCGAGCGCGGCTTGACCTTGATCCGTCCGTATGACGAACCGCAGGTCATCGCCGGACAGGGCACTGTCGGGCTGGAGCTGGCCCGGCAGACGCAGGATCTGGGCGTCACCGAAGCGGATGTTCTGATCTGTTGCGGCGGCGGCGGTCTGACTGCGGGCATCTCGCTGGCGCTTGCGGGGCATGCGCCCGGATTGCGGCCCCGCCCGTGCGAGCCCGAGGGCTTTGATGATGTCCGGCGGTCGCTGCTGAGCGGGCAGATTCAGAGCAACCCCGCCACGTCCGGCAATATTTGTGATGCGATTCTGACGCCTCAGCCCGGCGACATCACGTTCCCCATCCTCAACCGTTTGTGCGGGCCTGGATTCGCGGTGACCGAGCAAGAAGCCCTGCACGCCATGGCACTGGCTTTTCTGCGCCTGAAAATCGTGCTGGAGCCCGGCGGGGCGGTATCGCTCGCCTCGGCCCTGTTCCGCCAGGACCAGATCAATGGCGACACGGTCATCGTGGTTGCATCGGGGGGCAACACCGATCCGCAGATTTTTGCGCAAGCGTTGGAATTCCTGACCTGACAACCCCATATCGGCGGTGCAATATCCGCAGAAACGTCTGGCTCACGGACAGGATAGAAAGATGAATATTGCCGAACTCGGGGATGTCCGGCTGCATTACCGGATCGATGGCGACCCCAGCGGTGCGCCGGTGGTACTGGCAAACTCGCTGGGCACTGACTTGCGCCTTTGGGACCCGATCCTGCCGCATCTACCCAAAGGGTTGCGGATCATCCGGTACGACAAGCGCGGCCACGGGCTGTCATCGCAACCACCTGCGCCATATTCCATGGGCACTTTGGTGCGGGACGCTGAAAGGTTGCTGGACCATCTTGATGTCCGGGATTGCGTGTTTGTCGGCCTGTCGATCGGCGGGATGATCGCGCAGGGGCTTGCGGTCAAACGGATGGATCAGGTTCGCGCGCTGGTCCTGTCGAATACAGCGGCCAAAATAGGCACGCCACCGATCTGGCAAGAACGTATCTCCGCAGTCAAACGGGGCGGGATCGAGGCGTTGGCCGACGCAACGATGGAGCGCTGGTTTTCCCGCGCTTTTCGCGCAACCCCAGACGTGGCCCTGTGGCGCAACATGATGGTCCGACAACCTGTGGACGGCTATCTGGGGTGTTGCGCCGCGATCTCGGGAACGGATTTCTATACGCCCACCAGCGGGTTACGCCTACCAACACTGGGCATCGCCGGCAGCGAGGACGGCTCGACACCCCCGGATCTGGTGCGTGAAACCATTGACCTTATCCCCGGATCGGAATTCCGGCTGATCCGAAAAGCAGGCCATTTGCCCTGTGTCGAGCGCCCCGCCGAATACGCCGATATTCTTACCGATTTCCTGACCCGGATCGGACATATTTGAAGGAGCCCACGGTGGCAGATTTTTTGTTGGTTCATGGATCATGGCACGGCGCCTGGTGTTGGCGGGACCTGCTGCCCGAACTGGTTGCCCTGGGACATACCGCCCGCGCGATCGACTTGCCCAGCCACGGGTCAGACCCGACACCGGCTGGCAACGTCACGCTTGAGATGTGCCGGGATGCTGTGCTGAATGCCTCGACGCCGGAAACCATTCTTGTGGGGCATTCCTGGGGCGGATACCCGATCAGCGCCGCAGCCGAAGCTGATCCAACAGCGATGCGCGGCCTGATCTATGTCTGCGCCTATGTCCCCGCCGCCGGACGATCCCTGATCGAGATGCGAAAGCGCGGGCCACGCCAGCTGCTTGATGACGCGCTGGAAAAATCCACTGACGGCACCTCATACAGTATCTTACCAGACCGGGTTCACGATCTGCTCTATCACGATTGCCCGTCCGAGATCGTCTCATATGCTCTGGCCCGCATGTGTCCGCAGGCGATCAGGCCGCAAGATACCGCTTTGCCTGTCGGCGACTGTTTTGAGCAACTTCCAAAGGCCTATATCCGCGCCACCGACGACCGGATTGTTCCAACCGAGTACCAGGCCGAGATGAGCCAATGCGCAAGCCCGCATTTGCGCCTGACCATTGACAGCTCTCATTCACCCTTCTTCTCGCAACCGAGGGCCTTGGCAGAACTTTTGGACAAAGCGGCACAGCAGATGTGATCTCACGTCAGGCGGCGACAGCCCTCTTTTCAGGTGCCGTCGTCGCCGCTAGGGTGCCGGACAAATCCGAACCATTGGTCCCTTATGCGTCTGCCTTTTCTGTTTGTTCTCGGTACCGTGATGATCGATGCGATGGGCATTGGTCTGGTCTTGCCGATCATGCCGCAACTGATTGTCGAGGTTCAGGGCGGCACGCTGGCAAACGCCGCTATCTGGGGCGGCGTTCTAAGCACCGCCTTCGCAGCCATGCAGTTTCTGTTTGGACCGGTTCTGGGCAATCTGTCAGACGCCTATGGCCGCCGGACCGTTCTGTTGGTGTCTTTGTTTGTCATGGCGTTGGATTACGTGGTGATGGCCGTTGCGGGCAGCATCTGGCTGCTGCTGGCAGGTCGCATTGTCGGCGGGATCACCGCCGCGACCCACTCGACCGCAGCCGCTTTTATGGCAGACGTCTCGAAACCCAGTGAGAAGGCCGCGAATTTCGGCCTGTTGGGCGCGGCTTTTGGCGTCGGTTTTGTTCTGGGGCCGCTGATGGGCGGCGTACTGAGCGAGTTTGGAACACGTGCACCATTCTGGGCGGCGGCGGGGCTTTCGGCCTTTGGGTGTCTGGTCGGATTTCTGGTCATGCCCGAAACCGTGACGGACGAAACGCGGCGTCCGTTTCATTGGCGTCGAGCCAACCCGGCGGGCTCTTTGCAAGCCATAGCGGCGCTTCCGGGCATTCGGCCTTTGCTATGGGTGTATTTCCTCTATTCCGTATCCATCTACGTTTACCCTGCGATCTGGTCCTATTTCACGCTGGAACGCTTTGGCTGGTCGCCGCAGATGATCGGCCTGTCGCTGGCCGTTTATGGTCTGGGCATGGCAGCCGTACAGGGAGGGCTCATTCGCCCAGCGACGCGCCATTTGGGTGAACGCAAAACCATCATCTGGGGCATGGGGTTCGAGATCGGAAGCTTTCTTATTCTGGCGTTTCTGACCAATGGAACGATTGCGATGCTGTTAATCCCGATCACCGCGTTGGGGGCCGTAGTCACTCCTGCATTGCAGGCGATGATGTCCAAAGCGACGCCGGATTCGCAGCAAGGAGAGTTGCAGGGCGTATTGGCCGCGCTGCACGCGCTTGCGATGATCATCTCTCCTTTGGTCATGACCAACGTGTTTGCACAATTCATACGGAACGATGCGCCGTTCTGCCTGCCCGGTGCGCCGTTCCTGCTGGCGCTGGTGTTGATGATGGCGGGCTTCGCGCTTTTTCTGCGGCCCGCGCCCGAGACACTGTAAGCGACACATCTTTGGCGGATTCTGCCTTGCAGGCGGCAATCCGACAGTCCACCGTGGCCAAAACGGGGAACGGGGAACAACATGCAAACCATCAAAGCAGCCGTCTGCCGCGCGTTTGGCGCGCCACTGGTGATCGAGGACGTCCTGCTCGCACCTCCCGGAATGGGCGAGGTCGAGGTTGAACTGGGCGCCGTGGCCATCTGTCATTCCGACATCACATTTGCCAGCGGTGCGTGGGGTGGGTTTCTGCCAGCCGTGTACGGTCATGAGGCTGCGGGTGTCATCACCGATGTCGGGGATGGTGTCGGCGGCTTCAAGATCGGCGATACGGTTGTCGTAACCCTGATCCGCGCCTGCGGCTCGTGCCCGTCCTGCGCCAGCGGTAAGCCGACGATTTGCGAGACCCCCTATGATACGGTCAAAGGGCCATTGCGCACGGCGGATGGCGGGCCGCTGGAACAGGCCATGGCCTGTGGGGCCTTTGCCGAAAAGGTCGTGGTCAGCCACCGCCAAATCGTCAAAATCCCGCCAAACATGCCCAAGGACATCGCCAGCCTGCTGTCCTGCGGCGTCATAACCGGAGTCGGCGCCGCTGTGAACGCCGCCGCCCTACGCCCCGGCCAGGACGTTGTCGTGATCGGTGCTGGCGGGGTCGGACTCAACGCCATTCAGGGTGCGCGTATTGCAGGGGCCCGCCGTATCGTCGCCGTCGACATGTCAGAAGAAAAACTTGAGATCGCAAAAGAGTTCGGCGCGACTCATGGGGTTCTGGGAACCCTCGATCAACCGTGGAAAGCGGCCAGCAAAGCATTGGGAGGCCGGGGGGCGGATGCGGTCCTGATCACCGTCGGCGCAATTGCCGCCTATGATCAGGCGCCACGCTATCTGGCACGCGGCGGCAAGGCTGTCATGATCGGAATGCCGCATTCCGGTGCGCAGGCGACCTACGAGCCGGTCATCCTGGCCGCCATCGGCCAGGGCCTGATCGGATCCAAGATGGGCGATGTGGTCATTCAGCGGGACATTCCTTGGATGATCGACCTGTATGAACAGGGGCGGTTGAAGCTGGACGAACTGATCTCGGGCCGGTGGTCGCTGAGCCAGATCAACGACGCCATCGAAGACACCAAGACCGGCTCGGCCAAGCGCAACGTGATCCTGTTCGACAAGGGCTGACCGCCCTAGAAAGAGACACCGATGAAGCTGCAAGACCTCGACATCATTGTCACGGCACCACCCGCACCGGGCTGGGGCGGGCGGTACTGGATATTGGTCAAGGTGACGACCGACACCGGGATCACCGGTTGGGGCGAATGCTATGCGTCGTCCATCGGCCCGGATGCGATGCAGCATGTGATCCGTGATGTGTTCGAACGCCACATGGCTGGGGAAAATCCCGAAAACATCGAGCTGATGTTCCGCCGCGCCTATTCCAGCGGTTTCACCCAGCGCCCCGATCTGACCGTAATGGGTGCTTTTTCCGGGCTCGAGATCGCTTGCTGGGACATTCTGGGCAAGGATCGCGACCGGCCTGTTCATGCTCTGCTTGGCGGGCGCATGAACGACCGCATCCGGGCATATACTTACTTGTATCCCCTGCCCCAGCATAATCTGACCGATTTCTGGACCTCACCGGAACAGGCCGCAGAATGCGCCGCCGAAATGGTCAAACGCGGATACACAGCGGTCAAGTTCGACCCGGCAGGCCCCTATACGATCCGTGGCGGCCATATGCCCGCGATGAGCGATATCTCTCAGTCCGTGGCCTTTTGCAAAGCCATTCGCGAGGCGGTGGGCGACGAGGCCGACCTGCTGTTTGGGACCCATGGGCAATTCAACACCGCAGGCGCAATTCGTCTGGGGCAGGCGCTGGAACCCTATTCGCCGCTTTGGTTCGAAGAGCCCACGCCGCCTGACATGATCGAAGATATGGCGCGTGTCGCCCGCAACGTACGTATCCCCGTGGCCACTGGTGAGCGCATGACAACCAAGGCCGAATTCGGTGCCGTGCTGCGCGCAGGAGCCGCGGAAATTCTGCAACCGGCGCTGGGTCGCGCAGGTGGGATCTGGGAGATGAAGAAAGTCGCTGCCATGGCCGAAGTGTTTAATGCCCAAATGGCACCGCATCTGTATGCGGGGCCGGTTGAGTGGGCCGCCAATATCCACCTTGCCGCCTCGATCCCGAACCTGTTGCTGCTGGAGAGTATCGAAACACCGTTCCACGATCAGTTGATCAAGGGCACCATCCGGGTTGAGGATGGCTTTGTCGCACCTCCGACCGCCGCGGGTCTAGGGATCGATGTTGACGAGGCGCTGGCCCGTGCGCATCCCTATACGGGTGACGGGCTGCACCTGCAGATGCAGGAGGAACCTTGCGACTATGCCAACGGCAACGCCTTTCAGGGCGGTGCCCCGGCAACTGACAGCTGACGCACGGGTAAGTCAGACAGCTCAACGCTAGTTGGAGACGTATCCCGCAATGACCTGCAACAGCTTGAATGCGGTTGCGGCGTCGTTTTCGACCACGGCCATAAACTCTTCTTCACCGATGCGCAGACAGGACAGATCGGTCTCGGCCACCATGCTAAGTGCGCGCGGTTCTTTGCGGATCAAGCCAAGCTCGCCGACCAACGCGCCAGGCCCCACCGCAAGGATCAGCTTGTCCGGCCCGTCCGGCTGTGGAAGGTACAATCCCGCTTCGCCCTCAAGCACCACATAGGCACCATCTGTCGGTTGATCGTCTTTCAGGAAAATGACCTGCCCGGCCGACGCCTCGAACCAGCGCGCACCAAAGGCGAGCAGGCGCAGCTGCCGTCGATCCAGCCCGGAAAATAGCGGCGTCTGTTCCAGCGCACGCAGCTTGCGTGCCAGGTCGGCTGAGGCAGCGCTGTCTTCTTCCACGTCGGCAGGCCCTTCATCTGTCACCACCCGACCTTGCCGGATTTCGACATACATGTCGAACACATCCGGGCTTTCGAATTGATCATTGAGGTAGATGACAGTTGTATCCGGCAACAACTGACGCAGGTTCTTGTACACCGCAACCTGCGTCTGCATGTCATAACTGGCCAGCGCGTTTTCCAGTATCAGGATGTCGGGCTTCTTGATTGTCGCCCGCGTGAACGCCAGCGGTTCGGCAAAGACGGCCGGCAAATTCTGACCACCCAGCGCCACCGGGATGTCATAGATCAATTCCACTACCAAAGGCCGCGCGCCGTTCTCGGCCAAAACATCGACGATAAGTTTGCGCACCTCGTCCGACCGCGCGCCGCCTATCTGGCTGACCTTTCCGAACAGCGCGTTCTCCATCACCGTCAGGCCCGGTGCGAATTTGTCTGCATCCAGTGGAACAAACACATCGTGCAACAGCTGCATCAGCTTGTCCGAATGACTGGCGCGCAATTCGAGGATGCGGTTCTTCAACTCATCGCTGAAGGCGGGGCCGATTTGCTCGGCCGAAATCACGAAGGGCACTGCCAGCAAATTGGCCAATTGTTCGTCATCCAGCCCCTGCCCGCCCTCCTGCCGGGTCCGTTCAACCAGTTCAACCGCCGCTTCGTAAGTCTGTGCCTCAAGACCCAGCTTGCGGAACAGGGGATGATCGGTCCCGTCCAGCCCAAAGATCTGACGCAGCATATCGATCACATCGCGCGTCAGCGCGATAAGGGTCTCGTCCAGACCCAGTTCGCGCAATTGACCGAGGAACACTGTTTGCTGGGCCAGCAATTCCTGCGTGACAGGAACTCGTGGTGTCGCAAACAACAGATTTTCGACAACTGGCAGCGCCGGGTTATAGACCTCGCGATCAAAGATCAGCGCTTGCTGATCCAGCTTGGCACGCCGAACGGCCTGCTGAACGGTTGGGCGCAATTCGACAAGCTTTTGCGCCAGTTCCGCGTGCGTACCTTCATCAAAGACCTGTTCGGCACCCCGGCGATAAAGCGCAGTGCCCGAGCCCATGCCGTCGATCAGTTTGAGCCACCAGTCGCGCAGATCGCCGGCACTGCCCAATCCGGCCAGAGACGGGTCCAGCCAATCGGCGTCGAACGGATCGCTACTGTTCCCGGCGCGCAAGGTCTCGGCAAAATCCGCTGTCGTATCGGGTGAGGTCACCGGTTTGTACCGCATGGGCATCATGACGTTTTCGCCCAGCGTACCCTGGAACATAACCGGCCGCGAGGTGGCATGGCCGATACGTGCTGCCACGACGCCCTGGTGCAGAGACGCCAGGTTCTGCCCCCCGACCTCGACCCGGCCCGAGCTTGGCAGAATCTCCCGCGTCAACAATTCAGCTACGGCGCGCCGATCCTCTTCCGAGGGCGCGGCAATGCCGATCGTCTTGCCAGCCGGGAATGTCAGGTCCAGGTCGTCAAGAACCTGGTTGCCGTCAATGTCCCGCACCGAAACCTGATTCAGCACGATGTCTCCGCTCAGATGCGCTTGGGATTCGGGGTCACCTTCGAACAGCGTCTCGTCGGTCATTCCCGATGGTGCGAACCGCTCGATCACCACGTTCCAGCGCAAAGACATGTCCTGCGTCTGATTGTAGTAGGTGAGCAATTCCTTCCACGGCGAGCTCAGGTCCTTGTACGCCGCCAACGCGGCCACCAGCGCCCCCAGCGAAACCGAGCCCTGCAGAACCAGCAGGCCGCCGACCAGATAGAACATGAATGGCGTTAGTTGCGAGATGAAGTTGTTGATGAACTTCATAAAGAACTTTTTCTGATAGATCTCGAACCGGATGCCGTACAAACGGCCCAGTTGATCCGAGATCTTTGCCCGGCGATAACGCCAGCCACCATTGGCGCGCAAAGTCGCGGCACCGGCTGCGTTCTCGCCAATCTGCGCGGCCAGGATGCGAACCTCTTGTATGCGCTTCTTGTTCAACAAGTTGATTTGGCGCTGCAATTTCGGGATCAGCCACGCCTGCAACGGAATAAGTGCGACGGCTGCCAGCCCGAACCAAACGCTTTGCAGAAACAGAAAGGACAGGATGGTGATCATCTGACCCGCCTGCAGCACCGGCTGGCTAATCGCATCCCCCATCAGCCCGCCCATGGGTTCGCTTTCCGCCGTGACCATCGAGACCATTTCACCTTGGCTGACACGCTCGAAATACGGCTGTGGGAACCTCAGCGCGCGGCTGATCAACTGGTAACGAAAGCGGCGTAGCATCCGTTCGCTCAGCACACCTTTCATGGTGTTGATGCGCATTTTCATCAGGCCGTGCGCCAGCACCGCCAGCAGAAAGCCAAAGCACAGGATCATCAGGAACGTTGTCTGCGGCAGACTAAAGCCCCAGACATCGACAATCGAGCTGGACGCGCCAATGGCGTCATTGATAATCCGCTTGGGCAGTTCCAGCGTCAGATAGAGCAGAGGGAACAGAGTCGCCGTCACGGCCAGTAGAATCAACTGGTCGCGTTTGGAGTATTTCCAGATAAACTGAAAAATCGTCCGCTCGATAAAACCCGCCCCCGGTTAATGAATCGCCGATCAAACCCTTGATTTTGGCAAAAATACGCCCGTCCGAAAGTACCGCAATCCGAACCATAGACGCAAATGAATTTGCGAATTGCATCAATTTCGCCTTGTGTGAACTAGTTCATTTGCGCACAGCGGATTTACCGCCTAGTGTTCGTCTCAGGACGATATCGGGAGGGTTCATTTGCCTGCGACGCTAGGCACAGTATTGCTGCTGCTCTGTCTTTTGCAGATCAAGCACATGTTTGCCGACTTTTATTTGCAGACGCCCAAGATGCTTTCGGGGCGTAGCACTTATTTTCACATCGGACGGGCGCAACATGCAGCGGTGCATGTGGTGGGATCGGTCATTATTTTCGCGCTGTTCCGCGCCCCAGTAGAATTCATCCTGATCATTGCCGCGCTAGAATGGATCATTCACTTCCACATCGACTTTGCCAAGGCCGCCTATTCGGACAAGAAAAACCTTAAACCCGACCAGGCTGGTTTCTGGCGTGCGGCGGGCCTGGATCAGCTGATGCATAACCTGACATACATAGCCATGGTTTGGGCCTGGGCGGCATTTGCGGCCTGAGAAAACGAGTGACAACGAAGCTGTCACTTGAACGTTGTTGAACCTATGAATGCCTCAATCTACGCGGGCGGAGCACGACGTCTTGTAGGTTTCCAGCCATAGCTGGTCCAATGCATCGATCTTCACCGGGTCGTATTCGTGTTGCTTGTTCCAATAGCGTCCTGTCGGCTCAAAGTATCCCAACTCGGCCTCGCGTTTGAGAACCGCGCCGATCCCTTTTGGACAGGGCAACGGCACCTCGCCCTCGCTGCCGCGCGAGACCGAAGGAAAGATCAGGCGGCTTTCTGCGGAAGACAGGCGAACAATACGGCAACGCTGCGCCGCGCCGAACAGCGCCAGACGCGCCGATTTCGCTGTTAGCGAGCGCAAGGTCACATCGCGACGCAACGGATCGGCAGCACCCCTGCCGTAGAAATGCGATTTGCCGGATCGCGGATAAACCATATCGCAGCCAAGATAGGCAATCACCGCTGGTTTCAACGCAGCCAAAGCCCAGTACCCCGCAGTGAATGCCATGGTTCCGCCCGCGTAGACAAATCCACCAAAGGTGTTCTGAACCGGCACATAGTCCTGCGCTGTGACAATGCGCTGGCGGCTGTTCAAAGCCTTCGGTCGGCTTTCGACCGGAAAGTCCTCGGGGTGGATCAGAAAGTCCCAATCCGGCCTGATCCGCCATGCGTTGTTGATAGCCACGATATGCGTGAACCCTTTACGCGCCCAATGGCGCGCGCGCAGCGCATCAGGCGCACTGCCGAGTATCAGGACATGGTGCCGGATTGGTTCCATCGCTTAGACCACAGGTTTACGTACGCCCCAAACCTAGCCCCGTGTACAAGCGAATCCAGTCCGGTCTTATCGACGGCGATCTCAGGTCGCTTTTCCAGCCCAATGACGCTGGGAATAGGCGCTGAACTCGGCAACTTCTTCTGGTCTGGGCGAGACGCCGGTGAAGACGTACAGATAATGCGGCACCATCGCGATCCGTGTTTCCATCGGCTCGTTCAACTGGGCCAGATCATAACCGATCTGCATGTAATACAGGACGCGTGCGCGGGTTTCGGCCTCGATCTCGGAATAGCCGTAGCGCGCGAACATGGCGTGCAGCGCAGTCAATCGCTTGGCATCGGACTGATCCAGAACACGCCGCACTTTGCCGGACTTCCGGGCCCAGTCCCGTACGGCAAAATCCAGTGCCGTATCGAAAAGCTCGGTGTTCACGACACAGCGGTGCACATTGCACACCGCCGCCGTAATCGTTGGTGCCGCAGCCTGGGCCTGCTTGATCAGGCCCGCAGTATTCGTGGCCTGCCATCGCGCCAAAAGCGCATCCAACAGTTCCTGCCGGGATTTGAAGTACCAGTAGAAGGACGACCGTGACACCGCCATTCGTTCCGCCAGATTCAACACCTTGATCTGATCGACCCCATCCGAAATCAGCACGTCCATCGCCACGTTCAGCCAGTCGTCGCGTGTGACCTTGACGTTGCCGACCAGAGGCTCGGCCTTCGGGTCGTCGCGATGCAGGATCGGTTTGGTGTTCATTCAGCTCTCCGGCGGCGCGCCGCCTTCGGCGGTGCGGCGTGCGATGAAATCTTTCAGCGCACCCAGCCGGTCGATATCGCCATGCGGTGCCCTGAAATCACTCAGAATGCCTTTCCAGACACCCGTTGCCCGCTGGTTGGCATCCACTGCACCGCGTTCCGTCCATGTTCCGAAATTAGCGTAGTCATGCACATGCGGCTGGTAGAATTCGGTATTGTACCGCTCCATTGTCTGGCTAGAGGCAAAAAAGTGCCCGCTGGGCTCGACCTCGTTCAAGGCAGAGTCAAATCCGATCTCGGCAGTTCCGGCCTGCGCACCGGCACAAAGCTCGGCGACCATGTTCAGAACCTCGGCATCGCAGACCAGCTTTTCGAACGATACGGTCAGCCCGCCCTCGAGCCATCCGGCGGAATGAATGATCACGGTCGCCCCGGCCATCAAACAGCCCCAGAGCCCAAACTGGTTCTCATTGGCTGCCTGCACGTCGTTGATATTCGATGCCGACCCCGCTGCCGAGCGCCATGGAAGGCCCAGATGCCGTGCCAGTTGCCCTGCTGCCAGCGACGCCTGAAAATGCGAGGGCGTGCCAAACGCAGGGGCCCCAGATTTCATGTCCACATTGCTGGTGAACGTGCCATAGCACACCGGCGCGCACGGGTTGGTGAGCTGCGTCAGCGTCAGAGCTGCCAGCGCCTCGGCATGGGACAGAGTTATCGCGCCGGCGACCGTGATCGGGGCCATAGCCCCCATCAGCGTAAAGGGTGTGATGATCGACATCTGACCATGACGCGCAAAATCGATCAGCCCCTGCGCCATAGGAATATCGAGCGTGCGCGGGCTGTTGGTGTTGATGATCGTGTAGCAATGTGGGCTTGCCCGGAACGCATCATCACTGAGGCCGCGCGCAATGGACAGCATCTCAAAGCAATCCATTACCTGCGGCGTCCCGCGCGAGAAGAAGAACGGAAACTTGTCCGTCAGTTCCATCTGCGCCTGCGTGGTAAAGTAGTGACGCAGACGGGTCGGCACATCCTGCGGCTCGACTTGGGGTGAGATCATCTGGAAGACGTCAAAATGATGCGTCAGTTTCAGGAACTCCAGATAATCCTGTCCGGTTGCCGGGCGGCGACCGCGTTCAAGATCGGTGGCATTCGGGGCACCTGCGCCGGGTTGAAACACCAACGAGCCCAATTCCAGCGTAAAGTCCCGGTTGCGCGCACCCGCACGGCAGTCAATCGACTTGGGGGCTGACGCAACTGCGGCCTCAACGATGTCGCGACCGATAAAGACCATCTCGGTGCCTTCGTCGACTCGTGCGCCACCCGCCGCGAACAAGCGGCGAGCTTCGGGCAATAGAACTTTGACGCCCAGCTCCTGCAACACTCTCAAGGCGGTTTCGTGCATATCGGCGATCTGATCCGCCGGGAAAACCTCCATCTGCGGGAAGGGATTCTTGAGTTGGCGGTAGTTCACATCCCGGCTGGGCGGAGGCGCAGCGTCTGCCCCTCGCCCGCGCCGTCGGCGACCGCGCTCGGATGTTTGCGAAATGACCATTAGCCTCTCATCGCCTTGCCTTGCGGATCATAAGGCGACGGTGCGATCACCTTCGCCGGACGCTCAACCCCGACCACATGAACCGTTAGTTCAGTACCCGGATCGGCCTTGTCGCGATTGACCAGAGCCATGGCCAGCGATTTGCCGGTGTGGTGGCCATATCCGCCCGAGGTCACAAAGCCGACGCGGTCTTCACCTGACCAGATCGGCTCATAGCCGCTTGTATCCGCGTCAAGCGCATCGATCTCCATCGTCACCTGCACCTGTGCCGGGCCATTACCGTCACGCTCGGCCACTGCGGCATCCTTGCCGACAAAGTCCTTGTCCCAGTCGATCCAGCGATCCATGCCGGTCATCCCCGGCGTATAAAGCTGGGTAAACTCAGCGGACCAGATGCCAAAGCTTTTCTCGAGACGGGTCGAGAGCATCGCGTTGAACCCGCATTCCCGAATACCGTCTTCAGCCCCGGCCTCAAGCAGCATACGGCGCAGCTTGATGTGGTCACCATAGCGGCAGTTGATTTCATAGCCCTTTTCGCCGGTCACAGACATGCGGGCGACGCGGGCGCGCACGAGGCCGATATCAAACTCGCCGCAGCCCATGAATTTCAGGCCTGAGATATCCTGTTCGGCCAGTTTCTCGACCACGGCCTGCGATTTCGGCCCGACGACGGCGAAGCCACAGTATTCCTCGCCGAGATCGCGGATCTTGACGCCATCAATCATGTGATCGTCGAACCAGCGCATATGCCAGGCCCGCAGGTAGTAACTGCCCATGATCCACCAGGTTCCGTCACCCCAGTTGAGCACCGTCAGATCGCCCTTGAGCCGCCCGTTCTCGCCCAGCATCGGCGCGAGTTTGGCTCGACCCGGTGCGGGCAGTTTCGAGGCCATGACCTTGTCCAGCCAGATTTCCGCGTTCGGACCGCTGACCTCGAACCGGGAAAAGCCGGAAATATCCAACAGACCAACGCCTTCGCGGATCACCTTGCACTCGTCGGCCACGATGTCATGCGCGTTGGACCGCTTGAGCGTCGGCGTTTCTTCGAACCCTTTGGGCGCGAAATACAGCGGCACCTCAAGATCCCAGCTAACGCCCCACTTACAGCCCGCCTCGGTCATAGCGTCATGCGCCGGGGCCATTTTCAGCGGGCGCCCAGCGGGCAGTTGTTCGTTCGGGTAGGTCATCACGAAACGACGCGAATAGAACTGGCCGGTGGTTTCGCGGATATAGCGCTTGTTCTGCGCAAAATCGCCATAACGGGCCACGTCCATCGGCCAGGCATCCGCCTCGGGCTCACCATGGATCATCCATTCGGCCAGCGTCTTGCCGACGCCGCCGCCTTGCAGGAACCCAGCCATCACCGCGCAGGCCGACCAATAGCCGCGTTTGCCCGGCACCGGGCCGACCAGAGGGTTTCCATCCGGCGAGAAGGTGAACGCGCCGTTTACCCATGTTTTGATGCCCACGTTCTGGATCGATGGATAACGCTCAAAGCCCAGGGTCAGTTCATTCTCAATCCGGTCGAGTTGTTCCTGAAACAGCTCTTCGCCATAATTCCACGGCGCGCCGTCCATGGCCCAATGTTCGTGGTCGACCTCATATATACCGACAAGAACACCCTTCTGGTCCTGCCGCATATACGTGAACCCCTCAAGGTCCACGGTCATCGGCATTTCAAAATCCGAAGCAGCAATTTCGGGCACCGTGTCGGTAATCAGATAGTGGTGTTTCAACGGCGAAACCGGTAGTTCGACCCCGGCCATGCGCCCAACCTGCTTGGCCCACAAACCAGCGGCGTTGACGACATGTTCGCAGGTGATCGTGCCCTTGTCGGTGACGACTTGCCAACCATCAGCGGTCTGGATCAGTTCTTCGACCTTGGTTTCCTCGTAATACTCCGCGCCGCGCTTTCTGGCGGCTGTCGCATAAGCCTGAACGGTACCAGTGGTATCGATGTAACCCTCGCGATCTGCCCACATCGCGCCCAACACGCCATCGGTCGACATGATCGGACAGCGTTTCTGGGCTTCTTCCGGGCTCAGCAGCTCGCAATCGTCGATGCCGATGGATTGGAAGATGCGGTAGTTTGCCTGCAGCCATTCCCACCGCTCCGGGGTACCGGCAAGCGTCAGGCCGCCGGTTACGTGAAAGCCGATATTCTGGCCCGATTCCTTTTCGATCTCGCTGAGCAGGTCGATGGTATAGGATTGCAACGCTGCCATATTCGGATCAGCGTTCAGCGCATGAACCCCCCCGGCCGCGTGCCACGACGACCCCGACGCCAGACGCCGGCGTTCCAACATGACCACGTCAGACCAGCCGAACTTGGCCAGATGATACAGAACCGAGGCGCCGACGACGCCGCCCCCGATAACAACGACTCGATAATGCGACTTCATCCTGCCCTCCCCGCATGACTCGCGAAGGACGCTAGACGCACTGTTCACATCTGTCTAGACATTTCTGTACAGTAGTGAACGTGATCCCGCCATAGTGGTCAAATGCTGCTAAAGACTGGCGCTCGGGCGCTCCTGGATCGCGCCGAACCAGGCCAGTGTTGCCGTATTTCCCTCGGGGATTCGCATTTTTATCACCCGCGCGAAATCGACAAAAACAAAGCTCGTGATGTCAGCCAGCGAAAACATGTCGCCCGCCAGGAATGCGCTTTGTTGCAACCGGTCTTCCAGAAGGTCGAAGAAGGCGCTGACGCGATCCTTACCCCTCTGCACCAAAGCAGGAATTTGCGGGTAATTCACCGGGCCGGGAATTGCCCGGTCGGTAAACGCCGGGTGGCTATTGCGCAGAGTGTCGGCAATCGGGGCACCGCCCTGCTGTTCCGCGATGGCGTTCCACATCAGAACCGCGCCCTTTTCATCAGGATTGCGCCCCATCAATGGCGGTTCGGGGAACTTGGCCTCAAGATACGCGGCGATGCCGAGATTTTCGGTCAGGACCGTGCCTTCATCCGTGGCCAGAACGGGAACTGTGGCCCTGGGATTGATGGCGCGAAACGCTTCGGCCATTTGTTCCCGGTCGGCAATCGAGACGTCACGGGTCTCGATCTGCTGGCCTTTCTCGGCGATGAACATCCTTGCCCGGCGCGGGCTTGGGGCGGTTTTGCAATCGTAGAACAACATCGGAACGGTCCTTGCGGGTTCAATTGGGTCTGATGCGCGCTTTCGCCAGTCTGCAAGCTTGAGGCTGCGCGTCGGATCAGCGACGGTAGATGAAACACCGCCCCTCGACCGCGCCTGCGGGCAGTGGCAACTCGGTCAATCCCTCAAAATACATCCGATCGCTGGACACCATCAACCCGCCCGGGGCCAACAAGGGTTCGATCAGCGGCGATACAAACCGCGCAAACGCATCGTTCTTTTCCCGATTGTGACCGCCAAGATCGGCGTGAATCAAACTGGCCGAAGCGCCGAACCGGTCCACCGAGGCAGGCAAAGTCTCGCGCACATCGCCCAAAATTACCCGATCTTCGGGCGGGGTCGAATCTGGATGCGCTGCAACCGCACGCTCGAAAACAAATACCGGCCGGTCCTGAATGTGCCGGATCATGTGGTGGTAGGTCCGCCCGTTGCCCAGGCCCAGCTCAAAAACCGGACCGGGCTGGCCCGAGGTTTCGGCGATCGCGAAATCCAGACAGGCGCGTTGTGACACCATACGGTCAATGAACAGATCCAAACGGCTTTGATTGTCGGACACGGGCGCTCCTTTTCATGTCATGTGCCGACAGAGATGTAATGCCGACAGCACCTTAGATGTCAAAAACTCAACTCATTGTGTAGGCAATCAGCCCCAAATTTCACAATTCCGCGACAATTCCGCCCAAGAAGGTGTTTGACTACGCCGCCACAACCGCGCGAAACTGCACTAAAAAACTCAGGGAGTTCACAATCCGATGATTTGCCACGGCCAGCCGGGTGGAAGACCCGCATGACAGCACTACTGTCCGTTCGGGATCTCAGCATTGGTTTTGGCGCGGGCCAGCCCGTTGTTCAAAATGTCAACTTTGATGTCGAACCGGGACAGACGCTTGCCTTGGTAGGCGAATCCGGATCGGGCAAAACCATTTCGTGCCGGGCTGCGTTGCGAATCCTCCCGCGCACGGCGCAGATTCGCAGCGGTACGATTACCCTGAACGATTCAAAAGGTACGGCCGAACTGACGACGATCAGCGAACGGCAGATGCGCGACATACGCGGCAATCGGATTTCGATGATCTTTCAGGAGCCGATGCGGTCTCTGTCCCCGTTGCACAAGATCGGCAATCAGGTCAGCGAGGTTCTTTGGCTGCACCGAAACGCGTCCGAGGCCGACGCCCGCAAAGAGGTTCTGACCCAGTTCGAGCGGGTGGGCTTTCCCGACCCAGCACGTGCTTATGACTCGTATCCGTTCGAATTGTCCGGCGGCATGCGGCAGCGGGCGATGATCGCGATGGCGATGGTGGCCAAGCCCGAACTGCTGATCGCAGACGAGCCGACGACGGCACTGGACGTTACGACACAGGCGCAGGTGCTTGGGCTGATCAAGGAACTGCAGCGCGAAACCGGCATGGCGCTGATCCTGGTGACCCACGATCTTGGCGTTGTCGCCAACATGGCCGAGCAGGTCGTTGTCATGCACAAGGGCCGCATCATGGAGGCCGGAGCCGCCGCGCCCATCCTGACCGATCCGGCGCATCCCTACACGCAACAGCTGTTCGACGCCGCGCCGGCGATCCCCGATCAGGACGCCGTCGGTCTGCCGATGCCTGCCGAGGATCTGATCCTGGAAATGGTGGACGTGTCCAAGACATACACCATGCGATCCAGCAAAGGGTGGAAGGCCGACAAGCTGATCCATGCCTGCCGCGGCGTTGATCTGAAACTGGCGCGCGGCAAGACATTGGCAATCGTCGGCGAAAGCGGCTCGGGGAAGACCACGGCGGCACGTATTGCGCTGGGTGCGGAACTGCCTGACCGCGGCGGGCAGGTTCTGTTCCGCACTTCCGCTGATGCCGAACCAATCACCGTGCACCAGATGTCCAAGGCCGAACGCACCGCTTTTCAGCGCAAGGCTCAGATGGTGTTTCAGGATCCTTACAGCTCACTCAGCCCCCGAATGCGCATTCAGGACGCGATGACCGAACCGCTTGAGATACACAGGCTGGGCACAGTGGCCGAGCAGCGCGACAAAGCCGCCGAAATGCTAAAGCGGGTCGGGTTGAACGCAGACATGCTGAAACGTTACCCGCATGCGTTTTCGGGTGGGCAGCGTCAGCGTCTGTCGATCGCGCGCGCGATGATGCTGGATCCTGCGCTGATTGTCTGTGACGAGCCAACCTCGGCGCTGGACGTTTCGGTGCAGGAACAAATCCTGACCCTGCTTGAACACCTTCAGGACAGCCTGAACCTGTCCTATCTGTTCATTTCGCACGACCTGGCCGTTGTCGCCCGTATCGCCGATGAGGTTGCGGTCATGCGTCAGGGACTTGTCGTCGAACAAGCCCCGCCAGAGACCCTGTTCTACAATCCCCGTCATCCCTATACCAAGGCGCTGATCGCAGCGCAGCCGGAACCCGACATCAATCGCCCGATCGACCTTAAACTGGTTGCGTTGGGCGCGGGTTCGCCGGACAGTTGGGATGATGCCTTTCGTTTCTCTGACTCCGTGATACCCTCACTCACAGAGATGGAGCCCGGCCATAAGGTACGATGCCATGTTTAAGACCACTCGTCATTTCATTCTGGCCAGTTCCCTGGCCCTGCTGGGAATGCTGCCCGCCACGGCACAATCCGGCCCGGATCTGCAAGAAAGCGCGTTCTGGCAATCCGAGGTCGACCGCGGGGACCTGCCACCTGTGCAAGACCGCGTTCCAACGGACCCATTGATCGTCGATCTGACCGCAAAAGGGCGCGAAACAGGTACCCCGGGTGGTACTTTGCGCACCATGGTGACACGGTCAAAAGACATTCGACAGATGGTTGTTTACGGCTATGCGCGTCTTGTTGGCTTCAACGAAAATTATGAACTCGTCCCCGACTTGCTTGCGTCGTTCGAGAATGAAGGCAACCGTAAATTCACGCTTCGCCTGCGTGACGGCCATAAATGGTCGGACGGATCTCCGTTCACCTCCGAAGATTTCCGGTACTGGTGGGAGGATGTGGCGAATAATGAACTGCTCAGCCCTTCGGGTCCGCCTGATTTTCTTCTGGTCGAGGGCGCACCGCCAAATGTGACGTTTCCCGACGAAAAGACCGTGGTTTTTGAATGGGATGATCCCAATCCGGATTTCCTGCAATCATTGGCGCAGGCACGCCCACCTTTCATCTATCGGCCTTCCCGGTTCCTGAAACAGTATCACGAAAAATTCGCCGACGGCGAAGATCTGGCGGCTCAGGTCGAAGATGCGCGCGTCAAAAGCTGGGCTGCGCTGCATAACAAGCTGGACAACCTGTATAAATTCGACAACCACAAGCTGCCCACTCTGCAACCGTGGTTGAATGCAAGCTCGGGCAAGAAAATTCGCCACAGCTTTGTGCGCAATCCCTACTACCACCGCATCGACACAAATGGGGTGCAATTGCCCTATATCGACGTTGTCGAAATGGAAATTGTCGCGCCAGGGCTGGTCGCCGCCAAGGCCAATGCCGGGGAAACCGATCTGCAAGGGCGCGGGCTGGCGTTCCGTGATGCCTCGATCCTGAAAAAGGGCGAGGCAGAGGGCGACTACAAAACGCTGCTGTGGAAAACCGGAGTGGCTTCGCAAATCGCGATTTACCCCAACTTGAACTATGAAGACGAAGCTTGGCGAAACGTTTTGCGCGATGTCCGCGTGCGGCGCGCGCTGTCGCTGGCGATTGACCGGCAAACGATCAATCAGGCGCTTTACTTCAAACTGGCCAAGCCGGGCGCGATGGCCGTTCTGCCTGCCTCGCCATTTTACAGCGAGGAAAACGCGCAAGCCTGGGCGCAGTTTGATACAGATCAGGCGAACGCCTTGCTGGACGAAGCCGGTCTGGACCAACGCGACAATAACGGGGTTCGCCTGCTGCCCGACGGCCGCCCGATGGAATTGGTGATCGAAACCGCCGGCGAGCGGCAAGAGGTCGAGAACGCGCTGCAAATCATCACCGATGACTGGCGCAAGATCGGGGTCAAGCTGGTCATGCGGCCTCTGGATCGCGATATTCTGCGAAACCGGGTGTTTGCGGGTAATACCATGGCATCTGTCTGGTTCGGCTGGGATGACGGCATCCCACAGATGCACACATCGCCTGCCTATCTGGCCCCCACCGATCAGGTCTTTTTGTCCTGGCCTAAATGGGGGCAGTACTACCAGACCGGTGGTGATGTCGGCGAGCCGCCCGACTTGCCCGAAGCCGAACGTCTGATGACCCTTGCCCACGACTGGGAAGTAGCGACAACCGATGAAGAACGCGCGGCAACCTGGAACGAGATGCTGAACATCCACGCGGACCAGCTGTATGCGATCGGCGTTCTGAATGGCGCTCCGCAGCCCATCGTGGTTTCGAACCGTTTGCGCAACGTGCCCGAACAGGCCATGTGGGCATGGGAGCCGGGCGCGCATTTCGGCATCCACCGCCCCGACGAGTTCTTCTTCGCCGACTGATCAGGAGCAGCTAAATGGTCATGCTGCGCTACGCGGTGTATCGCTTTTTCACGATGCTGCTGACTCTGTTGGTGGTCTCGGTTCTGATCTTCGTGATCATCAACCTGCCGCCCGGCGATTACCTCAGCAACCAGATTGCAGAGCTGCAGGCCTCGGGCCAATCAGCGGGCGTGGCCAAGGCCGAGTTTCTGCGCAAGGAATACTCGCTGGATCGATCCTTGCCGGAACAATACTTGATCTGGATGGGCTTCTGGCCCGGCCCGCACGGGTTCGAAGGGCTGTTGCAAGGCAATTACGGCTGGTCCTTCGAGTTTGACCGCCCCGTGCGCGAGATCGTCGGCGAGACCCTTTGGCTGACTGTTGTCGTCAATCTGGCCGCAATCCTGTTCGTCTATGCAGTCGCTTTGCCGTTGGGCGTTATCGCAGCCGCCAAATCACGGACCTGGATCGACTATACCTCGGCCTTTGTTGGTTACCTGGGTCTCGCGACTCCGAACTTTTTGCTGGCGTTGATCCTGTTCTACTACGGCCATCGGTATTTCAACCTTCCGATCGGCGGCTTGATGGACCCGATTTACGAAGGCGAACCGATGAGTTGGGACAAGCTCAAGTCCATCCTGATCCACCTGATCGTGCCCACCTTCGTGATCGGCACGTCCGGCGCATCCGCGATGATGCAACGCCTGCGCGCAAATATGCTGGATGAACTGGGCAAACCTTACGTGGAAACCGCGGTTGCCAAGGGCATGGCCCCGTCGCGGATGCTGACGAAATACCCTCTGCGGGTCGCGTTCAACCCGTTCGTGGCCGATATCGGAAATCTGCTTCCATCCATGGTCTCGGGGTCGGTTCTGGTCTCGGTAGTTCTGGGCTTGCAAACCATCGGCCCAACGCTGCTGACCGCGCTGAAAACCCAAGACCAGTTCCTATCCGCCTTCATCCTGATGTTCGTGGCCCTGCTGACCCTGATCGGCACCATGATCTCTGACATCCTGCTGGTCATGCTTGATCCGCGCATCCGATACGAGGGGCGAGAGGCATGACCGATAAACCCGACGGTCGCTTTGTCGACGACGCCCCGTTTGATCCCGAAGCATCAATCCAGCAACTGGAACGCGCGGATCTGGACGCGCCCAACTGGGTGCTGGTCTGGCGCAAATTCAGGACACACAAGCTGGGTCTGATCTCGGGCATCTTTCTGCTGCTGTGCTATCTGATGCTGCCTTTTGCCGGATTCATCGCCCCTTACGGCCCGAATGACCGAAACGGAGAGCACCTCTATGCCCCACCGCAATCGGTGAACTGGTTTCACGACGGTCAGTTTGTCGGGCCTTACGTTTACCCCATCGTAGCCGAGGCCGATCTCGAGACCTTTCAGTGGAAATTCGTGCCCGACACCGAAGACCCGCGCCCGATCCGGTTCTTCTGCGAAGGGTCTGAATACAGGCTGGCCGGGCTGATCAAGTCGGATACCCACCTGTTCTGCGCCCCCGAAGGTGCGACGCTGTTCCTGTGGGGGTCAGACCGTCTGGGCCGGGATGTGTTCAGCCGTATCCTATACGGGGCACAACTGTCGCTGACGGTTGGCCTGATCGGTATCTCGGTTTCGTTCTTCCTTGGCATCCTGTTTGGATCAATGGCCGGCTATTTCGGAGGCAGGATCGACTGGACCATCAACCGCGTGATTGAAATCCTGCGCTCGTTGCCTGAACTGCCCCTGTGGCTGGCCCTATCCGCTGCGGTACCCTCGAACTGGAGCCCGGTCGCGGTGTTCTTCATCATCTCGATCATCCTCGGCATCCTCGACTGGCCTGGCCTCGCCCGATCCGTCCGCGCCAAATTCCTGTCGTTGCGCGAAGAAGAATATGTGCGCGCGGCCGAGATGATGGGCGCAAGCTCGGGCCGGGTGATCCGCAAGCACCTGCTGCCCAACTTCATGTCGCACCTCATCGCCTCGGCCACATTGTCGATACCCGCCATGATCCTGGGGGAAACCGCGCTCAGCTTCCTCGGCCTCGGCCTCAGGGCTCCGGCGGTCAGTTGGGGCGTGATGCTGAATGATGCACAGAACCTCGCGTCCATCGAGATCTACCCGTGGACGGCCATTCCGATGTTGCCGATCATTGTTATCGTGCTGGCGTTCAACTTCCTCGGCGACGGGCTGCGCGACAGTCTGGACCCCTACCAGCAATGAGCTTGCTGGCCTCACTTCCCGCCGCAGACACGTTCCGGACAACGGGGACAGGTGATCGACCCAGCGTCTTTGCGGTATCGGAACTGGCCACACTCAGTTTTGCGGCTGTTGGACAAGAACTGGCACGTCTGATCACAGCACAGAACCTATCTGCAGATACACAGGACGTTGTGGTGGATCAGCGCCTCGCGTCACTCTGGTATGGCTTTTCCTTTCAGCCAGACGGATGGGAGATTCCAAGCCTCTGGGACGCCATCGCCGGAGACTACCGGGCATCGGACGGATGGATCAGGCTACACACAAACCTGCCGCGCCACCGGGCGGCAGCGCTTGGGATTCTGGGGACGCAAGCCGACCGCGATGATGTCGCGCGCGCTGTTCGCGACTGGTCGATCGCTGAACTGGAAAGCGCGATTGTCGCAAAGGGCGGCGTCGCGGCTGCGATGCGCAGTCGGGCAGAATGGCTGGAGCACCCACAAGGCCGCGCTGTTGCGCGCGATCCTCTGATCGACTGGCAATCGCCGCGCGGCGTCACGCTTAAGGATCGCCCGCAGGCAACCGCAAAGCGCCCTCTTGCTGGTCTGCGGGTTCTTGACCTGACGCGTGTTCTTGCCGGACCGGTTTCAACCCGAACGCTGGCCGGTTTCGGAGCCGATGTACTGCGCATCGATCCGCCGGGTTGGGACGAGCCTGGCGTGATCCCCGATATCTCGCTCGGAAAGACCTGCGCCTATCTCGATCTGAAATCCGAAAGCGGGATGGATCAACTCGAGAAACTGCTGGCGCAGGCAGATGTCTTCATCCACGGCTATCGCCCCGGCGCATTGGATGCCTTGGGGCTGACCAAAGCGAAACGCGATACGCTGGCCCCCAACAGGGTCGAAGTCACGCTCGACGCTTATGGCTGGCAGGGGCCGTGGGCCAATCGGCGCGGTTTTGACAGCTTGGTGCAAATGAGCGCTGGTATCGCCAATGCCGGGATGGATTGGGCGAAGGCAGAAAAGCCAACTCCGCTGCCGGTGCAGGCGCTGGATCACGCGACCGGATATCTGATGGCCGCCGCAGCCCTGTCGGCCTTGACCGAGGCGACCCTGAGCAACACAGTCATGACCGCGCATCTGTCGCTTGCCCGCACCGCTGAATTGCTGGCGAGCCTCGCGAAAACCAGCGCAGAAGGTGACATCACAACCACGCAACCCAGCGACTTTGCAACGGCAACCGAAACCTCTGGATGGGGTCCCGGCCAGCGGTTGAAGCCTGCTCTGAAAGTCGGAGAGGCGGACATGCGCTGGCCGTTGCCTGCGTCGAAACTTGGCACATCGCAGCCCAATTGGCCCGCGCCGTGCACGTGACGCAACCGCCGCGCGGGACGCGCGGCCCGGCCCAACGCTTTGGACCGCGTCTCGCCAGAGACGCTGTTCAAAGGGGCGGGAGACCCTAGCGGTCGTCGCCTCCGGGGCCGATATCGTCCAGATAGTCCTCGTCAATTGCAGCCTGCACCGCACCGGTCACCGCTTCGCGCTGTTTCGGCGTCAAGTCCTCGGTCTCCTTGCCATCCGCCAGACGCACCGTGACCTCGCGATGGGCAAAACGGATGCCTTCGCGGGCGAACAATTCTCGGATCTCCTGATAAACCTTCTTGCGCACCAACCATTGATCGCCCGGTTTGGTCATGAACTTGACCCGGATGATCATCGCCGAGTCCTGCATTTCGATCACGCCCTGCGATTTCAGCGGCTGGATGAAGTTCTCGCCAATCACCGGATCGCTCAGCAATTCCTGCCCCAGCTTCTTGATCAGTTTGCGGACTTTCTCGACATCGGTGTCATAGGTCACCCGCAGGGGCAGTTTCATGATCACCCAGTCGCGTGAATAGTTGGTCAGAACTTTGATTTCGCCAAAGGGAATGGTGTTCAGCGCTCCCAGATGGTGGCGCAGCTGGAATGAGCGGACCGAGATCTTTTCGACCGTCCCTTTCACATCCCCGATATCGATATATTCTCCCTTGCGGAACGCGTCATCCATCAGAAAGAACGCGCCCGAGAAGATGTCACGCACCAGCGTTTGCGATCCGAAACCCACGGCCAGACCAACAACACCCGCACCCGCGAACAGCGGACTGACGTTGATGCCCAGTTCCATCAGGACGATCAGGGCAATGGTCACGATCACAACTGCCAGAATGGCACCGCGGAACAGGGGCAGCAACGTCGCCAATCGGCTTTGCCCGCCTTCGCCGCCTTCATCGCCCAATTCCGCATCTCCGCCGGCATCGTCGGCCTCTTCCGCGATTTTGCTGTCGATCCAGACGCGGAAAAAATGAAACAGGATGTACCCCATGAACAGAATCACCATCACATCCAGCGCGCGTCCGATCGGCAAGTCTTCGCTCCAGCTTGCCTGCGGGTTCCAGATGACCACAAGTGCATAGGCACCCACGACAAAGGCCAGAATACCGGCGACGCGACGCGCAAGATCCTCGTAGGTCAGGATGGAGTGGCGACGCATTTCTGCCTCGGGGGTCACAACCACCTCAGCCTCGTCCTCGGGGAAGTCAGGGTCTGGGGATTCGGCGTTCAACTCATCAATCACGCGGCCGCGGTCAAAATACCGCTCGAGCAGATAGTTCATCGCGCCATAGGCCACGACGACCGACATGAAGATGGCGTAGCTGCTGGCCACAATCGGAATTGAGTCCTGTACCTCGAGCACAAGGTCAACGGCCAGTTTGAACCAGCTGAACACGATGTAGAGGATCAGGACAGGCGCCCAGGCAAAGGAAATGAAGCGCAGGATCCACGACACCTGATCCGGCGCCCGAGCGCCTCGTATCGCGTTGGAAATGGCCCGCGCGTTGAACAGGATCATCAGCACGTTGGCGACTGCGCCGACCAGGGTCAGGCTGCCGTAAACCATCGCGTAGACATTGTAGTTCAGCCCAAAATCGGCCACCCAAGTGGAAAACAGAACGACGGAAATATCATAAGTCGCGATCGCCGAAGCCCAAAGATACAGTCGCTTGGCATCGCGATCAGAGAACGGCGGAAGGCGATACTGGCTGAGGTACGGGGACAGCACCATCCGCCAAAGATCGGACACCGTTCTTGCCAAAAAATACGCGGTGAAGATTGCCGTGACGGTAAACTGGATCGAGATATCCTCAGCCTCGCCAAAGAACAGATATCCCACAATCAGCGCCATCAGCATGGCAAAGACCGTGCCTCCGATCCCCATCAGGAAGCGGAAGACGAGGAACGGCATCTTTTCGCGATAGCCTTCCGGATTTTCCTTGATCCGCGCGACCACCCAGCGTTTTGCAATCCGCTTGCCGTAGATCTCGATAGACAGCCAGCGGCCCAGAAGCAGGAACAATATGTTCCAGCCCAAAACCTCGACATAAGTCTGGATACGCCCGTCCGGGCTGGTCTGGCGCAGAATATATTGCACCTCGAACACCGAATAAGGTAGTGCCTGCAGACGCGAATTGACGGAATCCCGGAACTTCGAGAACCGCTCCTGCGCCTTCATCAGTTGCGACCCCTCACCCATCGGGTCTGTTGACGCATCCTCCGGCGTTTCAGCGTCGCCCGAGGTCGTGACGATCTGCCCGGTGCTGTCAATGACGATGACGCTGGCACCGGCTTCGGTGGCGGATCGGATGGCTCCGGCCAGATCACTTTCTGGCTGCTCCTCTTCCGTCGCGCCCGATGTGTATCCCGGGATCAGCGAGGTTTGTGCGCCGGCACCTGTCGTCAGGGCCACCATTGCGGCCAATGCTGCCCAGGCCAAAATGGCAAGAAGATTAAGTTTCATCGTATGTTGCTTCCGGTTCCGCGTTGTCGGGCAGACTATAGAAGCGCCCGGGCAGGTTCAAATCATCCGCATTCATATCTCGGATTCGTGTTGCACCCGTGTTTGATTTACAGGTTTCGGGAATTACGGTTTTCAATGCTTACGAATTTGAATATGTCGCCTGGAGAGTGATCAAGAACGGACTGAGACCCTGAATATTGTCATTTTGTCTACCTTAGGCCGCTGGGCCAGAGTTGGCGTTAATTCTGCCACCAAGGCGCAATGGCGAGCGCGGTTGTCAGGGTGCAAATTGCCCCTTTCGCAAATACCGGCAGACAATGTACGATAACAGGTGCAAGCGCGCGAAGTTGCACGGAAACATGGAACAGGCAGGGGCATGAGCCTAGGCGACCAAAACACAAAACCCGATCGCGCGCCGCGCATTCTGTTTTACAGCCACGATACCTTCGGATTGGGGCATCTGCGCCGATCCCGCGCCCTTGCGGCGGCGTTGACGCAAGCCGATCCCAGCGCATCGGCCCTGATCCTGACCGGTTCCCCGGTCGCAGGGCGGTTCACCTTTCCCCGACGCGTCGATCACGTTCGCCTGCCGGGGGTTACAAAGCGGTCCGATGGATCCTATGCGTCGCAAACCATCGGCATGGGCATTGACGAGGTGACGGAGCTGCGCTCGAGCCTGATCCAGACCTCGGTCCGGCAATTTGACCCGGATGTTCTGATTGTCGACAAAGAGCCAACAGGCTTTCGAGGCGAGTTGATACCGACGCTGGAATATCTTGAACGCGCGGGCGACACCAAGCTGGTTCTTGGCCTGCGCGATGTTCTGGACGAACCCGAGGTTCTTGCCGCCGAGTGGGAGCGCAAGGACGCGCTGACTGCGACCGAACGGTTCTATCATGAAATCTGGGTCTATGGCCTGCGGTCGATCTATGATCCGACCAAGGGATTGCCGCTGAGCCCGGCGGCACAGGCGCGCATCCACTGGACCGGTTACCTGCGCCGCGATCTTGGCCCGATCGGTGAAGCACCCGAGCAGCCCTATATTCTGATCACCCCGGGTGGCGGAGGCGATGGCAAGGCGATGGTGAACCTTGTGCTGTCGGCCTATGAAAGCGACCCAACGCTGTCACCGCGCGCCATACTGGTTTACGGCCCTTTCCTGTCGGGCGAGCTGCGCGAAGATTTCGAGACCCGCGTCGCTGCACTGAACGGGCGGGTTACCGCAGTTGGATTTGAATCGCAGATCGAAACACTGTTTGCGGGTGCCGCGGGTGTCGTCTGCATGGGGGGCTACAACACGTTCTGCGAGGTGTTGTCCTTTGACAAACGCGCCGTCATCGTGCCGCGCACCACGCCTCGGCTAGAGCAATGGATCAGGGCAGCCCGCGCGCAGGATCTGGATCTTGTCCGGATGTTGGACGAACGGCGCGGCGGTCTGACGACCGATGCCATGATACAAGCGATCCGCGATCTTCCACATCAGCCATTGCCGTCGCAAGCCATTGAAGGCGGGTTGCTGGACGGGTTGGAATATGTCGCCCACCGCATCGATGCTCTGCTGGGACCCGAACAAGAGCGCGCCACCGGATGACCCCGAAAAATCCCAAACTGGCGGTGCTGGTCAAAGGCTGGCCGCGCCTGTCCGAGACGTTCATTGCGCAGGAATTGGTGGCCTTGCAGGATACAGGCCACGACTTTGACATCTGGTCCCTGCGGCACCCGACGGATACCAAAAGGCACCCCTTGCATGACCGGTTCCGGGGGCAGGTCCACTACCTGCCGGAATACCTGTACGACGAACCACAACGCCTTGCGGCCGCCCGACAGGTGGCAGCGCAGCTACCCGGCTATGACCAAGCCTACCAGCTTTGGCGGCAAGATCTGCGACGGGACCCAACCCATAACCGCATTCGCCGTTTCGGGCAGGCCTGCGTTCTGGCCGCCGAGCTACCTCTAGGTACGCGGGGGCTCTACGCGCATTTTATGCACACCCCGTCATCAGTGGCGCGCTATGCCGCCATCATGCGTGGGCTACCCTGGAGCTTTTCGGCCCACGCAAAGGACATCTGGACCTCGCCCGAATGGGAAAAGCGCGAAAAACTGCGCGCGGAAACCTATGGGGCCGCTTTTGGGGCGACCTGTACGGCCATCGGGGCCGACCACCTGCGCAGTCTGGCCGACGACCCGTCGCGGGTTGATCTGATCTACCACGGTCTGGACCTGTCGCGTTTCCCGGACGCACCAAAGCGCGTAGCGCGGCATCCCGGGGCAGCTTTCCACATGCTCTCAGTCGGCCGCCTGGTTGAGAAAAAGGGGTTCGACCGGCTGCTGGATGCCTTCACGATGCTGCCGGAGGCGCTGGATTGGCACTGGACCCATATTGGTGGCGGCACGCTGGACAAGGCATTGCGCGTGCGCGCCGAGGCTGCAGGACTGTCGAGGCGGATCACCTGGAAAGGGGCCTGCGATCAGCCCGAAGTTATCGCGCTGATGCGCCAGGCAGACCTGTTCGTTCTGCCCAGCCGCATCGCCTCGGACGGCGATCGCGATGGCCTGCCCAACGTATTGATGGAGGCCGCATCGCAACGACTGGCCATTCTGTCGACACCGGTTTCTGCAATCCCCGAATTCATCAGCAATGGGACGCATGGGGTACTGTCCAGCGACGAGCCCGAATCTCTTGCCAATGCGATAGCGGATCTGGCTGATAACCCGGCTAAGGCCGCCAAAATGGCAGAGGCCGCCCATGAGCGGCTGTTGGCAGAATTCCGCATGGACCCCGGGATCGCCCGCCTGTCCCAGCGTTTGACAACCCTGTGCGCGGTGTCTGCGTGATGGCACGGGTCGCTTTCTTTGCGCCATTGAAATCCCCGAACAGCGCCAAGCCTTCGGGCGACCGGGAAATGGCGCGCAATCTGATGGCGGCAATCTCGGCAGAAGGCGATCGCGTCGAATTGGTGTCTGAATTGCGCATTTTCGACAAAACTGGGGACGCGGAAACGCAGGCACAATTGCGCGATCTGGCGCGCATCGAAACGGATCGGCTGATCCGGGATCTTGCGCCGGATACGGACCTTTGGGTCACCTATCACAACTATTATAAGGCGCCTGATCTTGTTGGCCCCGCTGTCTGCAAGGCCCGCGGCATTCCCTATGTCCAGTTCGAAAGCACCCGCGCGCTCAGCCGCCTGAACGGGCCTTGGGCCGGGTTCGCTCAGGCCGCCCATGACGCTTGCGATGCTGCCAGTCTGATCTTCTACCATACCGCAAACGACCTGATCACCCTCGAGCGTGAGCGGTTCGATAATCAGGCGCTGGTTGAACTGCCGCCGTTTCTACCGACCGATACGCTTCCCGGCGCGGGTTCGACGGATGGTTCGATGCTGGCGGTCGGGATGATGCGGGAGGGGGACAAGCTGGCCTCGTACCGCATTCTCGCCGAGAGCTTGTCGCTTTTGCGCGGGGACTGGGCGCTGAACATCGCGGGTGACGGCCCTGCCCGTCCGAAGGTCGAAGCGCTGATGTCACAGTTCGACGGCAGGGTCCGATTTCTTGGACAATTGGACCGGACCGCATTGCAGCGAGTATACGAATCCTCGTCGATGCTGGTTTGGCCCGGCGTGAACGAGGCATATGGAATGGTATATCTCGAGGCTCAGGCTGCCGGATTGCCGGTTGTGGCGCAGGACCGGCCTGGTGTTCGCGACGTGCTGATGTCCGGCGACCATCCAGCGATCGACAAGGGCGCGGCCGGGATTGCCCGGCGCATTCAGACGTTTCTGGACGACCCGGCCCTGCGCCGGTCAACCGGTGCGCGCGCCCGCGACTATGTCGCCCAGCGCCATCTGATGCCAGCTGCGACCCGGCGATTCTGGTCTGAGGTCCGGCCTTTGGTGGGGGCAGCGGCATGACGCGTCTGGCCCTTCTGCGCCACGGGCATACCTCGTGGAACCGCGCTGGCAAAATCCAGGGCCGCAGCGACATTCCGCTGGATGACGACGCCCGAACCGAATTGGCCGGGTATCGCCTGCCTGCTGATTGGGATCAGGCAACGCTTTGGTCCAGCCCGCTGGCGCGCGCGGTCGAAACCGCGCAATTGGTGTCGGGGCAGCCTCCTGCAACGTCGGAGGCTTTGACTGAGATGAACTGGGGCGAATGGGAAGGCAGGCACGGCAAGGATCTGATCGCAATTCCGGATAGCGGCTATTGCCATATCGAAGACTGGGGCTGGGATTTCCGTCCGCCTCAGGGTGAAAGCCCCGCCGACCTTTGGGCGCGGCTGCGGTCGTGGCTGGACCAGTTACAGGGGGATAATGTTGCCGTGTGTCATATCGGGATCATGCGCGTCATCCTTGCGAAAGCATGGGGGTGGGAGTTTGATGGACCCGCGCCCTTCAAAATCAAACGCAACCGATTGTTTTTGATCGATCTTGACCCGATGCAACCGCATGCCGATCCAATTCGCCTGACCCCGCGCGAGGTCCAGCAATGAAAATCATGATCGTCGTGACACATCTGCTGGGCACGGGTCATCTGAGCCGCGCTCTGACGCTTGGCCGTGCATTTGCCGAGGACGGACATCAGGTGCTGGTCGCCTCGGGCGGAATGCCCGCCCCGCAACTGAACGCGAAGGGCCTGACATTGCTCGGGTTGCCGCCGTTGCGTTCGGATGGAACCAATTTCACCCGCCTGCTGGATCAGGCAGGGGGGGTAGCCAGTGGCGACTATCTGGCCGCCAGGTCCGACGCGTTGACAAAAACGATCACGCAGTTTCAGCCTCAGGTTCTGATCACAGAACTATTTCCATTTGGCCGCCGCATTCTGACCGTCGAGTTTCAGGCGGCCCTGATGGCCGCACATACCCTTGCCCAACGGCCGCTCATTCTGGCGTCGGTGCGCGATATACTGGCACCGCCGTCGAAACCTGCCAAGGTTGCAGCGGCGGAAGATCTGGTAGGGCAGTTTTATGATGGCGTTCTGGTTCATTCCGATCCGTCGATCATTCCGCTGAATGTCAGCTGGCCTGTGTCCGACGCCCTGGTTGAAAAGCTGCACTATACCGGTTTCGTTGCGCAACCCGCCCCTAATCCTCATCCCGAGGCGCTGGGGACGGCGGAGATTCTTGTATCGGCCGGGGGCGGCCCGGTCGGGCAGCCGATCTTTCGCGCGGCCATCGAGGCCGCCCGAAAGATGACCAACCGGCGCTGGCGCCTGTTGGTGGGCGGCCAGAACGCGCAGGCCCGCATTGACGAACTGACGGAACAGGTCGGCAGCGCGCCAGTTGTGCTGGAGCCCGTGCGGCCGGATTTCCGCCAGATGCTGCCGCTTGCGGCAGCCTCGGTCAGCATGTGCGGCTACAACACCGCGATGGACCTTCTGCAATGCGGAACTCCGGCGGTGCTGGTTCCCTTCGACGATGGTAGCGAGGTTGAACAGACCCTGCGCGCCAAAAGCCTGACCCGACAGGTGGGTTTCAACACGTTGAACAGCGCCGACCTGACCGGCGAGCGCCTTGCCAAAGCCGTGGAAACGGTGATCGCCGACGCGGCCCGCGCACCCATGACCCAAGGTGTCTACGGTGCCCGCAAGTCCGTCGAGATCGCAAGCGCGCTGGTGGAGGCCATGGGATGATTGTCGACTGGCAACCACTGCAAACGGAACTGACGCATTGGACGTCTGAGAATCTGTCGCTGCCTCTCTGGTGGCGAGACGACGACGCGGTGACAGTCACGCCGCAACTGGACACCCTGACCAGCATGGCTGAAGTGTTAGAACTTCCGGTTCATCTGGCCGTCATCCCGCGAGACGCGAAAGCTGATCTGGCGGCTTACGTCAGGATCACCCCCTGGCTGATCCCGGTTGTCCATGGCTGGGCGCATCAGAACCACGCGCCGCCAGAAGAGAAGAAGTCCGAATTTCGACTGCATCGCCCGCTGTCTCAGATCACCTTTGACGCAGATCGCGGAATGACCCGCTTGCAGGATCTTTTCGGTGATCGGCTATGCCCGATGTTTGTGCCGCCCTGGAACCGGATCGCTCAGGAAGCGGTCGATCATTTGTCAGGTCTGGGGTACCGGTTTCTGTCCACCGCCACACCGCGCAAATCCGAGTGGGCCAGTCGTGGGCTGATGCAGGTCAACACCCATCTCGACCCGATCGACTGGAAGGGAACGCGCAGCCTTGTGAACCCCGATGCCCTGATCGCGCAGACCGTTACGCTGTTGCAAGACCGCCGCTTGGGCCGGACGGACAATTCCGAGGCATTTGGCGTCTTGACCCATCACCTTGTTCACGACAAGGACATCTGGGCATTCACTCAAGCCCTGCTAGGCCGGTTGCTGGACGGACCCGGCAAGATCTGGTCCGCACCCGAAACACTCAAACCCCAAGGAGATCACGCATGAGCCGACTGGATTCCATGCTGCGCCGCCTGACCGCTCAACGTGACGGGCTGAACTGGGCGGCATCCCAGATCGCCGAGATGGAGGGCGACATACTGGACATGGGGCTGGGCAATGGTCGCACCTATGATCACCTGCGGGAAATCCTGCCGGGTCGCCGCATCTGGGTAATGGATCGCGTGTTGCAATGTCATCCTGACAGCACGCCTCCGGCGCGGGACTTCTTACAGGGTGAGGCCGAGCCGATGCTGGAAAAACTGCACGCGATGGGCTCAAAAATCGCCATGGCACACTATGATTTTGGTCGCGGCATCAAGGATCAGGACGTTGCTGAGGCGGCCCGCCTCAGCCCGTTGATCGCGCAGGTGATGAATCCGGGTGGCTTGTTGATCTCGGGTCAGCCGTTGGTCGGATTCGACCAGATCAACGGCCCCGACACGATCGCGCCCGACCGCTATCTGTTCTATCGCGCCTGACCAAAGCGGTTCAGGCAACGCGCTGCCCGCGCGACCAGACCGCATTCAACGCCGGCACTCCGGCGCGCATGCGAAACCGGATCACATCGGCGCGCATCCCCGCGGAAAGTGCGCCCCGGTCATCCAGTCCGGCAGCCTGTGCCGGGGTTTGCGTAACAGTTCTGATCCCGCGCGCCATATCGCCCCACATCTCGCCCAGCCGTGCTGCGGACAGCAGCAACGCCGACGGGACGTAGTCGGACGACATGATATCCAGATGCCCCAGTTCAGCCAGGTCGCGCGCCGATACGTTTCCGGAATGCGACCCGCCACGGATGATGTTGGGGGCACCCATCATCACCTTGATACCGTGATCGTGACACGCCCGGGCGGCCTCGACCGTGGTCGGGAACTCGGCCAGCCGAATGCCGTGCTTAGCCGAGACCTGCACCTGCTCTTCGGTGGTATCGTCATGACTTGCCAGCACCGCCCCGAACCGGCGCGCCGCCTTGACGGTTTCAACCTCGTGCCTGTCGCCATTTCGATCCCGCAATCTTCTCAGCTGGGCAATGTGCTGCAAGAACGTGTCATCGTCCATCGCGTGTTTGCCCTTCATGTAAGCCTCCAGCTTGGTCATGTCGCGAAACTGACGCTGGCCCGGCGTGTGATCCATGATCGACACCAGCCCGACCCGGTCCTCAGGGCCGAACTCATCCAGTTCTTCGATCAGGGTTTCCGAGCACACTTCGGCGCGCAAATGCAGGAAATGGCTGATCTTCAGCGCATCCTGATCGCGCAACTGCCAAAGCTCTTGTGACAGGTTGCGCGCGTATTTCTTGTAGCGCCCCGCGCCAGAGGGGATGGACCCGACCCGCATCGCATCGAAGACCGTGGTAATGCCGGTACTCGCCAGTTCTGCATCATGGCCCAGGATCGCAGCGGCATGGGGCCAGTCGACATTTGGGCGCGGTTGAATGTGACGTTCCAGATTGTCCGTATGCAATTCGACCAGGCCAGGGCTGACATAGTCCCCCTGACAATCAATCGCTCCGGTTGGCACCGATACACCCGTATCGATGGCGGTGATCGTTCCATCCCGAACACGAAGGCTGCCTGTCACAACCTCGTCGGGCAATACAAGCGTGGCATTGGCAAGGATCAAGTCTTCTGTCATCTGAACTTCACACATTTTGAGCTAAGGATCGGCCAGTTACTAGGAGGCCAATGTGACATTCACGCGATACGCGATCTATTTTGCGCCCGATGCGCAGGCCGCTTGGGTGGATTTTGCCACCCGTTGGTTGGGTTGGGATATGGAAACGGGCACCCCTGTGGCCCATCCCCAGATTGAGGGCGTCGAGATTGGCGCTGTGACCGAAACGCCGCGAAAATATGGGCTGCATGCAACCATGAAACCTCCGTTTCGGTTGCGCGACGGGCAGTCGGTTGAAGCGTTGCAGGATGCCTGCGCAGCGTTGGCGGCAGGCAACACTCCGCTCACGATGGATGGGCTGGAGATCGCGCGTCTGGGCCGCTTCCTGGCGCTGCGCCCTGTTGGTGAGACGTCCGCCCTGAATGCGCTTGCGGCCGCGTGTGTGCAGAAATTGGACGGATTTCGCGCCCCCGCAACCGATGCGGAACTGGCCCGCCGTCGTGCCAATGGCCTGACGCCCGAGCAGGACAGTAACCTTGTGCATTGGGGGTATCCGTATGTGCTGGACGCGTTTCGCTTTCACATCACGCTGACGGGCCGATTGGACAAACCAACCCTCAAGACCGTTGAGGCGGTGCTGGAAAGCCACCTTACGCCCCTGCTGCCTGCGCCGTTTCAGATCAATGATCTGGCCCTGATGGGCGAGGATGTCGATGGTCACTTTCATCTGATCCATCGCTACGCCCTTTCCGGCTGAATGCGCGTCAGAATTTCGTCCACTGTCGCGTCCAGGGGTCCGGAATTGTCCACCTCGATCACGCGGCTGAGCCCATTGGGCAAGGCCACCGCCCGGCCCAGCCGACGCACCTGATCGGCCCGGCTTTCCCGTCCACGCGCTGAAAGACGACGCTCCAGAACCTCTGCCTTTGCGGTCAGCGAGATCACGATCAGGTCACCAAATGTATTTTGCGCTTCCAGCAACACGGCGCGGGACAGGTTTACCAGAACCGCACTGGCCACTTGTCGCTGGTTGTTGATCTCTTTCGGGATGCCGTAGAACAATCCGTGGGCTGACCAGTGCATCGCAAAAGCACCGTCCTGAAGCATTTGGGCAAACTGCGCGGTCGAGACGCGATCGAAATCCTCGCCCTCTTCCCCTTCGGGCCGGGTGATGACGCGCCGGACCCGCTGCGCCCCGGCCAACCGTGCGCTCAGCGCATCCATAACGCTGTCCTTGCCCACCCCCGATGGCCCAACCACCGCTATGACAGGGGCAAGGGTCATGCATTCAGCCCAAGCGTGAACTGTGAAACGTCCACCTCGCGGTCGCAAACCTGCGCACGCGCTTCGATATCGTGAAAGATACCGACAATCGCAGCACCGCGTTGCTTGGCCTCTTCGATTAGCGCCAGAACGGTTTCACGATTCCGCGCATCCAGACTCGCCGTCGGCTCATCCAGCAAAAGCGCCGGATAGTCCCGCACAAAGCCCCGCGCGATGTTCACGCGCTGCTGTTCGCCGCCCGAAAATGTTGTCGGGCTGAGGCTCCAGAGACGTTCGGGGATGTTCAACCGCCTCAGCAGACCCGCCGCTTTATCCAGCGCGACCTGCTTGTCGCACCCCACGGCCAATAGCGGTTCGGCCACAACTTCGAGCGTCGGAACACGGGGAACAACGCGCAGAAACTGACTGACATAGCCCAGCGTCTCGCGCCGCAGGGCCAGAATTTCGCGCGGCTCGGCATTGGCCACATCCAGGCAGCCCACTCGAACCTGCCCCGAGGCGGCAAGGTAGTTTCCGTAGATCACCCGCATCAGGGTCGATTTGCCCGCACCCGACGCGCCGGTCAGGGCAACGCATTCCCCCGCAGCAACCTTAAGCGATGCCCTTTGCATCACGGGGATCACGGCTGCGCCCTGATTGTGCAGCGTGAAGCTTTTGCTAACGTCGATAAGCTCGATCATGACACTTCATCTTTTCCCAAATACTCAGACCTGCAAAACGCTGGAGACCAGCAATTGCGTATAGGCGTGCTGCGGGTCGTCCAGCACCTGATCGGTCAGACCGGCCTCGACCACATGTCCGTCTTTCATCACCATCATGCGATCCGCCAGCAGGCGCACCACTGCCAGATCATGCGTGACGATGATGGCGCTCAGCCCCATTTCGCGAACCAATCCACGCAACAAATCCAGCAGGCGCGCCTGTACCGAGACGTCCAATCCGCCGGTCGGCTCGTCCATGAACACCAGCCGCGGGCCGGTCACCAGGTTGCGCGCGATCTGCAGGCGCTGCTGCATGCCGCCGGAGAAGGCGGTCGGCCGATCATCGACGCGCGTCGCGTCAATCTCGACCCGACCCAGCCAGTCAATCGCGGTGTGGCGGATGTCACCGTAGTGCCGGCCGCCGACCGCCATCAGGCGCTCGCCGATATTGCCGCCCGCGCTGACCGACATGCGCAACCCGTCTCGTGCATGCTGATGAACAAAGGCCCAATCGGTGCGGCCCAACATCCGGCGTTCGGGCTCGGACATCGTGACTGTATCCACCGGCCCGTTGGCTCGGGTGTCATAGACCACCTGCCCCAAATCCGGCTCAAGATGGCCCGCCAAGCAGTTGAGCAGGGTCGATTTTCCCGACCCGCTTTCGCCCACGATCCCCATCACTTCACCGGGGTAGAGGTCAAAACTGACATCCGCGCACCCGATGCGCGCGCCATAACGCTTTTCGATACCTTTGACCTGCAACAGAGGGGTCATGCCGCGTCCTCCTTGGCCAATCGGCCCACATGTCCGGCAGCACGGCGCGACCGACAGTAATCTGTGTCGGAACAGACAAACATCCGGTTGCCCGCATCATCCAGGATAACTTCGTCCAGATAACTGTCCTCGGCCCCGCACAGATCGCAGGGATGGTCGGCCTTGGTGGCCTCGAACGGATAGTCATCGAAATCGAGGCTGACCACCTTGGTATGGGGTGGCACCGCATAGATCCGTTGCTCACGCCCAGCGCCGAACAGTTGGATCGCATCCATCTCGAGCTTGGGATTGTCGAATTTCGGGATCGGCGACGGGTCCATCACATAACGGTCCGAAACCGTTACCGGATAGGCATATGAGGTCGCGATCGCGCCGTGCTGGCTGATATCCTCATACAGCTTCACATGCATCAAACCGTATTCTTCGAGGCTATGCATCTTGCGCGTCTCGGTCTCGCGCGGTTCCAGAAACCGCAAGGGCTCGGGGATCGGCACCTGATAGACAAGGATCTGATCCTCACGCAGCTTCGCCTCGGGGATGCGGTGGCGGGTCTGAATGATTGTTGCCTTTTCGGTTTCTTCGGTTGTTTCGACGCCTGCGGTGTTCTCGAAGAACTTGCGGATCGATACGGCGTTGGTCGTATCGTCCGCGCCCTGATCGATCACTTTGAACGTATCATCGGGCGTCAGAGTTGCGGCCGAAACCTGAACCCCGCCTGTGCCCCACCCATAAGGCATTGGCATCTCGCGGCTGGCAAACGGCACTTGATAACCTGGTACGGCCAACCCTTTGAGAATGGCCCGCCGGATCATTCGCTTGGTTTGTTCGTCCAGATATGCGAAGTTATACTCATTCATTTGACGTATCACTTTGTTTTTCGGTGTTTTTATGGACGTATTGCTTTTAGGTTCGTTCTTTTTGGCCATTTTGGCCTATCTGCTTTGGCATTCCCGCCATTCGAGGCGGCGACGTCTTGCAATAAAGCGTGACCTTCGGGGTGAGTGGGGCTCGATTGACGCGTCAGAAACCGCTGCGAGCGGCGAAAATCCGCCAATCGATCAATACGACCCAGGCGGGAGAGCGGTTCGGTGATCGCGACGGCACCGACGGCAGCGGTGGTGACTGAACTCATTCCGCAGCCTCCTTTGGAGTAATCCGGTCTTCTGCCTCGCGGCGCAGTTTGCGGACCAGCTCCAGTTCGGATTGGAAGTCCACGTAATGCGGTAATTTGATGTGCTCGAGAAAGCCGGTGGCCTGTATGTTGTCGGCATGGCTGAGGACAAATTCCTCGTCCTGTGCCGCAGCACCCAGATCGTCTTCGCCCAATTCCTTCCAGCGCAGCGCACGGTCCACCAAGGCCATTGAGATTGCCTTGCGTTCGGATTGCCCGAACACCAGACCATAACCGCGCGTGAACTGGGGCGGTTCGGTCTTGGACCCCTTGAACTGGTTGACCGTTTCGCATTCGGTCAGTTCGACCTCGCCGATGTCGATGGCAAAACCCAATTCGGGGATATCCATTTCGACAGCGACCTTGCCAATCCGCAATTCCCCGACAAAGGCGTGGTTGCGGGCATAGCCACGCTGCGTTGAATAGGCCATGCCGAGCACGAACCCCTCATCCCCTCGGGTCAGCGATTGCAGACGCAAAGGGCGATTGGACGGAAACTCCAAAGGTTCGCGGGTCAGATCGCCGGGGGTGTCATCGTTGTCCGGTTCGTTCTGAATGATGCCCTCGCCCTGCAGAAACTCGGTGATGTGCGGTGTCGGTTCGGCTCGCGCGACGCTTTCGGGCGCTGGGGGTACTTCACCGTCAGCGGCGAGTTTGAAATCCAGCAGGCGATGGGTGTAGTCGAAGGTCGGACCCAGAACCTGCCCGCCAGGCGCGTCCTTGAACGTAGCCGAGATGCGGCGGTCGCACGCCATCTGGCCGGTTTCGACCGGGTTCGAGTACCCAAAGCGCGGCAAAGTCGTACGATAGGCCCGGATCAGGAAAATCGCCTCGATCAGATCACCGCGCGCCTGCTTGATCGCAAGCGCCGCCAGATCGGGATCGTACAGGGACCCTTCGGCCATGACCCGATTGACCGCAAGGCCAAGTTGTTCGCGTATCTGGGCAATGCTCAGTTCGCGCACATCCCGTGACCCTCGACGCTCTTCGGCCAGCCAGGCATGGGCGTTCTCAATTGCCTTTTCGCCGCCTTTGACAGCAACATACATCGCCTAACCCTCCTCCGTAATCTGGGTGCTGCGCGGCAAGGCCGCGACCTGCGTACCGCTGGTGAAGAAAAAGTCGCAGCCAAGCGGATACAAAGTCGCGTTTCCCTGCAACGCGCTAACGTCTGGCAGCGAGAGCTGACTGGTTTCTTTGATGCCCGGCCCGCGCAGGGTTGCCCCCTGCGGCAGCAGCCTGTCGCATTCCACGATCAGAGTGGCCGAGCGATCCGGATATTCAGGCGCCCCGATGCGATAGGTCTCAAGCGGCATCAGATCGGTCCAGGTGCCAACCGCAAACTCCGCCTGCGCTGCCCCAACTATCGGAGACCCGGTATGAAACGACAACCACTGACGTAAGTCAGGGGTATCTGCGTCCCCTGCCAAATAGATCGGCGTGTCCGGATCACAAAGCGTCAGAAGCAATGTTCCCGCCGCGACGGACAGCGGTGCAGGTGGGTGGGCGCCTTTCAGCTCGCGAATATCTCCGGGTCGGGCCATGGCGGTCATTGCCGCCCGGAATGCGTAGGAGGCATCAACGGGTGCATTCCCGAACCCGCCTGCGTACTGAGTTTGCGTGTTCATGCGTCCTCTCCCCGCACCATGGTGAAAAACTCGACCTTTGTGGCGGCGGCTTTGGCGGCGCGTGTTTGCTTGGCGCTGTTCACCTGGCGTTCCAATGGCGCGATCACATGGGTCTGCACCACCTCTGCCGCAGCGGTCTGCATCAGCGCATCGACCAGAGCGGCAACTTCGGCCCCGGCTTTTGAGCGCCCCTGAACGTAACCATGCCCGACTGTGCCGTCCTGCAATACCAAAGTGCAGCGGGTAACCGTCATTTCGCCCAGGTTGAACGGCGCTCCGGTGCCGCCAGCGCGGCCCCGGACCATGACGCCACCGATCTCGGGCGCACGCACCCAATCGAACGAAGGGCTCAGGTCTGCCTTGCGCCAAACATCCAGCACGGCCTGCTGCGGCGCGCGGGCCAGCAGTCCCATCCATGCCCGCCGCGCCTCGGTTGAAATTTCTGTCTGTTCCACCATCAAAGCCTCTTGGCTAGGTTGTCTACGACAACTATACAACTAGACAAATATTACCGCCCCGCGGTTAATGACGCAATCCATGACTGTGTGAAGATTTGGTGACATGAGCAAAACTCCGATCTGGAAAAGCATCGCCCTGAGCCTGACCTCGGACATTGCCGAAGGGCGATATGGGACCGGTGATCGCTTGCCTACCGAGGCGCAGCTGGCAGCCACTCATGGCGTCAATCGCCACACCGTCCGGCGCGCGCTGGCCGACATGGCCGAGCTGGGGCTGGTCCATGCCAGGCGTGGCGCCGGGGTCTTCGTGGCCGCGCGGCCAACCGACTATCCGATTGGCAAACGCGTCCGGTATCACAAAAGCATCTCGGCCAGCGGCAAGATTCCGGGTAAGACGATTCTGGCACTGACAACGCGTGCAGCGGATCAGGCCGAGGCCGAGGCGCTGGACCTACCAACTGGCGGGGCCATTCATGTCTATGACGGGTTGTCGCTGGCAGATGGACAACCGATCGCGATGTTTCAAAGCATCTTTCCGGCAGATGCCCTGCCTGGCATTCTGGACGCCCTGACGGAAACCGGGTCAGTCACCCGCGCCCTGCAACTGTGCGGAGTGGACGATTATACGCGCATCTCGACGCGCCTGACGGCGCGTGCGGCGACCGCAACACAGGCCTTGCATCTGAAGCTGACCGAAGGTGCGCCGGTCTTGCACTCGCTTGGGATCAACGCAGATCCCAGCGGGCGGCCGGTTGAATTCGGTAAGACGGTTTTTGCCGGCGAACGCGTGACACTGACGCTGAGCGACGCATGAAAACCGGGCGGCTCCCGCCCGTCTTCGACCTCGTTTCCGAGGTCTCATCCCGTTGGGCGTAGCGCCGCGCAAGGCGCGGCGCGCGGCCCAAGGCCGCCAAGAGGCATCGGCGCAGCCGATGCAGATGCGGACGCGGGAGCATTTGCCGCTTTGGCGTCAGGTCCTCTGACTATTCGTATTTCTCCAGGAACGCCTCGGCCGGCAAATTGCGAAAATCAGGCAAAGCGCGATGCAGGCGGGTATGATCCCAATCCCACCATGCAAGACCCATCATCCGTTCCGCGACGCTTTCGGAAAACCGCCGCCGAAGTGGCGTGGCCGTAACCCCTGCAACCACCGTGTAGGGCGCCACGTCCTTGGTGACCACCGCCCCGGAGGCGACAACCGCGCCGTGACCAATCGTGACCTCGGGTTTGATGATGGCGGCGTGGCCAATCCAGGTATCATGACCGATCTCGGCCAGACGGCTTGCCCGATGGGTGAACCAATCGGCGTCGTCTTCGGCATCGTCCCAGTAGCTGGCCGAGCGGTAATGAAAATGATGCAGCGACGCCTTGTCCATCGGATGATCCGTCGCGCCAATTCGCGTAAAACTGGCAATATTGGCAAACTTGCCGATCCGGGCGTTGGCGATGTCGCAGGTCCGGTCACAATAGGAATAGTCGCCGAACAACGAGTTCGCGACCCGGGTCCCAGCGCCAATCTCGACAAACGCCCCGAAAGAACTGTTGGAAATCTCGCAATCGGGGTGAAGAAACGGTTTCTCTGCGCTGAGCCGTGCCATGGTCTGGTAATTGTCCTTGGGATCAAGCTTCAAGCCGTTCTCGGCTTGCGTTTTTTCGCGGTTTCGCCCTCAATCAACCGTCGGCGCAACCAGCCCGAAAACCAATCCATCAGCATCACCATGAGGATGATCAGAACGATGTAGTAGGCCACCTCTTCCCAGTCTTTCTGGGTGATGATCGCCTGCGTCAGCAACAACCCGATGCCGCCGCCGGTGATCGCTCCAATCACCGTTGCGCTGCGGGTGTTGGATTCAAGAAAATACAGAAGTTGACTGAGCAATACGGGCGTCACCTGCGGGATCACCCCAAAGCGGTAGCGCTGCGGCGCATTGGCTCCGGTGGATTGCACGCCCTCGATTTGCTTCTGATCGACATTCTCCAGCGCTTCCGAAAAGATTTTGCCGAAGGTTCCAGTATCAGTCACCAAAATGGCCAGTGCCCCGGTCAACGGCCCGGGACCAAAGGCACGGGCCAGCACAACGGTCCAGATCAGCGCATCGACGCCGCGGACAAAGTCGAACACGCGGCGCGTCACGAAACGAACTGATTTCAGAGGGTTGAAATTCCGAGTTGCCAGGAAGGCCAGCGGCAGCACGACCATGCCGGCCCCCAGAGTTCCCAGAAACGCCATCAGAATGGTTTCGAATATGGCCCAGACCACATCCTGATGACGCCACATCTTATTGGTCCAGAAGTCGTTCAGGATCGCGCCCGCTTCGCCGGATGCGGCAAGCCCGGCAAGTTGGAAAAACGAATTGCCGTGATAGGGGCTGTCGAGGGTGAACCAGAACAGCTCCCACCCCATGAAATACCGAAACACTTCCGAGCGATTGCGCGTCACCGTCAGGCGACCGGCATCGGTGGTGATTGCCAGGCGGTTCTTGGACATGCTGATCCAGTCGGGAACGTCGCCTGTTGGCAACTCTGCCTGAACCCCTGCCGCGCGCGTCGGCGTGGCGCGTACGGTGCCATAACCGGGTATGTCGTACTCGACAGTCTCGGGACCGAAGCGCACGACATGACCGTTTTCGAGATCGATGGTTGTGGTTTCGCCCAGCGCCACCCATTCGGGCGCTTCGCCTTCGGGGTAGCGTCCCTTTCGTTCACCTTCGATGGCGACAGAGACGGCGCCGTTACGGTTGTCGCGCTCGACATGGGTTTTATAGCTGTAGCTGTCAGCCACCAAGGTCTTGCCATTTTCCCAGTTCGCGCGCCCTGCCAGACCGGGAACGTCAAACGCAATGAACACGTATGTCAGGTAAACCAGCACCATTGCGGGCAAGCCGAAATTCATCAGCCGTTTGCGGTTGAACAGGCGGTCAGCCTCGGCCTTCAGCGCGTCCGGGGTCAGGTTGGTGGCCAGGGTGCTCATGCAAGCGCTCCTCTATCGGAACCATGGGTCAGGCGCTCGCGCAGCAGACCCGAGATTTGATCGACAACAACAATGGTGACAAACAACAGAAGGAAGATGGCAGCCGCCTCGTCATAGCGACCCTGCCCCCAGGACATGGCATTGCGCAGCTCGTATCCCAGACCGCCCGCACCCACAAAACCAAGGATGGCCGAGGCGCGGATGTTGATTTCAAACCGCAACAGCGCGTAGCTGACATAGTTTGGACCAACCTGCGGGATCACACCCAGATACATGCGCTGCGACCAGTTGGCACCTACCGAGTACAACCCCTCGACCGGTTTCAGCGAGGCGTTCTCGTTCACTTCGGAAAACAGTTTGCCCAGCGCGCCCGCCGTGTGAATGGCAATCGCGATCATCGCCGGTACCGGACCACCGCCCAGCACGAAGATCAGCACCAACGCGACAACGATTTCCGGGATCGCCCGGCAAATATCCGCGATACGACGGAACAAGGGTATCAGCGCGGGCCAAAGCGCCATACCCCGTGTCGACATCAGCGCCAGAAACGTGCCTGCGATGGCACCGATCAGCGTTGACGCAGCCGCGATGTTGATTGTCTCGATCAGAGCCGGAAAGAACCGCACCAGGTTTTCAGGCATTGCACCGATCTTTTGCCATGCCTCGGACAGAACCTCGGTTGGGTAATCGAACAGCCGGTGCCAGCCGTCGACAAAGCTGCCTGCGTTGCGGTCATCCGCGACGCGAAAGCCCGAGGCCATGACGGCCACGAACACAATCAGAAGAATGCCACCATAGACCCGTTTGCGCCGTGTCATAGCGGTGTAGTCGTCGCGTATCTGGCCGACGCTTGAGGACCCAGAGGTCAGGTCTGTCATGGAATGCTCCTGAGTGGAAAACGGGGTCCGGAGTGGCACCGGACCCCGATCATTAGGTATGCAGGCTTAGTTGGACTTCAGCTTGCGCGCTTCGATGATCGACAGATACGCATCATGTGTGATCGGATCGAACCCGAGGCTTTCGCCCGCCGACAGGTTGTAGGCACAATCCTTGTCGTTCTCGTAGAGATTGTCGATCAGCGTGGTCATCTGGGCACGAACGTTTTCGGGCAGCGCGGTGCGCAGAACGATCGGGCCTTCCGGGATCACGTCCGAACGCCAGATCTCGACCAGATCGTTCATGTCGACCAGACCCGCATCAACGGCCTTGCGCAATGCGCCAGAGTTATAGCCGTCTTCCCAGTCGCCCTGTCCGTCAGCCCAAGTCACGCCGCCATCGACGTCACCGTTGCTGACTGCGACGATGGTCTGTTCATGGCCGCCGGTGAACTTCACCTCGCCGAAGTAGTCGCCCGACTGCATGGTTGCGCCGGTTGCCTGAGGTATTTCGATCGACGGTATCAGATAGCCCGAGGTCGAGTTCGGGTCGCCGAACCCAAAGGTTTTGCCCTTCATGTCTTCCAACGACGCAATACCGCTGTCCTTACGGGCAAAACCAATCGAGTGGTAACCATAAGAGCCGTCGGCATTGATCTTCGTCAGCACCGGAACAACCGCTTCGGGATCCGACAGGTAAACCTTTGCATAGCCCGATGCGCCCAGCCATGCCATGTCCAGGCTTCCGCCCAGCAGGCCCTGGATCACACCGTTGTAATCAGCCGGTGCAAACAGCTTGGTCGGCACGCCAAGTGTTTCCTCGGTATATTCACGCACGCAGTCCAAACGCGCCAGACGGTCCTGGGCGTTTTCGCCGCCCAGAATGCCGATGCGGAATTCGGTGACTTCCTGTGCCATTGCAGGCAAGGCCATGGCAGTGGTCACAACAAGGGCAGCAACTTGGTTTTTCATCTGTCTCTCTCCAGTTTGATGATCCCGGCCTCTCATCGGACCGGGCGATGAAAGGGGTGGTGGATTAGATGGTGGCTTCGGCTTCCATCAGCGCCGTTCGGGACGCGTCGAGCGTTTCGATCTCGGTCGATGTCGCCGCTTCCGAAAAGCTGGCGTCTGCGCCATAGATTTCGCGTGCGACACCTGTGGTCAGTTGCTCGGGCAGGCCATCGAACACGATGCGTCCGTCGCGCATACCAACAACACGGTCGCAGTAACGGCGAGCAGTATCCAGCGTGTGCAGGTTGGCAATCACGGTCCGACCATCTTCTTCGTGGATGCGGCGCAGCGCCTGCATTACCACCTGGGCGTTCATCGGATCCAGCGAGGCGATGGGCTCATCCGCAAGAATGATCCGCGGGTCCTGCATCAGAGCGCGCGCAATGGCGACCCGCTGCTGCTGTCCCCCTGAAAGAGCCTCGGCCCGTTTCGGCGCGTGTTCGGCAATACCAAGGCGATCCAGGATGTCGATGGCGTGACGGATCTCATCCATCGGGAACAGGTTGAACATGGTTGCCAGGGTCGAGTGGCGATTCAGCGTGCCATGCAGGACGTTGGACACCACATCCATGCGCGGGACCAAGTTGAATTGCTGGAAGATCATGGCGCAATCGGCCTGCCAGGCGCGTTTCTCGCGACCTTTCAGGCCTGTCACATCGCGGCCCTCGACGATGATTTCGCCTTCGCTGGCATCGGTGAGTCGGTTGATCATCCGCAGCAATGTCGACTTTCCCGCGCCCGAGCGACCGATGATCCCGATCATGCAAGGCTTGTCCACATCCAGCGTCGCTGCATCCACAGCGATGTTGTCGCCGAAGCGTTTCGTTAGTCCCTTTATGCGTAGCACGTGCCACCCCCAAATTCTTTGGCGGTGGGCTACAGTCGACGATCAACGAACATGTGTCGATTTGGTGAAAGTTTTGTAAATGTCCGGCCTGCAGAGTCGGGCTACACTTTGATCAAGATCGCGGATATACGCCTGCCTGACTGCTTAGATTCTGCGAGGCCACCCATGCCCTTTGACCGTTCCATCAAGATCGCACCTTCGATCCTGTCTGCCGATTTCGCCAATTTCGGACAAGAGATCCGGGCGATTGAGGCGCAGGGCGCGGATTGGGTGCATGTGGACGTCATGGACGGCCACTTTGTTCCCAACCTGACCTTCGGCCCGCCTGCGGTCAAAGCGTTCCGTCCCCATGTGAAGACGGTTATGGATGTGCATTTGATGATCGCGCCGGTCGATCCCTATATTCAGGCCTATGCCGATGCCGGGGCGGATATTCTGACAGCACATGTCGAGGCCGGACCCCATACGCATCGGACACTGCAGGCGATCCGAGCCGCAGGAATGAAGGCGGGTGTTGCATTGAATCCTGGTACGCCGGCCGAAGCGGTTGAACACCTTCTGGACCTCGCCGATCTGGTCTGCGTGATGACCGTGAACCCGGGCTTTGGCGGACAGAAGTTCATCGACATGACGGACAAGGTGCGCCGTTTGCGCCAGATGATCGGCGACCGCCCGGTTCATATCGAAATCGACGGCGGGGTCGATCCACAGACCGCACCCTTGGTTGCCGCCGCTGGTGCAGACGTTCTGGTCGCGGGATCTGCGGTGTTCAAAGGCGGATCCGTAAGCAACCCCGACGTTTATGGCGACAACATTCGTGCCGTACGCGCAGCGGCCGAGGATGCGCTGACCTGAACGGCGGATGCTCCCGCCAGTCGTCGATGCTCCTTGCGGAACACCTCCTCCTGTTGGGCCCGGCGCCAGAGGCGCTTTGGCGCTGTGTACGCTCTTTTAGCCGAACTTTTTGCGATGAGCCTCGTTGCGATGATGGCGATTTGGCTTGCACATGCCGCACGGCGGGTATGCGGACGCGTGGCTGTTAGCTTCCGGTTGGGATTGATGAGTTCATGCCGCCTGCTCCGCGAAGACATCGTGCGCCTTGTCATGGCAGATGTTTTGTAAACCCCTGCCCTGCTCCTTGCGCCCGGTCGGGTCACCGAGATCAAATACCAACGTCAGACGGTGTGATAGATTTGACCAAACCGATAGGTCAGTGATTGCTTGATTTTCACAAACCCGATTTGTCATTGGCAAACGGGCCTGGCCCAACCATAGAGTGCGCCCAAGGATCTTTGGGTTTGGTATGCCGGTCGACACGATTGACCGATCAGCCCGCTACACACTCAGCAGCAATATTGACCGAAAGCTGTAAGACGCCGGAATTGTGGCAAAAATTTGGTATCGACTCGGGCATCGAAACCCTCGATAACCTACCGCAGGTTTTGCTGATTGCGACCCGGGTACGGGTGCGATGCTGAATGCGGCCAGGCCCGTTGGGTCACGGCGCACTAGACCGGGGTGTTGCAGGAGGAGGCCGCCCCGGTCGTCTTCCTGACAACTCGAAATCACGCACCACCCAAGATGCGCCCCGAACGCGACAAAGAAATAGGTTGCACGCTGCGGACAGTCTGGAACTCAGCGCGAAATCCCGCCTGGTTGAGCATTGGTATCGGACCAACCCGGCTGGCTAGGCCAATCCTGGACAGCGACCGACCGCATCCAGGCAACGGAGCAAACTTTAGAGGCAACCTTTGAGGGCTTCGCCAACATAGCGTTTGATCTGTCGGAACGGACACTCAGCAAATGCCCGTCGAACTGCAAACAGATCGATTGCCGGTTGTCCGGCTCTGATCAGTCCGAAGCAGCACCATGTGTCCGGGGTCGGTCTGCGGTTCAGTTGGGGGTGCGGCAGCAGCCGAAACAGGCGGCAGCTTTCTGGACATCTGGACCACTGTGTGATTTTATAACATTGTGAGTTGCGCACTTGATAAGAGCTGGCATGACAAGACAAGCACCAACAGAGACATCGGCTGAAAACGCACCCGTCGGGTTCACGGACCACGATCATGGATCCTGTGTCGAAACTGCACTCCGCACCGCTGAAACGCGGTGCAAACAGGAGGGGCTGCGCCTGACACCGGTTCGGCGCAAGGTGCTTGAGATGTTGCTTCAGGAACATCGCGCGCTTGGGGCCTATGCGATTCTGGACCGCCTTCGCGCCGAGGGCTTTGGCTCGCAGCCACCCGTCGCATACCGCGCACTCGATTTTCTGGTTGCAAACGGCTTTGTGCACAAGATCGAGCGCCTGAACGCCTTTGTCGCCTGCGCCAACCCGGGTGCCGCGCATTCCCCCGCCTTCATGATCTGTCGTGTGTGTGACGCTGTCGCCGAAGCACAATCAACGCCGGCCAAAGGCGCGCTTGGCGCTGCCGCCCGCGCGGTGGGATTTGAAATTGAGCGGACCGTGGTCGAGGCCGAAGGCATTTGCCCCGATTGCTCTGCTAAGGCGTAGACATGACCCTTGTAACTGTCGAAGACCTCGGTATGCGCTACGGTGCCAACACCGTTCTGCGCCATGTGCATATGACCGTCGAAGCCGGTGAGATCGTGACAATTGTCGGGCCCAACGGGTCGGGCAAAACCAGCCTGTTGCGCGCCATCATCGGCGCGACCCAGCCCTCGGCCGGGCGTGTGATCCGCAAGCCGGGGCTACGGATCGGATATGTCCCGCAAAAGCTGCATATCGATCCGACCTTGCCGATTTCCGTCGAACGTTTCATGCGACTGACCAGCCGCGTGTCGCGGCACGACTGCGCGGAGGCGCTGAAAGCCGCCGGAGTACCGGATTTGACCAAGCGGCAGATGTCACAATTGTCCGGTGGCCAGTTCCAGCGAGTGCTTTTGGCGCGGGCGCTGATCAACAAGCCCGAAATCCTGCTGCTGGATGAGGCGACTCAAGGGCTGGACCAACCCGGTTCGGCCGCCTTTTATCACCAGATCGAGGCCGTACGGGCAGAAACCCAATGTGCCATCCTGATGATCAGTCACGAACTGCACGTGGTCATGAGCGCGTCTGACCGCGTGATCTGCCTGAACGGCCATGTCTGTTGCGAGGGCTCACCTGCGGTTGTGGCCTCGGCACCGGAATACCGGGCATTGTTCGGTACCGGAACCGGTGGGGCGCTGGCTCTGTACCGGCACGATCATGACCACGACCACCACGACCATTCAAAAGAAGCGGCAGAGTAATGCTTGACGATTTCATGACCCGGGCAACGCTGGCCGGTATCGGCGTGGCCTTTGCAGCGGCACCGCTTGGGTGTTTTGTCGTATGGCGCCGCATGGCGTATTTCGGGGACGCCACAGCGCACGCAGCGATTCTGGGCATCGCTTTGTCGCTGACATTTCAGATGTCGATCTTTGCCGGAGCTCTGGCCGTTGCGTTGATCATGGCCCTGACCGTGACCTTTTTGTCCGGGCGCGGATACGCGATGGACACGCTGCTGGGTGTTCTGGCCCATTCCGCCCTCGCCTTTGGCCTTGTGGCAGTCTCGTTTCTGTCCGGCGTCCGCATCGATCTGATGGCCTATCTGTTTGGTGACATTCTGGCGGTGTCCCGCTCGGACCTGTTGGTCATCTGGGGGGGTGCGGCCCTTGTCGTCACTCTGATCGCCTGGCGCTGGTCGGAACTGTTGACAGCAACGCTGAATGAGGAACTGGCTTACGCCAGTGGCTTCAACCCAAAACGCGAACAACTGATCCTGACCCTGGCCCTGTCTGTGACCGTGGCCGTCGCGATCAAGGTCGTGGGCGTCCTGCTGATTGCGGCCATGCTGATCATCCCGGCCGCCGCAGCGCGCAGCCTGGCGCGGTCCCCCGAATCGATGGCTCTGATTGCAGCACTGATCGGCGCGACGTCGGCGCTTACCGGCCTGCGAGCCGCCTATGTCCTGGACACTCCGGCGGGCCCGTCCATAGTCTGCGTCGCGGCAATCATTTTTGCTTGTTTCAGCATTGTGGGCGCGTATTCCAGGCGCAAGTCGCACTGATCTGAAACGACGGGCAAAGCATCGACCTTTGCCGCAAAACATTGTCAAAACTCTTGGGATTTTGGTAGCGGAGGAGGGACTTGAACCCCCGACACGCGGATTATGATTCCGCTGCTCTAACCAACTGAGCTACTCCGCCATGAGTGAGAGGCGATGTAAGCGAGGGGGCGCAGGCGGTCAAGAGGAAAAGCGCAGTTTTGAGGATAAGAAAATGCCCTGAATGCGCGACCGGTTTCCGTACACATTGCGACCGCCCTGATCCCAGCGCCGCGATCTGCAATTTGCTTTCCGTCACTCAGCACAGAGCGTTGGAGGCGCTGGGCTGGGCAAAGCGACCTATCTGATCGGACACATCGAAATGACTGTGGTTTGGGATCATCGCGGTCGGAATAGCGGGTCAGTTTGCGTGACTACTCGCGCAGCTGGGCGTAAAATTCATCGAATGAATCGCTGAGGACATAATTTGCATCAATCGTGAAAAACACCGCCTCGGACCGCTCGGTCGCGGATCCATTTTTTTCCCAGTACCAGCATGATGCCATAGCGCAGGCTGCGGCGCGCGATCGGGTTGACCTCAAGCGTGGCGCGGATTTCCGCATCCGCTTCGTCAAAGCTTCTGGTCCGGGCCAGTGCAGCAGCGTTGAAAAGATGGGCGTCAGTCGCGGCGCCAGACGGACCGGGACGCTCGATGTAGGAACTGGCCAAATCGATCGCCTGATTGAGATTGTCGCGCGCATAAGCAATGTAGAGGTTTGCGCGTAGTCCCAACGCGCCGGAAAAAAAGGTGGCAGGTGCTGGTGCTTTTTGATCTCAAGCCGGCAACATAATGGTGTGCCTTGAATTGACCACTTGAAAAGGCAACTCATGTCCGACAAGCATTTTTGCAATCCAAATTCACTTTCCAATGATGCCCCAAGGCAGTTTTCATTTTGTCCAAGTGACATGTTTCAAAGGCTAACGATGCGCGTAATCGGCATATTTCTTTCGCTATTTTTCATGCAACTCGGCGCGACGGCGCTTGCGCAGGACATCATCCCGCTTTCGGACAAAGGCGGGCTTTATGCGGCTTATGTTGTACCAAGAGACGACTTTGACCGCGTAGACGTGCAGCTTATCGTTCTCTCGGGGTCATATGATGATCCAGAACCGTCCGGAACGGCGCATCTGGCAGAACATCTGGCCGCGTTTTCGGCGGATGCCACCGTGCTCAGAAGGCCGCGGCAGCGCGATATCTATGCGACGACCAACAATGTGTCGACGGTCTACACAAATTCTGGCGCACCTTCCGACATTGAAATGATGTTGCGGCTGTCTCGGGCAGTTTTGGACACGCCGAAACTGCCAGATGGCTTCGCGGAAAGCGAAATTGACATCGTGCAGCGCGAAACGTTGCTCCGTGAACGGCAGTCTCCGTATCTCTGGCTGAGAAGAATTGCGTTGCAAAACCTCTATGGCACGCTGCGCGGTCGCGCAGACAATACGATCGAAGACCTTCCGAAACTAAGCCTTGATAAGGCGTATCAATTTCACAAACAGCACTACGCGCCCTCAAATGTCACCTTGATCGTGTCGGGTAAGATCGAGCCGGATGCGGCGGCCCAACTTGTTGCGCGCTATTTTGGCGACACCAAACCGTCCGAAGCCCCTGCAAAGCCATGGCTGGACCGGAAACCGGATCCCTCACTCAGAGCTGTCGAACGCATTGAATCTGACAGATTGGCGCAAGAGATGGTGCAGTTTGCGAAATTCGTGGATTTCGCGGACCGGACAACCAGCATCGACATGCAGGGGGCTTTTTTCATTACCACCACGGTCTTGGGGAACCGGATTTCCCGGGCCTTGTATTTTGAAGACGAACGATTTCTTGACGTCAACGCAGAATGGTATTTTGCCAAAAATGCCGATCTGGAACTGACCATAGATATGCAACTCATGCCCGGTTTCAGCTTGGACGAGGCGCATGACAGCTTAAAGGCAACGTTGGCTAACTTGCTGAACGAACCGATCAGCAAAAAAGAGATCAACAAGGCGCGCCAGAAAGATGTGGTCTGGGCTCAGAACTCGGCGCGGCGACCGACGGCTTTCTTGTGGTTCCTGAAGAATGTGGCCGCCGACGGTTTCCCGCCAATCAGCCCCTCGGTCTTTGCTAAGATCCTGAGCAATACCACAGATCAGGACGTCATCGAATTCGCGGAAACAGTCATGAAGCCATCCGCCACTTCCGTCGTGTTGGCCCAAAAAGTAGAATAAAATGCAGGCGTTTAAAGGTAAGATACTCTCCGCACTATTGGCAGTTACGTGCCTTTTGCCAGTACAGCAGGCAGACGCCGAGCTGATCGCGACAGGTGGCGAAACCAAGATCATCTACCTCGAACCACTTCGCACCGGCATTTCTGCAATAACATTGGCATGGGAAATCAATCACCCGACGAAAGACCGGGTGGCTGCGTTACAAGCGGGTCTTTTGAGTGTGGCCTTCGGCGGCACATCGAGCCGATCACCTACCAAAGTTTTTGAGTTCCTAGAGCTGAAAGGCGTCACGCAGAACGTCAGTATTAGCGACCGACATTTGATGCTTACAGTTTCGGCACCAGAAGGTGTTTTTCCCGAAACTCTGATCCACCTTGAGAACCTGCTGCTTGAACCGGAATACTCAAGCGGCTGGTACGCGCGGGCGCTTCAAAGGCTCAGCCCTGTCAAATCAATCGTCACCAGACGGCCCGAAGATGTGCTGTACGAGGTCGCTGATTTTCTGACCTATGAACCGGATGACGCGGAAATCGACGGCACCGATGGCGTCTTTCGATTTGGCCGTCCGAAACAGGCGATCCTGCGATCGGGTGATCCGGAGGTCGAACGCCGGACCGAGCGTCTGATTGAAAAGCTGCCGAACGCACGAACCGCCTGGAAACTTCCATTTTCTGATTGGGCCGAAACTTTGACCGGCACCGGCGCCAAGCCCTTGGCGCTGCCGACAGGCACCATTCATTTTGCCGATCCCAGCTCGACCGAGATGCTGATCTTGCTGGTAAAGGCCCAGGAATTCGACGACGAGAAGGCCCAGATCGGTACACATTTATTGGTCGATTATGTTGGCGCCAATCAGGGTTCTGAAATGTTCGAGATCATTCGGCAGGAAATGCGCGCCGCCTACGATCCGCGCTCGGATTTCATTGTCTTGAGAAAGAACAAAGCGATCATTTCGCTGAGCGCGACCGTAGAAGCGCTGAAATGGCCCGAAATCTATGACAAAATTGCCGAAATTTATAAGACTGCGCGCGCCGGAAACGTCGATCAACGGGGTTTGGAGATTCAATTGGACCGTTTGAACAGGGCGTATTATGGGGACTTCTTCAGCGATCCTGTCTGGGGGGCACAGCAATATTTGTTCGAATACCCCAAAGGCGTTGGTGGCGCGTTCAACTTTCCGCTTTTCGAGGCGGCCGAAACGGCGTCTCCGGTTGAGATCGCCGCAAACTCGGGAAGGCACTTACCGCCATTGGACGATTTTCTTCTGGTGCTGATCGGCGGCGGTGAAGGCCCGACAGATGACTTGAAATCGAATGGGTATTGCGCGCAGCCGAAAAACGCACCGCTCAGCTTTTGTCTCGACGCGCTTTCAAATGCTCAGAATTGAGCCGGGGTTTGTGCGCGACAGAAAGGCTTGATCGACCAAAGCAAAGGATGCGTTGGTCTGCGCCCTGTGTTGCGCGAATTCTTTGGTGCATACGCCAAGCGCGGGCCGAGCGAATGGGACCACGAAACCGCTAATTTTTTTAGCCAACGGCAATCAGACCCTTGCCTTTTCAAAGGCTGCCCATGCGGTTTCGAATGCGTCAAAGTCAAAATCAGGCTTGGTGGCTGCCTCAAGGACAATGCGCTCGGTCGTCAGCAGCTTGTGGATTGCGGCTTCCAGTTGGTCGACAACGTCATCCGGCACGATCAACGCGCCGTGGCGGTCGGCATGGACCAATTCTCCCGGTTTGACCGTCAAGCCAAATACCGAAACCTCTGTGTCAATCTCGCGAATGTGGACAAAACCGTGGCTTGGTCCGATTGAACCGGCGACGACCGGAAACCTATCGGGTAGGTCCCCAAGATCGCGCATCACCCCGTTGGTTACGACACCGGAAACACCAAATCCTTTGTGGACCGTCGTGTTGATCTCGCCCCAATAAGCGCCGATACAATCGGGGTAATCCAGGTCCTCGATCACCGCGACCGAAGGCCGGGGCGCGTCGGCCATGTATTTGTAATACGCCATGCGGCGGGTTTTGATGACATCCGCAGGCTCGGACGGCGGGTTGATCGCCGCAATCTTGGCGGTACGGGCAAAGCCGACCAAAGCGGGCTCGTCGGGGGCAGAGCACAGCATGGTGCCGCGGGTAAACCTGTTGAACCCGCGTTTGCCCTGCGCCACTTCTATGGCGTTGCAGACAGTTGGAGTGTCGACCTTGCGGAGAAGGGATAATAGGCACGGTGTCATGTGTCCTCCAGCCAGCGGATCAGCGCCGCTGTCGTTTCATTTGGTTGTTCCAGCGTGGGCATGTGGCCAGCCCCCTCGATTACTTGCAAAGTACTGTTTGGCAGCAGATCGTGCATCAGCTGATGCCGCTCGACAGGGCACAACCCGTCCTCTCGTCCGCACAAAACCAATGCCTTGCCGGAATAGGTCGTAAGGACGCCGCGTTGGTCGGGGCGGCTCATCAAGGCTTGGGACTGCCGCAGGAAGACCTCCGGCCCCAAATCTGTCGCCATCGCCATGCACAAATCCAGGATCGCACCCTGGCGGGGACCGTAAGCCAGATAATTGGGCTTCATTTCGTCCCGCATCACCTGCCAAAGATGCCCGTCGCGCACCGCCGCCATCTGGGGCGCACGCCGGGCTTTCACCTCGGGCGTCTCAGCCAACGGGTTTGTGTCGAGCAGCGCAAGGCGCGTCACACGGTTGGGCGCCTGACGCAGCACCTCCATCGCCACAATCCCCCCCATCGACAGGCCTGCCAGGGCAAAGTCCGGCGGGGCGTTGTACAATACTTCCGCAGCCATGGCCTCGACGGTATCGTGCTGGTTCAACGGAAAGGTCGTGATGGGCATCCTGCCAGACAAGGCTTCGATCTGAGGACCAAACAAACGTGCATCACACATCATGCCGGGCAAGAAGATCAGCGGCGTCATGATGAGGCCAGTTTTGCCCCCTCGGACAGCGTCGCCAGCTTGGCGTAGGCAATCTGAGGGTCCACGGCGCCAAAGCCCGCAAAGGTTCCAAAGCCGCAATCGCTGCCCGCGATCACCCGATCGGCTCCGACGATCCCGGCAAACCGATCAATCCGCTGGGCCACAAGCTCGGGGTGCTCGACGAAATTGGTGGTGGTATCAACCACCCCGGGGACCAGCACCTTGTCATCAGGAATTTCAGCTTTGCGGTCACGAAACACCGTCCATTCATGGGCATGGCGCGGGTTCGAGGTTTCGAACAGCACATAGCGCGACTTGGTCGCCATCAGGGTACTGAAAACCTTGTCCATTGCGATGTCGCAGCAATGTGGCCCTTCGTAATTCCCCCAGCAAATATGAACCCGCACCCGGTCCTGCGGGACATTCTGAAGCGCGTGGTTCAGGGCCTCGACATGCATGTCGGCGATTTTGACAAACTCGTCGTCCGACAAATCGGTGAACAGCATATGACGCGACAAGGCCAGATCAGGACAATCCAGTTGCAGATCCAGACCAGCGGCCACGATGGTTTCGTATTCTTCTTTCATCGCATCAGCCAATGCGGCCAGATACGCCTCACGCGTCGAATAAAAGTCGTTCTGCAAAAACAGCGAGATCACGCCCGGCGAAGCTGCATTCATGAACCCCCGTTCGGCCCCGTGCTGCGCCATCGCGGCCTTGAGGTTGGCAATGTCCTTTTCCAGCTCTCCCTGCCCCTTCGAGCGCACTTCGCCAGTGCACATGGGACGCGCGTATTGCGGCGTACCGCCGTCATCGGCAAGACGCTGCAGGAAACCCGGAAACATCTTCAGATCCGCGGGTGCATTGCGCGGACTGTCGCCGGAAAATCCGGTATAGCGATCTTTGACGTAGGTTGCGTAAGAGATCTTGGAGGTCTCACCGTCGCTGACAATATCGATTCCGGCCTCGACCTGTTTGCGCACAGTCTCGGATACTGCGTCTGTCATGCAGGCATCAAAGGCGTCGGTCTCGTAAGGCGTTCCACTTTCGCGGGCAAAGATGAAATCCACGACCTTTTGTGTCCGGGGCAATGACCCGACATGTGTGGTTTTGACGGTCATAGTGGCCTCCTTATGTCTTTCGTGCCATTGGTATGGAATTCTATCGGGCCCACTTTCATCCGGTCCAGGTTGCGCCGGCCGGATCGTCGGTTGCGGTGATCCTGTAAAGGCCCGCCTGCCCGGTCATCGAGGGTTGTGCGCTGTAGGTTTCACCGGGCAGAACCACCGCGGTGTCGCCATTGGACAAAGTGGTCTCGTGCCCGTCAATCGAGACAAACCAGTGACCGCTGGCGGGCATCAGTACAACGGGTCTTTCGGCCTGCACGGCGTCGGTCATGCTGGATCCCCGCCCAAGGAAATCGACCTCAAACCCCGGTTTGTCCCTGATCAGACCATGCTCGCCAATCACCAGGGCTGGTTTGTTCGCCGACAAGGCCATCAGATCCCAGTAGCGCGCCACATATTTGCCAACCACATCCTCGACCGGCACTTCGGGATAGTCTTTCAGTTGCTCTTCGCTCAGCACGGGCATGGGACGCACGTTATGGGGCAATTCCTGGCCTTTTTTGGAATCGTACAACACACCATTGTCGCCCAGCATCAGACCATGCGCCTGCGCGTCTTCGATCACCTGAGGCGCCCAGGTGACACCACCACCAGCATCATCGCCACCCAGGATCGACATGATCATTCCATAGTCCTGGCCGACATTCTCAAAACCACGGAAAATACCGGTTGGGATGTTAAATATGTCGCCTTCTTCGGCGATGAACTCGCCTGCCGTTCCATAGCGGCCCCAGAAGAAACGCCAACGGCCTTTGGCGACAAAGAAAACCTCGGCTGTTGTGTGGCTGTGCAATGAGTTGCGGCATTTCGGCGGCTGGCCCGCTGCGCCGATGTTGAACCCGATCTTGTCGGTGATATGGACATGCTGATCGGGAGATTCCGACACGCCGCCGCCGACGATCGTAAAGTTCTCTTTCTGATCGCTGCCCGGAGTGTGGGCGTCGATAAAGGCGGTTTTGCAGGGTTTCAGCTCGCCATAGCGAACGATGCGTTGTTGGATGGTGCTCATGACTGGGTCTCCTTGGGTTTGGGGGGATGATGGGATCAATCCCCGCCCCCGGGAGGTCGGTTGTTCAATCGTCGCGCACGCAGTGAGGCGCGATGCGCATGAAAGCGCCGCGCCGCTGCGCTGGAGTTGAGTGCAGGCACATTCTCGGTCACTCAGATCTCCCCGCTCTGCAACAAGATCTGCTTCCAGACCGAGGTTTCATCGAACAGTGTATATTCACGGCGCAACTGCGGCTGGCCAGCAATCAACGCGCCAAATTCTGCATGGCTGATACCCAGAACATAGACCTGCGCACCGGTTGGTGCGCCAAAGGCACCCCAGCCGTCATGCTTGCCCCACAGGCTCCAGCGAATTGCGGCACGCGGTGGCATCGACGGGTCGTCACGACCGATCTGGTGCTCGATCTTGAATTCGGCATTGGGGAAACTTGCGCGCAATCCCATCCAGAACCGATCGACCGGGTCCCATCCGTGACCGGTCACACCACCCACATATTCCGACTGCGCGGCGCGATCATACTCGGCCTCGATCACTCCCATATTGGCGTTCATGATCCGGGTCAGGATGTCGGCATAGCGCTGCCCCCATTCATTGTCATTCCCCCTGCCCTTATACGGGCCGGGCTGATCATTTTCTGGGGTCAAAGGCTTGACGCAGCTCGCCGGGCCACCTTCGCGGGCTATCAGATCCGCGGCATATTCCTTTGGGTCCCACCCCATCTGCCGCACGATCGCCCCCTGGTCGCGAATGAGCCATTCATCATTGATCTGATTGTCAATCGCGTGGCAGTCGGCCAGAATCCGATAGCGCAATTTGGTTCCCGTGGGTTTGCCATAGACGCCCTCGGCCAGATGCGTAGCTGTGGAAATGATGCGGTGCGAGCTTAGCATCCCCTCTTCCGGAGTGCCCGACCAGATCACGTCCTCACCCAGCAACTGCCGGTCGGGAAACTCGGCCAGCGTCGCCATGGTCGCACCGATCACATTCTGATTGCCCAGAACGACCGAACCGGGCGAGCGCACAACGATATCTTCGCTGTAATAGGCGTGCAGCGTCGCGATACCCCGGTCTTCCCAAATCTCTTTGGTGATACCGATGATATAGTCGGGAAAATCCCGGAACTTGGGATCAAAGCCTTTCATGTATTCATCCTTTGAGGGGTCCAGCCTTTGGGCAATAGTGCCGATGTGCGCACAATCAGCGGCCCATCGATCGCGACCTTGCGCGCGCGCGCGGCTGTTGGGTTTTCGATATGATCCAATAGGGCGTCAACGGTTTCGGCAACCATAAGATTGGCCCGCTGACGGATGGTGGTGAGGTTATAGGCAAGCCAACCCGCCTGCGGGACGTCGTCATATCCGACAACAGATACATCCTCGGGCACGCAAAGGCCCAGTTCGAACCGGATGACGTCCATCACGGCAAGGGCCATGTGATCATTGGCGACGAAGACGGCATCGGGCCTTTTTTTCGGCTCGACCTCAAACATCCGGCGCGCGGCCAGTCGAGCGTCTTCTGTCAGGAACTCGCCGATTTCATAGGCGTACAGTTCCTGTCCCGCATCATTGAGAGCGGCGCGGAATCCGGCCTCGCGATCGCGTTGTGTGGAAGCACCTTGCCATCCGGCGATATAGGCGATGCGGCTGTGCCCCGCAGCTACGAAGAACTCGGCCACCTTGCGACCGCCCGCATAGTTGTCTGACGTCACCGAGGTGATCCCGTCGATATCCTGACTGCGGTTGAACAGAACCACCGGCACACCGGCTTGCTGGCACCGTGTCGCAATATCCGATGACATCGCAACCGAGGCCAGAATGACGCCATCGACCTGGTAGTCGAGGATTTCCTCCATCACGTCGTCTATATTTCCGGCGGTTCTGGACGCCATGAAGATCAGGACGTGATAGCCCTGCTCCTGCAACGCATTTGACAGTTTCTCAAGCGCTTCGGGATAAAAATAATTGTCCAAATAGGCCACCACCAAACCAATGATGCGGCTTTTGCCCGACACCATCGCACGCGCCAGAACATTGGGACGATAGCCAAGTTCAGCGGCGGCCTTTCGCACTTTTTCTTCGGTCTTCTTGCTGACCGATGCACCGGGCGTGAACACCCGGCTTACAGCGGACTGGCTGACCCCGGCAAGCTGGGCGACCTGGAGTGATGTTACCTTCTCAGCCATCAATCCGCCGTCCACCCCCCGTCAATCAACATCGACGTGCCTGTGACCAGCGCCGAGGCATCCGAGGCCAGATAAGCGACCGCGCCCATGATGTCTTCGACTTCTCCCACCCGGTCCAGCTTGATCTTTTCCATGATCCATGCGGCGCGGTCGGGGTTGTCGAAAGTGGATTGGGTCAACGGCGTTCGGATGAAGGTCGGGCAGACCGTGTTGATCCGGATACCCTGCTTGCCCCATTCGACTGCCATGGCTTTGACCATGCCTTCAAGCCCGTGTTTGGTTGCGCAGTAAACCGCGCGGTCGATCCCGCCCACATGCCCCATCTGGCTGGAAATATGGATGATCGAACCCCGCTTGCCAGCCGTCATCAAAGCCTTGGCCGCATAGGATGACAGGAAATACGCAGACCGCAGGTTGACGTTGAATACTGCGTCAAAGTCTTCGGATGTTGTCTCGACCGCAGGGCTATGCCGCGCCAGACCGGCAGAGTTCACAACCACCTCGAAACTGCGAGTTTCGAACAGGGTCCTCAGAACACTCAGATCGCCCTGGTCCAAAACCAGAGCCTCGGCTGACCATCCCTGCGCCTGCAAGGCGGCGACGGTTTCATTCAACCGCTCCGCGCCCCGGGCCGCGCAGACCACATGCGCACCGGCCTCGGCCAAAGCCACCGCACAGCCCTGCCCGATACCCGAGGACGCTCCGGTCACAAGGGCGGTCCTGCCGTTCAGGGAAAACGAAGGCGTGCGGGGCAGGTTTGTCATCAGCTCATTCCATCCGGTATTTCAATGCGGCCCATATTCCGGGCTTTGTTGAATTCCCGCAGACGAGCAAAAACGTCAACGCCAAGCTGCGCATAAGCGTCCAGCAAATCGACCAGAACCCAGTTTTCCCGGATGCGCCCGTTTTCCAGCCGCCAAAAATCGAGGCTGCGCATGGTGATCTTTTTGCCTGAGGGCGCGATGCCCAGCCAGCCATCATGGGTGACGGTCTGGATCATGTTCGGCCACCCCGTCACGGCCGCGTATTCGCCATCGCCAAAGAAATGGTAGGTGATCTCGTCCACATATTGGCCACGATCTGGCATACCGTTCAGGAATGGGATCTGGTGCCAGTTTCGGAACCCCGCATAGCCGCGCCCGGTGCCGATGCCTGAAGGGCCATACCAGTTCATACGCGGATGCCAGAAGCGCTCCATCTCCATCACATCGGGACCACCCTGAGAGGGGTGTTTCTTGAGATATTCCAGCATGTCGATGATGTGCTGGCATGTCTCTTTGCCTTTGGCCGCATCATAAGGTCCGGGCACGAACCCGTCATGCGTCGCTGGACCCGGCACATGCCATTCCCGGCCAAGACTGGGCGCCATCGGCCAGGCACCTGCCTGCATCATCACCTCGGGAATATCCCAAAGTGCCTGAAACTCGACAACCTTACCGTCCTGGAACCGATAGAATTCGTGGAACCGCATGGTGACCTGATGTCCGGTCGGCGGAATACCCAGCCAAGGGCCGGTGAATGTCCCGGTGTAGTAGCCACCACAGCCGACCCAATCCGCACCCTGTTCATCCGGACCGGCCATGACGATATAGTCGCGCCGTTCGAGGTCGGGCCAGGCGTCCAACAGACCTTTATAGGCACAGTCATAAAATGCTTCACTACCGACGCTGTTCCCAAACGGATGGCAGAGGCGGAACAGGGCCTCGCTGTCCGAAACCTCGGCCAGCGCCTTGCGGACACCGGCCTCGGAGAAATCGTACATCGCTGCCCTGAGCGGTGCGATCAGCGCTTTATGCTGGGTGTGCGGGTCGCTCATTCCGCAGCATCTCGGAATGGGGCCGGCGCGCCATAGGGTACATTGATGCCACCGTAGCGACGCACTCGGACGTTGCACTGTTCGGCGTGCCCCACAAAACCTTCCAGCAAACACAGACGAGAGCCGTATTCTCCGATCAGCGTCGCTGCCTCGTCAGTCAGAACCTTCTGATAGCTGTGGGTTTTCAGGTATTTCCCGACCCACAGCCCGCCTGTATAACGCCCTGCCTTTTTGGTCGGCAGCGTATGGTTGGTTCCGATCACCTTGTCGCCATTCGAGACATTTGTGCGCGGTCCAAGGAACAGCGCGCCATAGCAGGTCATGTTTTCAAGGAACCAGTCATCGCGATCGGTCATCACTTGCACATGCTCGGATGCGATCTCATCAGCCACCTTCAGCATTTCATCATAGGTGTCGCAGACGATCACCTCGCCATATTCCTCCCACGACACTTTCGCGGTCCCTGCCGTCGGCAGGATACCCAGCAGACGATCGACCTCGGACAGAGTTTCTTCGGCCAGTTTGCGCGAATTGGTCAGCAGCACGCAGGGGCTGTTATAGCCATGCTCGGCCTGTCCCAGCAGGTCGGTTGCGCACAGCTCGGCATCTGCGGCGGTCTCATCGGCGATGACCATCGTCTCGGTCGGACCAGCGAACAGGTCGATACCGACACGGCCAAACAGCTGCCGCTTTGCTTCGGCCACAAAGGCGTTGCCGGGACCGACCAGCATATGCACAGGGTCAATCGTTTCAGTGCCCAGCGCCATCGCGCCGATGGCCTGAATGCCGCCCATGACATAGATCTCATGCGCGCCGCCCAAATGCATCGCAGCGATCACCGCCGGGTTCGGCTTGCCATTGAACGGAGGAGTGCAGGCAATGATCCGTGGCACACCTGCGACCGAGGCCGTCGCCACTGACATATGCGCCGAGGCCACCATCGGGAACTTGCCGCCCGGAACATAGCAGCCGACCGACTGCACCGGGATGTTCTTGTGCCCCAGAATGACACCCGGCAGAGTTTCCACCTCAATGTCCAACATTGAATCGCGCTGGGCTTGCGCAAAATTGCGCACCTGTGCCTGCGCGAATTTGATGTCGGCCAGTTCCCGGTCGGTCAGCTGACCAATCAAGCCATCAATCTCGTCCTGAGACAGCCGGAATGACGCCGGAGAATAATTGTCGAACTTCTCGCTCAATTCACGCACAGCCGTGTCGCCACGCAGTTCGATATCTTTCAGGGTCGCTTCGACAACAGCGCGGGTTTTGGCGTCATCCTCGGCCCGGTCAGCGTCAGATTTGCCGCGTTTTAGATACTCGATTGCCATTCTTAAATCCTCAGTTCTCGGGCCGGGGCGGGGTCTTTTCCCCCCGGTCAAATGCTTCCCAGCCTTCGCCGTTGAAAATGTCCACGCCCAGCTGAGCCGCAACATGGGCAAAATCGACATTCACCCAGTTGTCGACGATCTTGCCGTCCACGACTTTCCAGAAGTCCATGTACCGGATCTCGACGCGTTTGCCGGTGGGGGCGATGCCCAGAAACTCACCCGAATGGGTCGCTTCCTGACGGCCAAAAGCGGCTGCCCATTCGCCCATGTAAAGACGTGCCTCGTCTATGCAGGTCTTGTCCGAAAACGCAGCCTGAAAAGGGCGTTGCCAGTTGTCCTGAAACTCTTTCAGGCCGGTTTTGGTGCCGCAGCCCTGATTGCCCATCCAGCGAAAACCGCCAGCGAAGAATTCACCAATATCGTCGATGCGGTGGTCGTTCAGTCCATCCACCATGGTTTCGATCACACGACGCGTGTCTTCGGTCTTGCTGAGATCCGTGTCACGGGTCAGAACCGCTTGTTCCGGGCGGGAACCTTTCATTTTTCATGTCCTTTCAGTTTGTCCAGGGAAGAGATTGGGGAAACGCGTCCCAATGCTCAGAAAGTCCCTTGGCATCCTGTTCAACGCCGGATGGCGAGACATGGCGTTATGTCGGGCATTGTTGCTCATCAGCCTTTGACCGCTCCGGCTGTCAGGCCGCTGACGATCTGGCGCTGGAAGATCAGCACAAGGAAGATCAGCGGAGCGGTGATCGACACGGCGGCGGCCACGGCGACCACCTGATCGGTTGTCGTCGTCTCGCGATTGAACATGCCGACAATGGCGGGAACCATGGTCTGGTTCTGCGCGTCCAGCAACAGCGCTGTGACCAGAAAGTCGTTATAGGCCAGCAGGAAGCTGAACAGCCCTGTGGTGATTACACCCGGCCACATCACCGGCATGATCACACGGCGGAACGCCTGGAAGTGGCTGCACCCGTCGACACGGGCGGCCTCGTCCAGTTCGGCGGGGATGTTCTGAAAGAACGACCGCAGCATCCAGATGGTGAAGGGCTGGTTGATGGCCACGAGCACAGCAATCACCGCAAAGGGTTTGCCGTAAAGCGTCGGCGCGTTTTCGCCCAGTATCGGAGCCAACCATTCGGCTGAGTTGATGAAGACCGGCAGATAGCCCGCCACCAGGACCGAGTGCGGCAAAGCGCGAAAAACCAACGCCACGATCAAAATCCAGAAGGCCAGTGTCGATCCTGATCGCGCCAGGCCATAGCCCGCCAGCGTACCCACTGTCAGCGAAACCGTTACCACGCCTGTTGTGACAATCAGCGAGTTTTTGAAGTTGTTCGAAAAGCCCCGGTCGATCCAGACTGTCTTGTAATGTTCGGTGGTCAGGCCCAGCACGTCCCGTCCCAACGGCCCAAACCACGGGTTCAGCACGCTCAGAATGGCAGGCAGAATAACAAAGAAGACCAGCAGAAATCCGACCAGGACAGCCAGCACCCCGATGACCCACCCGAACCATTCCTGCCCGGGCTTCGAGTAAGATTTCACCATCGACGGCAGGATTTTTGTTGAGATCACAATCGTGGCCCAGATTACCGCGATGCCAAAGATGATATCCAGCAGCGAAAGTCCCTTGCCACCGCCCAGCGTGGCCGGACCAAAGATCACGTTCAACGCATTGCTGTCGAAGGCATCAACCGGTGACTTGAAGCTCATCACCACGATCCAGAAAATCGGGAACGCCGCGATCAGGCACCAAAGCGCCAGAAAGATGTTCGAGGTCAGTCGCAGGCTGAGAGGTTGGCGAAGCGCGCGCGAGGACATGTCAGTGACCTCCTTTGTGATCGCGCCAGGTGCGGCGCAGAGGCAGGATAAGAAGGATGACGACACCAATCATGGTCAGCATCGAGTTGGCCGATGCCCGGCTGATCGACCTGTTGCCCGCCTGATCCGGCGTCAGGTAATCGAAGGTCAGCCATTGCAGCGAGATGACATAACCCTGGCTCGAGAAACCGACGATTTCTTCGAAGACGCGATAGCTGTCCATTAGGTGGATCATCGCCACAAAGATGATCAGGGGCATCAGGTGCGGAATGACGATGTACTTCAATCGCTGCCAACGCGTCGCCCCGTCAATCACTGCGCTTTCCAGGCTGTCCTGATTGACCGTTTGCAGCCCGGCGTAGAAGATGATCGCCGCGAATGGGGCGACGTGCCAGACGCGGTAAAGCATCATCAGGATCTCGATGGTCCATGCCTGCGCAAACAAAGCGATGTCGCGGTTCAGCCACCATTCCATCATTGCAGTGAGGATACCGTCGCCCCGGAACAGCCAGTTGATCGACAGCACACCGATCACAGGTGTGATGATGAACGGCAGCAATGAGACGAAGATCACCGGCCCGCGGATCGATCGCGCGGCGTTGTTGATCAGGATTGCTATCCCAAGCCCGCACCCGACGACCAGTGGCAAAGTGATCAGCGTGAAAGTCAGCGTGAACCGCAGCGCCTTCCAAAAGTTGATCGTCGAAAGCACCTGCCAATTGCCATCGCTGATGGCGCGCCACGCCCGTTCCGGCTCCAGTACATTGCGATAGCTTTGCAACCCGACATATTCGGTTTGGGTGATGATCTCACCATGCTCATCCAGCTTTGGTTGCGAAACCTGCTCGGTCACGCAGGTCTGAGTCAGAAATCCCGGAGTACAGGTTTCCTTTTCGACCGTCTCATAGATCGGCTGAGTGACATAAAAGCTTTGCTTGAACACGCTGACCAGCGGGAATGCGATGAAGAGAAGCATCATAAAGACAGAGGGGCCGACAAAGGCGGCAAATGTCCGGAAATTCATGGCTCTGCCTTTCTCATGGTTCTCGAGGGAAATGGTCGGGAGGGCCGCAGCCCTCCCGCAGGAAGGATCAGTTGCTGATCAGACCGGCTTCTTTCGCGGCGGTGATGTAATCCGCCTCGATATCGGCCAGCGTGGTTTGCGCATCCTTTGCGCCGGTCAGATAGTCGGCCAGACCGTTACCAAGCGAGGTGTGCATGATGCCCATCGGACCAGAGGCCGGATATGCCTTGGCACCCGCTTGTGCGGACGCCGCAGCACCGGCGGCCAAAGCCCCTGCCGAGTAGGCTGGGCTCAGCCAAACGGCGACATCGTTATTCGCGCTGACCATGTCGCTGTCCATGCCTTCCAATGCGACGCGGAACGCTGCATCAGCCTCTTCATCCGACATGTTCGCGGCCAGAACGATACCGTCCCACCAGACGGTGGTTGCGGGAACAGACGAGCCCATCGGTGCCGCAGCCATAGTCACTTTGCCAACAACCTGGCTTTCGGCCTCATCATTCATCGCGGCGGCACGGCTGGCCCACAGGTTCGCCATGGCGATCTTGCCCTGCTGGAACTGCTGCTGCACATAGGTCGAGTCGGACACCAGATACTCGGGGTCCATATACTCGGTCATGGCCTTCAGGGTCTCAAGCGCCGCAACGCCCTGTTCGTTGTTGATCGCAGGCATGTTGCCATCGCCGAAGAACGAACCGCCTTCGCCCAGATACATGTTGACGAATTCCTGACCCAGATTCCAACCGGTCTTGAAGGTCCCGCCGATCGGATAATCCATCATGCCCGCCTCTTTGATCTTGGCGGCAGCGGCAAGAACATCGCCATATGACTTGGGCTCTTCGATGCCCAATTCGGTCAGAACATCATCGCGGTACATCAGGTGCTGCGCGTTGACCATCATGGCGATGGCCATGGTCTTGCCGTCCACCTTGATCAATTGGTTGGGCAGCAGATCCTGGCCGTACTTCTCGACCAGATCGTCCAGCGGGCGAATTGTGCCCGCGTTCAGCAGCGGCACCAGCGTGGCATTCGACACGCCACCGATCTGATAGAGCGCCGGATCAGCGGCAAATGCCTCTGGCTGCTTTTCACGGAATTCCTGGTCCAGCGACGCGCTGAAATTGCCGCATTCGGCCATCGCATCGGTCACCGCTTTCCAGGCTTCAAAGCCAGCCGAGAGCGATTTCAGCGGCACTTCATTTTCAAAGGCACAGTCTGCCCACGCGCCCGCGGCGGCAAAGGACATGGCACCTGCCATGAGGATCGTCTTGAGTTTCATGCGTTTCTCCCTGTCAGGATCGGTCCGTCGTCGACGTCCGGACCGGTGTTATGCCCGTGCGGGCCATTTGTGGGGTCAGCCCCCGATCCGCGCACCGCTTCCAGCTTCGAAGAGGTGACAGATTTCTGTTGGCACCGAGAACGAGACCGTCTCGCCAATCTCAGCGCGGAAAGCTTTGTCGGCTTTGACCGAGACCAAAGCACCGCCAACCCGGACCGAGATCATGGTCGCATCGCCCAGCAACTCGAGCGTGTAGATCGGTGCGGTGATCTGGCCGTTTCCTTCGGCAAGGCTTGCGTCTTCGGCCCGGAAACCCAGCGTCATCGGGCCATCCGGAGCATCGACCGGAATCTCGACATGCTCGGCGCGGAATACACCGCCCGAAACTTCGCCATCCATCAGGTTCATCGCAGGTGAGCCAATGAAACTGGCCACAAAGGTATTCGCGGGTCGGTCATAAATTTCGGTCGGGCTGCCAACTTGTTGGACCACGCCCTGTTTCATCACCACGACGCGATCGGCCAAGGTCATGGCCTCGATCTGGTCGTGCGTTACGTAGATGGTTGTGACCGCTAGTTCATGACTGAGGTTCTTGATCTGCGCCCGCGTCGAAACCCGCAGTTTGGCGTCGAGGTTCGATAGCGGTTCGTCCATCAGGAACACGTTCGGCTCACGCACAATGGCCCGGGCAAGCGCGACACGCTGCCTCTGACCACCAGACAGTTCCGCTGGTTTGCGATGCAGAAAATCGTCCAACTCGACCATCGCGCTTGCACGGCGCACCTTTTCGTCATGGGTCGCCGGATCGGTTCCACGCACCTTCAGGGGAAAACGGATGTTCTCGTAGACGTTCATGTTTGGATAGAGCGCATAGCTCTGGAACACCATCGCCACGTCCCGGTCCTTGGGCTCCAGATCATTGACGACATTTCCGTCGATCAGAATGTTGCCCTCGGTCACATCCTCAAGTCCCGCAATCATGCGCATCGTGGTGGTCTTGCCGCAGCCCGAAGGACCCAGCAGCACCAGAAACTCGCGATCCGCGATCGTCAGGTCGAAGTTATGAACCCCAACGAAAGAGCCCCACCGCTTGCCGACGTTCCGCAATTGAATTTCCGCCATGGTGCCCCCTGCAAGGAATCATTTTGCATACGTTTGCAAAACTGTAATTCGTAAATATCAATTCAAGCAAGACATTTTTGCATACGTATGCAAAACTGAGGCGAATACCCGACTCACCTCGGCAAAACACCGAGCGCAACACACTGATAAAATGGCAAAACCCGTGAACTTTCAGACCGAAAAAGAACTTGTCACCGAATTCCACATCGCTCTGGATTCAGTGTCAGCGAAAGAATCCCCAAATGCGATATCACGTTTCTGCGCGGCTGGTCTGGTTTGGCGCGGGTTCCATCCCTTCGGTCAAATCAATGGTGCGGAATCGGTTGCCCGGCAGTTCTGGCAACCGCTGAAAAATAGCCTCACCAGAATGCAGAACCGTGTGGATGTTCTTTTTGCGGGGCAAAATTCGCTTACCGAAGGGACCGACGTCTGGGTTGTGGCCATGGGCCATTTGATGGGGCTGTTCGACCAGCCCTGGCTGGGCATTCGACCGACCGGCAAACTGGCTTTTCTGCGCTATTGTGCATTTTACAAGGTCGACAACGGCAAGATCACAGAAACAGCGATGTACTTTGACATACCCCACCTGATGGTGCAAGCCGGACAGAACCCGTTTCCCCCTCAGACAGCGGCGCATCTGGTGCAACCGGGGCCAAGACCGCATGACGGTCTGCTGCTGAGCGAACAGCCCTCAGCAGAGGGCGAAAAAACGTTGGCGGTCATCAACGCGATGATCGCGGATCTGGGCCAATGGGACAGCGGATTGTCGCTTGAGGACGAATTGGCCCGAACCTGGCATCAGGACATGATCTGGTGGGGTCCCGAAGGGATCGGCGCCACCTACACGATAGAACGCTATGCAAAGCAACACTCAGGCCCGTTCCGTGCGGCTTTTACAGACCGATCAAAAACCAGCCACATTTGCCGCCTGGCCGAAGGTCATTACGGCGGCTTTTTCGGCTGGCCCAACTTCACGGCAACGCCGACCGGCGGATTTATGGGGATGCCAGCCACCGGCAGGCCTGGAGAATTCAGGGTGATCGACATCTATCGCCGCGCTGGCGACAAGCTGGCCGAAAACTGGATCTTCATCGACCTGCTCCACTTCTGGAAATGTCAGGGCGTTGATATTCTGGCACGAACCACCGGGATCGAAACACCATGAAGATAGACGCACATCACCACCTGTGGAACCTCTCAGCAGTGGATTACCCCTGGCTCAAGGAGAAAGGCGCGGTTCGCTTTTTTGGCGACCCGTCGTCGATTCAGCGCGATTATCTGCTCCCGGAATTTCGCTCAGATGCCGAGGCCGAGGGCGTTGGGGCATCGGTACACATCCAGGTTGGCGCGGCCGATCCCTGGGCCGAAGCACAATGGGTGCAATCCATCGCCGACGAGTTCCCGGACTGGCCGCTGGTGCAAGTCGCATTCTGCGATCTGACATCTGATGATGTGGATGCACAGCTTGACCGGCTTCAGACCCTGCCCTCGCTGCGTGGCGTTCGTCAGATTGTCGGTCGCGCACCCGGTGAGGACGCGCAGACGGGTACGAATGCACTGCTTCAAGATCCCGCGTTTCTGGCGGGCCTCAGAAAATTGGGCGCGCGCGGCCTGTCCTTCGATTTGCAACTGCTGCCCGAGCTGATGCCTCAGACCGCAGCTGTTCTTGCACAGGCTCCTGAAACCCCAATCGCGCTTTGCCACGCCGGATCACCCCACGACCGGACACCGCACGGGTTGCAAAGATGGGCAGAGGCTTTGACATCGCTGTCAGAGCTGCCGCAGGTCCATTGCAAGCTCTCCGGCTTGGGGATGTTTGATCATGATTGGAGCGCAAAAAGCGTTTCACCAATCGTCTCAACCTGCCTGTCACAGTTTGGCGCAGATCGCTGCATGTTCGGATCGAATTTTCCGGTCGACAGCCTCAGCTCAACCTACAAAGAACTTGTTTCACGGCACCAGGACCTTGCCCCAAGCTCGGTCCAAGACGCAGTGTTTCACGACACTTCAAGGCAATTTTATCGCATTGCGTAGCGGCGAAACTTTGCGATCCTTGGCACACGCCAGCTTTGCCGGGAGCGCGCACTGGGGTCTGATCACCGACAAAACAATCCGGCTTCGTTGAAGTAGCCGCTGCCAGAAAACTGTAGCAGAGTTTTGGTTGTCAAAGTTGCGGTTTGATCTGGTCAATGGTGCAGCATACAACCTGCCCAAACATGTCTAACCGGAAAACGGTACAAACAAGCACTTCACCTTGCGACGCATACCCTTGATGGCGGCCTCGGTTTCACTCATCCAAGGTCGCGCTTCTGAGCGCACACAAGCGTGGAATTTCCCGTCCAGTGACGGTTGCAACCGTGGGTCATCGTAGGCCACGAGTTCAGCAACCCCTTCGACCCGAAATCCACCCTTCTCTTCGATTACTTCAAGCCCGTTCTCCGAACAGTCGGTATTTGGGCAACAGAACGCGGGAATCCAGTCTCCGGCAAAGCCGGGTTGGGAAATCAACACCCAAACCAACGCCCCCATAAGGGCAATTTTGAAATCTGCGGGTATGGCATTAAACTGAACTAGTGGTGACTGCATGTCGGTACCTCAGAAAATAAACTAATCATGGGTAAATTGACTGGAAATACAGACAAAAAGTCCCGAAACGCTCACGAAATTTCGGCGAAATCAGGTCAAGCGATTGTTCTGAACGGCAGGCTTTTTGATGTTTCGACCAAATCCCTTTACGCAGCCGACGGCACGCCGCTGACGCTCAGAGCGCAGTCAATGGAAGTCCTCGCTGCTCTGGTCGAGGATGAAGGCGCGCCGGTTACCAAGGAGAGGCTTTTCGAGACAGTCTGGCCCGATGCTCATGTTACTGATGACAGCCTTGTCCAATGTATCACCGACATCCGGCGTGCACTGGGTGATGACGACAAGACACTGATCCAAACTCTGCCCAAAGTCGGCTACCGGCTGACACCGCATTCCGCGACACAGCGCACACGCCTCGGGGCCTTGCCTCTTGTCGCAGGCTGCCTGGTTCTGATCTCTGTGGCTATTTGGTGGATTTGGCCAGTGTTCGAGGCACCCGCCCTACCGGAAAAACCCCGCATCGCTGTGCTGGCTTTTGACGATTTCTCGACCGGTGACGACAAGGGCTATTTGTCTGACGCTGTTGCCGAAGGGCTTATTACGGAACTGGCTCGTTTTCCGGTCATGAGTGTTATCGCCCGTAAATCTTCCTTTGCCTACCGCGATACCGGCTCTGATATTGATACAATCCGCGAAGAATTGCGTGTTCACTATGTCCTTGAAGGCAGCCAGCAGAAATCTGGCGATCGCCTCAAAGTCACTGTCCAACTCATAGATGCGCGCTCCGGAGACCACGTGTGGGCTGAAAGCTACGACCGAGGGCTAGAGGATTTTTTCGTCGTTCAAGAAGAGATCGTGCGCGCCGTCGCTGCGGTTGTGAACAACATAGTAATCAAAAGGCCCTTGCCAGAAGGCGATCTTGCTCAGGTCACGGCCTACAACTATTTTCGCCAATCGCTTGGCAACCCTGACAGCCGCGAACAGGTCGAAAAGCGGCTGGAACTTGGGCGCATGGCCTTGGACGTCGATCCCGATTCTGTCTGGGGCTATCTTACAATGGGGTGGGGCCATCGCCATATGGCGGTCTTCTACTCGACACCCGAGGAAAAGCCCAAGCACCTAGCCAAAGCTAAGAAATACGCGGATATCGCCGTCGAAATCGCACCTCAGAACTATATCGCATATTGGATGCGCGCGCGGGTCGAAGAAGAATATGGCGATCACGAAAGCGCAATCAAAACCTATGATCAGGGTATCGCAAGAAACCCTTCAGCAGTAAACATGGTCGTCGGCAGCTCTTCCCCCCGCCTTTATATGGGCCAGTTTGACGATGCGCTTGCCATCATCGACAGCGCTTTGGAAATCGATCCAAAACATACCAGTTGGTTCCACTGGCAACGCGCTTGGGCATTGTGGGAACTGGACCGATGCGAAGAAGCACTGGACGCGTTTGGCCGCATGTCCAAGATTCCGAACGCCGCGCGACGGATGCATGCAGCAACCCACGCGTGCCTTGGAAATCAGGAAGAGGCGGCCGCATCCCTCAAGGTCTTCCTCGACGAGAATCCGAACGCAAATCTCAAGGATGAGCGGGCAAAATCTGAGGTTACCTGGCCCAACCCGACATCAGTCGAGAAATGGTTGAAGCATCTAGAAATCGCCGGAATGCCGGCGAAGTGAATCCTATTGCAGATTGTCGTGCCTATGCGCGGCTGAAACTGCCGCGATCCCGACCAAATCCTCATACGAGCGCTGCGACTCTGCTCACTTGAATCACTACCCGGTGCGAAAATCACATGTCCGCTTTGGGCTCGTCGCAGCCGATAATTCGAACGCAGCATGTGGCGTTTTCGGATAAAGCTGAGCCAGCGGCGAGCGGACCTGACCGGACACCGACAAACCGTGCAGTTGCTGCGACGCGGTCTGCTTAGCCGCCATTCGAAAGTTACACAGATTTGCGAAACCAGGGTCCGGCATATGCGTGATTGGCGGTTTAGATCAGCGCGGCTGAAGCAGATTATCATAGCAACAAATCCTTAGGGAATTCGCATAGTGCATCGACCATTATGTGATAGCATCGAACCCAATTCTCTCATTCACAGTTGTCCAAGCGAACAAAGGTACAGAAAGAGAAGTTTTTGCTGTCACTTCGGACCAAAGATATCGAGACCGCCTACAATGCGCTCGCTCTTTGCGCGGGGTTTTTGGTTGCTCCGTCAGTCGGCGGCGCGGTTAAGCTCGGGTTTGAGATCAACGATGTCAGGGCTTCGCTGACAAGGGCCGACAAAACGACGCTCAAAAACTTTACGGACAAGATGATCTCAAGTGCGGAAATCGCGTTGGAAGGGTTTGCGGCCGATGCGCCGCCTGACGCAGCAGTCCTATATGCCCAGATGCTCGAGCTTTCCGCTCCGAAAGCTACAGATATCGCAGGCAGCGCCCTTAACGCCGATACTCTGGCCTTGCACATGGTCGAGCAACTTGAGGATCCCGAACATAAATCCATGCGCGATCTCTTTGTTCTGCTGACCTCGGCAGCGCTAAAGCCACTTCTCGCCGATCCGGATTTCGTCGAACAGATCAAACCCGCAATCTACGCCCAATTGCTGTCAGGCACACAGGCCATTCAGCGCAACCTGGCCGAGCTTGTTCGAAAACACGGCAGCCTTGACGCTGCCATCGACACAGTCAAAAACGCCGCTGACACCGATTTTCGAATTCTGGCAAGGGCTTTCAAGCTGCCGGACGCGGACACCGCCCCGCGCAGTAAGCTTATTGCGGATATCATCCACAAAGCCCAAGAGCGCGATCAGGTTCAGGCAGCACTAGACGACGTCGATGATGCCGATCCGGTCGTGCAATCCTATCTGGAACACGCCCAGACCGCATTGAGGCAGATGAATCTGACCGCTGCGCTTTTTCTTTTGCAAGAGGCGAGGAAGGCGCTTGAAGACAATTCTCTGCGCAAAAACCTGGAATTCCGCGCCAACATTGCGGAGCCTGAAGCGATGGTGCATCTCCTGAACTCTCAACCGCAAGAGGCGTTCCGGCTATTTGAAAGCGCCGCGAACGGCATGGCGATGGTTGATGAATATGACGCCGCGATGAGGCGCTCGAATTATGCACTTGCGCTTATGGCTTATGGCGATCGTTACGGCACCGACGGCTACCTCTACGGGACGCGCATCATCGACCCGTTACTCAGTGAAGCGGCAGCCGAACTGCCGGCCGACGTTACCGCCCGTCTTTTTCTGCATCGGGGCACGATACACGCAAAATTCTATGCGGCTCTGGGGCATTTGGACGGGCAAGTTCACTTTGAGGCGGCGGAAAAAGACCTGATTTCCGCTCAGATCATTGCTGCGGACATATTGTCCGATTTTCACAGCGCGGCAACGGCGCGGGCGACGGCGGGATGGCTCAATCTGCAGGCCGCTCAGTTCACCCTCGACGCCGACGCCGATCCCTTTCTGCAACAGGCCGAAGAACTCCTCTCGATTGCTCGCAGGCTCTATGAAGAGTTGGATGCCCAGTTCGAGTTGGCACTGGTGAAGCTGCACCTTGCCGATCTGCTGGACCGAAAATCCGTTCGCGCAGACCACACAGAGCGGGCGACGATGTGCCAGAAGGCGATCAACCTGGTCGCTGAAAGTGAAGAACAACTTGTAATGGGCGATCATCCCGCCGAACTGGCCCGCGCGCGCTATCTCGCGGCAAAGCTTCTCTGGAACGAAGCGGTTTACAGGCTTGGCACGGGGGGCGCTGAACTGCTCAATTCGGCGATGGCCTTTGCAAACAGCGTAACTGAATTGCGTGCTGTAGAAGCGGATCCCCTGGGATGGGCCGAGGCAACATTACTGATCGGCGAAATCCGCGCGGATCAGGTGATCCACAATAGGGAAGAAGATCGAATTTCCGGTTTCAAAGAGGCCGCGAAAACCATACAAACCGCGATCAAAATCTACGAGGAGATGGGAACTGAGGAACAGATCGCAAAAGCGCAGCACTCGTTCCAACGTTTGAGCTGGCAAATCGAGGAGGAAGGCAATGTCGACACTGTATGAAGCCGCGGACCGTACCTCTTGCACCGTTAGCGGGCCGAACTGATGACCACTTTCGTTAATATTCTTTTTTTGTTCCGGTCTACCGGCTCTCAACGCTGCGCGGCATTCAAACAGCCTTGGGAATACTTCGCGAACTTCGCATTTAAATTTTACGGCCTCGGCAATCCTTAGAAAGGGCTTTGCGATCAGTAGAACCGCGTGATGCCTTTGAAAACATGAAGTTTGCTTACATGTCTTTAATCAAGAAGCTTATAGGCATCAGTCACATCAATCGTGGACGTACCCCCTTCAATCCCGTCCAAAGCAGTACGAAGAACAGTTGTCGCCCTGTGCGTCTGTCTAAATAGTTTGCATTGCTCCGCGTAATCTACCGACGTACGGAGCTCAAACATCTTCGCGTTCTGCTCTCTCGCAGCGGCCAAAGCCTTAAGAAATTCTTTTTCCGCCAGCTCATTCTCGCAACGTGCGAGCGCGTAGACTCGATATGTCTCGGCACAGGCCCATCCTTCATTTGTGGAATGCTGTTGATCACGCGCCTGAGCCAACAAATCTAAGGCCCCTTCGCGGTCACCTATTCTCAAAGTGAGTTCCGCAACCAAAGTCAGAAAGAACGGTTTGTAGTTTCCTGCACCACTTTCCCACCACGTTCTCGACGCTTCGAGTAGCGCGCCGATCGTTTCTTGATTTGGCGAGACATAGGCATTCACCCAGCTTCGCCACAGGTTCGCAGTCAACCGCATGAATGTGAATGAGTGCTTAATTGACAGCTCTTCAAGCTGTTCTACCACTTCCAGCACTTTTTCTGGCTCACGACGCAGTAGATGAAGCATGCATAGATAGGTCAACGACTGTGCGATGCTGTGCGCATGCTCTAGCTCTTTCGCACCAGCCAAAGCTTGATTTTGAATATCCAGTGCTTTGTCCGGGTCTCCCCGCATCCATACGGCCAAACTCAGAAAACACGAGGTGATGGCTGCATGATCTGATCCGTGAATGAAAGCCAAATGCCCATCGCGTTCCCTGCTATAGAGGTCCAGCGCTTTGCTCAAATGTTTGTAGGCCGGTTTCAGCTCTCCGATATGGAACAGTACCGCGCCCATAGCGCGATGTGCGACCATCTGATGCTGCGTCTCACGCGTTGAGGCTGCCAACTCGAGCAATTGTGCTGCAACAGATCTGGCCAAATCATATTCTGCGCGCACCAAATGAAAGGAATACAATCCATTGAGAACCGGGAATAATTGCTCGGTTTCTCCGACACGTTCACACAAGTCGCGTATTCTTGCGTAAACGGACCCGGTTTCGTCTGCGGCAATTCCTGCGGTCGAACGTAAAACACCAGCTTTGAGAACTTGAATCTCAATTTCCCTTCTGTCCCTGTCGAAACTCTGGTCGAGTTTCCAAAGCTGCTCAATCGCCAGGGACAACTGGGCGCTTGCCTCTGTATTGGCAGAGCGCTGGACCGCCCGCTGGCCTGCGCGGTAACGATAATCGGCGGCTTCCTTGTTCATGCCTGCCATAGTGTAATGGTGCGCGAGAATTTCCGGGCTTGCATCACCAGTGTGAACCGACACGTCATCCAAATGTTGCGCGACACGCGCGTGCAAAATGCGACGCTCCCGCTTCAACAGACTGTTGTAGGCGGTGTCACGAATAAGAGCGTGGCGATAGCTGAAAGTTTCAATATCCTCTGTCCGAACAACTGTAACTATGCCTGCCTTGACCAACAGATCCAGGCTAGTGCGCAACGCTATGTCGCCGATACCAGCCACCTTGGAGATCAATGGAAAGGTAAATTGAGGTCCTACCACAGCGCCGATTTGTGCGATCTCTTTGGCAGAGCTCAGGCGGTCAAGGCGCGCCATCAGTGCATCATGCAAAGAGCTGGGAACAGAATTCGCAGGTGAAGCGCCACCCATCATGTACTCGTCCGTACCCCGGATCAGGGTGCCTGATTCAAGGAGGTCTCTGGTCACCTCCTCCACGTATAGTGGCACACCATCTGATCTTGCCGCCACTAGGTCGTACATCTCATCTGCGATCGCCTCGCCCTTGGCGACTTCGTCCACAATGCTCTTGACCTGTTGAAAGTCCAAAGGCTTCAGAACGATATTCTTAAGGTTCGATTGCAGCGTCCAACCCGGATCGAACTCTGGCCGGAATGTCATAACGACGAGCACCGGAAGGTCGCGAATTCGGTCCACGATCCGATCCAGCAGCAGCTTGGTTGTCGGATCAATCCAATGCGCATCTTCTAACAGGAAAAGTACTGGGTACTCCGTAGCCTCTGACGAAAGATTGGTCAGCAACAACTCCAGAGATTGATCCATGATCTGTTGTGGCGGCTGATCCAAAGGCCCCAAAAGGTCTTCGAACGGTATCGACAAAAGCGATGCTGCCAACTTCAATGCCTCGTCGGATTGATCACCCAGAACGTCTCGGATTTTTTCAAGCTTAGTGTCGTTTGAATCGTCGGACCGAAGACCCGCGGCGCCCTCGAGCCAACGAATAACGGGATAGAGCGCAGTGGCAAAATGGTAAGGCGAACACTGGTATCGCGTTTGATTGTGGGGCAAATCCGAAATGCTTTGCCTGAATTCCTCTATCAGGCGCGACTTGCCAATTCCTGGCTCACCTGAAACCAACACAACTTGCCCCTGGCCACCACTGGCAAGCTCCCACTTGTCGTTGAGGGCCTCCAATTCGGCAGAGCGCCCGATCAACGGTTTGAGCAACACGTCGTCTATCGCCATGAAACGGCTGATCGTTTCGCGCACACCGGTTACTTGCCAGCCTTCAACATCTTTTGCGAAGCCCTTGAGCTTGAACGCTCCACGCAGAACGTACTCAAATGCATCACCGGCCAACTGATGAGTAGTTGGGGCAATGATCATAGTACCTGGGTCCGCCATTGACTGAAGTCGCGCGGCCAAGTTGGGCGTCTCGCCCATTGCGGTGCCGTCTTCGAACATTTTTTCACCGCGCAGGTCACCTACGACAACCAATCCTGTTGCAATCCCTATTCGAACATTGAGTTTCGCGTGGGTGCGAATTACCGGAACCTCGTCGATGATACGCAGGCCCGCGCGAATGGCCCGCTCGGGATCATCTTCATGCGCGTGGGGAAATCCAAAAAAGACCATAATCCCGTCGCCATAGTAGCTGGCTATATGGCCATCAAACGCAGCAACGGCTGCGGCGCAGGTTTCTTTGAAAAGTCGAAGTACTTCGGCCAGATCTTCCGGATCAACGCGTTGCGCTATTTCCGTTGATCCAACGAGATCGATAAACATGACAGTGAGCTGTCGCCGCTCTGCAACGATCTCGGGACCGTTGGAATTGACAGGCGATTGCAGCATATTTTCCGACCTCATGCGAACGGCTTTCAAGAACCGCCTCCTCGGACCCAAGGGGAGCCCGATAACCACAAGGTCTTCGTCAGTTAATTCAGAAAGGTCGCCAAGTTCGATCTCGTGTTCAGCAAAAGCAGCGGCGTACTTGGACAAACCATATTTCTTTAGCCAAGACGCGATATCGGACATCAATAAGTTTTGCTTGCGGTCGTAACAGGGTCTCTACATGCACTCTTCCAGCAAGCATCTCCTTGTTAACTTAACCCGCCAAATAGCCTGTGGCTCATTTGTCGAACAAAAAGATCATGTTCTTGTTCTATGAAGACCACCGTTTCTTGCCAGGTCAAGGACTTCATTTGCTCACTTGACGTCTTGCAGGATACACCACCGGTTCCAGGCAAGTGGCATCACCTGGTCCAGGTGTGGTCGATGATTTGGACCTCAATCTATGTCACCGCGCCGACTAAGAAAACTTTCTCCCCATGATTGCGGCCCAAAGCAGTCGTTGACCGAGGGGTCTCATTGCTGCGTTGCCGCCCGTTGGCGAAAGATTTTCTGCAGGCTCAATATGTCGAGCTGAAATAGAGCACGCAAAGCTCACTTACTGTAGTATTGGCGGGATTCTTAGCTGAGTTGCCTGATCAATTATCCAGCTGCAGAACTTTTTTGTGTCTTCTCTGTCTGCGGACGCGTTTATCAAATAGAAATAGTCCCGCTCGATCTCCAAGAAGCCATCCAACTTTCGCAAAGTCCCGTCGGCGAGATACGGATCGACCAATGGATTTCCTGCCAGGGCGATACCTTGTCCGGCGATCGCGGCTTGCAGCATGTTGATATAAGTATTCAAAGCTACTCCGCTGGACTCGGTTGGTAGCACCAGGCCATTTGCTTTGAACCAATGCGGCCAGCGGGCACCGGGTCGATAGATGCCAGACAAATGAAGCAAGTTCTCCTTTGTCAGATCAGCGGCTTCTGACAGGGCCGTATTTGGGGTGTATTTGGGGCTAAGCACCGGGAAAATGCGTTCTTGCAACAGCGGAGTTACGTTGTCTCCGGCTGGTTTATCCTTGGAATAGCGGATCGCAACATCGATGCTTTCGGCGGCAAGGTCCAATTTGCGATCGGTGACGACGAGGTTCAACTCGACCTCCGGAAAATGATTGCTGAAGTCCACTAACCGCGGCATGAGCCAGTAGGTCGCAAATGCAGTCGTCGTGGTTACTGTCAACGGGGTGTCACCTGACGTCTTCGAGACATTCAGAACGGCGTTTGCAATCTGATGCAAAGCCGGAGCCACCTCGGCCTCCAACATCCTGCCCGCCAAAGTCAAAGATACCTTTCGGTGGTCCCTGACAAACAGCGTCGTTCCAAGCGTTTGTTCAAGCTCGGCTATCTGGCGGCTGACCGACACACGCGTGACACCCAGTTCTTCTGCGGCACGTGTAAAGTTGGAATTTCTGCATGCCGCTTCGAAGGTAATCAAATGGGGAAGCTTTGTAAGAGTTTTGCGCAGGTTTACCATAACGTATTGGTTAACATTGTGGATGGTATTTTGGAACTTCACAACTGCGTTCAGATCACAAAAAATCACCCCAAGAAGAGAACCGGCTGGACTGGCCTTAGAAAATTCTGGGAGGAAAACATGACAAACTTTTCCAATCTTGCGCGCACTGCGGCAATAGCAACCGTACTTGGGGTCCCGGCAATTGCTGCGGAACAGCCCGGCGCAGGTGTTGATGTCTCACCCATCAAGGGATCGCCCGCCAACGCTTGGTTTCAGCATATGGTCGTGCAACAAGGCCTTGAGGCGTTAGGCTATAACGTCGAAGAAACCTTAGAAGCCGACTTCCCGGCGGTTCATCTGGCCGTCGCGTCTGGCGATGCCGACTATACCTTTAATCACTGGAAGCCCCTGCATAACGAATTTTTTGACAAATCCGGTGGCGAAAGCACCATGACTCGCGTCAAGGCTGGAATTACCGGCGCGGGCCAAGGTTTCTTTATCGACAAGAAGACCGCCGAAACGAACGGCATAACCAGCGTCCAACAATTTTCCGATCCTGCCGTTGCCGCCCTGTTTGATGCAGACGGCGACGGGCGCGCCAACCTGTCCGGCTGCAATCCCGGTTGGGGGTGTGAAATCGCGATCGAGGATCACCTGGACAATCTGAACCTGCGCGACACCGTTCAGCATGATCAAGGTAGCTATTTCGCGATCATGGCGGACACCATTACGCGATATAACGAGGGTGGTGCCATTCTGTACTACACCTGGACGCCGAACTGGATCAGCGATGTCCTGGTCCCCGGAGAAGACGTGGTGCAGATCGGTGTTCAAAGCGATGGCGAGATGGATGCAGGGTTTGCTGTGAACGACGTCTATATCGTCGCCAACAATGGATTCCTTGAAGAAAACCCCGCCGCTGCAAAGTTCTTTGAACTTGTCGACATTCCGATCAGCGCCGTCAACGCGGCACAGGTCAAACTGCGTGATGGTGAAAACACCCTGGAAGACTTCCAGCGCCACGCCGCAGATTGGATTGCCGAAAACCAAGCGCAATTCGACGGTTGGGTGGCCGAGGCCGCAGCCGCCGCAAACTAACTCTCCCCGAAGACTTTGGGGCGGCTTTCCCGGCCCGCCCCAGTTTTTTGAAGGAACAAGACAATGGCTGATGCACAGATCGAATGTCGTGACCTCTGGAAAATCTACGGCAACCGTTCGGACGAAGCTATGAAGGCGGTGCTGGCTGAGGGACTTTCGAAAGAGGACGTGCGCGACAGATATGGCTGCGTTCTTGGCGTTCGCGATGCGAGTTTCAGCGTCAAGAAAGGCGAAATCTTCTGCATCATGGGGCTGTCAGGATCAGGCAAGTCCACCCTTGTGCGCCATGTCAACAGGCTGATCGAACCGACGTCGGGCCAAATACATGTGGCAGGTCAGCGTGTGGACACGATGGGCGAAGAGGAGCTTCGCCAATTGCGGGCCGAAACGATTGGCATGGTGTTTCAGCATATGGCGCTGTGGCCTCATCGAACCTTGGGTGAAAATGTCGGTTTCGGGCTCGAAGTCCGCGGCAGTGATTTGCAAACACGGCGAGAGGCGGCAGTTAAAGCGCTGGAAGCCATGGATCTTGGCGGCTGGATCGACCACTACCCCGATCAGCTGTCGGGCGGCATGCAGCAACGTGTGGGTCTGGCCCGCGCCTTGGCAGCCGACCCTGAAATCCTACTGATGGACGAGCCATTCTCGGCGCTTGACCCTTTGATCCGCCGGCAATTGCAGGACCAGTTTCTGAACCTGTCGGCGCATATGCACAAAACCACGCTGTTCATCACCCATGATCTGGATGAGGCTATCCGGATGGGAGATCACATCGCCATCATGAATGATGGGGAAATTGTGCAAATCGGCACTCCCGAAGAAATCGTTACCAGCCCAAAGGACGACTATGTCGCCGAGTTTGTGAAAGGCATCAGCCGTGTCGCGCTGGTCCGGGCTGAAACCATCATGGAACCGCTGAACGGGCGGGACGCCACTGACAAAACTATACGCGTTGATGCTGAGTTGGGAGAGATCATTGATCTCTTCATGGAGGATCAATCTCCGGTCACCGTTGTCAGCCCGGATCATACATCCGTCGGACAGATCACCATCAAAGACGCGTTGACCGCGTTGCGGGGGTAAGGGGCGAAATCATGGATATCTGGAACATCTTTGACACTGAATGGGTCCCCGTCGGCACATGGGTCGAAACCTTCCTGCAATGGGTGGTGACCAACTTTCGCTTCATCTTTCAGGCGATCAAGGTCCCGTTCGAAATCGTTCTAACCGGGTTAGAGGACGCTTTGACCCAGGCCCCTGACCTGCTGGTTCTGGCGTTGATCATTTTGGTGGCCTGGCAGGCAGGCGGTCGCCGTCTGGGCCTGATCTCGGCGGCCTGTATGCTTGCCATTGGCCTGATGGGCGCATGGGAAGAAAGCATGACCACTCTGTCCATCGTTCTGACATGCGTTGTGTTCTGTTCATTGATCGGCATTCCGCTGGGTGTGTACTCGGCCAAGAATGATCGGTTCTGGACGGTCCTGCAGCCCATGCTCGACCTGATGCAAACGATCCCGTCCTTTGTCTATCTGGTGCCCATCGTGATGCTGTTCTCGATCGGCAATGTCTCAGGCGTGATCGTGACCTTCATCTACGCTTTGCCACCGGTGGTGCGCCTGACCAATCTGGGCATCCGACAGGTTCGTGGCGATATGGTCGAGGCCGCGCGCGCGTTTGGCGCCTCAAACCGGCAGACGCTGTACAAGGTCGAGCTACCTTTGGCGATGCCGACAATCATGGCCGGCGTGAACCAGACCATCATGATGGCGCTTAGCATGGTTGTGGTGTCTTCGATGATTTCCGTGACCGGTTTGGGCCAGATGGTTCTACGCGGCATCGGTCGGCTGGACATGGGTCTTGCGACTGTTGGCGGGCTGGGCATCGTTTTCCTGGCCATCGTTATTGACCGTGTATCGCAGAGCTTTGGCATTTCATCGCGTGAACGCGGTCACAAGAAATGGTACGAAACTGGCCCGGTTGGATATGTTCGCAGCTTGATGGGACGGGGGTGACATGACCGACTCTCGCCCAAATATCCTGTTCTTTCAGGTCGATCAGCTAACCGCCACTGCCCTGCAAGCCTACGGGGACAAAATTTGCCATTCCCCAACTATCGATGGGTTGGCCGCGCGTGGTGTGGTGTTTGAGAACGCCTATTGCAACTACCCTCTCTGTGCGCCGTCCCGCTTTTCGATGGCAACAGGGCAGTTGTCGTCGAAAGTTGGCGCCTATGACAACGCAGCAGAATTTTCGGCCGAAATCCCAACTTACGCGCATTATCTGCGTGCGGCAGGCTATCAAACAGCCCTGTCCGGCAAGATGCATTTCATTGGCCCGGATCAGTACCACGGGTTTGAAAAACGTCTGACAGCAGATCTCTACCCCGGTGATTTCGCATGGGTTCCCAACTGGGAACACGAGGGCAAACGCGACACCAATGATCCACGTGCGGTGCGCATTGCCGGAATCTGCGAACGGTCCGTCCAGATCGATTATGACGAAGAGGTCACCTTCAAGGCGATACAGCACATATTTGATGTGGCGCGCAGTGACGACGAACGCCCATTCTTCCTGCAAGTGTCTTACACCCATCCGCACGAGCCCTATCTGTGTCGGAAAGAGTTCTGGGACCTCTACGAAGGCAAAAACATCCCCTTGCCCGCTGTGGGGGCTTTGTCAGAAAACCAACATGACCCCCACTCCGTGCGCCTGCTCAAGGATTTCGGCATGTTGGGAATTCAGTTCAGTGACGAGGATGTCGCCCGCGCCATCCGCGCCTATTATGGATCAATCAGCTACATCGACAGTCTGATGTCCCGGGTCATGGATGCCTTACGGGCAACGAGCGCGGACAAGAACACCGTGATCTTGTTCACTTCGGATCACGGCGAAATGCTGGGTGAACGTGGCATGTGGTTCAAGAAGCATTTCTATGAGAAGTCCCTGCGCATTCCCCTGATCATCGCTGGCCCCGGTATCGCACCACAACGGGTTCAGGAATTGACTTCACTTGTCGATCTTCTTCCCACACTGAACAGCATTGCCGAAATTGAGGAACCTGTAGAGTCGTTGGAAGGCGTGAATCTGCTGTCTCTGCTGGACAAGGGTAATCCACCGCCTGAACGTGCGGTCTATGCCGAGTATTTGGCCGAGGCGACTAAGGTTCCGATGTTCATGATCCGCCGTGGGAGTTACAAGTTCATCTACTCGTCACATGACGGGAACATGCTTTTTGATCTATTGGACGACCCGAATGAGCTTACAAACCTTGCACATGCCGAGATCCATCGCGAATTGGTCGACGGATTTATCCAAGAAGTCGCAGAAAAATGGAATGAAGCTGAATTGATGCAAAGCATCATCCTTAGTCAGAAGCGACGTGCCCTGGTTCGCAAGGCGATGGGGCAAGGCATCAAGCAACGTTGGAACCACGGTGAGTCTGAAACCGACAAAGTCCTGTGGTACCGTGGAGAGCAGGGCTACAATGAATGGGCGTTCGACTATATCTGACCCCAAACCAATGAGCCACCATTGGTAATGGCAGTCTCGGCCCAGAGCCGACCTAGATTGCGACTATTGAATTCTGCAGCGCCAAAGCCCTGTTTCGTAGCTGGTTTGTCGAAAGCTGTTCGGCTTGACCAGTTTACCCATGGCCGCGCACTCGGCCGCTCAGCTTTGTGCTTGCGCATTCAAAGCCTCCATGTCGGGGCGATTGGTCCAATCGTTCACGCAAAGCCAAATGGCGTTTTCACCTTGGTCCACTGTGAGATAGAGAAGCGCGTCGTTCTGGTTCAAACTATACGATCTCAACATGTATCGGCGCACGCAGATCATCTGCGCCCACTTTCTGGGTCATTCCACCTTCCAATCGCCTGAGTGGCATATGCAAGGCTGTCGCACGGTCGTCATGTTGCCTTATGAGTTCTTCTGAACCGAAACGGAATTCATCCGCACGGATCGCCGAGAGGCGGATCAGAAGAAAAGGGCAAGTCCGGTCATCGAGACAACCAAGAAAAGAATGGTCATGATTCCGCCAGAGCGAACGAAATCGACGACCCGGTAACCTGCCGGCCCCATGATCAACGCGTTCACCTGGTGAGTCGGGATCAAGAATGAGTTCGACGTTGAAATTGCCACCGTGAGAGCAAATACAGCCGGGTTACCACCAGCCGATACGGCAATGGAAACTGCTAGCGGCACGAGCAAAACAGTTGCACCTACATTGGACATGACCAGCGTGAACGCCGTTGCCAGAACGGCTATTCCTGCTTGCAACGACCATATCGGCCAACCCTTTAGCTGCTCCAACACGTGGGCTGCAATCCAATCCGCAGTGCCGGTGTTCTGGACTGCCTGGCCCAACGGGATCAGCGAAGCGAGCAAAAAAACTGTACTCCAACTAATCGACTCGTAGGCTTCGTCTATCGAGAGCACCCGGCTCAACACCATCCCAATTGCGCCAATCAACAGGCATAATGACAAGCGCAGATCGGAAAACAGGATTAAGCTCAACGCGATCAGGAAGAAGGCAAGCGCCCATCCAACCTTGTGTGGCCGTAGCTCTTCCTGGGGAAAGTCCGAAGTTACAACCACAAAATCCCTGTCTGACTTCAGTCGAGTCAGACGGTCCCACTGCACGTGTACCACACACGTATCACCAGCTTGCAAAGGAACTTGCCCGATATGCGTGGCTGAATGATCTTCGGTTTCTACATGGCTCAGTGTTTCTTCGCCGCGCTGAATGGCCAACAGAGACAAACCATGTGTCTGACGGAGGCGCAAATCAATCGGAGTCTGGCCGATCACTGAAGAACTGGGCGGAATAACGACCTCTGCAACCCCCGATTGGGTCGCGGCAAAATCATCTGCAAAGACATCTAGTTGGGGTAGGATCTCTAAGCCGTAGGGTTCAGCGAACTGATACTCAACCACACGGCGCAGGCCAAGCACTGCAAGCCGCGCTGGCGCTTCGATCTTGGTATCAGCCATCGGTGCGATGACTTTGTGGCCGCGATAGGATGTGCCAAGAATGTACATGTTATGGGCGACCATTAGGTCCGCGAGCGTTTGCCCGATGATGATCGAGCCTTCAGGAACACGTATCTCAAACATATCGGCCCTAAGCCCATAGGTGTTTTCGACATATGTTTGCATGGACCGAGCTGAGCTTGCGTCTTCTCCACGCTCTCGCTGCGCTGGGAGGACCCAACGACCAAAGAGCACAAAGTAAAGCACCCCCGTCAGCACCAGCATCACACCGATAGGCGTGACTGAAAACAACCCAAATGTCTCCATTTGTTGGTCAGACGGAAGGGATGAGTTTGCCGAAACAATCAGGTCATTCAACAGGATGAGGGGCGACGACCCGACCAATGTGATAGTCCCACCCAGTATCGCGCAAAACCCCATGGGCATCAGCAACCTACTCATCGGGATTTCCGTACGTGCTGAGATGCGGCTAACAACAGGCAGAAAAAGCGCGGCAGCCCCGACGTTCTGCATGAAGGAACTGATGACACCAACCGTTGTTGAAATTATCGGAATTATCCGGGCCTCTGTCGTGCCTCCATTCTTGAGGATCAAGGCCGCAACCTTTGACATAAGTCCAGTCTTATCAAGCCCAGCCCCAATTACCATCACTGCGATGATGGACATCACAGCGTTTGAGGAGAAACCTTCAAAGAGCTTTGATATATCGGCCAGATTACCTAGTCCCGGTAGATAGCTCAGCGCGCCAAGCAGCACCATTACAAGAATTGCGGCAACATCGATCCGAATAATCTCGGTAACAAAAAGTAAGACCGTAAAAGACAACAGACTCAGTACCGCTATCATTTCGTAGGTCAGTGTTGGTAATTCCATATCGTACTCCCAACCCAACGTTACCTGACTAGCAGCAAATACGAAGGACCAACTCTGCGCCGCAGATAAGGCCAAAATCCATCAAGCCGATTCACGCGGCTCATATTATCGGACGTGATATCTGCTGATACCTGGATATCGCCAACCCAAAGAGACGCTGATGACTAACACGTACGCCTCTCTGAAACATCGCAATGCGAAATGAACGTTCACTATTGCTAGGTTCAAGGCCCACCAAATTCGTTGCCGCTATCTCGGTCGCACGCTTCAAGCCCCTGAGTTTCAGAAGTTTATAATCAGCAATCTAACCTGGTTGGCTGACGAACAGATGGAACGCCTCCAGCCTTACTTTCCGAAGAGCAATGGCAAGCCGAAAGCTGACGACCGGCGTGTTCTGAGCGGAATTATGTTCCTCAGTCGCATTGGGTTGCGGTGGTCTAGTGCCCCTCGTGAATATCGGCCGCCGCAGACACAATACAACAGTTTGAAGCGGTGGAGAGATATGGGGGTGTTTGTTCGGATCATGTCCGGGTTGGCAAGGAAGGGGACCGATCGCAAGACCATCATGAATGTCACGACCTTCAAGGCGCACCGAACAACCTCCTGCCTGCGGTTCAAAGAAAAGGGGCGCGGCAGGCTGATCGGGCGACCCAAAGGCGACATGGACACGAAGTAGCATGCAGTTGCCAATAGTCTCGGGCACCCAAAACGCTTCTTCAAATCCGCTGAACTGAGCAATTCAGTTGCCAATTGTTCAATTCCTGTTTCCTGCTTACCTTGCGATGACTTGTTTGCAACGGAATGGAAATGAGGTCTTGATGAAGCCGCACGCAATTGTTCTCGTTCATGGCCTTTGGCATGGCGGGTGGTGTTGGTCGCGTGTCGCTGAAATCCTCAGGGGTCGGGACTATCGTGTTGATACCCCTACCAATACTGGTGTCGGGGAACGATCCCATTTACTGACCAAAGATATTACCCTTGAAACATTTGTAGAGGATATCGTGCAACATATTCTCTATGAGCAATTGCAGGACATCATTCTTGTTGGCCACAGTTTTGGAGGGGCCACAGTCACTGGCGTCGCTGACAAAATCCGCGATAGGATTGCCAAGCTGGTCTACCTCGACGGGGCAATTCTCGAGTCCGGCGAAACGTGGATGAGCCTTCTTGACACGGAACTCGCCAAAGCAAGGACAGACCTGGCGCGATCCAGCAGCGGTGGGCTTACATTGCCTCCGGTAAAACCGGCTGCAATGGGTGTGGCCAAGGATGAAGACGCAGCGTTTATCGAATCCCGCCTGACACCGCACCCGTTTTCAACGATGACAACCGCGCTGGATCTTGAACGGCCAGCGGGGGATGGGTTGGATGTGCACTACATTCAATGCATGGATCCACCCTACCCGCCGGCCAATCTGTCGCTGGCCCGGGCCCATGAGAAACACTGGCCAGTCACTCAGATTGCGACCGGTCACGATGCAATGGTTATGGCGCCTGCGCTGGTAGCAGACGAAATCGACCGAATTGCTGGATCAACACAATAGTTTTACGCGACCCCGATTAAGCGCGCTTTGGCGCTGTCGTTCGAGGCAGATTTTCACCTAAGGCACGGGCTTTCGCTTAGGCCCTCTCGTTCCGGGGGCTTCTGCGACCGCACAACGTAGTCTACACCTTGGAACAAGCTGGATTAAGGAGAAGCGCATGCCGGTATCTGGGTCGCCGCTGAGGGTATCGGCGGATTTAACAGACTTGCTTCGCGCGGGTTTGTCAGCAAACGCCGACGGGATCGCGCTTTATGCGTTGGATGGTGCTCTGACTTGGCGAGAGATTGATGCCGCCCGTACCCGGCTTGCTCGGAGTTATCTGAAAATAGGACTGCGGCCGGGCGACCGCGTGGCATCAATCATGCCGAACCGGGCGGCCCTGGTGATCCACTATCTGGCATGTATGCGCGCCGGATTGGTGGCAATGCCGCTCAACTATCGTTACTCGGCTGCGGACATAGATTATGCCCTCGAATTGGCGACACCTGCAGCGCTATTGGTGCATAGTGAGCGGGTCAATGATATTTCCGCAGTCTCCGGCATAGCGCGATTGCCAGTGGGGCTGATAGCGCATGCTGGCAAATTGGAAGGCGCGTTTGACTTTGAAGACCTTATGGACGCCGAGAGTGAAGAAGCCCTGCCTGAAGTTCAGGCGGAGGCTCCGGCCTTCATATTTTTCACCTCCGGGACCACAGGCAAACCGAAAGGCGTAACGCATAGCCATGCCAGTATGGGGAGTATGGTTGCGAGCAATGCCCAAGGGTTGGGGCTGGTGCCACAGGATGTGGTTTTGCCCGCCTCGTGGATTTCCCATACTGCCGGATTACGCCTCACGCTCGCTGGGCTTTGGGTCGGTGCCAAGACGACTATTGCGCGGAAATTTACATCGGACGAGTTGTTGGGGTTATTGCGGCAGACACGACCGACAGTTGCGCAAATCCTGCCTGCGCCGTTGGCGGCGTTGCTAACATCGCACGGCGCAGTACGAGACGACTTTACCTCGCTGAAAACGATGATGGCGGGAGGAGACAAGCCGTCGCAAACGGTGGTCGAGGCGTTCAAAGCGCTGGCAGGCGTACCGATTGGATCGTTCTACGGGATGACGGAAATGGGAACATCGCATTCCAACACGCATGGAGGCGCTGAAAAGACAGGTGCGGTGGGACTGAACAATCCGGGATATGTCTCAGCGCTTCGCAATGAAGCCGGGGAGGAAGTCCCTGTTGGAGCGGACGGTCGGCACTGGGTAAAGAGCCCAAGCATGATGACCGAGTATTGGGACAATCCGGAGGCAACAGCAGCGGCCTTTCGAGACGGTTGGCTCGACACCGGTGATCTGATGCAGCGGGATGCGGATGACTATTTTTGGTTCCGGGGGCGCCAGAAACAGATCATCGTGCATGATGGCTCGAATATCAGCCCGGCAGAGGTCGAAGATGCGTTAACGGCACATCCAGCTGTCGCGGCAGCTGTGGTGGTTGGGGTGCGAGACGAGATGCATGGTGAGGATGTTTGGGCATTCGTGAGTATGGCGGAAGGTGCTGCATCAGTTGACGCCAATGAAATAATTGACTTCGCGCGGGAGCGGATTGGCTACAAAGCGCCAGATGTAGTTAAGGTATTAAAAGCGCTTCCGTTAACAATGGGTGGCAAACTTGACAGGATGGCGCTGAAGCGATTAGCGGCCGAAGAGAGCGGTCCTGCGCACGTGTTGTAAGCCTTAGACAGTCGGGCAGCAGTCGCAGCCAGATCCACGATACACTCTACCGAAAACACTGTGCGATGACTCGGGTACCAGGCAACGCAAGCTGCATCGTAAACCGATGACCTTTGCCGCCAAAAGCTAACATTGCTCAAAGTGAAAAGCGAAAGAAGACGACGCCATCGAAGTGACGGCGCCGCAATATTGCGCTGGAGCCTGCAAATGCAGGGCTGGCCCGCGCGGTTTTGCCCACCTTTATCGGAAACACGCAACCGGGTCTTAAACCAGTTTCACCTCTGATTGATGATCTGGAACATGACCAATGGCTGGTCACGCATCATGAAGACCGGTTTATTGCAGAGGTGAGAGACGTCGTTGATCGCACGCATGCAGTGATATCAGAAGCTTGTAAAAACCGGTGAATCGATGCAGCAAATGCCTATTCACCCAACCTTTCCATCAATCTGGCATAGGCTGTTTGGCCGCGTCGGAATGTTGGCAGACGGAAGAACTCGTCCGGGGCATGTTGGTTCTCATCCTCATGTCCGAACGCAAACATGACGGCATGCAGACCCAACTCGTCCAGCAGGGTCGACATCACCGGGATCGAGCCTCCAACGCGGGTTTTGTAAGCGGTTTTGCCGTAAACTTCTTCCAGAACCTGACCCGCGATGGCGGTTGCGTTGTGCCCGGCTGGCACAAGGAACGGGTCCGCGCGGCCAGGGTTGCGCGATACCTGTGCGGTTACACCTGGCGGGCAATGAGCCTCGACATGGGCGGAGATCAGGTCAAAGATCTTTTCGGGATTTTGATTGGCGACCAAACGACAAGTGATCTTGGCCGAGGCCACTGCGGGCAAGACTGTCTTTGTGCCTTCCCCTTGCCAACCGCTGGTCAGCCCGTTGACCTCAAGCGTCGGACGTGCCCACAGGTTTTCACGTGTGGAATACCCCGGCTCACCCAAGGTCGCTGGAGCTCCGGTCTGGGTCAGATAGGCCGCCTCATCCCAAGGCACCCGTGCTATTGCCGCGCGGTCTTCATCGGTTAATTCGACGACATCATCGTAGAAGCCATCGACTGTGATCCGACCATCGGTCGATTTCATGCTGGCCAGCAACTGGGCCAGCGCCATCGCAGGGTTCGCAACACCGCCGCCATGCATACCAGAGTGCAAGTCCGATTTTGCACCCTGAACCGAAATCTCAAGCGAGGTGAGCCCCTTCAGACCCAATACGAGTTGCGGCGTTTCGGTATCCCACTGACTGCCATCGGCGGAAAAGATCATATCAGCCTGAAGGCGATCGAGATTTGCTTCGATAAAGGGCGGAAGGTCGGGCGATCCGATCTCTTCCTGGCCTTCAAAGAAAAACCGCACATTGACGGGGAGTTTTCCAGTTTCAGCCAGCAAAGCCTCGGCCGCAATGATCGGTATTAACATCGCACCCTTGTCGTCGGTCGCGCCACGCCCGTAGATCCGATCCCCGCGGATCGTCGGCTCGAACGGAGGCGAGGACCAGAGATCAAACGGTTCAGCCGGTTGCACGTCAAAATGGCCATAGATCAGGATCGTGGGCGCATCGGACCCGGCATGCAGCCAATCGGCGCAGACCACTGGATGGCCTGCTGTCTCCATCATCTGAACGTTTTCCATTCCCGCCGCGACCAACCGCTCAACCACCCATTGCCCAGCCTTTCGAACATCGCCCGCATTTTCGGGTTTGGCTGATACCGACGGAATACGAATGAAGTCACACAGTTCTTCAACAAAGCGCGTTTGGTGTGCGTCGAGATAATCGGTCCAGCTCATTCCTTGTCCTCTCTGTTGCTCGCGCTAAACTTACGAACCTAGACGTGGTCCGCAAGTCTGCGAAGACAACCTGATACTCGCAACAACCCAACATGGTCGAGCGATACCAGGTCGGCCCTCAGCAGTCGATCAACCGCCAACCGAAATGCTAGCCCACGGTCCTGACTTTCGCTGCAGGCGCGCTTTTCTTGCGCCGCAAGAGGTCAGAATTGCGTAACTCTCATTGGCACGAGAGCTGAGCAATCGAAGGCAACTCCGTAATCTCGTTCGTTTGCGCATTGGACTTTTGAAGTTGTCTAATAGGGCCCCGTCGCGCCAGTACTTTTGATTACTTACTGATCTTTCCATCCTTCAATCAGCCCGACCGCCGCCTCGGCGTAGCTCTGCGGAAACTGGTCCGAGGTTCGTGCTTTCATGATCGTGTGCAGCCCCAGCAGAAGTCCGGTTAGCAGCTTTGCACCTCCTACTGGATCTACGTCGGAGCGCACTGCACCCTGTGATCTGGCACGGTTGAGGATTGCCACGAACCGTTCTTCCAAGGCGGTGAGGTATCGCTCGATTCGGGCGTTCACCTCGGGGTCAGAGCGGTCAAATGAACTGATCGAGTTGAAGGCAAGACAACCGGCATCCTCGATCCTTGGCATACGGTCAGCCGAAGCGATCCCCCGGAACCAGTCGGCCAGATCATCCAGTGAACAGCTGTCGGGGTCAGGGAAATGCCGGGCCTCGGCATTGTCCAGGTAAGTATCCAGCGTCTTTAGAAAAAACTTCTCTTTCCCACCATAGGTGGTCTGCAGGGTAAAGCGGGTCAGCCCCGTCTGCTGCTCCAGTTCCCGTGTGCTGGCACCGTGGTATCCTCGCCGCCAAAACAGGTCCAGCGCGCCTGCCACGGCACTGTCGTGATCCGTCTTGCGTTTTCGCGCCACAGATTTCTCCTTGCTTTTTCTATCCATATGGATAGTAATTTGTTTCTATCCACATGGATAGCATTGCGGACACATAGCAGCAAATGCTGTGTGCCCCAACTGAAATGGGGACCTGATATGACCGCCATAGACGCAACAGCCGGGGCATCGAAGCCCGTCACCCTACGCGCAATCTTCATCCTGAACGCGTTGAAAATCCTGATGGCTTTCGGCTTCTTCGCCGCGTTCAAGTTTTTTGGGCTGCAGGTCGGAGAGTTGGCTGGCCCACAAGCTGCTAACCTGATGCTTTATACGATGCTGGGCTATATGGTGACCTTTGCCTGCATCGTCGCATCCATCCTCAGGCGCAGCCTAGTCGGTATCCGCGCAGCGATTGCCGCTGATTTTCTGGTCTCGATCCCGGCGACAGCGGTTATCGGCTTTGTCATCGCGATTATCAGCATGGGCCTGACTTTCACCGCGTCCGTCCGCGCGTATTTCGCGTATCGCGGCTGAGGTGAGTGATCTGATGGCTCACCCGACCTCGATCGATGGGGAATGTATCTGCGGCGCGGTGCGCTACAGGGTGCAAGACAGCATGGCCGCCTTCAAACTCTGCTATTGCGGCTTTTGCCAAAAGGCCTCGGGCTCGGCCCATGTAGCGAATGCATTCACCACGCCGGACCGGATCGAATGGCTGGAAGGTAAAGACATGCTGACCACCTTCGACGTGCCCAATTCCCAAGTACGCAGGGTGTTCTGCCGGACCTGCGGGACGACGCTGCCATTCGAGACTCAAAACGGCAAGTTTCTGGTTGTGCCCGTTGGCAGCTTGTCCCGCCCGCCGTCCCAACCCGTTAACGCGATCGTCGGCTGGGCGTCCCGATCTGCGTGGTATGATATGGCGCTGGGGCTGATCGAAGAAACCCACAAGGCAGAAAGGGTGGCTCAATGAGTACCGAACAAGAGATCTCACCCGACTTCCCGTTTGACTCGAAATATGTCGAGGTGAACGGGCAGCGCATTCACTATGTCGATGAAGGTGAAGGCGCGCCGGTTTTGTTTCTACACGGCAATCCGACCTCGTCCTATCTGTGGCGCAACATCATCCCCTACGCCGCCCGGCAAGGTCGAGCTATCGCGATGGACCTGATCGGCATGGGCAAGTCGGACAAGCCAGATATTCCTTACCGCTTTGTCGATCACGTTCCCTTTGTGGAAGGGTTTATCAGGGCGCTGGGGCTGAAGGACGTGACGTTGGTCATCCACGACTGGGGCTCAGCTTTGGGGTTCCACTATGCGCACCGGCACACAGAGAACATTCGCGGTATCGTGTTCATGGAAGGCATTGTGCGCGCGATGACCTGGTCCGGGTTCCCGCCCGATTTCCGCACCGGTTTTCGCATGATGCGAACACCCGGTCTGGGATGGCTGATGATCTCGGGGCTGAATATGTTCGTTGAGAAAATCTTGCCAAGCGCCATCGTGCGCGACCTAGCCCCGCAAGAGATGGATCACTACCGCGCGCCCTACCCCACAGCGCACAGCCGCAAGCCGCTTCGGGTCTGGCCCTGCGAAATTCCGATCGACGGCACCCCGGCAGATGTGCATAACATTGTCAGTGGCTACAGCCGCTGGCTTGGTGAAACGCAAACCCCGATGCTGATGTTCCACGCGACACCCGGAGGCACCATCGGGCCAAAAGAGGTCGCCTGGTGCCGTCAGACCATCCAGAATCTCGAAGTGGTGGATATCGGCAAAGGCATTCATTTCCTGCAGGAAGATAACCCCCAATTGATCGGAGAAAAGCTGGAAGAATGGCTGGCGCGGCTTCCCGGGTGACCCCGTTCTGCCATGTTTAGCGGCTGAACCGTATACATAAATCAGATTTCCTGATTTTATGCATTAACTATCACCTAACGCGTTCAAAGGCCTAGCACCGGAGGGAAGCCCTTTTGAATCTGACGATCCCCATACCTTTGATCCTGGCGGCTGTTCTGCCCGCCTTTCTGGACCGGTGTTCTGGGTCCGATACCAGCGTCGCCTTGGGCGTATTGGCGCGCGACCGGGTGGCATTGACCGCGACTGCCAGCGAAATCGTCGTCGATCTACCGATTGCAGAAGGCGCCGTGGTCAAGGCAGGCGATACGCTGGTTCAGCTTGACCCCACCCTGCAAAGCGCAAAGCTGGCACTGGCGCAGGCTGAACTGGAAAAGGCGCAGGCCACGCTTCTGAAACTGCAGGTCGGGCCGCGCGAAGAAGAGATTGCGATCGCCGAGGCCAAGGTTGCGGGCGCTGTTGCACGTCTTGCCGATGCCGAGGCGATCTATGACCGAAATGCCAGGCTGGTCGAGAACTCTGTCGTGACCGAGGCTCAGGTTGCAAATGATCTGGCCCTGCGCGATTCCGCGCGGGCCGAACTGGCCAGCGCTCAGCAATCCCTGAACGAGCTGCAAAACGGCACCCGCCCCGAAGACCTTGCGGTCGCCGAGGCCAATGTGCGGGCAGCAGAAGCCTCGGTTGCCGCCGAACAAACTGTGCTGGATGATTTAACGGTCACAGCCACCCGCGACGGCGTGTTGGATTCCCTGCCGTGGAATTTGGGCGAGCGGGTGACATCCGGCAGCCCGGTTGCCGTGATGGTCACGGGCCAGACGCCTTACGCGCGCGTCTATGTGCCCGAGCCGCATCGCGTCAATCTGAAACCCGGCGACACGTTGGAAGTGCGCGTTGACGGGCTGGCCGATCCGCTGGACGGCGTGATCCGCTGGATCAGCGACGACGCGTCCTTCACGCCTTATTACGGGTTGAACCAGGATGACCGAACCCGGCTTGTCTATCTGACCGAGATTGACCTGCCTACCGCGTCGCCGGACTTGCCTGCAGGAGTACCCGTGCAGGTCCCCATGCCATGAATGATGTCGTCGTCTCGACCAAAGGTCTGACCCGGCGGTTCGGGGACAATACTGCCGTTAACAATCTGGACCTCGAAATCCGAACCGGCCAAATCTATGGGTTTCTCGGTCCCAACGGCTGCGGCAAGACCACGACCATGCGCATGCTAACCGGACTGCTGACCCCCAGTAGTGGGTCGATTTCAGTTTTGGGTCGATCCATGCCCGAGGCTGCGGAACCGTTAAAGAATGAGATCGGGTATATGACCCAGATTTTCTCGTATTACCGCGATTTGACAGTGCTGGAAAACCTCAGGTTCGCGGCCGAGATTTACGGCATTCCAGTGAAGTCGGCCAAAGATCGGATTGACGAGTTGCTGGAAACCTACGATCTGACAACGAATGTCCATCAGCTCAGCGGTAGCATGAGCGGCGGCCAGCGGCAAAAACTGGCCCTTGCTGCAACCGTCATGCATCGCCCGAAATTGCTGTTTCTGGACGAACCGACCTCAGCCGTTGACCCCGAAACTCGTCGCACCTTCTGGGAGCAATTGTTCGATCTGGTCGATCAGGGCGCGACCATGATCGTTTCCACCCATTTCATGGACGAGGCAGAGCGCTGTCACCGGCTGGCCATCCTGCAGCACGGGGTGAAAAAGGCGGACGGCTCTCCGCGTCAGTTGATGGACGATTTGCAGGCCGATGTTATCGAAGTCGAAGGCCCGGACCTGCGAACGGTCAAACACGCGTTGGACGGTCAGCCCAAGATACTCTCGACCGCGCAAGTCGGGTCGCGGCTGCGTGTGCTGGTGGACAAATCCGAACCTCAGCCGGTGGACATGTTGCGCGGCCAAACTTCGGCGTTTCCGAACCTGTCCCTGAACCCGCAGCGACCAAATCTGGAAGACGTGTTCGTCAGCGCGACACGGGGGCCAGAATAGTGATTTCGCCACGCCGCATCGCTGCTGTCCTGAAAAAAGAGCTGCTGCAACTGCGGCGGGACCGGATGACCTTTGCCATGGTGATCATGATCCCGCTGATCCAGCTGCTGTTATTCGGCTATGCCATCAACACCAACCTGCGCCACGTCCCCGTCGCTCTGGTGGATGAATCGAAAACCGAGCTGTCGCATACGCTGGCGCAGATCGTTCAGGCCACGCAGGTCGTGACCATCACCGAGCAGCTGACCACCCCGCAAGAGGCCGAGCGCGCGATTACCGAATCCCGCGTCCGCGCTGCGCTGATCATCCCGCCCGATGTCAGCCAACGGCTTGCCCGCAGTCCGTCCGTCGGACTAGGCCTGCCCAATGCAACAGACCAGACCAGCAGCCGACCGGTTGCCCATTGGATCGTTGATGGCTCGGACACGATGGTGGCCAGCGCAATCAAGTCCCTGCGCACGATGCCCCTGACCGAACTGCTGAAGCAGCCCCCAAACCGACAGGTGCCCACGTTCGAGGTGACGCTTTACTTCAACCCCGAGCAGCGGTCGGCGGTCAATATCGTGCCCGGTCTTGTCGGCGTGATCCTAACCATGACGATGATCCTGTTCACCTCAGCCGCGATCGTGCGCGAGCGCGAGCGGGGCAACATGGAGATGCTGATCAACACCCCGATCAAATCAATCGAACTGATGATCGGCAAGATCATCCCCTATATCTTTCTGGGCCTGATACAGGTGGCAATCATTCTCGGCCTCGGGCATGTCCTTTTCGATGTTCCGATGAACGGCGGGTTGGGAGTGCTGCTCGTGGTCACATTGCTGTTCATCATTGCCAGTCTGTCACTTGGGCTGGTGATCTCAACCCTTGCCCAGAACCAGCTTCAATCGATGCAGATGACGATCTTCGTCCTTCTGCCATCGATCCTGATGTCCGGTTTCATGTTCCCCTTTGACGGTATGCCCCAGCCGGTTCAGGTCATCGCCCAAGCCCTGCCGGCGACACATTTCATGGACATGATCCGGGGCGTGGTCCTGCGAGATGCTTCGCTATACGAGTTGCGCTGGGGGATACTTTGGATGATCGTATTTGCGGTCTTTGGGTTGGTCGCAGCGACACTGAGGTTTAAGAAACGGTTGGGTTGAAATTGGCCCGGTCTGAGAGCTGACTTGGTCGCTGGCTTGGCGACTCAGAATTTCAGAGACGCGTGCGAAACCGCTCTGTTGCAGGTAATATCCAATGCACTCTTTTGCGCTCCACAAGGTGTTGGCAGCCGAGTAGAGAGTTGTACTCACGTCTCGATCGCCGAACTTGGATCGAGAAGGCTTTCGAGTTTGGCTATGTACTGGGCGTTTCGGATCATTCGGGTCTTAGGTTCAAAGTATTGAAGGGACTCTTCGTAGGAGGTTCGTTTTTCATCAATTCGGTATCCGATAGCCATGGAACTGCCCGAGCGGTTTTGCTGGGCAAGTACAACATTCTGGTCAGCATTTGCGTGTGACGCGTATGAGACGATTTGGTTCCAGGCCACAGTTTTGAGATTTTCCGGTCTTGGTCAATAGCGCGAATGTTATCGATGGTCGCCCAACGCAGAACAATCTCGAAACTCTACAGAATTCTTTCTTATTTTATTTCAAAGCCTTAAGAACCTGCGGGCATTAAAGACCGTTCAAATGGGCGCAAAAATCAACCTTATGGGCTATTTATGCTCATCCACACAACAACAAAAATGGCTTCCGGTCTTCAACCGCATTTAGAATGACCGCAACTTCGACAGGTCATGCATCCTTCGATCATGACCATGTCGAATTGGCCGCAGGACGGGCAGGCTTTGCCGCGTGGGGCGTCCATGTTGACGACCTGCGCCTGTGGGTCGGACTTCAGCCCCATCCCTTCGCCTTCCAGAAAGCCGATGTTGATCATGTGCTGTTCGATCACGCCACCAATTGCCGCCAGAATCGAAGGAATGTACTTGCCCTTCACCCAGGCACCGCCGCGCGGGTCGAAAACGGCTTTTAGCTCTTCGACGACAAAGGACACGTCACCGCCACGTCGGAAAACGGCCGATATCATGCGGGTCAGCGCCAATGTCCAGGCGTAATGCTCCATATTCTTCGAGTTGATGAACACCTCGAACGGACGCCGCCGCCCACCGATGACGATGTCGTTGATGGTCAGGTAAATCGCGTGCTCGCTGTCGGGCCATTTCAGCTTGTAGGTCGAGCCTTCCAATGCCTGCGGGCGATCCAGCGGTTCGGACATGTAGACCACCTCGCCGCCGTCGACCTCATGCGGTGCATTGGCGCTTTCGCCCGGTGCTTTGTCATCGCTTTCGGAAACGGTCAGCACCGATCCGGTCACGTCATTGGGGCGATAGGTCGTGCAGCCCTTGCAGCCCTGATCCCAGGCCTGCATGTAGACATCCTTGAAGGCGTCAAAGCTGATATCTTCGGGGCAATTGATGGTCTTTGAGATCGAGCTGTCGATCCACTTTTGCGCCGCCGCCTGCATTTTGACGTGATCCGTCGGCGACAAGGTCTGCGCATTGACGAAGTAATCGGGCAATTCCGCGTCGCCAAACTTGTCGCGCCACATCCGCACGGCATAATCGACGACTTCTTCTTCGGTGCGAGAGCCGTCCTTTTGCAACACCTTACGCGTGTAAGCATAGGCAAAGACCGGCTCGATCCCCGAAGAGACGTTCCCGGCATAAAGCGAAATCGTCCCCGTCGGCGCAATTGATGTCAGCAATGCGTTACGGATGCCATGTTCGCGGATGGCGTCGCGTACGTCGTCATCCATCTGCTGCATTGTGCCGCTGGCCAGATATTTCTCGGCATCGAACAAGGGGAACGCCCCCTTTTCCTTGGCCAAATCGACCGACGCCAGATACGCGGCGCGGGCTATCGCGTGCAACCAGCGTTCGGTCTGAGGCGCCGCCTCGTCCGAGCCATAGCGCAGGCCCAGCATCAGCAGCGCATCTGCCAGACCGGTCACACCAAGGCCGATGCGACGCTTGTCCTGCGCTTCCGCTTCTTGCTCCGCCAGCGGGAATTTCGACGCGTCCACCACATTGTCCATCATCCGTACGGCCGTGGCGACCAGTTCCTGCAAGGCGCTCTCATCCAGATGGGCAGCATCTTCGAACGGTGCGGCGACCAATCGTGCCAGGTTGATCGAGCCCAGCAAACACGCTCCGTAAGGCGGCAAAGGTTGCTCGCCACAGGGGTTTGTGGCGGCAATAGTCTCGACATAGCTCAGGTTGTTGGCTGCGTTGATGCGGTCGATGAAGATCACGCCCGGCTCGGCGTAGTCATAGGTCGCCTGCATGATCTTGTTCCACAGATCGCGCGCCTGAACCGTGTGATAGACCTTGCCCTCAAACACCAAATCCCACGGGCCGTCGGCCTTGACGGCCTCCATGAATGGATCGGTCACCAGCACCGACATGTTGAACATGCGCAGGCGGGCCGGGTCGGATTTGGCGGTGATGAACTGTTCGATATCCGGGTGATCGCAGCGCATGGTCGCCATCATCGCGCCCCGGCGCGAGCCTGCGGACATGATCGTGCGGCACATCGCGTCCCAGACGTCCATGAAACTCAACGGCCCCGAGGCGTCGGCGGCCACGCCTTTCACATCTGCACCACGCGGACGGATGGTCGAGAAATCATATCCGATTCCCCCGCCCTGCTGCATGGTCAGCGCCGCCTCTTTCAGCATGTCGAAGATTCCGCCCATGCTGTCGGGGATCGTGCCCATCACAAAACAATTGAACAGGGTCACCTGACGCGCGGTCCCTGCGCCCGCTGTTATGCGACCGGCGGGCAGGTATTTGAAATCTTCCAGCGCTGCATAGAATTTCTCTTCCCAATGCGACGGATCATCCTCGACCCGCGCCAAATCGCGCGCGATACGTCGCCAGCTGTCCTCGACCGTCTGGTCAATGGGCGTGCCATCGGCCTGTTTGAAACGGTACTTCATATCCCAGATCTGCTCGGCGATGGGGGCGGCAAAGCGGCTCATTGGCGATTCCTGTTCAGCTAGAGGCGATCAGATTACTCCAATTCGCATCCAATCCACAACACCTTGATGACATGGCGCATCAGGCTACAATATAGTGAAGACCCTTGGGACGACTCTGTGGGAAAACTGTGGATAAGTACGTAAACCTCATCAAACTTTCGGTCGGATCGGAAAGCGTTGATACGCTGATGACGTGGCAGGACAGCCGCAAACCGTTGCACGAGGACGGCTGCCCGCGCCATGTCACCCGCATGTGGCCCAAGCGCGAGGCCGAGATTTTGAATGGCGGATCAATCTATTGGGTGATCAAAGGTGTCATCCAATGTCGCCAGCGCATCCTGCGGCTGGACGAAGTCCGCGGCGAGGATGGCATCCGCCGCTGCGCAATCGTGCTCGACCCCGAGGTGCATCGCACTCAGAACGCTCTGAAACGCCCGTTCCAAGGCTGGCGCTATCTAAAGCCCGAGGACACGCCCGCCGATCTGCCCAAAGGGCGAGAGCAGGACGATGCCCTGCCCGACGATCTAAATCGCGCGCTAGCGGATATTGGTCTACTTTAGCTTAGCCGGTCAAGCAGGTCCGACAGAACCGCCTTGTCACTAGACTCGTATTTGGCGACCCGGCTGCGCCATAGCGTGGCTTGCGACTGCAGGATCAGGCCATCCGACAGGATCTTCAGATGGTTGGCCCGCAAGGTTTCCCCGGTCGAGGTGATGTCGGCAATCGCCTCGGCGGTTTCGTTCATCACCGTACCCTCGGTCGCGCCCTGGCTGTCGACCAGAGCGTAGTCCGCGACACCCGCATCCGTCAGGAACTCGCGCACAAGCCTGTGGTACTTGGTGGCAATCCGCAGGCGATGCCCATGGGTTTTGCGAAACGCAGCCGCAGCCGCGTCCAGATCGTCCAGCGTGTCCACATCGACCCAGCAGGCCGGTGTGGCAACAATCAGATCGGCCTTGCCAAAGCCAAGCTGCGCGACCTCTTCGACCTGCTGTTCCCATCGGGGCAGCTTCTCTTGCACCAGATCGACACCGGTAACGCCAAGATGAACGCGCCCGGCGGCCAGTTCGCGCGGAATTTCTCCGGCTGAGAGCAGGATCAGGGAAACGCCATCGATGCCTTCGACCCGGCCTGCGTATTCCCGGTCCGATCCGCTGCGGGACAGGGTGATCCCGCGCTTTTCGAACCACGCAAAGGTCTTGTCCATCAACCTGCCCTTCGAGGGGACACCCAGCTTAAGGCTCATTGTGCGCCCTCCTCGATCTCGAGCATCAGGTCGGGGCGCAGCACCCCGCCAACAGCTGGGATTTCGGCCCCATTGCCCAATTGGCGCGTCAGCGCGTCATAGCGTCCGCCGGTAGCAATCGGCGGCAGATCCGGGCGACCTTCGGCGTAAAACCCAAAGACGAAGCCGTCATAATATTCCATCGACGTCCGGCCATAGGCGGCCTCAAAGTCCAGCCGTGCGATATCGACACCGCGCGCTTGCAAGGCGGCCACGCGCGCTTCCAGCCGATCCAACGCCGGGGTGATTTGTGGCAGGTCTACAGCCACGTCGCGCAGTTGTTCCAACGCAAACGGAACGGTTTCGCGCACGTTCAGCAGCGTTTCCAGACCAACCAGCTCATTGTCCGAGATCGGTGGCGTGTCGCGGTCTTCGCGCAAAGCACTGATCCGCGCCTCTATTTCGGATGCGCGGCGCTTGCCGATCATCGGCACGTCGGTCGCTAGGGGGTCTTCGGCATCCAGCAGCGCATCGCGCCCTTCCGGGGCTTGTTGGCGCCCTGCGAAGCGGTCCAGCAAAATGCGGAAACGGCGCGGCCGCCACAGGTGCCGCATCAACGCGTTCTTACGGCGGTCCGTCGTCCGCAGACCCTGTACCGCAGCGGTCAGGATGCCGATATCTCCTGTTGCAGCGCGCAGTGGCAGGCCACGCAATTGCAGGGCAAACAGCGAAAACACTTCAGCGTCGGCACCCGAGGGATCGTCGCGGTCAAAGACCTCGTACCCCACCTGAATATACTCGTTTGAGCGTTCCGGGTCGTGCTCTTGCCGCCGGAACACCTCGCCCGAATAAGTATAACGCGCGGGTTCCGCCCCGTCGTTCATGTGCATCTGCACCACAGGCAGCGTGAAATCCGGGCGCAGCATCAGCTCGCCGCGCAGCGCATCCGAGGTGACATAGGCGCGGGCGCGAATATCCTCGCCATAAAGGTCCAGCAACGTGTCGGCGGATTGCAGCAGGGGCGTATCCACCACCTGAGCACCAGCGGCCTCGAACCGGACGCGCATCATCGCGGCGCGGGCCTGAATCTGGGAACGGTTGGCCATGGGTCAGTCCTGACTGTCGAGGATTTCGCGCACCTTGGCTACCAGATCGCCACGCGGCACTTCGAACTGGCTGGGGCGTTCTTTCCATTCCTCAAGCGTTGCGCTTTCGGCGATCTTCGCCCCCAGGATCAGGTCCTTGATCTGCACAATCCCGTTGGCCTTTTCATCGCCGCCCTCGATCACCGCAATGGGGGAGTTCCGCTTATCTGCATATTTCAGCTGGTTGCCAAAATTCTTGGGATTGCCCAGATAGACCTCGGCGCGGATGCCGGCATTGCGCAGCTCGGCAACCATTGCCTGATAGTCGGCCATCCGGTCGCGATCCATGACGGTGACGACTACTGGACCCGTGGCCTGCGCAGCGATCCGGCCCTTTTCGCGCAGGGCAGCCAACAACCGATCGACGCCGATTGAAATACCGGTTGCGGGCACTTCTTGCCCAGTAAAGCGCTTGACCAGATCGTCGTAGCGACCACCACCCGAGACCGAGCCGAACTGGCGCTTGCGACCTTTTTCGTCGAAAATCTCAAAGGTCAGTTCGGCCTCGTAGACCGGCCCGGTATAATAACCCAGACCGCGCACGACGGATGGGTCTATTTCGATCCGGTCCGCGCCGTAGCCACCCGCATCCAACAGGGCTCCGATCTGCTCCAACTCGGCAATGCCATCCGCACCGATCTTGCTGTCGCCCACAGCAGCGCGCAGGTTGGCTAGCGTTCTAGCAGCGTTGGCAGACTTGGAAGTCAGGAACGCGATCACCGGCTCGGCCTGCTCGTCGCTAAGGCCGACGCCGTCGATAAATGCACCCGACGCATCCAGGCGGCCTTTTGTCAACAGCTCTCGCACGCCCTGTTCGCCGACCTTGTCGAACTTGTCGATGGTGCGCAGGACGTTGTCGCGGGCAGCTGCGTCGCCACCCAGACCCATCGCCTCGAGCACGCCATTAAGAACCTTGCGGTTGTTGACGCGCACCAGATAATCACCGCGCGGAATGCCGACGGTCTCCAGAGTATCCGACAGCATCGCGCAGATCTCGGCATCCGCCGCCATCGAGGCCGTGCCGACCGTATCCGCATCGCACTGATAGAACTGACGATACCGCCCCGGCCCCGGCTTTTCGTTGCGCCAGACCGGACCCATCGCATAGCGGCGATAGGGCGTCGGCAGGTCATTGCGGTGCTGCGCGTAAACACGGGCCAAAGGCGCTGTCAGGTCATAGCGCAGGGCCATCCAGTCGCCCTTATCGTTTTCGTCAATTTCCTGCCAGGCGAACACACCTTCGTTCGGGCGATCCACGTCCGGAAGGAACTTGCCCAGCGCCTCAACGGTTTCGACCGCGCTGCTCTCCAAGGCATCAAACCCGTAGCGATGATAGACCTCCGCAATAGCCCGCAGCATCTCGGTACGCTGCGAGACTTCCTGGCCGAAATAGTCACGGAACCCTTTGGGTGTTACGGCCTTGGGGCGGGGCTGTTTCTTGGGCTTGGCCATCTGGGGCGTCCTTCGCGGTCATGTTCCGCGCGCGGTCTATCCCATGGCCTTCATCGGGGCAAGGCGCGCTTTCGCTGGCTTTGGCGTCACAGGGTCGCTATGACCGGCCACAAAGGAGCTTTCCATGCAGCATCTGGAAGAACAGATCGCCCATCTGACCCGCACGGTCGAAGAGCTGAACACGGTCGTCACAAGCCAGCAAGGCGAGATCGACCGCCTGACCCGCCGTGTCGAAATGCTGTTGCAGCGCGAGGCCGAACGGGCTCAGGAAGGCTCGGGCGGGGTCGTGTTCGGAGACGAACGCCCACCGCATTATTGATCGGTCAAAACCCGAGCGTTACCTTGACGGCATTGTCGACCACGCCGCCCAAAAGGGCATGCTTATCCGCGGCGCATCCTTCTGACAAAGCGGTTATGAACGCTTCGCGGAGCTGGGCCTTTTCTTCGTCGGTCGTCGCATGATCTTCGATATTGATCTGACGATTGTAGAGCGACAGGGCCGTCATCTTTTCAACGACGGCCACGACAAAGGCTTCGTCACCATCCGCCTCTTCGGCAATCGACGCACAGGTATAATGCATGACGGGCAGCGCGTCCTGGACCATCTGTTCAGCCGCTTCGTCCGCAAGGGTCAGGACTGGCGCGGCTGTAAAGAGGCCCGCCAAAATGGTCGTCAAAGGGTTCCGCATCGCACTCATTTCCAGTTATGCCCGATAATCGCCCCGGCCACGCCGCCAATCGCGGCGCCTTTGCCATCGCCTATCAGGGCACCAACGCCCGCGCCAATCAACGCGCCCTCAATTGTCTTTTTCTTCTTGTCATCGGCCAACGCCGCAGTTGCCATGGCGGCTGATGCGGCACCGGCCAAGACCAAAGTTCTTAGTCCAACAGATGAAAGTGTCATCCCTGCGCCCTCCTGTGTATCGCGCGAAAGAGTGTCCAAGGCAGCCTAGCGGCGCTAAATCATCGTGGCAACTAGACCTCGTCGACAGACATCACTCCGTCCAGCGATTTGATCGCGCCCTTGATCTGAGGATTGATCGGAAACTCCTGCCCCAAATCCATCTCGACTTCGCCGGGCAGTCCGGGATCCAGCAGGCAAAGATGAATGGGACCTTTCGCGGCGCCTTTGGCGGCGCCTGCCGCATCAGCCAGAACTTTGGCCACTGTTGGCAGGGCCTGCGGTTCATCGACAAAGATGCGTAAACCGGTTGCTCCTGCCTCGCTCACCACGGAATCGGCAGGCCCGACTGATCGACCTAGCAGCTTTAGCTGATCGGCCTCCATCGTCGCCTCGGCAGTCAGAACCACTTGCGCGCCGGTCTCCAGAAATTCGCGGCATTTTTCTAGTGTTTCCGAGAACAGCGTGACCTCGTACGCACCCGTCGGGTCCGAAAGCTGCGCAAAGGCGAACCGGTTGCCACGGGCGGATTTGCGCTCTTGTCGTCCGGCGACAACGCCGGCCATCTTGGCGATCAGCGGCCCGGATCGGGCCTTTTCCGTCACTTCATCCAGCGTCAGCACCTGTTTGCGCCTCAGCGCGGGCATATAGTCGTCCAGAGGGTGACCCGACAGGTAGAACCCAATTGCCTTAAACTCTTCGCTGAGCCGTTCCGCAGGCAGCCAGTCGGGCGATGGCGACAGGCGTGGTTCGGGCAGATCGTCACCTGCCTCACCAAACAGCGACACCTGGTTTGAGTTCTTCTGATCGTGGATCGCCGCCGAATATTGCACCAGCGGATCGAGGCTTTCGAAAACGCGGCGGCGGTTCTTGTCTAACTCGTCAAAAGCCCCTGCCCTTGCCAGCATCTCGAGCGGGCGCTTGCCGACCTTTTTCAGATCAACCCGGCGCGCGAAATCAAACAGGTTGACGAACGGCTTGTCTGCCCGACCCTCGACCACGAGGTTCATAGCCTCGACACCCACGTTCTTGAGCGCGCCCAGCGCATAGACCAGATGCCCGTCGACCACATCGAATGTAGCCTGAGACCGGTTCACGCAGGGCGGCACATAGGGAAGTTCCAGCCCTTTGCGAACCTCTTCGAAATAGACGGCCAGCTTGTCGGTCAGATGGATATCGCAGTTCATGACACCGGCCATGAACTCGACCGGGTGGTTCGCCTTCAGCCAACCTGTCTGATAACTGACCACCGCGTAAGCCGCGGCGTGGGATTTGTTGAAGCCGTAGTTGGCGAATTTCTCCAACAGGTCGAAGACCTCGCTGGCCTTCTTGGCATCAACACCATTCTCGCCCGCGCCCTTTTCGAATTTCGGGCGTTCGGCATCCATTGCCTCTTTGATCTTTTTTCCCATCGCACGGCGCAGAAGGTCGGCACCACCAAGGCTGTACCCCGCCATGACCTGTGCAATCTGCATCACCTGTTCCTGGTAGACGATGATGCCTTGGGTCTCCTCAAGGATATGGTCGATCAGAGGGTGCACGGATTCAATTTTCCGCAGCCCATTCTTGACCTCGCAATAGGTCGGGATGTTCTCCATCGGGCCGGGACGGTACAAGGCCACAAGGGCTACGATATCTTCGATGCAGGTCGGTTTCATGCGCTTGAGCGCATCCATCATGCCCGAGGATTCCACCTGGAACACCGCTACTGTCTTGGCCGCCGAATAGAGTTTGTATGTCGCTTCGTCATCCAGCGGGATCGCGTTGATCTGGTTTTCGGCCCCTTCGGCGGGTTCATAAAGTTCAGTACCATCAGCGGCAATGTGCAATGGGCGATCAGATTTGAAGATCAGATCCATTGCGTTCTGGATCACAGTCAGCGTCTTCAGCCCCAGAAAGTCGAACTTCACCAGCCCGGCCTGTTCGACCCACTTCATATTGAACTGTGTGGCAGGCATATCCGAGCGCGGGTCCTGATACAAAGGCACCAGCGCATCCAGCGGACGATCGCCAATCACCACCCCTGCCGCGTGGGTCGAAGCGTTCCGCAACAGCCCTTCGACCTGCTGGCCATAGTTCAGCAGGCGATCAACAACCTCTTCGCTGCGCGCCTCTTCGCGCAGGCGGGGCTCGTCCTTAAGCGCCTTCTCGATTGAAACCGGTTTGACACCTTCAACCGGGATCATCTTGGACAGGCGATCAACCTGCCCATAGGGCATCTGCAACACCCGTCCGATGTCGCGCACCGCCGCCTTCGACAGCAACGCACCAAAGGTGATGATCTGCCCCACCTTGTCCCGGCCATATTTCTGCTGCACGTAGCGGATCACCTCTTCGCGGCGGTCCATGCAAAAGTCGATATCGAAGTCGGGCATAGACACCCGTTCCGGGTTCAGGAACCGTTCGAACAGCAGTGAATAGCGCAGTGGGTCAAGGTCGGTGATCGTCAATGCATAAGCCACCAATGAGCCCGCACCCGAGCCTCGGCCCGGCCCGACCGGGATATCTTCGTCCTTGGCCCATTGAATAAAGTCCGCAACGATCAGGAAGTAGCCCGGGAAGCCCATCCCCTCGATGATGTCGAGTTCGAAATCCAGCCGTTCCTGATATTCCTCGGGCGTTACCGCATGTGGGATCACCGCCAGACGTTTTTGCAGACCCTCATTGGCGATGCGGCGCAGTTCGGCGACTTCGTCATCAGCAAATTTTGGCAGAATCGGATCACGGCGATAGGCCATGAAGGCACAACGGCGCGCGATTTCTACCGTGTTTTCGATCGCTTCGGGCAGATCGGCGAACAGGGTCACCATTTCCTGCTGCGACTTGAAATAGTGCTGGGCGGTCAAACGGCGACGTCCATCCTGCTGATCGACATAGGCGCCCTCGGCAATACAGATCAGCGCGTCATGCGCCTCGTACATATCCGTTGTCGGGAAATAAACGTCATTGGTGGCCACCAGCGGTAGGTTCTTGGCGTAGGCCATCTCGACCTGGCCCTGCTCGGTCAGGCGCTCGGCCTCGGGCTGGCCGCCCTCGCCCGGATGGCGCTGAAGCTCGACATAAAGCCGATCGGGGAACATCGTCGCCAATCGATCCACCAGATCCTCGGCCGCCGGGCGTTGCCCGTGCTGCAGAAGCATTCCAACCGGACCATCAGGTCCACCCGTGAGGCAGATCAGGCCGTCAGACCTTTCCGCCAGCTCTTCCATTGTGACCTGCGGCAGTTGCCCACCCTTGTCTACGTAAAGGCAGGAACTGAGTTTCATGAGGTTCTCGTAGCCCAGCTCGGACTGCGCCAGCAGCACAAGCGGTGCGGGCGCTTTGGGCTTCTCACCCGGCTGCGCCTGTACATAGGTCAGATCAACCTGGCAGCCCATGATCGGCTGCACCCCGGCCCCGCTGGCGGTCACAGAAAACTCCAGCGCCGAGAACATGCTGTTGGTGTCCGTTACTGCAACGGCGGGCATCTCCATCTGTTCGCAAAGTCCCGGCAGCTTTTTCAGCCGCACGGCGCCTTCCAACAGGGAATATTCGGTGTGAACGCGGAGGTGAATGAATCGAGGAGAACTGCTCATGACCGCCACGCTATCCCAGCCGGGCGCAGGGCAAAAGCAAGAACCGTTGCATCGGGATGCTTAAAAAATCAGCTTTGATTATTCGGCTTTTTCAGAAGGTGCTTCGGGGACCGGCTTTAACCAAACAAAAAAATCTCTTTAGTTTCAGACGTCTAATTCGTAAACACGCAAGGCCGTCCGGCGCAGAGCAGGACTATTGATGCATCACATAGGCAGTTTTTCTTGCCAGACAAGGTGCGCTGTTTCTAACATCTGACGGCAAGCTATCCGCCCGCTACTCTTTCTACGTCGCATCGAAGGAGGGCACCGAAGGGCGCAACCGAGTAACGCGACGGGTTTCTCGAATGAACATCACGTTTCTTCTGAACGGAGAGACAGTGGAACTGGCGGATGTAGATCCGACAGCGACTCTTCTGGATTGGCTACGCGAAGATCGCGGCCTGACCGGCACCAAGGAAGGCTGCAACGAGGGCGATTGTGGAGCCTGTACGGTCATGGTGACGGATGAAGGCGGCCACAAGGCGCTAAATTCCTGCATTCTGTTCCTGCCTCAACTGCATGGTAAAGCGGTGCGCACGGTCGAGGGGGCCAGCGGCCCCAATGGCGAGGCACACCCGGTTCAGCAGGCGATGGTTGATCTGCACGGCTCGCAATGCGGGTTCTGCACACCCGGCTTCGTGATGTCGATGGTTGCCGGGCACGCAAACGGGGCCAAGGATCACGACACGCAGCTTGCCGGGAACTTGTGCCGGTGTACCGGTTACGCGCCGATCATTCGCGCAGCGGAAGCTGCCGAAGAACAGCCCGTACCGGCTTGGGTCAAGGATCAGCCCGCGGCCCCGCCCGCAGCGTCGCCGATGCTGCCAGAGTCCTCGGACGCGCTGGCGGCGGTTTACGCCGACCACCCGGACGCGACCTTGGTTGCAGGCGCCACCGATGTGGGCCTGTGGGTCACCAAGCAACTGCGCGACCTTGATCCCGTGATCTTTCTAAACCGTTGCGATGATCTCAAAGAGATCGCGATCACCGACAGCGAGGTTCGTTTCGGCGCGATGGTTGATATGAATCGCATGGGCGAGGCACTGGCCGATCTGCATCCCTCATACGCGGAAATGATCCGTCGATACGCAAGCGTGCAGGTACGTCACGCCGCCACAGTCGGCGGCAACATCGCCAATGGCTCGCCGATCGGTGACAACCCGCCCGCACTGATCGCGCTGGGTGCCACGCTGCATCTGCGCAAGGGCGACACGCGGCGATCGATACCTCTGGAAGAGTTCTTTATCGACTATGGCAAACAGGATCGCGCAGCCGGCGAATTCGTCGAAGCCGTCAGCTTTCCGCGTCAGCCTGACCGGCTGAAGGCATACAAGCTCAGCAAGCGATTCGATCAGGATATCTCGGCGGTTTGCGGCTGCTTCAGCATCACTGTGTCGGACGGCATTGTCACCGACGCGCGGATTGCCTTCGGTGGCATGGCGGGCATTCCGAAGCGCGCGACAAATGTCGAAGCCGCGCTGGTCGGAAACCCATGGACGTCCGAGACCGTAAAGTCGGCGATACCGGCCTTCGACCAAGATTTCACGCCGATGACGGACATGCGCGCCTCGGCCACTTATCGGCTCGAGACGGCGAAAGCGATGCTCGAGCGGTATTTCCTGGAAGATCAGGGCGAAGTGACGAACGTGTTGGAGGTGTCGGCATGAGCGTGACAAAACCCCTGCCCCATGACGCGGCCCCTTTGCATGTCGCGGGAACCGCGCGGTACGTCGACGACATCCCGACCCCCAAGGGATCGCTGCACCTGGCCTTTGGCCTGAGCCCGATTGCCAAGGGTACGATCACGACAATGGACCTGTCGGCGGTTAAATCGGCCGACGGAGTGGTCATGGTCATGACCGCCGACGACCTGCCTTTTGCCAACGACGTCTCGCCATCGATCCATGATGAACCGCTGCTGTCGGATGGAACCGTTCATTATATCGGCCAGCCGGTGTTTCTTGTCATTGCCACCAGCCATCTTGCCGCGCGTAAAGCGGCACGGCTTGGCAATATCGACTATGCCGAGGACACACCGCTGCTGACGATCAAAGACGCGCTCGCCGCCAATAGCCGGTTCGAGGATGGTCCCCGCATCTATGCCAAGGGCGACGCCGACGCGGCCATCGCGGGCTCGGCCCATGTGATCGAAGACAGCTTTGAGCTTGGCGGCCAAGAACACTTCTATCTGGAAGGTCAGGCCGCGCTGGCAGTGCCAAATGAAGGTGCGGATATGCTGGTGCACAGCTCGACCCAGCACCCGACCGAAATTCAGCACAAGGTGGCGGATGCCCTCGGCGTTCCAATGCACGCCGTTCGCGTGGAAACCCGCCGCATGGGCGGCGGTTTTGGTGGCAAGGAAAGCCAGGGCAACGCGCTGGCCGTTGCATGCGCCGTCGCCGCACGCGCGACCGGCAAAGCCTGCAAGATGCGTTATGACCGCGATGACGACATGACCATCACTGGCAAACGTCATGCATTCCGCATCTCATACAAGGCCGGTTTTGACGAGAACGGCCATATTCAGGGCGTATCCTTCCTGCACCACGCGATCTGTGGCTGGGCGCAGGACCTGTCGCTGCCGGTGGCGGACCGCGCGATGCTGCATTCGGATAACGCCTATCTGCTGCCCAATGCCCGGATCGAGAGCCATCGGTTGAAGACCAACACACAATCCGCCACCGCCTATCGCGGCTTTGGCGGCCCACAGGGCATGGTCGGGATCGAACGTGTGATGGACCACGCTGCGCATGTGCTGGGATTGGACCCCGTCGAACTGCGCCGCCGCAACTATTACGAGCCTGCGCACAAGGTGGCCGAGACAACGGCGGGTGAAAAACCGCTGGGCCATCCGGACCCGCATGAGGACCTGACCAGCCGCGGCGCCGTTGAGATGGGCGACGCACCTGTTCGCCCGCTACCCGCAGGTGGCAACACAACGCCTTATGGCATGGAGGTCAGTGATTTCGAATTGCACGGCATGACCGAAGCTCTGCTGAAATCCAGCGACTACGCCGCGCGCAAGGCCGCCATCGAGACATGGAACGCCGAAAACAAAGTGATCAAGAAGGGCATCGCCTTCTCTCCGGTCAAATTCGGGATTTCCTTTACGTTGACGCATCTGAACCAGGCGGGTGCGCTGGTGCATGTGTATCAGGATGGCTCGGTTCACCTGAACCACGGCGGCACCGAGATGGGTCAGGGCCTGTTCCAGAAGGTTGCGCAAGTTGCAGCCTCGCGGTTCGGTATTCCGCCAGAGATGGTCAAGATCACTGCAACGGACACGGCCAAGGTGCCCAATACGTCGGCAACGGCGGCGTCGTCGGGCAGCGACCTGAACGGCATGGCGGTCAAAGCCGCCTGCGACACGATCCGCGACAGGATGGCCACCTATCTGGCCGAGCGCCATCAGGCTGATCCCACGACCGTCCGTTTCCGGGACGGACATGTCGAGGTGGGCGAGGAACGCTATACCTTCGCCGAAGCTGCCGCGCTGGTCTATATGGGCCGCGTCAGCCTGTCGGCAACCGGCTTCTACAAGACACCCAAGGTCGAATGGGACCGGATCAAAGGACATGGCCGCCCGTTCTATTACTTTGCCTATGGGGCGTCGGTCACCGAGGTTGCCATCGACACTCTGACCGGGGAAAACCGCATCCTGCGTACGGATATCCTGCATGACGCGGGCGCGTCGCTGAACCCGGCGCTGGATATTGGGCAGGTCGAAGGGGCCTATGTGCAAGGTGCCGGCTGGTTGACGACCGAAGAGCTGGTCTGGGACGGCAAGGGCAACCTGCGCACGCATGCACCCTCGACCTACAAGATTCCTGCCTGTTCGGATCGGCCTGACATCTTCAATGTTGCGCTTTGGGATGGCGAGAACCGAGAGGATACGATCTATCGCTCGAAAGCGGTCGGAGAGCCGCCCTTCATGCTGGGCATCTCGGCCTGGCTGGCGCTGTCCAACGCGGTGGCCACCTGCGGAGGCAGCTATCCGGCCCTGAACGCGCCCGCCACTGCCGAAGAGGTCTGGCGCGGTGTTCAAGGGATGAAGGGAGGCATCTGATGGGATTTGACCTTGAGGCTTTGAGGGAGGCGGTCAAAACCCACGGAACGGTGACCCGGGTGGTCATCGCCGCGATCAAGGGTTCGTCCCCGCGCGAAGTCGGCGCTGCAATGCTGGTCTGGAAAAACGGACAGAGCGGCACCATCGGCGGCGGCACACTGGAATATCAGGCCGCCCGGGCGGCGCGGGCACAGACCAGGCCTGCGCTGCTGACGCAGCACGCGCTTGGACCGGATCTGGGCCAGTGCTGCGGCGGTGCTGTCACGTTGCTGAGTGAAATTTACGATGCGAAGGCGCTTGACGCCTTGGAAGGCGGGGTTGTCGCCAGGTCGCCCGTGGGCGGTGACATGCCGCTGTCGATCAAACGCCTGTTAAGCGCCGCGCGGGGTCAGGGAATCAAGCCCGAGCCGCAGTTGATCGACGGCTGGATGGTCGAGCCCGTACATGAACCTGCGCGCAATCTGTGGATCTGGGGTGCTGGCCATGTGGGCCGCGCACTGGTCGATGTTCTGGCCCCCTTGCCCGATCTGGCACTCACCTGGGTCGATACCGGACCCGAGCGGTTTCCCGAAGACATCCCGCTGGGCGTAACTCCGGTACCCGCTGCGAAACCGGCAGAACTGATGCGTCATGCACCGCGTGAGGCCGAACATCTGGTGCTGACCTATTCGCACAATCTGGATCTGGAACTGTGTAACCGGCTGCTTTTGCACGATTTCCGGTTTGCGGGGCTGATTGGTTCAGCTACCAAATGGGCGCGGTTTCGGTCGCGACTGGGGGCGCTGGGACATACGCCGGAACGGATCGGCCGGATCACCTGCCCGATCGGCGATCCCGACTTGGGCAAACACCCGCAAATGATCGCCGTTGGCGTTGCCGCGCAAATTTTGCGCCCGGCCCGGCAGAACGAATTGAAGAAGGACCTGAGCGCGTGACCACTCCTCTATTAAGCCTGCAAGGGCTGACCAAAGCCTATCCCGGCGTCGTGGCCAATGATCAGGTGTCCTTTGACATCGGTGAGGGCGAAGTTCACGCCCTGCTGGGCGAAAACGGTGCTGGTAAATCAACGCTGGTGAAAATGATCTATGGGCTGGTCAAGCCTGACAGCGGCGCAATGCTGCTGCGTGGTCAGCCATTTGCGCCCCCCGAGCCACGTGCGGCGCGCGCCGACGGGATTGCGATGGTATTCCAGCATTTCTCGTTGTTCGACGCGCTCAATGTGGCCGAGAACATCGCGCTGGGAATGGAAAATCCGCCGCCAATGGGCGATCTGGCATCGCGCATTCGGCAGGTTTCCGAAACCTACGGTCTGCCGCTGGACCCTTATCGTACCGTCGGCGATCTGTCCGCCGGTGAACGGCAACGGGTCGAGATCATTCGCTGTCTTTTGCAGGACCCCAAGCTGCTGATCATGGACGAACCGACCTCGGTTCTGACACCGCAAGAGGTCGATATCTTGTTCGAGACGCTGAATAAACTGCGCTCTGAGGGCACCTCGATCCTGTATATTTCGCACAAGCTGGAAGAGATCCGCACGCTGTGTGACCACGCAACAATCCTGCGTCTGGGCAAGAATGTGGGCGAATGTGTTCCGTCTGAAACCTCAGCCCGGGATATGGCCGAGATGATGGTCGGCTCGACCCTGCAAACGCCCGAGCGTTCGGGGCGCGAACTCGGCGATGTCGCCCTCGACGTCAGCGGGTTGTCGGTGCCTTCGCCGTCGGAATTCGGCACTGCGTTGAAGAACGTTCACATGACCGTCCGCAAAGGCGAAGTTCTGGGCATCGGCGGCGTCGCTGGAAACGGGCAGGATGAATTGCTGGGCGTACTGTCCGGGGAAATCCCGACAGCCGCCGATGCGATCAAGTTTAACGGCCAGCCGATCGGCAAACTGGGGCCGACAGCCCGACGCAAATTGGGGGTTCTGACCGCGCCCGAGGAACGTCTGGGCCACGCCGCGGCGCCGGATATGAGCCTGACGGAAAACGCCCTGCTGACCGGGTCGGTGCGCGAAGGGTTGGAAAGCAACGGTTTTCTGAAATGGACCGAAACCAAAGGTTTTGCCGAAAAGATCATCGAGGCTTTCGACGTGCGCACGCCGGGACCTGAAAATGCGGCCCGATCGTTGTCGGGCGGCAATTTGCAGAAGTTCGTGATCGGTCGCGAGGTACTGCAAAATCCCGATGTGCTGGTGGTGAACCAACCCACCTGGGGTGTTGACGCCGCAGCCGCGGCCTCGATCCGGCAGGCGATTCTGGATCTGGCGGCCAAGGGCACTGCGGTCATCTGCATCAGCCAGGACCTGGATGAGTTGATGGAGATTTCCGACAGTTTTGCCGCCCTGAACGAAGGACGCCTCAGCGCGCCGCGTGAAACCACCGGCCTGACCGTGGACGAGATTGGCCTGATGATGGGCGGAGCCCACGGCATGGAGGTGGCGCATGTGTGATCTGCGGGACCGCCTTCGGCGAGAGTATTTACAAAAAGATGAAGAACTTGGGGGGATGAGCAGGTGATTGTGTTGGAGAAACGGCCACAGCCGTCGAAAGCGTGGTCTTATGCGACCCCCCTTGTGGCGGTGCTGGCAACGATGGTGTTTGGCGGCATTCTGTTTGCCATACTGGGCAAGAACCCGGTGCAGGCCATCGGTACCATCTTTTGGGAACCCCTGTTCGGCGAGTTCTCGTTCTATTACCGCCCGCAACTGCTGGTGAAAGGTGCCCCGCTGGTGCTGATCGCCATTGGCCTGTCACTTGGATTCCGAGCCGGTATCTGGAACATCGGGGCCGAGGGGCAATACATCATGGGCGCGATCTTTGGTGCCGCGGCCGGTTTGGCCTTCTATCCGCTGGACGCGTTCTACATCTTTCCGATCATGGTGATCGCGGGCGCGTTTGGCGGCTGGTTGTGGGCGATGATCCCGGCTTTCCTGAAAGTCCGTTTCGGCACCAACGAGATCCTCGTATCGCTGATGCTTGTCTATGTGGCCGAGCAGATGCTGGCTTCGGTTTCGCTGGGATTGCTGAAGAACCCCGAGGGGTTCGGCTTTCCCGGGTCACGCAACCTGCAATCCTATGAAAGCGCGCACAACGCGGAACTGATCGCAGGTTCCGGCATGCATTGGGGCGTCGTGACCGCCCTGATCGCGGTGATCTTTGCCTATGTGCTGTTGAACCGTCATATGTTGGGCTTTCACATCCGCTTGACAGGCGAGGCCCCGCGCGCCGCGAAATTCGCTGGCGTGAATCCGGCGCGCCTGATCCTATTTTGCCTTGGAATGTCCGGCGCGCTGGCCGGTCTGGCGGGGATGTTCGAGGTGTCGGGTCCGTCTGGCGTCGTCAGCATCGACTTTAACGTCGGCTACGGCTTTACCGCGATCATCGTGGCGTTTCTGGGCCGCCTGCACCCGGTAGGCATCCTGCTGGCCGGTGGCCTGATGGCGCTGACCTATATCGGCGGCGAAATCGCCCAGTCCCAATTGGGCCTGCCAGCCGCTGCCATTCAGGTGTTTCAGGGGATGTTGCTGTTCTTCCTGCTGGCTTTCGACCTTTTGACCAACTACCGCATCCGTGCGGCCCGTAGCGAGGTAGCGTAAAATGGACCTTGGTGAAATTAACCCTGTCCTTCTGGTCGCCTCGCTGATGGTGGCCGCAACCCCCCTGCTGTTGGCTGCGATCGGTGAGCTGGTTGTTGAAAAAGCAGGCGTTCTGAACCTCGGTGTCGAGGGTATGATGATCGTGGGCGCAATCAGCGGTTTTGCGATCTCGGTCGAAACCGGCTCTCCGTGGCTGGGGTTTATTGCCGCCGCCATTGGCGGGGCGGTGCTGTCGCTGTTGTTTGTGTTGCTGACCCAGTTTGCGCTGGCAAATCAGGTGGCCAGCGGTCTAGCGCTGACCTTGTTCGGTCTGGGCTTCAGCGCCCTGCTTGGACAAAGCTATGTTGGGATCAAACCGCCCAGCATGGGCGATATTCATATCCCACTGATCAGCGATATTCCAGTCATCGGCCCGATCCTGTTCCAGCATGACCCGATCCTGTATCTGGGCATCGCCTTGACCGCGATCGTGTGGGCAGTGCTGAAATACACCCGCGTCGGCCTGATCCTGCGCGCGGTGGGCGAAAACCACGATGCGGCGCATGCCCTGGGCTATAAGGTCATCAAGATCCGCATCCTGGCGATCCTGTTCGGCGGTGCCTGCGCGGGTCTTGGCGGGGCCTATATCAGTCTGATCCGCGTCCCCCAATGGACCGAGGGCATGACCGCCGGTGTCGGCTGGATCGCGCTTGCGCTGGTGGTCTTTGCCAGCTGGAAACCGTGGCGCGTTTTGCTGGGTGCCTATCTGTTCGGCGGCATCACCGTACTGCAGCTGAATTTGCAGGCAGCGGGCGTTGCCATTCCTGTCGAGTATCTGGCAATGTCGCCCTATCTCATCACGATCCTTGTGCTTGTGATCCTTTCGGCCGACAAGAGCAGCGCACCTGCCTCACTGGGCCGTATTTTCCATGCCTCGCATTAGAGGCCAACTAAACCAACTCGGAGAGTAATCACATGAAAGTCAAATCACTTCTGACAACGGCCGCGATAGCGCTGGGTCTGGCGACCGGCGCCGTGGCCCAGGACAAAACCAAGGTCGGTTTCGTCTATGTCGGCCCGGTGGGCGACGGGGGCTGGACCTATGAGCACGACAAGGGCCGACAGGCCGTCGAGGAGCACTTCGGCGACAAGGTCGAGACAGTATTCGTCGAATCCGTCCCCGAAGGTCCGGATGCCGAACGAGTCATGACCCAGATGGCGCTGGACGGCGCGGACCTGATCTTTACCACCTCGTTTGGCTATATGGATCCGACCATCAACGTGGCCAAAAAGTTCCCGAACGTGAAGTTCGAGCACGCAACGGGTTATAAAACCGCCGACAACGTCTCGACGTACTCGGCCCGTTTCTATGAGGGTCGCGCCGTTCAGGGCCATATTGCAGGCAAAATGACTGAATCGAACATCATCGGCTATATCGGGTCCTACCCGATCCCCGAGGTGATCCGTGGCATCAACTCGGCATATATCCACGCCAAAAAGGTGAACCCTGATGTCGATTTCAAAATCATCTGGGCCTACACTTGGTTCGATCCCGCGAAAGAGGCAGACGCTGCCTCGGTCCTGATCGAACAGGGCGCAGACGTGATCCTGCAACATACCGACTCGACCGCGCCGCAGGCCGCCGCGCAAGAGGCGGGCAATGTGATCACATTTGGTCAAGCCTCAGACATGAGCGAATACGCCCCCAAGCCGCGCGTATCGTCGATCATCGACAATTGGGCGCCCTACTATATTGCGCGTACTCAGGCCGTGATCGATGACTCGTGGGAAACCGTAAGCACCTGGGACGGCATCAAAGAAGGCATGGTGGAGATCGGTGAGATTTCCGACGCCGTTCCTGCCGACGTCAAGGAAGAGGCACTGGCGATGAAGGCGGCGATGGCTGCGGGTGAATACCACCCCTTCACCGGTCCACTGAAAAAGCAGGACGGCAGCGACTGGTTGGCCGACGGCGAGACCGCCGATGACGGTACGTTGGCGGGCATGAACTTCTATGTCGAAGGGCTGGAAGGCGAAATCCCGCAGTAACGCTGCGCCAACGACCAAACGGAAAAGACCCGCATTTCCATGCGGGTCTTTTTTTGCCGGATCGGCAATCCTTAGCGCGACCGAAACGCGATGATCAGTCCCGCCCCGGCGATGAATGCGATGCCCAACACCTGCCATCCCCCGACCGGCTGATCGAATGCCAGCCACGCGAACAGGGGGCCAAAGATCATCACCGAATACTCGAAGACCGAGACATAGGACGGCTCGCCCAGTTGATAGGATTTGATGATCATGAACACACCGCAAACCGACCCGACCGCTTGCATGAGGATCAGTGGCACCGCGTCCCAAAAGGGCCAGATCCAGGGTCGGGTCACGAATGTCACTTCGTCGCCAGGTTGCCACATGGGCCAGATCATCAGAACAGACGTGCCAACCGCGCCCAGCAGTCCTAGCGTGACCCACATTCCGGCCAAGAGGGCAACGGTGCTTTCACCAGCGCATAGGCTGCGTGTTGCGATTGCGCCCAGCGCATAGAAGAACCCGGCGCAGACGGGGATCAGGACCATCAGGTCAAAATCAGCGGGGTTCGGCTGCAATACCAGCGTAATACCGAGAAACCCGAGCGCGACCGCCAAAACCCGCCAGACGCCGATACGTTGCCCCATCAATCCGGCCGATATCAGCAAGATGAAAATGGGGGACGTAAACAGACCCGCCAATGCCTGCGCGATAGGCATCATGGCCAGCGCCGAAAAGTAGAACAGCATCGAAACGGCCACCAACACGCTGCGCAACGCCACTGCCCAAAGCCGGGCTGGCATCAGCCCACCCAATCCAAACAGCGGCAGCATGGCGACCAGAGGCCACGCCATCAACGCGCGCATAAAGTGGAATTGCCACAGGCCGATATGGCGCGACAGCGGGGCGATGAAGTTGTCGATCACCCCAATGATCGCCATCGCGCAAATCATCAGGCCAGCAGCAAGAAGGGGCCTGTCAGCTTGGGTCAATGACATTGCGACATAGGGCGACGACCGCTCAATGACCGGTCAGGACCAGCGTGTTGACGGGCATCAGGATCAGCCGCAGACGCAGGCCTGCCGCATGCACCACACCGATTGTATCAACGACATGCAGGAACGCACCTTCCCAGAAGCCCAGGTCTTCATGCTCAAGCCGTTCATGGTTGTCGGTGTACACATTCGCCAAGCAGTTGCTACCCGGTGGAATGTCGTCCGCCATGCCTTTGTACAAAGGCTCCAAATACACCAGGATTGACCCCGGATTGGTATTGTTCTGCACATCGCGCAACTCGTCCGAAGGGCGGATCTGGCCTGAGGGGATCACATCCTGAATCTCAACCACAACGACGGGGATCACCGTAAACGGCTTGGTCATGCACCCCAACTCTCCGATCATGCCGGGTTTGATGACCTGCGCGGACAGCTGGTTGAAGGCCGCCTGGAACCGATCATGTCCGGAATGCGAGGGCACCAGAATGCCAGCGGGGCGCAAAAGCGGGCTGACATAGTCCCCGACCTGCAAGCCGAACTGCTCGACGCGCCCGGAAACGCCAGCATAGATCACGGTCCTTTCCAATTCGGTCAGGGCCGCGTCCAGTTGCGCATTGGCGCTGGTCAGTTGGGCCGGTATCAACTCCTCGATCTGCTGAACAACCGCCGCGCGCTGAGATTTGGCCGCAGTCACCTGCGCCTCGCGCTCGGCCACCAGATTCTCGAGCCGGTCGATTTCGGCCAGGCGCACCGCGCTGGAACCTTCGTCGCGCAGGGTCGTATTCCGCTCGAGATCCTCCAGCGCCTGATCCAGCGCCGCGTTCGCGCCCGCAATCCCGGCCTCGGCCTCAGCCAGATCGGTTTGCGCGACCTTCAAAGAGGCTTGAACCTGTGCGATCTGCGCATTGGCCGCCTGTACCTGCGCGGTTTGGGTAAAGTCCTCGATCCGAAAGATCGGCTGCCCCGCGGTGACGTGTTCGTTGTTACGGACATAGACCTCGGACACACGACCACCCAGCTGTGGCAGGATCGTCACGGTCCGAAAATAGGACGCGGCGGTGTGGCTGGAGGGGTGAAAGTAAAACAGAGTGGTGATCACCGTCAGCGCCAGGATGGCGCAAGTCGTCAGGCCCCAGCGTAACTCGTACCACATGGTGAACAGAGTGATTTCGTGACCAATCCGTTTGCCTTGGACAAAGCGGCGGAACAGGTAATCGGGCAGCACCGTGATCAGGGCGCAGAGCATTGTTTCAATCATGACTTACTGCTCCTGCCCTTCCTCGACATCCGCGGCAGGCGCAGCCGGTGCAGGTGTTTCCACCACCGGCTGGGGGGCGGGCGGCTGCCCCAGAGATCGAATGGCGTCTGCGATGTTTTTCATCGGCGTGGCAAAATCCGGGAATTGGAAGCCTGCGACCAAAATGGCCGCGATCCAGAATATCCCGTTATGCGTGAACAGGGCCAACAGCGCCAGAATACCCACCAGCTGAAACTGCGGGTGGTTGTTCTCATGCGCCATCTTTTCAGGGACCGAGTGCAGCGTCAGGTAACCAACACCAATCAGTACCACTAGCACCACAAAAAAGATCACCATGGCGGAAAACAGGTAATCGCTTCCGTCTGCGGCGACAACGTAGCGGGGAATATGGCCGGTCGCCATTGGATGAAGGTCTGCTGCGGTCACCTTGCCCTCCTGTTCCTTTTGATACTTCTTTGACCGGGTTGTCGCCCAAATTCAAGGCTGCTTATAGTTGGCAGACCCTCAAAGCGGGCGAATATTCAGAACAGGGACCAGCATGCTTGCCATTGACCAACATTACCCCCAACCGAGCGGAACCGCTTACCGTGATTGACTTTTTGGTCATAGGAGGCGGCATCGCCGGGATCAGCGCCGCCGCGCGTTTGTCTGCGCACGGATCGGTCACGGTGCTCGAGGCCGAAGAGGCGCTTGGCTATCACGCATCAGGACGTTCGGCTGCGCTGTTTGAAGAAAACTATGGCCCGCCTTCTGTTGTCGCATTGAACAAAGCCGGAGCCACATACCTTGCGGGCGAAAATGGCGGGTACCTGACCCCGCGCGGCCTTTTGCTGATTGCAGGAAAGGATCAGGCCCAGCAGTTCCAGATCGACACTGCGGAATTGAACATGCAGTCCATCGATGTGGACGATGCGCGAGCCCATGTCCCAATTCTCAATCCCGCAACCGTAGCATTTGCCGCGCGCGGTCAGGGTGCTTTTGACATCGACACGGATCGGCTGATCCAGGATTTTGCGCGTGTGGTACGAGCCAATGGCGGCTCTGTTCTGACGCGCCACAAAGTGACGTCGATCCGCAAGACCGGCCATTGGATCGTCGAGGCATCGGGCGAGTTCAAGGCATCCGTGATTGTGAATGCGGCCGGTGCATGGGTTGACGATATTGCCGTGATGACAGGCATCGCTCCAATCGGGATAACTCCGCGCCGCAGGTCGATGGCGCGGCTGCCTGCGCCAGGCGGGCACGACGTCACGGGCTGGCCAATGATGCTGGGTGCCGGCGAAGGCTGGTACGCAAAGCCAGACGCAGGCAAATTGCTTGTTTCCCCGTCCGAGGCCGACCCGGTCCCGCCGCACGACGCCTATGCCGACGACATGGTTCTGGCCGAAGGGCTGGCACGATACGAGGCGATGATGACCGAGCCGGTCACTCGGGTCGAAACAAACTGGGCCGGTCTGCGTAGCTTTGCCCCGGATGGAACGCTGGTACTGGGCCCTGACCCGGCGGATGCAAGTTTTGTCTGGTCTGCCGGTCAGGGCGGGTACGGGTTCCAGACTGCCCCTGCCGCATCGCAACTGGTTGCAGATCTGGTGACCGGCGGGCAACCCGTTCTGAAGTCTGAGGATATAGCGGCGTTGAAACCGGACAGGCTACGCAGATGACGAAAAGAAAACTGCCTTCGAACGCAAGTGTTGCAAACCCAGGTGATGGCGATCGCCTTGTTGCGCCAGCCGCCAGCAGAAACACCGCTGCGTTGTGCGAAATGCTGCAATGTCACGCACCCGCGACGGGTCGCGCGCTTGAACTTGCCAGCGGCACCGGGCAGCACGTTGCCGCCTTTGCCCAGCGCCTGCCCGGACTGCGATGGCAACCCAGCGAAATTGATCCGCAGCGCCGCGCCAGTATCAACGCGTACACGCAAGGCATGCCGAACGTAGATCCAGCAATCGAGCTGAATGCGGTTGGTACAGGGTGGCACAAGGCCTTTGTTGGGCAGGACGTGATCGTTTTGGTCAACCTGCTGCATCTGATCAGTTGGGCTGAGGTGCAGATTTTGATCCGTGAAGCCGCTCTGGCGCTAATTCCCGACGGTCGCCTGATCATCTATGGCCCATTCATGCGCGATGGGTGTCTGACAAGCGACGGGGACAAACGGTTCCATGGCGCCCTGATCCAACAGGATGCCGAAATCGGCTACAAGAACGATCAAGATATGATTGACCTGTTTCTCGGCTGCGGTCTGAAAGAAGTAGAAACCATAGAAATGCCTGCGAACAATCTGGCATTCGTGGCGAAGAAGCTTTCACCGTGAAGGAACGTGTTTCTGGTCAAAAAGCCTGCTTTCGCAGGCTTGCCTCCGGCGGAGGTATTTCTGAACAGAAGAAGAAACGGTTTCTTAACCATGACCGGACAAACTGATTATGCGGTACAGGCGGAGGCGCCGATGGCCGTAACAGGAGAAGGCCCCCTTTGCCAAAATCAAAGGGGGCTGGATCTTGGCCCAGCCCCCGCTTCTTCTGTTTGAAAATACCTCCGCCGGAGGCATGGGTCGCTGAAAGCGGCCCATTTTGGCTTTCGCGTTAGCCGTCCTTGCGGATGGTCTCGTTCTTCGGATCATATGGGCTGTCGCAGGTGACAACTGCGTCCCACAACTTGTCCTGAATTTTGACCTGCAGCTTGGTGCCCTCGACCGCGAGTTCGGGCTTCACATAACCCATCCCGATGGATTTCTCGAACGCGACCGAGTAACCGCCCGAGGTCAGACGCCCCACGCGCTCACCCTCGGGCGTATACAGCGCCTCACGGCCCCACGGATCGGCATCGTCCGGCCCGTCGATCAGCAAGGTGCAGCATTTGACGCGCACGCCGGTCTCTTCCAGCTTGGCCTTGCCGTAGAAGTCTTTCGACAGGTCGACAAATCGCGGCAGATCAGCTTCCAGCGGAGTTGCGTCGCGGCCCAGTTCGGTACCGAACGCGCGATAGGATTTTTCCTGACGCAGCCAGTTCTGAGCGCGGGCACCGACCGGCTTCATACCGTGCTTCTCACCGGCTTTTTCCAGCAGGTCGAACAGGTAGTTCTGCATTTCGATTGGGTGGTGCAGTTCCCAGCCAAGCTCACCGGTATAGGCCACGCGGATCGCGTTGACCGGGCACATGCCCAGTTCGATCTGACGGGCCGACAGCCACGGGAAGCGCTTGTTAGACAGGGCGGTCTCCGGATCGGCGTCCTTGATGACTTCTTTCAGAACGTCACGCGACTTGGGTCCGGCGATGGCGAAAACGCCCCACTGCGTGGTCACATCCTGGATTTCGATGTAACCGAACTCCTCCATCTTGTCCTCGGCCGCCTTACGCAAATAGTCGGCGTCATACTCGGTCCAGGCACCGGCAGAGACGATGTAGTAGTTGTTCTCGCCATTGCGGACGATGGTGTATTCCGTGCGCGTAGTGCCGTGCGAGGTCAGCGCGTAGGTCAGATTGATGCGGCCGACCTTGGGCAGCTTGTTGCAGGTGAACCAATCCAGGAACTGGGTCGCACCGGGGCCTTTGACGACATGCTTGGTAAAGGCCGACGCATCGATCAGGCCAACGCCCTCGCGGATCGCCTTGGCTTCTTCGACGGCATATTGCCACCAGCCGCCACGGCGGAACGAACGGCTTTCCTTGTCGAAGTTGTCCGGCGCGTCCAGCGGGCCGAAATAGTTCGGACGTTCCCAGCCGTTGACCCAGCCGAACTGCGCACCACGCGCTTTTTGACGGTCGTAGGCCGGTACGGTGCGCAGCGGACGGCAGGCTTCACGCTCTTCATCGGGGTGGTGCAGGATGTAGACGTGCTCATAGCACTCTTCGTTCTTGCGCGCCGCAAACTCGGTGGTCATCCAATTGGACGAGTACCGCTTGGGGTCCAGCGAGGCCATGTCGATCTCGGCTTCGCCGTCGACCATCATCTGTGCCAGATAATAGCCGGTACCGCCCGCGGCGGTGATGCCGAACGAGAAACCCTCGGCCAGCCACATGTTACGCAGCCCCGGAGCCGGACCAACCAGCGGGTTGCCGTCAGGGGTGTAGCAGATCGGGCCGTTGAAATCGTCCTTCAGGCCAGATTCGGCGCAAGAAGGAACGCGCTCAGCCATCGCCATGTACTGATCCGCGATCCGGTCCAGATCCAGCGGGAACAGATCCGCGCGGAAGCTGTCTGGCACGCCATGTTCGAACTGCGCAGGCGCGCCATGTTCATAGATGCCCAGAATCCAGCCGCCGCGTTCTTCGCGGGCGTACGACTCGTTGTCGGCATCACGCACAACCGGATGCTCGGGGTTGCCCGCTTCACGCCATTTGACCAGCTCGGGGTCCTTGTCCATGACGATGAAGGTATGCTCGACCGGGATCGCGGGCATCTTGATGCCCAGCATCTTGGCGGTGCGTTGCGCGTGGTTGCCCGATGCGGTCACGACATGCTCGGCAGTGATCACAACCTGTTCATCTGAAGGAACGAGGTTGCCGCCCTTCTCGATCATCTTGGTGCAGGTGACTTCCCAGTGGGTGCCGTTCCAGTGGAATGCGTCGGCCTGCATCTTGCGGACGATATCGACACCGCGCTGACGCGCGCCCTTGGCCATGGCCTGTGTCACGTCAGCGGGGTTAATATAGCCATCTTCGGTGTGGTAAATCGCACCTTTCAGGTCACCGGTTTCGATCAATGGCCAGCGTTCCTTGATCTGATCCGGGGTGAGCCATTCGTATTTCACATCGCACGTCTCGGCGGTCGAGGCATAGAGCATGTATTCGTCCATGCGATCTTGCGTTTGCGCCATGCGCAGGTTGCCAACCACAGCAAAACCCGCGTTCAAACCGGTCTCTTCCTCGAGCGTCTTGTAGAAATCAACCGAGTACTTGTGGATGTGGGTCGTCGCATAGGACATGTTGAACAGCGGCAGCAGACCCGCCGCATGCCAGGTCGAGCCCGAGGTCAGCTCGTCCCGTTCAATCAGCATCACATCATCCCAGCCTGCCTTGGCCAGATGATAGGCGATCGAGGTACCGACGGCGCCACCGCCAACGACCAGTGCTTTGACTTGGGTTTTCATGAGCCCGTTCTCCGGATTGAGTCTGTTTGGCAAGGTTTATGCCCAACCGAATGCAAAACCGCCAAGTCCATCCGACGCAATAACGCACAAAACCGACGCTTGCGAAAAACTAGATACAATTCGCAAGGTGCGACCCGTCGGATTGAGTATTTGAGAAAAGGTGAAATGCGTGCGTTCTAGACGATCTTGCCGGGGTTCATGATGTTGTCCGGGTCGAGCGCTGCCTTGATCGCCGCCATGAAATGCGTCGCGGGTCCCAGTTCTCTGACCAGATAGGGGCGTTTGCCTTGCCCGATCCCGTGCTCGCCCGTGCAGGTCCCTTCCATCGAAATGGCCATTTCGTTCAGCCAGCCAACAAAATCCTCGGCTCTGGCGACCTCGTCGGGGTTTTCCATATCGACAAGTAACAGAGTGTGGAAATTGCCATCCCCGACATGGCCAACGATTGGAGCCAGAAGATCAAGTTCCGCCGACTTTGCCTGAGCGGCCATCACGCATTCGGCCAGCCGCGAGATGGGGACACAGATATCGGTAGAGATCCCCTTTGCGCCGGGCCGCAATTGCAGGCTTGCCCAATAAATGTCGTGCCGGGCCTGCCACAGCTTGTTGCGCTCTTCGGTGCTGGATGTGGAGGTGAAATCCGAGCCGCCATATTCCGCAGCGATCTGGCCAAAGGTGTCCGCCTGTTCGGCGGCGCTGCTGTCCGAGCCGTGAAACTCCAGCAACAACAAAGGCGTTTCGGGCAAAGTCAGCCCCGAATAGGCATTGGCCGCCTGAACCGACATCTCATCCATCAATTCGATCCGGGCGACAGGCACACCGTATTGGATTGTTGTCATGACCGCCTGACAGGCTGCATCGACCGAAGGAAACGAGCAGCGGGCAGAACTTATCGCCTCGGGGATACCCTGCAGGCGCAAGGTAAGTTCGGTGATGATACCCAAAGTTCCTTCTGCGCCGATCAGCAGGCGCGTCAGATCATAGCCGGCCGAAGATTTCTTGGCCCGTTGTCCGGTGCGGATGATCTGCCCGTCTGGCATCACAGCCTCCAGACTCAGAACATTGTCCTTCATTGTCCCATAGCGCACCGCATTGGTGCCCGAAGCTCGGGTCGCGGCCATGCCGCCTAGCGAGGCGTTGGCACCCGGGTCGATGGGAAAGAACAGGCCCTGATCACGCAGATGGGTGTTCAAGTCTTCACGCGTTACGCCGGGTTGAACGACGCAGTCCAGATCACCCGAATTCACCCTGAGAACCTTGTTCATCTGGCTCAGGTCAACCGAAACACCGCCCGCCGGGGCGTTTACATGCCCCTCCAGCGATGTACCCGTGCCAAATGCGATGACTGGCACTTTGTGTGCGGCACAGGTCTTGACGATCTCGGACACCTCTTCGGTCGAGTGAGGAAAAACCACGGCGTCGGGGGATTGGTTTTCGATCCATGTGGTCGTGTGCCCGTGCTGTTCACGGATCGCCGCACCGGTTTGCAGCCGGTCCCCAAAACGCTGCTTGAGAATGCCGACCGCTGTTTCGATACCAGTGTCATTGCGCGGCAAAGCGTTTGCCTGCACCATGCCCATCCTCCCCGTGATATCTGGTTTTGCTCACAACATTGCAGGTACGACCTGATCCGGCGGGCGGTGCCCGTCCTCGAAGGTCTTGATGTTGATGATGACCTTTTCGCCCATCTCGATGCGCCCTTCTAACGTGGCCGAGCCCATATGCGGCAATAGAACCACATTGGGCAATTGCCGCAACCGAGGGTTAACGTCGGTTCCATGCTCGTAGACATCCAGCCCGGCACCGGCGATTTCTTCGGAACGGATCATGCGCGTCAGGGCGTTCTCGTCGATCACCTCGCCGCGCGACGTGTTCACGATCACTGCCGTCGGTTTCATCAGTTTCAACCGTCGCGCGTTCATCAGATGGAAGGTCGACGGGGTCGAGGGGCAGTGGATCGTCAACACATCCATGCGCGCAACCATCTGATCGAGGCTTTCCCAATACGTCGCCTCAAGATCCTCTTCGATCTCGGCGCGTAGCCTGCGGCGATTGTGGTAATGGACCTGCATGCCAAAGGCCTTGGCGCGCCGCGCAACGGCCTGACCGATGCGCCCCATGCCCAGAATGCCCAGCCGACGACCGCCAAGCCTGCCACCGAGCAACGCCGTCGGCGCCCAACCGCTCCAGTCCCCTTTTTGCATAAGGCTCAGACCTTCGGGGATGCGTCTCGTAACCGAAAGGATCAGCGCCAAGGTCATGTCGGCAGTATCATCTGTCAGAACGCCGGGCGTGTTTGACACCAGAATGCCTCTCTGCCGGGCGGTTGCCACATCGATATTGTCGACCCCGGCGCCATAGTTGGCGATCAGGCGCAGATTTTCCCCCGCCTGCCCCAGAATACCCGCGTCGATTGTGTCCGTGATCGTGGGGACCAGAACATCCGCCACTTTCACAGCGGCGGTCAATTCCTCGCGCGTCATCGGCGCATCCGTGTCGCGCAGCTTGACGTCGAAAAGCTCGCTCAACCGGGTTTCAACCGCCTCTGGCAACCGTCGCGTAACGACAACACTCAGACGTTCTCTTGGCACCTCAGTCCTCCTACCGCTTTGCAATCAGATGCGCGCCATGGCATCGTGGCGCAGGATCAGACGGGGCACAAGAACCCCATGAGCATTGATGCGACCTTTTTTCGAAGCACGACAAACAGGCATACGAGCAGACAGGCAGTGAGTGCTATTTTTTCGGTAAAACGCCTTTGTTTGGCGGCAACGTGCGCGTTCGGTGTGGCGCTGGGTACTCTTGCAGCCAGTGCACAGGATGCGCGTGGCCAGGTCACCAACCTACCCCTGCCGCGCTTTGTTTCGATGAAAGCAGCCGAAGGCAATGTGCGCCGCGGCCCGTCCCTGACCCATCGAATCGATTGGGTCTTCAAGCGGCGCGGCATGCCATTGCAGATCACGGCGGAATACGGCAACTGGCGCAAGGTCCAGGACCGCGACGGCGCGGGTGGATGGGTCCACTACGCCCTGCTGTCCGGGGTGCGTACTGTGTTGATCGAAACCGATCTGCTGCCAGTCTATGCGACGCCTGACCCGAAATCGCAGATCAATGCGCATTTCGAAACAGGCGTGGTCGCGCGACTGGGAACGTGCACGCTGGATTGGTGCCGAATCTCGGCGGGCGGGTATCGCGGCTGGACCCAAAAATCCAATCTCTGGGGCGTTGATGCTGCGGAAATTCGCGAATAGCGCCGACCGATTTATTCTTCACCGCGTTGCGACAGTTCATTGTCCAGCAGCAAAAGGTTCCAACGGTCGTCATTGGCGGCCTTGGCCTTGTCCAGAATAGACGAGAACAGATCTTCTTCCTCGATCTGCTCTGCCAGGAACCAGTTCAGCATATTCTGCGTGCTATATTCTTTGACCTCATGCGCCATTTCGAACAGCGCGTTGATCTGACCGGTCACGGTCTGTTCCTGCGCAAGCGCCTGTTCCAGAACGTCAACGGGCGACGCGTAGTCCGCTTGCGGTTTCGAGATTCCGTCCAGTTCGATCCGCCCGCCCCGTTTGGCGATGAAATCAAAAATCCGCATTGCATGCGTGCCTTCTTCGGCAGAATGGCCCCGGAACCAGCTGGCAAACCCCGGCAAATCCTGCGCCTCAAAATAGGCTGCCATGGCGAGGTAGGTATAGGAGGCATGCAATTCGTTGTTGATCTGCTTGTTCAACGCTTCCGCGACTTTGGGATTCAGGTTCATGTGCCCCTCCTTCGAGTGTCAGTTCCGGATATCATAGAGGTATGCGCGGCACTTGGTGAGTCAACCGGTAGAAAGATGCTTTTTTCAATTATTTTCAAATCTTTACTAGAGAGTTGTGCGACTGCGATGCAGTCTCAGATCCTTGCGTTCAATTGCATCTTCGCAAATTCTCTACGTCTTAGGTCACGCATCCTGTTTACGTCTTCCGGCGACGCTCCACTCACCCTTGATTCAAGCCTGACAGTAGACAAAGGCCGAAAGAACCACACGCTGAGCGACCGGCCAAACAAATTGTCAGATTGGATCATTTTTTGCGGAAAAACCTCTTGAACCCGGAATACAACAGTCGTAGATAGCCGCTCACCGTTGGGGTGTAGCCAAGTGGTAAGGCAGCGGTTTTTGGTACCGTGTATCGTAGGTTCGAATCCTACCACCCCAGCCACGATTTTTCTTGATGTGTCGTCCGGTATGAATCGGAACTTGTCCGGCTTGAAACGCAACTTTTGTCGGGTAAGAGCGCAACTTTTATCAAAACTGGCGGTTTTGCAATTGGTTCTCAGCCCAGTTGGCTGGTTGCCTAGTTTCCAAGAACTGCCACGGCACTTGAGGTCTGAAGGCCCTGGAAACAGCACCTAGGGCGGAAAGCTGTCATTGTCCGCAAGTGCGAGAGGCTCGTCTCAGTTTGTTGAAAGCCGACGCTTGGGAAGACGAGCTCGGTATACGCAAGCACGCAAAAAGTTTTTCCTACCCAACCCTATCAACCTAAGGCATTGTAAATGGGTCAAGTTATTTGAGATTGAACACGCAATGCATTTGAGCAAGATAAGACTTAAGAATTACCGTCGCCTCGCAGACGTGAAGATTGATCTAGATAGCGAAATCTCAATCTTCGTTGGCGCAAATAACAGCGGCAAGACATCCGTTGCCCACGCAATGCACTTTTTCATTAGCGGTGCCCGTGACCGTGTCAGCTTTCATGACATAAGCGCATGCCGATGGAGCGACATTGATGGGTTTGAAGCCGGTCAAGCAGACGCTGCACTTCCGGTCTTGTCGCTTGATCTATAGCTTGGGGTCGAGCAAGCGGACCTGCATCGAGTCATCGACCTTCTTCCTAACCTCGAGTGGCGAGGAGCGATGGTCGGCGTTCGTATCTCCTTCGCACCGCGTAACGAAGATGAGGCTTTGGCGCGCTTCCAGGAACGGCATGCACAGGCTCAAGAAGCGGTCGCCGACCTGGAGACACCGGAAGGTGAGGAACCGTATGTTGCTCCGCCGCGTACGCTGCGCGAATACCTCGAAGACGAACTCCAGAGAGAGTATGAGTTCAAGTATTTCGTCCTTGATGAAGCCCAATTCAACGAAGAGCTTGAGCCAAACGAAGGTTACGAACCGCAAGAACTGCTGCGGGATCAAGGACGAACGGGAAAGGACATCGTCAACTCGCTGATCAAAGTCGATTTCCTGCACGCACAACGCCATCTTTCAGATAATGAGGGAGGCAGTCGCTCCGAGGAACTTTCCCGTCACCTTAGCCGCTATTACCAAAGAAATCTTGAGCGCCACGGTGACGACTACAACGCGATCAGGGCGCTCGCGGATTCGGAGATACTGCTAAACCAGCATCTCGAACAGGTCTTCGCCGATACCCTCCAGCGGCTAGCGCAGTTAGGATATCCGGGATTGACCAATCCGCGCCTGATGATCAAATCCGCGCTAAATCCTGCGACGGTGATGAACAGCCAGGACGGTGCCCATGTTCATTACGCCCTGAACGATGAGGGCCTGACGCTCCCCGACAAATATAACGGGCTCGGCTTCAAAAACCTGATCTACATGGTGGTTGAACTGCTCGATCTTCACGCACAGTGGCTGGCAACGGAAGAGAAGCGTCCTCCTCTGCATCTGGTGTTTGTCGAAGAACCGGAAGCCCATTTGCATGCCCAGTTGCAGCAAGTATTTGTCAACAAGGTGTTGGAGATTCTGGCGGCGGAAGGTGACGTGCCAGACGGTTTCCACACGCAGATGGCGCTGACGACACACTCTCCGCATATCCTGTACGAGCGCGGCTTCCAGCCCATTCGCTATTTCAGGCGTGAAGGTACAGGGATTGCACAAGCCTCGAAGGTCCTGAACCTGTCAGAGTTCTACCGTACCACGGCCAACCCGAGCCGTGACTTTCTTGAACGATATTTGAAGCTAACGCACTGTGACCTTTTCTTTGCCGACGCGGCGGTGCTCGTCGAGGGCAATGTCGAACGGCTAGTTATGCCGCAGATGATCGCTAAAGCAGCGCCGGGTCTGCGGTCCTGCTACCTTAGCGTTCTCGAAATCGGTGGAGCCTACGCTCACCTATTTCGGACCCTTATAGAGTTTATCGGGATAACCACGCTCGTGGTTACCGATCTTGACAGCGTAAACGGACCCGCCGACGAGGAAAACGAGATTGATGCCGAACCTGTGGCCGACGATGGTGACGGGGATGAAGTTGCGGCGCGCAGCACCTGCACGCCCGAAACACCAGATGCGGTGACGTCGAACCAGATGCTTGCCCAATGGTTGCCTGGCACAAACAGGATCGACGAGCTCTTGGGTGCCGACGCCGCAGCCAAGACAATTGCGGCGGATGAGTTTGGGCTAGGTGCTACCCGTGTCACATATCCCTGCACCGTCAATCTTGCGCGTGGCGACGAACAGATCGAACGCGCTGGACGCACGCTCGAAGTCGCCTTCGCGTTCGACAACCTGGAGTGGACACAGGAACTCGCCAATCGGGAGTTGAGGCTCCGGGTGCGCGCACCGCAAAATCTGGAAGACCTAGCACGGCGTCTTCACGATAAAGTTCACAGTTCGAACTACAAGAAAACGGATTTTGCGCTCGCATTGCTCGCCAAGGACCCTGACGCTTGGAACGTCCCTCTCTACATTGCAGAAGGCCTGGAATGGCTCGAAGCCACGCTGGGCGTAGCAGTTGAAGAGGAAGAGCAGCAAGAAGGTGACACTGCATGACAAGCCGCATCGGCAAGCCCAATACAGATACCGATACGGCACTTCACGAGCGGCTCGCGGGTGATGGCAATCGGCATTTCGTGATGGTGGCTGGAGCGGGTTCTGGAAAGACAACATCGCTCGTGAAAGCCCTTGCCCAAATCGAATGTACCCAAGGGCCTTTCCTGCGCCGCAACGGACAACAAGTCGCCTGCATCACCTACACCGAAGTGGCTGTGGAAGAAATTCATGGTGACGTCGGGAACGACGAACTATTCCATGTCTCAACAATCCATAGCTTTCTCTGGACTGTCATCAAGCCATTTCAGAACAATCTTCGGGAATGGGTGAGCAACCGGTTGCACGAGAAGATTGCCGAAGAACAAGAGAAAATCGACAATCCGCGAACGAGAGAAGCCACGAAAACCCGCGCTGCGGCGAACATCGAACGGTACAATCGACAACTAACGGAAATCAGTGCGGTGAAGAGCTTCCGGTATGGGACCGGTAGCGACTACTCAAACGGCGTCCTCGGCCACAGCGATATCTTGAAGATCGGCCCTGAATTTGTCTCCAGACATGCATTGATGCAGACCGTTCTCACTAGGCGCTTTCCGGTCATCTTTGTCGATGAAAGTCAGGACACAGACCCAGCCTTTGTGGATGCGCTCCGCGAAGTGGCGCGGGCGGTTCCACTAGGCTTCTGTCTCGGCTTCTTCGGCGATCCGATGCAGAAAATTTACATGCAAGGTGCCGGACCCATTCCGCCTGATGAGGGATGGGAGACGCTTGAAAAGCCGGAAAGTTTCCGGTGTCCGCAGGCCGTGCTTCGCGCCATCAACCGGATCAGGGCGGAAGACGACCAGCTTGAGCAAACGCGCGGACGCCACATTAAGGTGAACGGGGAAGACACTCCCGTCGAAGGGTCAGCCAGAGTATTGATCCTGCCCGCCGATTACCGGCGACAGGAACGTCTGGAAGAGGCACGCCGCTGGCTGGCCGATCAGGACGGTGATCAAGGCTGGTTGGAGGATGAGGACGAGGATGCGTTGCGGCTTCTGGTGCTAGTCCACAGGATGGCGGCAACCCGACTGGATTTTCCAAACCTCTACAGCGCACTTAATGACAAATCGCCAGAGGACCTAAGTAGCGGACTGATTGATGGCACTGCCTGGGTAGTACGCCCGTTTTTGTCGTACGTCCTTCCAGTAGTGCTTGCGCGTCAACAAGCGCGGGAGTTCGAGATTATGCGCCTGCTTCGCAAACACTGTCCGCGGTTGCAGCCGGATGCGCTGGCCGGTGTCGACACCGCAGGACTTCTGAATGGCCTGCAAGGACAGATCGGCGAACTGGTGACGATGTTGGAAGCCGGGGGGGACGCGCGCGTCGGCGATGTCGTCCGTTTCATGAGAGACAACAACTTGATGGCGCTCGATGATCGCTACGTCGAGCTCATCGAACTGTACGCAAGTACTGCTGAACCTGTTGCCGAGCCTGCGGTCGACAATGCCGCCCTTCGTTTCATGCAGTGCGGCGTATCGGAGCTATGGGGGTACCGGAAATACATCGAAAAGATGTCTCCATTCGCCACGCAGCAAGGCATCAAGGGGGCGGAGTTCGACAAGGTGATCGTGGTAGTTGACGATCAGGAAGGGCGAACCAACACCTTCTCCTACGGCAAGTACTTCGGCGTTACAGAGCTCTCAGATCGAGACCGAGCGAACATTGCCGAGGAAAAGGATTCCGTAATCGATAGAACGAGGCGACTGTTCTATGTGTGTTGCTCGCGAGCCCTGTCGGATTTGGCGGTAATCATCTTTGCCGACGATACGAAGCAAATGCGCACAGCACTGATTGCCAAAGGGTTCTTCGAGACAGATTCCGTCTTCGTCTTGGAATAAGACCGAAAGTAAAACTGTTTCCCAGTAACAGACCAAAAGCTCCTTGAAGAGAGGTGGGACTACCATGGCCGGTCGAAAGCAGCACTTCATCCCTAGGCATTTCCTAAAGGAATTTGTCATTCAAGACGGAAGTGACAAGCTTTGGATGCATCGGCGCGGTCTGCCAAATCCTGTACCGGTATCCCGCGATGATGCCGCTGCAACCCGAGATTTCTATTCAAAGCCTGCCATGACAGATGCGCCAACACTGGACGATCTGATTACCGAATACGAAAACGAACTGAAATTCGGTGTCGAAGAGGCGCGCGCTGTTGCAGCAGGTGATGTTCTACCAGCTCACCTGATCAGCGAGATAGTTGCACATCTGACAATACGAGCTGCTTACTTGCGTGAATTCATAGACGTAGGGGCATCGGAGCTTGTGTCGTCAATCGATACACTTATTCATCGACCCAGTGAGCTTTTCGATGGCATTGAATTACCTAAACACTGTGTTCCGTCAAAGTTCGAAAAAATGGCAATAGAGCAGTTCGAACAGCATCCAATCAACATGCTCACCAACTTGACACCCAAGGCGGTTGTGCGTCTGCTCTACCAGGCCATTCGAGAAGACTTTGATGCACTCCAGAATGCAGCGTCAAATGAGTTTGATGCTTTCCTGGAGCGTTTCCAAAGAGAATTCCAAGCAATGCCCCGAAAGGTGCATACTCAAGTTCTTGAGAAAGAGCTGGTGCCGGGGCCTCGAAAAACCAAGCTGGAGGAATTTCGATGGCGGGTCGTTGACTTTCCAACTGGAGATGCGGTTCTGCCCGACTGTGTTGCCGTCGCCGAAGACGCAAACGGTTGGGGGCCTTATATTATGGCGGATCACAAAAGCATGACTCGCGTCGTGGTTCCATTGTCATCCTCAAAACTAGCGGTTGGCAGTGTAGCGGATGACTGGGGCAAGGTTGTGGAAATATATAGCAGGGCCTCACGTGAAAGCTGTTTTACTTTCTATTTGGCGAACCGAAGACATGAAGTCTTACAATCTGATTTTGCGGAGCTTGGTGGCTTCGCACGCGCCAGAATAGCCGACATGACATCTTCTGCTGTCCGCGAGGCAGTCGAAGACCTCATCGGCGATGATGTGAATGTCTCACACGAAAATAGTGACCCCGTCAAATGGACTGATTTGTCTGTAAGTGACCGATTCTCGTATTCCGTCTCCTTCAAGGACTTCGGAGACGAGACTTATGCGCAAAAAGTAGCGGCAAGCCTCAATGAAGCAGTCAAAGCATTTAGTGGCTACTTCCCGGTCCATCGCCTAGATGGCATCACTTTTGCCGCAGACTACGCGGCAGCTTTGCAGGAACTCGACCGAGGTCCAGGTATCGATCGCAGCATTGATCCCTCTGCGTGCGCTAATCCCAGTGGCGTTGCCATGCCGCTCGCGGTGCGGCGTGACGATGGCATAAAGACCCACATCATCCTTAGAGGTTATCTTGCTAACCAGTTGATCTCGGAAGACCAAACCGAAAACGACGACGCTATTTCGGTCATCTGTTACTGCCTGGGGATAACCGCATTCTACGCGCTTCTGGAAGGTAAATTTCCTGGAACGCTTCTTGCACCACATGCGGACCCGTATGAGGGCTGGCTCTATCAGTACAATGACACGTTGCTGGCGACTTATTTCTCCACCCGTCTCCTAGCCCCCACAACGGGAACGCTGGAATTCTATTCTGAGCAAGCTCTCTTACAACTTGAACAGATGATTTCGGTTACAACAGATGCAAACACGCAGTATCAAGAGGACAGCGATCATGAACGGTTCTTCGAGATTTGTGCCACCCATGTGTCGGGTTTCATGACGGCAATGACAAGGTATCTTGCGGCACGTGCTTCGATGATCGGCCCGCACCGACCAGGCGGGCTATTGGATCGAGCACTTGCGCAGCTTGAACTCTTGAAGTGGTCAAAGCTCTTTGACGAAGACCTTGCCGCATTTAACCGCCGACTGGAGGATTGGGCAAACTTGTATGAAATGCACTTCCTCAATCGACATTTCGAACGCCTGTTGCTTGAGGTGGGTGTTTTGCCTGACAAATTGAGCGACGGGTCGCTCTATATCCACACCTCCGGCGAACACAGGCTAGCTTCTTTGATTTGTCTGACGTCAGCGCCAATGGGACAGTTTAGGTCGATTTGATAAGATAGGTTTTCTGGCTCATCGTAACCGCCAAGGTGTGGAGATGAGAAAGAAACCCGGTACCAACCAGAGCCACGGTGAGAAAGTTGTAAAAGATATCCGCCGCGCCACGCGCAAGCAATATTCAGCAGAAGAGAAGATCAGGATTGTGCTGTACGGCCTGAAAGGCGAGGACAGCATTGCAGAGCTGTGCCGCCGCGAAGGCATTGCGATTTGCGGTAGTATCTCTTGGCCATTCTTCACAATGTGGGTTGAAAGTGTTGGTAACTTTCACTGCAATCGCCGGCCTCGGCGTTTCGGTCTGGCACGCAGCCCCGGGCTTAAAAGAATTCAAATTTCTGCTTCCGAAAGAGCACCGGTCAATCTGCGACAGTATCGACGCATCATTCCGATGGGATATTCTGGGTCAGCCACCATTTGATCGATACTCACCTCTTCTTTGGCCGCCAAACGCGCGAAGGCATGTCTAGCATTTTCGTGGTCCGCCGAGAGTGCGTAGAGAGCTGTCAGGTAACGCAATGGCGGTCGGAATTCCGGGGCAAGGGCGGACGCGCTCTCACCAAACTTCAGGGCTTCTGGACCTTTACCCAGCATAGCAGCAGCAATCGAGAGCTGACAATCGGTCCAAAATTTCATCCGGGTACCGTCGGCAAGACGTTGGGCGATGGTCGCAAAATTATATCCGTCTTCGAGACTGCCACGGCAGAGCGCAGCACTAGAAGCTGCGTACCAACTCAATGGGTTCACGGGATTCGCCCTAACTGCTTGACGGGCCAATTCAGAGGCAGCAATGAAGTCTCTCTCTATATTAGCGCGGGTATTGGCAACGCATGCGAGAACATTTGAATTGTTGGGCTCGTTGGTCAAGGCAAGTCGGCAGGCCTCCTTGGCTCGCTCACGCAACTCCTGATCAATTTTCACAAAACGCTCGACATACTGGATCGTGAGGGCTTGGGCAATCCACCCCATATAGGCACCACGCGGTTCCAGTGAATAAGCAAGCTGCAACAACTCAATTGCGTTGGCCACGTCCGCTTTTTTGATGGAGAAAAGGTTACGAACCGCGATTTCGCCAAGTAAATTGGCGTCTTTGTCACCACCGATCCTGTTTGATGGAATCTTGGCGAGGTGCGCTCGTGCAACGGAATCGAGCACCTGATTGACCATACCGAGAAACCTGGGGTTTCTGGCCCAGGGATCGTCCGTTTCGAGCAAAGGACAATTGCCCGACCAGACTATTGCACGTGCGCGAATATCTTCGACAATTACCACAAGTTTGAGACCGCCGGGAATTCGATGGGCTTTTGCCGAGACGACAATGCAATTGCCGGTGATGTCCAACGTGCGGAATTTCCCGAACTTCACGAAACTCTGTTCGCTCACCGACTTCATAAGACTGTGCTGAAAAGCGTCTTCAAGTGCGAGGCAATCGCGCTGTTCGTCACTTTCGCAAATGAAAACCACAAGTCGGTCGTCAACGGGATTGTGTGCAGGAGAGGACGGATAGTTCACATGAAACTTCGCACGTTGCTCTTCTAGCCAGGCTTGGAAAGCACGGTCTCGAACGCGTAGTCCTTCCAAGAACTCCCCCTGTTCGGGGTCAGTTTCAGCGATCTCGATGCATTCAGAAGCAAAGGAAACCTTTTGGCGGTCTGCAAAAAGCGCATCGGAATCGGTGCTTAAAGCAGTCTTTAACTCAGAGATGCACTGCCTGAGGCTTGCGGATCGTTGTTCGCGACCGCGATCACTCCAGAGCATATCCTGCAACCAAGTGCGGCTTCTTGTAAGTCGCGGCGCCGTAGCAAGCAGCGCGACCAAGGCCTTCGCCTTCGCGCCTCGTAGATCGGCATAGGTGCCATCGCGCAATTTAATGGCCATCATTCCATTAAGCGAAATGGCTATTTTTCGCGACTCCATTGCTCCCACAATACCTCTACTAATCTAAGGGAGTATCTCTCATCTTTGATTGTCGATCAACCGAGGCGGTTTTCCGTGAAAAGACCGCAAAAAACTCTCCGGTCCCATTGACCAATTTGATTATGGATTGGCAATTTTCGGGATAAGGCACGCCGCGCGAGAAAGTTACTGCTCAATGTGCGAGCCGAATTGGAGGAAAAAATATGGCGATTATGGGAAGCGGAGCCGGCGGATCAGGTGCAGGCGGTAGCGGAGCCGGCGGATCAGGTGCAGGCGGTAGCGGTGCAGGCGGATCAGGTGCAGGCGGTAGCGGTGCAGGCGGCAGCGGTGCGGGAGGTTCGGGCGCAGGCGCCCATGCCGGCGGTCCCGGCACCCCACTTCTAAATATCGGGCTTACTGTCACCCATGACGCCGTGATCGGCTATTGGGCCGGCGATGTGGATCTGGTTCCAGCGGGTGCACCGAAGGGGTTTAGCGAAATGCGTTACCTAACGGCAGAGCGGCGCATGACGATGCTGACAGCCGAGTTGCTTTCGAGGTTCAACGTCGCCCCAGTACTCGCAACCGAAGGAGACATGACACCAACAGGAGGAGCGTTGCATTTCGACGGAAAACCTGTTTGCAAAATTGCAACACCTGACCGGGATACCGTGTTCAAGGAGCAGGTGATTTGGCTTCGAAACTATGCCGATCTCAGGGCTGATCGCATTCCCGAGATCAATACGCAAGCGGCTGACATTCTTTCATATATGGGTTCGGTTGCACGGCTTGACGCAGCGGGGCGCCAATCTACGCTCGAACTTCTGACTGTAGTTCAGAACATTGCCTATGCGCTCTCATTGCAGATGAAGCACTTCTGCTGGGCGCCGCGACCGATCGACTATTCGGCGCGCATTCATCCCGTTATTCAGACACCGGATCACTCGTCTTTCCCAAGCGGTCACGCGACGGTCAGTTTCGCGCTGGCGACCGTGTTGCATCGTTTGATGAACCCAGGAGTGAGTTTGCGAACTGGCATTCTCGGGGGCACCGAAAAAGACCCGGCTGTAATAATGCGCATCGCCCATCGTATCAGCGCGAACCGGACAGTGGCAGGCGTCCATTTCCCTGTCGACAGCGCAGCTGGGGCCCTTCTGGGGTGCGTAATTGGGGATGCCATTTCGGCTATATTGCAGAAAGTTACAAGTGAGACCGAAATAGACGCTTTCCAAGCGGATTTCGAAGCATCGGCAAACAGCGAACAATTTCCTCCGACGCAAGACTTTCTGCTCAGTTCATTCCCAATTCCGAATTGGGAAGCATTGACTCCACATAGAGTTTCCCATGCTGGCCCGCTGGCTGCAATTTATAGCCGTGTTCTTGATCAGGAGTGGGGCCGTGCCTAAGCTTGAATGGGACAAGGTCTGGAAACTGGTCGAAACAGACTACAAGACGCCCTATGCGGACTGGGACGGTTTCACTGGCGGTAGCCATGCTGCTATTCGCAATAACGATGATGGCGTAGTCCGGTTTAAACCGGAACCCGTATTGTTCGGTCGCAGCGAGCCGAAGGATTTTGACGCCGCTAGATCCCAGACTAAAATAATCATTGCCGAAGCTCTGGAACGTATACTCGCAAGAAATGCCCTTCCGCCATTGCCGAAAGAGGCGTTTATTGAGCCTGAAATTCATCACAATCACAGGAACGAGTACGGGGATTTTCCACAGGTGTTTGCTGACGCAGATGCCGATCCCGGCAAACTTCCCGATGCGCTGAAGGTCGACAGAGAAACCCGCCTTATCGGCGTAATAGATCTCGGTATTCCGCTCGGTCACCGCTGGACGCGGAAGGACGACGGAACTACCCGCATTCTTGCTGCTTGGCAGCAAGCCGCGGACCGTTCGGATCTGAAAGAGGCTGTGTTCGAGCCTGAGACCCCACCCGAAGTCGAAGGCCGCGCGAGGCAAAACTATCTTCCCTTCGGTCGGGAACTTCTGGCGCATGAGATAAACGACTTAATTCTTCAACACACGCCTTCTAGAGACATGCGAACGGGTTATCTCGATGAAGAGGCCTACAATCGCAACACATGGACAGAGGACTTTAAAAATATTTTCGGCAACCGGGAATTGGGCCGCCATGCGTCCCACGGAGCCCATACCTTGCATCTGGCGGGCGGTGCCGAGCCCTCATCGGAATTCGCAGACGCGACGCGGTTCTTGCTTGTGAACTTTCCCGAAAGATCGCTTGTTGGGCACTCTGCCGTCTTTCTTGAGTATTTCGCGCTTCTGGCGATTTGGCGGATCATTGCTTTGGCGGATAAGCTTTGGACGCTCAATTTCGGTAACACCGCTGCGAAGCGTGACAACTCCGAGAACGAGGGCTTTGAGCTAGTTATCAACCTGTCCTTCGGAAAGCAGGCAAGTTCACGCGACGGGCACGACCACATCGCACGTACGATCCGCAAGATCAACAAGGCGCGAGAAAACCTCGGCTTGCGTGCGGTCTATCTTACCATCCCGGCTGGCAACGAAAACCTTGAACAAGGGAATGCCCGCGTCCGGCTTAACGCCGGGGCCACCGAGACCTTCGAGTGGCGGATTCAACCCGATGATCAGTCGGCGAACTTCCTCGAGATATGGGCGCCTTGGAGAACCCCCGACCTTGGCGACCTGATGCCGCTACAGATCGAGGTTGTTTCGCCCGACGGCGTCACATCCAACTTGACCGCACCGGAATTCGATCGAGCGAGTCCGTTTTCATGGCGTAGTGTCGATCTCGTTGCCCGTATGCCGGGCGCAGGCGAGAGTGCGGCATCCGACGTGGTGGCGCGAATTTACGCCCAGGTGTTCGAAGACGAGGAGCGCAGGAATGTCGAGACCAAGGACCGGGCTGAGAGACGTCCCCGGAAGCGAATGCGCTATGTCGTCGCTATCAAGCAGACCCAGTTGTTCGAGAGCGGCCAGGCCGTGGCACCTGCCGGACCGTGGCGCGTTCGCGTGCGCAACACCACATCGGAACCGCTGGCAGTTTCTGCGAATGTTCAGACCGATCAGACGGCGCAGCCTGTAACCGCAGTGAACAAGCGCAGCTATCTAGAAAGACCGGAATACCGCCGCTTTGACGAAACAGGTCGGCGTGTTGACAGCTACGGTTACTCATTGGTGCCGACAGACTTGCCCGTCAACCAAGACAATTCGAACGTTGTGCGTCGTCATGGCACGATCAATGCAATTGGAATTTCCAGATATACCGCCACGATCGCGGCTCATCGCGGGACAGATGGCCGACCGGCAACCTATTCGGGGACCGGGATCATTCGCAGTCGCAGGGTCGAAGACGGCGACGTACCGGACCGTGAGAGCCCCTTCCGTGCAGGCTCGGTTCAGCCGACAGCGTCGCTGCCCGGCTCGGAAGGGGCCGCACACTTCGGGATCCTTTCCTCCGGCGCTCGGGACGGTTCGGCCGCTGCGTTCGCCGGAACAAGTTTCCCGTCTGCAATGGCGGCACGCGTGCTTGTCACACAACGGGTCGCAGGTGGTTTTCCAGACCCGGACCCCTTCATTCGGGAATTCGAGCAGCTGGCGGAGACTATGGAGGCCGAAACCCACTTCCCAGGACAGGCCTCACCCCTCAAGATTGGAAAGGGCCGCATGCCGAACCCTGTGAGACCAGATTCGGACCGCGCAGAAGCACAACTAGGTCGTTTCTTCCGCCGCGGGAAATTTTAGCAAGTGATTTCAGTACGAAACCGAGGGGCGCTCTGAGCGCCCCTCTTTTTTTTGCGGAACGGGCTGCTTCATTGACGGTTTTTTAACGCTGGGCACGACGCGCCGTACCGCTGCTCTTGGTACCTTCTGATCAAAGGCATTCATTTGAGAAGGTAACACAACATGTTTTTGCTTCCCGGGCACGGTACGACTGCGGTTTCGGCCAAAAAAGTGAAAAATGGATATAGCGGCCGGATTGCGTCCGATTTTGGGGCGTGCGGCTTCATGGACGAAGCCGAGATGCCCGCGGACCCGGAGCTTGGGAGCTTCGGGTATTTCTTCGGTAAAGCATCGAACGCCTCTAGGGAGGACGGCGTCGCAGGCACTTTGGACGAACTTGCCGACGCGATGGTTCGAGAGCCGGCAGACCTTGACGAGAACTCGGAGATCCCGCCGGTATTCACCTATTTCGGTCAATTCATTGACCACGACCTGACAGCAAACACCGACCGCGAGGGAAGTGTTTTTGTTATTGACGAGCCCGAGGTAACTCCACTGGCAAGAGACTTCATCTCGGACAACCTCAAAAACCTGCGCGCCAGCGCGCTCAATCTCGACAGCGTGCATGGTGGTGGACCTCTTCTGGGGCCATTTGCCCAGAAATTAGCTCAGGCGCTGCGGTTTCCGGATGATATGGCCAAGCTTTGGGTAGGGCAAGTGACGGCGACCGGGTTCGACGACATCCGACCACCACACGATCCCGCCCGCGATCTCTTGCGCTTGCACGATCTCCTACGGCGCGGGGTGGTCACGGAAGCCGAGCTCAACGGGTTGGGTCCGGATGTAAGAAAGCCTTTCTTCAATCCTGCGACCGACGAGGTCAACCTTCAGCGCGCGATCCTCGGTGACGGGCGCAACGACGAAAACCTCGCGGTGGCTCAGTTTCACCTGATATGGGTACGCTTGCACAACGTAATCGTGCAGCATGTGCGGGACAATCGCGTCGAGTTCCCAAATGCGCCGACCGATCATGACGGGCTGTTTGACTGGGCGCGGTTACGCACGAGCTGGGTCTACCAGTGGCTCGTGATCCACAGCTACTTGGCGACGATATGCAATGACGCGACCTTGCGAGACGTGGTCGCACAGAAGGCACCTGTCTACACAGCCTTTCTGGCTGATCACCCGGCCCCGGCACGCGCCGAACTCTTGCCGATGCCGCTTGAATTCTCGGCCGCCGCATTTCGGTTCGGCCATTCGATGGTTCGGAACAGCTACGATTGGAATCGTCAATTCGGCCGAACTGACACAGGTGCTCCGCTGCTTCCGGCCGCGCCGTTCGAACTTCTGTTCCAGTTTACCGGTAACGGAGACAAACCGATGGACGTCCCTGTGATTGGATCAACGATCTCGTTGCCGGATCATTGGCCGATCGAATGGGATCGTTTCGTATTCGGACCTACCGAAGACATGCCCGACCGTGCCGCACGCAAAATCGATACCAACCTGGCCATTCCTCTCGGGAATATGGTGAACGAAGAGGCAGGTGGTCACGGAGTTTTGCGCCATCTTGCGCGCCGCAACCTGCGTCGAGGCCATCGGCTGAACCTGCCGAGCGCCCAGGGCTGTCTAGCCGAGCTTGCGCGTGTCCATGGCGTGACGTTGCCGCAGCTTTCGAGAACGCAACTTGTCTCCGGACCGACCGGAGAGGCAGTAGAGAACGGTAACTTTGTCGATGCGACACCGCTCTGGTTTTACGTGCTCAAGGAGGCCGAAATCCTGGGCCACGGCGAGTGTCTCGGTCCTCTTGGCAGCCGAATCGTCGCTGAGACGATCGTCGGTCTGATCGCGAATGATCCCGACAGCTACTGGAACGCCGCGGCTGGCGGCGCGAGCTGGACACCAGGCTCGGAGTTCCAGCCTGGCGGAACCGACATCACCGACATGCCGAGCCTAATGCGTGCGGCAGGGGTGATGGACTGAACTCGGTGCCCACAGGCGCTAAAAAACCCAAGTTTCGAAAGGCACATTGAATGAAACTGCAATACCTCTGCGCAGCGGCGGCTGTGATCCTCGCGGGTTGTTCGACCCAGTCACCCGTCATTTCTCAGCGTGGCACGCCATCCGGGAAAGCGATCGACGGGGTTGTCTATTTCCTCCCGAAAGCCCTGATGCAAGTCAATTACGATCCGGCAGCAGAGGGAGGTGCCGTTCTTTCGGTCACACCGGTACTCTACGGCGACGTCAATGCCCGCTACGTCGCTCAGGCGCAGTTCTCGGGAACCGCGGATGACGTGATAACCCTGGGCGTAAATGACCGCCAGTTATTGAATATCGCCAAGGCAGACACCGACGACCGTTCGGACGAGATCGTTACGGCTATTGTCGATACCCTGCGCATCCAACCTTCGGCGAAAGCGCGCACGGATGACGAGAGTGACAACAAAAAACGCCAGTTCCTAGTCGACCCGTACCGGCTTGGGTCGCAGAATGGCGTGACGGTGCAGCCAATCGGCGCCCAGTTCCCGAGTGGGACAGGCCGCAAGAGTTGTCCCGAGAACTCGTCACTCTGTGTCCCTGTCATGGTGCCAGTCAAGGTCACCTACCAGTCGGCCTCGGTTCTCACTGTGGTACCACATCCCCAGGAGGTCATCGGAATCAACATGAAACGCAAGCCCTGCGTGAAGACCGAGAACGCGATGACCATCCAGAACGGCATTCTGACGCAATATCAGGTCAAGAAACCGAGTGAACTGGCAGGCTGTGCCTCCATTCCACTCAAAATAGTCGAAGCCATCATCGCAGCTCCCTTCGACGCCATCACGGGGCGGACGGCCAAGCTCACACAACAGAAAGCCGAGATTGATGCACAAGTGGCGCTTCTCGAAGCCCAAAAGAAGCTGGCGGAAGCGAATGCCGCGGCTGCCGAGTGACATGGCCAGCCCATCGCCTCTTCGACTGAAGGGGTACCGACCAAAGGAGATCACGCAATGGACGAGCATCCGAGACTGATAACATTGGTCGTTGGCGTCGCAATGAGTGCCCTTCTGGGGGCCAGTTCGGCGCATGCCTTCGACTTCGGTCACGAACCATATGGAAATGCGACTCTGATACCAGTCTTCGGTGGCACCGGCAGCGGTGGGGGTGGTGGATTCGGAGGCGGTAGCGGAGGACTTGGAGGTGGTAGTCTCGGAGGCGGAAGCGGCGGTGCTGGCGACCGCGGTGGGGTCGACAGTGGAACAACCACCCTGCCAACAACCCCGGTTCCTTCCGACGGCCTGGATACCATACGACAACCGGAGCCTACACTCGCTCCCGGTCTTCCTGTTGGGACCGACATAACGGTCGTTCCGAACTTCCCGTCCGACATGCCCGCGCCGATCGACGGCGTCGACTTGTTGCCTCCCATCCTGGATCCTCAAAACCCTCCCGAAGTGCCCGGTGTCACGGGATACTGCGGTGCCGCGGCGGTTTGCGGCGGCGACCCGACTCCGGGCATTCCCGGAAACTTACCAACGACACCAGGCGTTTCGCCAACCGCTGCGCCGCGGCTTGCAAGTATCATCACCGGTCAGGGATTTGCTGCAACAGTCGCGTTGCGCGGAACTAGCGGTGGGTTGTGTTCTGGCGTGGTGATTTCACAAAACGTCGTGCTGACGGCGGCCCATTGCTACTGCGACTCGAGCCCAAGCACTTTCTGGATCGGCAACGCACTTGTTGCTGATGCTGACTATCGCAGGGGCTTCAATGAGTACAGATTTCTCAAGGGCGACGTAACATTTTTCGATGCGTCCTATTGCGCGACAGGCTCTGGCGTGGACCTTGCGGCGGTCCACCCGCTTGACCCAACTGCCATACCAAATGCGCATTTCCAAGAGTTCGTTCCGACCTCAGCGATCGTGGAATTCGCGTCTTTCGTCGGCACGATCGTCGGTTTCGGGGCAAGTGATTTCAACAGCGTCGGTGGTATCAAACGCCATGCGACGATCAAGGTGCGGGCCTGCACTGAGGATGACGTTGCCGCCGGCGAAGGGTGCCTGCCCGGACAGGAATGGATTTCATTCAACGAAGCGGGAGTCGACACATGTAAAGGCGACAGCGGGGGCCCCCTCTATATGATCGCCTCGGACCATACGTACCGGCTTGTCGGCCTGACCTCGCGGCAGCGCCGTGGTGCGAGCGCCCCCTACTGCGGTGACGGTGGCATCTACACAAATCTAGCAACCGAACAGGTAATAAATTGGATCAACCTACTGAAAAAGGAGAACTAAAATGTTGAGACCTATCTTTCTTACAGCCCTCATGGCGGGCCTGGCAGCGACAGGTGCGCTGGCTGACAGCAAGGCTGGCCGTGCAAATGGTGCCGAACGTATTCTGAACGGTGAAGTAATCGACGGGGTGGTGCGGAAAGCCCAATGGATGATGTCGCTGCGCCTCGATGGCAGCCACTGGTGTGGGGCGTCCTTCGTCTCTCCAATCATGAACGACGGCAAAGTCGTCTCCTGGAATAACAACGCGACAGAGCCGAAATGGGCGATCACCGCAGCCCATTGCGTCACCGACCACAATGGAAACAGGTTAGCGGAGTCCCGCCTGAGTGTTTTCAGCGGCGCGCTGAATATTGAAAGCGGGTTTGCTGGCGGGGAAATCCAGCAGGTACTTAATTTCTTTCTGCCTGACGGGACCAACGGCGCGTTCGAGTATGATCCGTTCTCGCTCGAACATGACATCGCCATTCTACAACTCTCCGACCCAGGCACGGTTACGGACGTCGCTCGTGGTAGCATCCGACTTCCCACCGTTTCAGATTCGGCCTGGGTCTATGACCCTTATACCGCGCTCTATACGGCGGGATGGGGTCGCACCTCTGAAGGGGGCGTTGCCTCGCCGGACCTACTGGAAGTTCGCGTGCCCCTCGTAGATCGCAGTACCTGCGAAGCCTCCTATGAACCGTTCAACGACGAGATCACCCAGGGCATGATCTGTGCCGGCTACCGTTCGGGAGAGTTCGACTCATGCCAAGGCGACAGCGGCGGGCCACTCTTTCACCGACCGACATCACTGGCACAACTGACCACCGAGCCAGTTCTGGTTGGCATCGTCAGCTGGGGACGGGGATGCGGTGGTGCCAACCTCTTTGGAATCTACACCAGTGTAGCATACTACATCGATTGGATTGGCGATGTGATCGAGAAGAACTCGTAGTTTATTCCTTCATTGGCGATCGGACGATTGTGGCATTCTCACAATCATTCCCGCGTCGTTTGAGCCGCCGCCAAACAGACTTTATCTGAATTTGGCAACATATTGGATGTCGTTGCGGCTGAATTTTGGCAGCCTACTGGCTCCTCGATCGATGTGTGTTGCAAATTTGCATCCTACGCCGTTCATCAAGATTCTTGATAGGTGACGAGGTGCACAAAACGGTCCTTTGGGTATCGAGACTCAATGACGGCAATGTCAGCTTGTGCGAACCTCTTTCAGTCTCTGATTTTGTATCCGCAGCCAACGGCAGGTTCGGGTCGCTGGCAATTTATGACCGTCTCGCCGAATGCAGGAGTAAATGCAGCTTTCATAAACGCTGCTGCTTGCCTATTCGGCGGCGATACCTTGTATACGACCTTCCAGCACCGACGCCTGCGCAGCAGAATAAGCGTCGGCGCTGTTGGCCAAAAGCCAACCTTGAACCTGGGCAGGGCTGTGTTTTTGATCTCCTAACCGTTGTTCGAACACCCGGGCCAGGTCGCGTTCACCGGGGAAAAAGCGCTCAAACATTCGGCGGGCTGTTGCAGCATCCACCAATCCAAGCTTGGTATGCACATCGGCGCGGCCCGGACGGATCAGGGCCGGGTCCAGCTTTTCCTTGTGGTTTGTGGTCATGACCAGCGCCCGCCCTTCCTGCGCGGCCACGCCGTCGATGGCATTGAGCAAACCCGAAAAGCTGACGCCCGAGCGTTTCTCGCCACCTTCGCGCTGTGTAAACACAGCGTCCACATCCTCAATTGAGATCAGCGACCCCTTGGGGGCACACATCATCGCTTCGCGCAGATCATCATCTGTCAACGTCGCACGCCCGATATCCAGCGACGCGATATCCAATGACAGGTCTGACGCCAGCGCACGAATGAGGCTCGACTTGCCCGTGCCAGGAGGGCCGTAAAACAGATACCCCCGCCGCCAGGGAACACCACGTTCCGCGTACCAGTTGCTGGCTCCATAGAACCAACGCATGTCCTTCAGCACTTTCTCGATGCGATCGTCATCCACCAGTACCGTATTGACGGAACGGCGCGGGACATCGCCGACATGATCCCACCAATCCCCTTTCAGAATATGGAGGCCAGGGCCGATGCGATCCCTGGTTCGGGAAAGCGTACGTCCCTCAGCGATCCAGCCCAGTATCGTCTCGACTTTACCAAACAGGACGGTGACATTCAGCACCTCCATGGGTCGCTGGTTGTGAGCGGCCCCAACCTTTGACTTTTCATTGATATCGCGCTCCAGACGGCAGATTTTTCCTCGCCAGAAGAACCAATGCCGCCCGGGAGCCGGTGCATAGCCCTTTGTTCCTCGAGCCCATTTCCCATCCGTCATGCGCACATGGCGCGAATGGGACAGAACATTGTTCTGCTCCATCCAGATACAGAAATGACGATAGGCCGCGCTCCGGTTATCGAGCGTCAGGCTGACCCAGACGCGCCGAATAATCACACGGTACATGGCTACGAACGCGATGCGCAGAAAGGCTGCCGCGACCCCGAATGCCCCGAGCGCTAAGCCGCCCGCGAAAAAATCGCTGGTCAGGGCGCTGGTCAGGAATTGATCGAATGCTTCCATCTTAGCCCCCTTTCACTTCGCGAAAGTCGTGACCTTTGAAACACCGTACCGGATTGCCGCGTTCGAGCGCATAGTGCAGCTCGTTGCGGCTCGCCTTTTGTGCGGCTTCATCCGCTGCGGCTTGGGCGGCCATCAGATGCTGCAGGCGTTCCAACGCCAGCGCCTTATTGCGGTGTTGTGAGCGCTCCTCACGTGCCACCGCCGAAAGCCCCGTTGGCCTGTGCGTCGCCCGCACTGCGCTATCGGTCGTGTTCTGGTGCTGCCCACCAGGGCCGCCCGCCCGGAAGGTTGCAAAAGTGACGTCGCTCGCTTGAATGCGTTCAGGTGATTGCACCGGTGCAGGCAGGTCGAACACCCCAATGAACCAATTGGCCCGTTTATGCGTCGGACGCAGATTGCTTTGCGCCCGCCACTGGATCGTACCGCGCCAATTCTTGGCGAAGGCCTCCGCATCGGCACCGCTTACCAGAACCACTACGGACTTATAGCCATGTTTTGTACGCACCCCATTGGTGTCGAAGTCCACGGCGAGGAGCTCGACCTCTTCGCGCATTGCCTCCAGCACGCCTGCAACGGCTTGCTGGCATTCGGCAGGACCGCTGCCACTGGTGACCAAGAGTGAGATATGTCGGGATGCAGTCATGACGGCCTCCCGTCACGCGTTTTCTTGAAAGTCAGGAGCGGATGGAACTCCGCCACAGAACGCGCAGCACCTGTTCGCTCCAGGTCTTCGGCGACGGACTTGGCCGATTTGTACGCCAAAGGCGCCTCTTCAATCAGAAGGTCGCGATCTTCGCACAGAATTCGGCCGCCTAAGGGAGTGCGTTGCATGGCCTCGATGTCAGATTTTTTGGCCCGTACTCGACCATGCATCGAGGATCGGTCATAGCGTCGCCCGGCACCATGAGCGAGGCTGCTTAGTGAGTCGTCATGACCGTTCGGAGCCATCAGATAGCTTGCACTAGCCCGCGATCCGGCAAGCGGAACAAATCCCTGCTCGGCGACTGCCGCGCCCTTGCGGTGCAGCCAGCCATCGCCATGCCGCGCAAGTAAATTATGCGGGGCATCAACCAACAGCATCAGATCTGCCCGCAGCGCCTCCGCCGCGCGTTCAGCGATGATATGGCGGTTCAGGCTGGCCCAGCGAACGGCCCGGTCATGATCCCGCAAGTAAGCCAACGCGGTGTCATTTTCGGGATCAAGGCCCGCGAAGGTACCATCCGGTACCGAACCAAGAACCGCATTGCCAAATCCGCGCGATCCGGAATGAACCAGCAGATACAGGCGTGATGTATCGAGGCGGATGCAGTCATCCGCCTCGGCCAAAGTTTGCACTTCGCAGAAATGATTGCCGCCACCAACCGTACCGAGCGATGTGGCAAACAGATCGGTTGGCAGGCCAGCATCTTCCAGTCGCCAGCGCGGATCTTCAGATGCAGGTTCTCCAAGAACACGCATCCGGCGTAGCGCTTTCTCCAGCTTCAGTTTTCGCACAGGCAGATCAAGCTGGAACAGAGACATGCCACAACCGATATCATTACCGATCAGTTGCGGAAAAATACGGTCCGCCAGAACGGCACATCCAACCGGCCCGTATTTGCCCGGATGCAAATCGGGAAAGGCCGCGATTTTTTGCACGCCGATCCAGCCGGCGATTTCTTCGAGTTGCGCTTCGGCCCGTCCTTCGATCCAGGCCGCAGATGTATAGAATTTCGTGATGATGCCGTCGCCGGACACGGCTGACGCGCGACCATCCAAGACAGAATTGCCCATGAGATAGTACCCAATAAACGTATATAGATGCGCCAGCTACGAGCCGGCGAACTGGATCAAACCTGATCTGATTTCAGTTTAGGTATTGATCAGCCCTGAAAGGGCGAAATGACGAATAAGCATGTATGTCCCTTTCCTTGTTTTGGGGTTACGATTTGGGTCCAATGGACCAATTGGAGGTCGTCGGATAAGTGGGATTGCAGATTCCCTCAACAGTTTTGAACTTGCCGACTGCAAGTCGTGTCCAAACAGCAACGCAACTGTGGCTCTATGGTTACCACCAAGCTTCTCTGCGAAGCATGTACAATTGATACGTTTGGCGATCGAACGGGTCAAACTGCCATCAAACACGAAGGATCAAATGCTGTTCTCTCTCCTGGATAACCTCTTTGGTTGGAAACAAAGCGCATCGATCCATGATCGCCTTTTCCCACCCAGCAAAATTGCTCATGGCTGTGCCCACATATCCAAGTGTGGACTTTAAGCTTTCGCACTTCATCCCACAAATCACTTGCAAAACCGTTGCTCAGCAAACGCTCCGGGTTGCTTTGGTGGGTGCGCCAAGGCGTGAGTAGCTCCCGTACTGGCAAATGATGTGTCATTATAACCGTTGGGCCAGAATGAGGCCGGTGCAGCGCTTCAAACAGCGCAACTTTGTCGGTTCTATGACGTTCCAGCATGTCCTCAACTGTGAACCTTGTATCAGGCGCGGTTCGTATTTCTCGATAGTCCTGAAGGTGTGCAGACAGCATCATCTGCGTTTGCGTGTCCGATCCTAGAAACAGTCGGAGATCAGTCCAAAGCGTTGCTCCGATGATACGAACACCAGCAATTTCCGTTGCCGCACCATGTAGGACCCGAATATCGAGGCCTTCTGCGCACAGCTTAGCAAGCTGTCGCTCTTCGTCGGCCAGTAGTTCCGACCAGATTGACCCATAAGGTTCATGATTCCCCCAAATGGTCACAACCGGGCACCCGTATTTGCGCGCGGCCCGAGCGGGGATATCCAAGTGGCGACCCATCGTGTTGGTATCGCCTGCGATCAACACTCCGTCTATCGGAGAGGCCAGGTCGGGTAGCTCAAAACCTTCCCAGAACTCGTCATGCAAATCGCTCCATGCCAAGAATTGCGCCACATTTTTGCTCCGAACTTACCAGACTGTTTCGTAGTAGTTGATGAACCGAACTAGATTAGGGAAGACCTTGGCTCGACATCAGACCAGTGTTTATTGACAGGCAACGACTTCGCCCGTTGTGCAATTTGCCGAAATGAAACCGGCGTGAAGTTCCACACATCGACGCCAACATTGACAGCGTTCCTGGATCCATTCCAGTTGTTATGAACATGACCAAAAAGATGAAGCGCTTGGCGCCTTGCATGGTTCCAAGTCATCATTGGATAGTGGCAAAGTGTATGAGCCTGGTTTTGAGGCCCGTCTTTGACCTCGACCAAATAATGTATGCTGTCCCACGGTAGTTCTAAAGTAGGACTGAGGTCATGGTTCCCAACAACCAGGTGCTTTTTCGCGCCGGGCAGCTGGCTGAAAACACCCGCCAAATATGGTGCCTCTTTCGCTTTTGGACCAAATGCAAAATCACCAATTATCCATAGTTCATCATCCGGCTTCACGACCTTCCACATGTTTTCAATGAGGACGGCATCCATTTCGGCTACCGACCGGAATGGACGATCACAATGAGCGATTACATTCTCATGCGAGAAATGCGTATCAGCAGTGTACCAATTGGCCATTTTCCGGCTCCCGGATTTCACTTCAATGTTGTCGATTGACTTGGGATAGTGGTTCTCAATCGCGCAATGAAAGCCACAGATCAACTAAAAGCGAAAATCTTGCGTAACATATTGATTCTACTATTAACTTAAGGACTTTTTGAGGTATTATAGTACCCAAAAAAGCCAATTTATGGCTATAAGAGGGATTGCAATGAAACACACGGCGATTCAAGATACGACCATGTCGTATAGGAAAGTGGACTCCGCTTAATGCAATGTGAGATGAGCGCGGCTGAGATAAAATTTCGCCTGGCAACTGAGGCGGGCCTCACCATTGCGCAATTCGCCGCGACGATAAACCGGCACCCGTCCACAGTGAGTATGGTAATCCATCGCAGACGAACCAGCGCTCCAATCATGGCAAAGATCGCGGAGACGTTGGAAGCCGCGCGTGCCACTTCAAAACACCTTTCAATCGATCAGGAGAACGCCGCATGAACTAGCAATCAACCAGCTTCAGCGAGAGGTATGTGCTGAATAAGCAAAGGCCCGGATGCTTTCGCAATCCAGACCCCGCTTGATACACCTTATTCATCCCACCTCACAATTTGAAAGTCAACAGACTCGCGCAAGCGGCTGATCACTTGCGCTCAAAAATCCGACGCAATCGTGTTCGGAAACAGGGATGCTTTGCTATGAATATGCTACTCGATCACGCGGTGATGGAGATCGCATCGACTCCACCTATCGATTTGTCAGGGTTGCCGGGGGCGTTCCAGCGCGCCTTTGGGCCTACAGAGCAATTTCCAGATGATTTTGGCCCTATTGAAATGCTGGACGTTACACCGCTCCCGTATCGTGGCAACCGTCCAATCAATGTACGATCTCGTGGATCATGCCGGATCCTTGCGATCCTTTTGGATCTGGAAACAGGACTGCCAAGACGATACGGCTTGGATAGCCAGCTTGAGTATCATCACCTCGCACTGACACTTGTTAATCCGTCGGTCGTGCAGGTTCGTGAGCAGGTTGGCCCATTGCCTTTCACAGACGAAACTGGAAAGGCTGCTAAGCACTTCATTGATCTATTGATCCAAAATCGGGACGGCCGTCGTATTGCCGTTGCCGTTAAACCAACGGAACGGCTAGCATCTGGTCGTTTCATTAGGGAGCTTGAGTGCCTCAGAGAAAGCATCGTTCCCAGGATTGCAGATGAACTTCGTCTTGTTACGGAACACTGCATTTCACGCGTCCAAGCCTTCAACGCGATCATGTATCAGCGTTTTGCCCTCTGCCCCGATCATGACGTCGATGCACGATTGGCCGAAGTTTTGGAAAGCGTCCATGGAGAAATCTCGATTTGTGACCTGACGCGCCTATGCCGTGCAGGAGGTCGCGGGTTTCGGTGCATAGTCCGAGGCATGTATGAAGGAGTGCTAGCGAAGGTCAGCCCCGGTCGCATCAACTTCTTCACGATGGTGAGGGCAGCTTGATGACCCAAAAACTCCATTTCAACACCGTCGACCTCTACTGATGGGGCGGCGTCTCGTACCAGTTCATGATGAGCGACGAAAAATTCGCTTACATGAAGCGCGCTGATGGTTCCGATGCCATTGAACGCTTCTCCTGGCCAGATATCCACGAAGCCGTGGCGAGCAAGGAATGGGACATCAAGCGTCGACCCTCAAACATCATCGAAGCGACTTATTCGCAAGATCCCTACATGTTCGTTTGGGAGTTGCCGGAAACTCAAAGAACACTGGTGCTGAACCGATGGTTCATCGTGAGCGCTGTCGAGAAGCTCCACGCGCAAAAGAAACTCAAGTTTACCCCAAAGAGTGTCCAAGAAAATGAGGGCATTCTGTTCAAGGAAGCAAGCATTGCGCGTCGCGCATTCGAGGGAGAATTTGGCAAACAGTACTTCAGTTCAAAAACCGAAATGGTTCCGCCCTGGCCAAACGCCTGCACTATTTTGCTTTGGAAACGTAAGTATCGGAACTCAGGTCGCCGGATTGAGGCACTTGTGGACCGCCGCGGAAAATTCTCATCATTCGACATCGATCAGGAGAGCTTTGCGTTCATCAATGCAAGGCTCCGGAAGTACCTCAATGATCAGGAATACTCTGGAAACGGGGTCATTCGTGAAACCCTGATGGATATCGAAAAAGAGAACGAGCGACGACTGGCCACTGGTGAACCGAAGATACAAACACGATGTAGATCCGTTCTGCATGAGTGGCTTCAGAAATTCGGCCCCTTTGCCATCAAGGCGGGGCGAGACGGACTGACCGCAGCCAAACACGAGTATGGAGGCATAGGAAAGACAGAGCGCGCAACGCGTCCCGGTGAGTGCTTTCAAATTGACGAATGGGAGATAGATGCTCGCACGTTCATGATGGCTGGACCATTGCGTGAAGGTCTAGACAAGAAGACCCTTGCAGCTTTACCGCGTGGACGACGTTGGATGTACATCGTCATTGACGTGGCCACACGGTATATCGTTGGCTTTGCTCTGTCCGCGTCCCAAACCCCAGAGGCTGCCGTACGCGCCTTGCGGATGGCGACGCAGAAAAAGGATCATCTTGCGAAAGCGGCTGGTGCCAAGAACGGCTGGGCTGGCATGCAATTTGAAAGCCTGCAGTCCGACACCGGCTCAGCGTTCTTTTCCGAGTTCACGCAACGCGCCGTCAACACAGCATTTGGGACTTACTTCTATCCGACGCTTGGCGAACCTCAATTACGCGGCATTATTGAACGGGTTTTTGGCACCTTTACCGACTGTGCCATGCCTTTGATCCCGGCGCGGACCTTTAGCAACCCGCAGGAGCGAGGCGACTACAAGACTGAGGAGCGGGTTACGCTGACGGATGATCAACTGGCATTGATATTTATCCGCTACATCGTCGACGTATATCATCAGTCCAGCCATTTTGGCCTGTTTGACGAGACGCCACAAAACGCGCTCAATCGCCTTGTCGGGACGGTAGGCAAGCCACCTGACTTGCCAAAACACATCCGTCGACATGCCTTTGGCATTAGGATCGAACGCACACTGACACGGCGAGGTGTCCGAGTTCTTGGTATTGATTTCAACAGCGAGGAAATCGTTGAAGCACGCAAACAATATGGCAGCCCTAAGTGCCCCGTTTATGTTGACCCAGACTCGCTTGGAGCGATCAGCGTCTATGTCAAAGGAAAATGGATCGAGGTTCCAAACAGCATTGAAAACTTCGATGGCATCTCTGTCGTCGAATGGAACGCGGTCGGTGCGATCCTAAGGCAGCGTTACGCCGCCGAGGCCAAGGTAAACTTCTCCGTCACTTTGGCAGCTCTCAACAACATCAGATCACGCGTGACGGATCAGCAAAAGATTGTAGGCACGTTGCCGCAAGCGCCAACTTCAGCAGATTTCAGTCGACTTGAGAACAATCTGTGGCATGGCCTATCGATCTTCGATGATACTGTTGACCAATTAGATGGGCTTCCGAGCGCTGACGACGGGTTGGGTTTCATAATAGGCGAGCCAGCACCCGGCATCGAACGAGACATTGCCGCAGAGAAAGCCACCCCGATTTACGTTGACGACACGCCAATAGCAGAGCCCGACGCTGGGGATAGCGGTGTCGATTACGACACTGATTGGTGGCAGGGGGACGACGACGATGTCTGATCATGTTTCCACTGTGACCAATGCCGGTCCACTATTCATAGACAGCCGCGACGCCAAACGGATCAGGGAACGGATTACAGAGACGTACGAGGACTTCGTAATGGCAACTAGATCCGGCCGACGTTTCGAGGCGCGCGGGATTGCCATTCTGGGTCCGACCGGAACCGGAAAATCTGAGGGCACTATGCAGGCGCTAGAGGCACTCGGGATGGCCGAAACCAACGCAGGGGACCCAGAAAGACCATTCCTGAAACTCGACCTTGGAGCGAGAGCGACATTGAGATCGCTCAGCGCGGCGCTGTTAGAAGAGCTCGGTTGGCCGGCCCGCCAGAAAGATAGTGCCGAAGCCATGCTGCGCTCGAGCCGCAATTACATGGCTAAACTTAACACCAAGATTTTGGTGATCGACGAAATCCAACACATCAGATCGACGGGAAAACAAGATCGAGAGGATCTGCAGGACTTTCTCAAATCGCTGGTAAAGCCGCGCGTTGGTCAGATCATTCCAATCCTGATTGGCATGCCCGAATTTAACGATGTCCTCGCATCAGACGGTCAGTTGGATCGACGATACAGAAAGGTCAGAATGTCGTGTTTTGATCCAGCGTTAGACCTCGCGCGGACGATACGGGTATTGAAGATAGTAGCTGAAAATACCGGTATCGCCTTGGGTGCCAGCGTTATGACCCAGAACTTCGCAGCGCGCCTCATGCACGCCGGTATGTATGCCTTTGGCGAAATCTGCGTCTGGTGTCAGCGTGCCGCGTCAAAAGCATATCGGAGCGATGCAGATGAGCTTGTCATCGCACATTTCCAAGACTGCTACCGACAAGAAGAAGACTGCGTTCCCGCACTCAATCCGTTTATCGCCGGCGACTTCGAAACCATAAAAATCAAACCCCAAGAATAGCTGTCGCACAAGACGGCCCAACAACGAGCAGAAAAATGATCACAGTTCTACCATTAAAGACATCGGCGCTAGCCGACGAACCCGGATTCTCACTACTTGCCCGGAACACCGCCATCAACGCATCTAGCACCACACAGGAATTCTGCACAGCAACAGGACTGTCAAAGGCGAATGTCTGCACTGGCCGTCAGACTGAGCTTGATCGCTTGGCCGATCTTACGGCTTCTGAGCGATCGAGCTTGACGCAAAACAGCCCAGAACAGCTGTCACGAACCTACTCACGCCTGCACGGTCAGCAGTTCATGACGCGGTCGTTGCGTAAGCAAGACCTTGCGATCTGTCCGGATTGCTGGCTGGAGACGGGAACATCCGACAAATCACAGCTACATCTCCGCCGAAACTGGCTTCCTCGCCCAATACAGACCTGTCCAATTCACAACGTTGCTTTGATACCGTTGCCGTATGCGGACTACACCTCTTGCTATGACCATATTTTGCGTGCCCGCTTTGAGCGCGGCTGGCTCGATGGGCTACCACGATATGTTCGGCCCATGCGTCAAAGTCCGTTCGAGCGCGCCGCTATCTGCCAAATCGAAAGTAATACACCAATGTGCAATTGGATCGGTGTCGTTCAGATCGACGTTGTGGAGCGTTGGTGCCTCGGTTTAGGGCACTTCGTCAAAAGAGGCACCGGTCATCCAGATGACCTAACTCGTGAACAGCAGCGGAATGCGATCAACGCTGGCTTTGCAATTACTGAACAGGGCGTGTCCTCAGTATTTGAAGCTGTCGATAAAGCCCTCTGCAAGCATCGTCTTCGGCTGAGCAAAACCTGGCTGCACAACTGGGCTTTGCTGTCTGTCAAGCCAAAGGAACGCTCGTTCTTTCGGGAGTTGATGAGGCAACTATGCGCCGACCAGGGCCACTTTTGTCTGAACAGTATCTCGCAAAAGGTCAGAGTTGAACGATATGTCGATGCCAACATTGTTGCCATTGCCAAGGCAGCAAATCGTCACCACAGCTGGGTCAGGATGGCACTGGTACGTGATGGATTACTGCCCGAAGGTGGAAACCCTCAACAACAGAACCTAAAGGTTCAGATGCAAAAATGCTTGGCCCACATCCAAGACTTAGTGAAAAGCCTGGATACGACGAAGGGTGCTAAGCTTCTTGGTATTGGCACAAAAGGGTTTGAAGCGCTGGTGAATGACGGTCTGCTCCGGCCGATCAGAAGCACTGCCCACAAGAAATGGCGGTTTCGGCGAGAAGGTATTGAGGGCTTTTCGGCTCGGATCCAGGAGCATGTTGCCGGCAACAGCCCTGCTGACAACGCTGATTATTGCAGCATCCATCAAGCGTGCTTTGCATACGGATGCACCACGCCGCAAGTCATTCGGCTCATCCTGACCGACCAATTGGCTGGCTCGTATCAACATGAAACCGGAGTTGGCATTGCTGGCATTCGTGTTCTCAGGTCTGCACTTGTTGCCAAGCTTCCCATCTTCACCAGCAAACACATCACACCATATGATCTGACCAAGCAGCTTGGCTTAGAATACGCTGAACTCAAACAGTTGAATAAACTCAACCTGCTGCCATGCTATCCAACTCCATCCGGCTGCCGGCGGAGAATTCGGAACAGTGTGAGCGTCATAATTCTCGATCAGTTTCTGGGACGCTTTCAAACGGTGCGCAGTGCAGCGGGTGTGTTGCAGATTGAGGAAAGCGATCTCCAGAAACGCATCAATGAAGTAGGGATTTGTCCGTCTCCAGATGCTGGTGGTCTGCCGGTATATTCGGCATCCGAACTGCTAAGCCTCTAACCTAAAGTCAAAATTTCTATGCTGTTCCCGGCCGCTTCCTGCGGCCTTTTGTTTGCCTTCACGCCCACAAGACTCGCGTCTAACCCGGATGAAGTTGGGGTTCTATACGGACAGTTTCGGAAAAGTGTCTTATTATCAGTGTGTTGAAAATAGAGAAGACTCGGTTTCAGACCGGACTCCACACTTGAATCTGCAGGCTGAATAGTTGGGCGCCAACTATAGTGCGATCATTCGTCCGTCCCGTCTGGGAGGGTGTATTCCGGAAGCTTGGATAACGCGGATTTCAATGCGTCGCCCCAGCCTTCTGAAATGGTGCGGAAATAGTCGTCGTCGGCCTCGAACCGCGAGCGTTTGCCCGCTTCAAGGCTGTCCTCGTCGTAGAGCAGAAGATCGAGCGGCGCGCCCACCGACAAATTGGCTTTGATCGTGGAATCAAAACTGACCATCAAAAGCTTCACCGTCTCGGGAAAACTCATCTCGGCATCGTAGGCGCGGACCAGAATCGGGCGGCCGTATTTGGTCTCGCCGATCTGAAAGAACGGGGTTTCGTCTCCGGCTTCGATAAAGTTGCCTTCCGGGTAGATCAGAAACAGGCGCGAGGGTCCGCCTTTTATCTGCCCCCCCAGAACAAGCGTTGCGTGAAAGGCGCTGTCTGCCTGCTGGCCTGATCGGGCGTGCTGTTCGATCACGCTGTTCAGCGTTTCGGCAACCAATTGCGCAACCTGAAACATTGTCGATGCTTCGAGGATCGATGGCGATCGCTCCTCTGGGACCTTGGTCCGCTCTTCCAGCAAGCTGATCGTTGCTTGCGTGGTCGCCAGATTTCCCGCGGTCAACAAGGTGATGGAACGTTCCCCGTCCACCGTCCAGTTGAACATCTTGTTGAAGGTAGAGACATTGTCGACGCCGGCGTTTGTACGCGTGTCTGACATGAAAACCAGCCCGCGGTTCAGCCGCATCCCCACAGCGTAGGTCATTTATGTCTCCGTTACTGCTGTGCGACCTGCAATTGTACCGTCAATTGCTCGCCCGCTGTCCCTATTCGGTTTCCTATTACCGGGGCAGCTTGCATATAGTCCAGACCGGTTGCGACGCGAACATACCGATCGTCAGGGGAAATCCCGTTGGAGACATCGAAACCGACCCATCCGAGCCCCTCAAGATGCACTTCGGCCCAGGCATGAGTCGCGTCCTGAAGCTCAGTTTCGTTCATCATCAGATAGCCCGAGACATAGCGGGCGGGTAATCCCATCTTGCGCGCGCAAGTGATAAAAATGTGGGCGTGGTCCTGACAAACACCGCAGCCTGCGTCTATCGCGTCCTCTGCACTCCAATCAGGCTGAGAGCTTCCAATCTCATAGCGAACGCATCCACGAATGGCTTCTGACAGGGCGTGCATCTGCTGTAGCTGCTCGCCTTCAGGCAATGCGTTCACCAGATCGGTGACGCCCTTTCCAGGGGCCGTCTGCTTGGTGCTGCGATTGAAAAGCCACAGGGGCGTTGAACCTTCATGGCGACCCAATATCCCATGCATATCCTCGACTTCGACAATACCTTCCGAGATCAGGGAAACGCTTTGGGTGTTTACGTCAAAGCTGATCAATTCGACCGTGTTGCGGTGATAGTCCTCGTAACTCAATTCCTTTCGGCCACCGACAATTTCAGTGCTCCAACTTTCGATCTGCTGGTTGCGAAAGGATTTGGGCGTTTTCCTCAGTTGTTGAAGCCCAAAGGGTACCGGCGCATCGAAATCGTATCGGGTTTCATGTTTGATATGCAGTTTCATGGGCTACTCATAGAACCGGTAGTCGATTTCGATCTGGCGACTTAATTCACCGAGATCTCTCAGGAAATCTTCTATGTATTCGTGCAATCCAAATTCGAAGATGTCCGTAATCTGTTGGTCGAGATATTTTTCGGCAAGCAGATTTGAGGCCTCGCACGAGGGGCCCGCAAAACCATAGTCTTTCTTGAGGTAAGACAGGTTTTCCTGAATCTTCCGGCAACAGAAATGAAGGCTGCGGGGCATGCGCTGATCTAAAATCAGGAACTGAGCGATAGCCGAAGGTGTGGTTTTTTGCCCGTGTGTCATCCGGTACCCACCACCTGCCCCGACCGAACGAAGGATGCTTTCCCACTGGATATTGTCCAACGACGACCCGACCGAGAACGCCGTGGGCAGCAGGACATAGTACTTAACGTCCAGAATGCGACCGGTATTGTCGGCGCGTTCGATGAATGTACCTATGCGTGTAAAATCGAACATGTCGTTTCGCAGCATCGTGCCAAGCGTCGCACCGCGCACCAGCGCTGCTTGCTGGCGAATAAGTTCCAGCAAGCCCGGCAGATCGCGCTCGTTCACGCGACGTTTCATCGCCGCGTCCACCTGCATCCAGGTGCTGTTTACCGCGCTCCAGACGTCATGGGTCAATGCTGTTCGCACAAGACGAGCGTTGTCTCGGGCTTGCTTGATCACCGATCTTATGGACGAGGAGTTATCGACATCCCTCAACATCCAATCGACGGCGTCGTCCTTCGTGATCTCTTCGTAGTTGGACAAATATCCGTCCAGCACGCCGGCTGTTTTCAACACCGAGCCCCATTCCTCGACCGAGTTCTGGGTTCGTGTCAAAGCCATCCTTTGCCCGGTTTCCAGCAGTCTTGCGGTGTTTTCTGCGCGCTCCAGATAACGGGACATCCAGAACAACCCGCCAGCAGTTTTTCCCAGCATGTCAGTCCTCCAGAACCCAGGTATCTTTTGTCCCGCCACCCTGGCTGGAATTCACGACCAATGATCCTTTCTTGAGCGCGACACGCGTCAAACCGCCGGGCGTGATCTTGATCCCGTCCGGCGACACCAACACAAACGGGCGCAGATCAACATGCCTGGGCGCCAAACCAGACCGAGCAAAAATCGGCACCGTCGACAATGACAGAGTCGGCTGGGCGATATAGTTCGCCGGGCGCGATTTGAGCTTGTCGCGGAAGGCGCTGATCTCTTTCTTGCTGGCGGTCGGGCCGATCAACATCCCATAGCCACCCGAACCGTGCACTTCTTTCACGACAAGCTCGGACAAGTTGTCCAGAACATACGCCAGAGAGTCCGGATCACTGCACCGCCATGTCGGAACGTTCTGCAACAGCGGCTTCTCGCCCGTATAGAATTCAACGATTTCAGGCATGTAGGAATATATCGCCTTGTCATCGGCGATACCGGTTCCAGGCGCATTGGCAATTGTTATGCCCCCAGCACGGTACACATCCATGATGCCCGGCACACCCAAAGCGCTGTCGGGATTGAAATTCAACGGGTCGAGGAAATCGTCGTCGACCCGCCGATACAGGACATCTATCGGCTGGTACCCACGCGTGGTGCGCATGCAGACACGACCATCGACAACGCGCAGGTCATGTCCTTCGACCAATTCGACAGCCATCTGATCCGCAAGGAAAGCGTGCTCGTAATAGGCCGAGTTGAAGATACCCGGTGTCAGAACCGCGACAGTTGGCTCTCTGTCCGCGCCGGCTGGTGCGCAGGCGGCAAGCGATCGTCTCAGGTTCTTGGGGTAGTCGGAAACATTGCGTACGTTTGTTGCGCTGAAAAGCTCGGGGAACATCTTCAACATGGTTTCCCGGTTTTCCAGCATGTAGCTGACACCCGAGGGAGTGCGGGCGTTGTCCTCGAGCACGAAGAACTCATCCGGACCGGTCCGCACCAGATCGATTCCCACGATGTGCGTGTAGACCTGTCCGGGCGGTGAAACGCCAAGCATCTGCGGCAGGAACGCTTCGTTTCCGGCAATCATTTCGGCAGGAACACGCCCGGCACGGACAATTTCCTGGCGGTGGTAGATATCGTGCAAGAAGGCATTGATGGCCCTGACGCGCTGTTCAATGCCTCTTTCCAGCCGCTGCCATTCCCGGCCGGATATCACACGTGGAACGATATCAAACGGGATCAACCGCTCTTCCGCCTCGGCTTTACCGTAGACGTTGAAAGTGATCCCGGTGAGCCTAAAGACTTCTTCCGCTTCGCGCTGTTTGGCCCTCAGCCTTGAAACATCTTCCGAGTCGAACCAGCGACCAATTTCTTCATAAGGAACCCGCAGAGATCCGTCGGCGCCGAACATTTCGTCAAAATAGTCACTCATGGAAGGAGTTTGCCAAACAAACCTGAGTTTTCAAGAGGTATGGCCTCCATCGCCAATTCCCTGCCGGGAAGCGCCTATTTTTAAAGCGAATGGATACGCCGCCTTTATTCGAGCTACTTCGATTTGGGTCAAAAGCTCAGTAAACCAACGCGCTGCTGGTCCCCTTCGCAGCGTTTCGATTACTCGGGCCCGACCGAACAACATCCGATTTCCGAGACATCCGGAGCCTGAAGACTGGCGCGGCTTGCCGCGCTCAGTGAGTTCAGGTCGCAACGTGCGATACATCCTTGTCCGGCGAATAGATGTCCAGGATGTTCCAATGCCCGTTCGTTGGCGTCGGGTTGTTGATCATTGGCACGTCGAGGACGGTTGGTTTGCCGCTGGCAATGGCCGCCTCCAGTGCGGGCAATAACTCATCCGCCGCGCTCAGCCTGTGTCCTTCCGCACCGTAAGCCCGCGCAATGTCAGCATATCCCGGTCCGTTTGCGGGCGCTTCGGCTGATCCTGGAAATGTCGTTCCGTAGGTCAATCCGTAATGCGCCTTTTGCAGTCCTGCGATGGTACCGAATGCATTGTTGTTCATCACCAGCCAGATGATGCCCAGATCAAGCTCGACCGCCGTTGCCAGCATCGACGGGTTTTGGCCAAAGCCACCGTCGCCAACCAGACTAAGCACCACACGATCCGGCGCTGCCAGTTTTGCGCCGATCGCTCCCGGAGGGCCAAAACCCATCGTGGCAAACCCGCCCGGTGTCAGGATGGAACCCGGTGTCAGAATATCGAATTGCTGTCCGACGCCATTCTTGTTCCATCCAACATCAGTGGTGATGATTGCATCCTCGGGCAGCGCCTTGCGGGTGTCTGCCAGAATACGCTCGGGCATCATCGGAAAGGCTGATGAGGTCGCCATGTCCGCGTTGCGCACTTTGAAGTCAGTCCGGAAGTCGGCGATCTTCTGTTCCAGCGCGGGGCGTTTGAAGCCGTCCGGATACATCTCGCGGGCCACGCGGGTCAGGACACGCAACGCGGCCTTGGCGTCCGCGACGACGCCGATCTCGGTGGGATAGTTTCGGCCGATCTCCTGCGGTTCGATGTCGATATGGATGACCTTGGACCCGGGAATGTTGAACGTGTAGCCGGGATACCAGCTGGAGCAATCGGCCTCTTTGAACCGAGTGCCAACCGCAAAGATGTAGTCCGCATTCAGGCAGGACTGGTTGACCAGCTCGGTGCCCCAAAACCCCGTCATGCCCAACACCAGCGGATGGTCGTCCCGCAACGCGCCCTTGCCCATCAGGGAATGCGCGACCGGCAGGCCCATGTGTTCCACAAAAGCGCGTAGTTCCTCACTGGCCTGTGCCAGAAGGATACCGCCGCCAACATAGGCGACCGGATTTTCGGCCTGTGCCAATGCTTCGACAATCTCACGCGCGGTTTCGTCATCGATCGATGGTTTCTTGAGCGCACTGGTGTTGCCGAGAATGCGGTCGAAGCTGTCCGACGGAATCACTTCCGAGAAGATATCCATCGGCACATTGACCAGCACCGGCCCTGGCTGACCGCTTTCCGCAAGGTGGAACGCCTTTTCCAGAATTTCGGCCATCAGATCCGCCCGATCCACCCGCCAGGCGCGTTTAACAAACGGGCGATAGATCTCCCACTGGGCCGCGTCTGCGTGCAGGTTCACCTCCTGATGCGGATGTTTACCGTAGTAATGCGTGGGAATGTCCCCCGCGATAACCACCATCGGGATGCAGTCCAATGCGGCGTTTGCGACCCCGGTGGCGCAGTTGGTCAGCCCTGGGGAGAGATGGGACAGCACCACCGAGGCCTTGCCCGTCACGCGCGCATAAGCGTCAGCTGCGTGACTGGCGATCTGTTCATGGCGAACGGTCACGAAGTCGATGGGACTTTCCGCCAGCGCAGCCAGAACCGCGATATTCGTGTGGCCACACAGGCCGAATACATGCTTGACCTCACGGCGTTCGAGGAAATCAACGATGTGTTCGGCGACCGTTTTGCCGTCCAGTTTCGCTCCGTCCATCACGCGACCTCCTGTCCGTAGAACTCACCGAACAGGTCCTGCTCCGAGGGGCGATCCTCGGGGATCGGACGGCTGACCCAGGTGTAGTTCATCATGTGCTTCATGGTGACGTTTTCATTGGTGATGTTGCCGCCCCAGATGCCGCAGCCTAGGCTGCTGGTCATTGGCATGCCATTGGTCCAGGCACCCGCATTGGCCTTGGACTGGGGCTGTCGCACCATCATACGGCTGACCGGGGCCAGTCGAGCCAACCGATCAATGTGATCGTCATTGTGGCTATAAATCCCGCAGGAATGGCCCTTGCCTCCGGTGTTGTAGATCTGGCTGACCGTTGCCAGCGCGTCATCGAACGTGTCGAAGTGATAAAGCGCCATCAGCGTAGTCAGCTTTTCCTTGGAAAACTTGTGCTGCGGCCCGATTTGCCCCTGATTTTCAACCATCAGGAATTTGCGGTCCTCGGGAATCGAGAACCCGGCGACCTTGGCCGTTTGCTGAGGTGGGCAGGCGATGGTCGGGAACGTACGGTTGCCCTTCTCATCCCACATGGCCGCTTCGAGCATAGCCTTTTCTTCGTCCGAACACAGGTATCCGCCTTCGGCCTCAAGCGCCTTGACCATATCGTCGTAAACCGAGCGCTGGATGATGATGTTGCCGTCGGCCGAGCAGCCCGATCCAAAGTCGGACGTCTTTGAAATGCGAGTGTTCTGAGCGGCGATGTCCAGATCTGCGGTCTCATCGATGACAATGGATGAATTGCCGGCGCCGACGCCATAGGCCGGTCGCCCTGAACTGTACGCCGCTTTGACCATCGGCTTGCCACCCGTCGCCAAAGTCAGGTCACAAACCTCCATCAAATGTTGCGTCAACGGGATCGACGGTTTGCGGATCGACTGGAACAGGTCTTCGGGGGCACCGGCGGCACGGCAGGCCGCGCGCATGACCTCGACCATCTCGAAGGTGGTATGGGCGGTGCGCGGGTGCGGGCTGAAGATGACCGCATTCCGGGCGTTCGCGGCGGACACGCCAGTCACCGGAGGAGTCATTGCCGGATTGGTCATCGGGATCAAGGAGGCGATGACACCGGCAGGTTTGGCATATTTCACCAGGCCCTTTTCTTCGTCGACTTCGACGATCCCGGTCGACGGTGTGCGCAGTACATCGCGCAGGACCATGTGTATCTTGAACCGCTTCGCAGGACGCCCTGCGCGATCACCAATACCGCTCTCGTCCACGCCTTGCTGTGCAAGACGTGTGAAAGTTTTCTCATTCCCCGCATACCACGCGATGGCCTGAGACAGGCGGTCCAGCCTGTCCTGATCCCAATCCTCGATCTCGGCCATGGCAGCGCGGGCGCGTGCCAGCATATCGGCCGCGAGTTGTCGGTCGTTTTCAGTGAGCTCTTTGCCCATGGTGATCCTCTTGGTGTTTTGGAATTGCAGCATCAGGCATACGACGCTGAGATCGCGCCGCACCGAATGTTCGTTTGGCGTGGCTGAGACAGCGACGCGCGTGTTCTTCATATCCCAACTCGGCAACGCGGCTTTGGTTGGGTAGTTCGATGGAATAGTCGACGGGTGGCATGCGTTCGATGATGCCGGTGAAGTCGATCCAGCCCTCGCCGGGGTACAACCTTGCATCGCGGGCCAGCTGGATCATGCCCTCGCGCGTATCTGCGATGCCTGGCAAGCAGTCAGAGATATGCAGGAAGTGAAACAACTCCGAGGGGACGTGCAAAAGCTCTCCAAGATCCACTCGGCTGAGGTGCAGGTAGAGCGTGTCGACCAGAATACCGCCATTCGGCTGATCAGAGGCTCGGACAATATCCAGTGCCTCATCCAGAGTGCGCAAGCGGGAAAAGCTTGGGAACTCCAGGTCCACTGTTAGCCCGTAGGGCGCCGCCAGTTCGCAGGATTCAGAATAGACGTCGATCAGGAAGTCGCGATCATCGCGGGTGTTGGTCCACGCGCTCATGATCATGCGTTTGGCGCCCAGTTCCCCGCCAATCTCTAGCGAAGGCTCAAAACTGCGCGGATCGACATCTTCGGTGATGCGCGCAATCTCGACATCAAGGACTTTCAGACCGGTTGTAGAAAGCGCAGTTTTGGTAGCCTGCACCTGCGCCTTGTCGATTGGCGATTGGGTGAATTCTCCGGGCACATGCATCGGAATAAACCGGGGGCTGACGGCATCGTAACCAGCCCGGGCTGCGATATAGACCAGCTCGGGCGGCGTACAGCCGATCAGCGTCAGATGCGCCAAGGAATAGAGAGAGGGGCTTGCGCCAGCCTCTTCGGGTTTCACCATGAACGACAGCTCCACGTGTCTGCGAATCCAATTTTCATCACATGTAAATAAAAATATCTGATATTTTTTAAAATATCAACTTTTAATACTGCGTAGGAAATGAAAACGCCCGGGCAACGACCCGAGCGTGCTTAAACTTCGTGTTCGCAAAGCTTTAGATAGTGACCCAGCCGCCTTTGGACTGGTGAGAGCGCACAGAAGCATCAATGAATCGGACACCGTCTGCGCCCTGATTGACACTAGGATAGGTAAGCCAATCCACCGGAACAGCAGCGCCATCCCGGCGCGCGGCTACGGCCATGGCAAATTCCGTATAGAGGTTGGCCCAGGCTTCGATAATCCCCTCGGGGAAACCCCGCGCGGTACGGATCAGACGTTCCGCGCCGGGGGCAATGCCATGCCCGTGACCTCGGCTGATGATACGATCCGGCTCACCAAAACGATTGAACTTCAGCTGCTCCGAATTCTCCAAATCCCACTCGAGGCCCCCTTCGCTCCCGAATATCCGCAACCTCAACCCGCCCCGATTTCCCGGTGCGAGGCGTGTTGCCATCAAGGTTCCGGGGACTTCATTTTCGTAACGAGTGAACATGAACACCGTGTCTTCCAACGGCTTGGGCGCGCCGCAGACATGAAACTCGGCCCGTAGATCGGTCATCGGTAGGCCCGAGACAAAACTGGCGAGATGCGCGGCATGGGTGCCGATATCGCCGACACAACTGGTCGGGCCAGAAATCTTTGGGTCCAGCCGCCATTTGACATGAGGCGCATCAGCCACATCTTCGGGCGTCATCCAGTCTTGCATGAACTCGACATGGATTTGGTTGATCTTGCCGATGCCGCCTTCCGCCACGATTTGTTTGGCCTGCCGGATTACTGGAAAACACGACATCGCATAACCGACGGCAAAAACCTGACCCGTGCGCGCGGTGATCTCCTCAAGCCCCTCTGCCTCGGCGATTTCATTGGTCAGGGGCTTGTCGCACAGCACATCAATGCCTGCTTCCAGAAATACCTTGGCCGCGTCGAAATGAACTTGGTTCGGGGTAGTGATCATTACGGCATCTACGCCGTCCGGGCGAGCCGCCTCGGCCTGTCCCATCTCCTCGAACGAAGCATAACACCTGTCTTCTGGCAGATACCACTCGGCCCCCCGCGCCTTGCTGCGATCGGCGTCGGAACTGAGCGCACCTGCGACGACCTCCCACCGGTCGGTCATTCGCGCGGCCGTTGCTTGCGTGACCGAGATCCGTCCACCACCAACAACGCCCAACCGCAAACGGCGAGACAAGCGAGGAAAGGGGCCGTCGAAGTTCAGGTCTTCGGGTAAAAGTCTCTCAGCCATTCTGAACCTCCATATCCGGGACCCGTGCGCCCTCGGGCAGCATTTCCACCGCCATGAAAATGCTGGGGGTAATCGTCTCGTATTGATGCCAGGGATAGTTGCCCTCGGCGTCATACATCGGCTTGTGGGTAGTGCCCGGCGCCATAAATTCTTCGAGGTAAAGGGTTTCAACGTCCTGTTCACGGCATTGCTGCATTTTACCGAAGCCAACGATTTGCGTGTGCACTTCGCGGAACCCCGGAACCGGGCAGAACGGATGATCCTTGTGCAAACCGACATTCAGCGGCACCGAGCCCGAGTGGTACATGGTCAATCCAACGTTACCCACAAAGACCTTTGGCGACATGTAGTGGCTGACACCGCGCAGACGCTCCTCTTGGCGAATATCAAAAGCGGATGGCCACGTATCTTTCACCCATGCGAACAGCTCATTGTCATCACCATGGGCGTCGAAACCGTAGACAATTACCGCGCGTTCTACGCTGTTAAGCGTGCTGTCTTGCACGATGACAGACGAAAGCGGTGCAACGGTCTGATCCACGACCGAAAAGTCTCGTCCCCCAAGGTTCAAAACAATTGCACGACCCTCGACAGATATTCTGTCTTCATCGGTTATGTGCTGGACGCGAAAGAATGGCTCGGCAAAGTCGAGTGTCTCAATCGGCATGCGCCAACTCCTTCCTCTCATCGTTCAGGAAATCGACCGGCAGAGGTTCCGGTGCCGCGCAACGGCTTTCTATTGTCTGGTAAGCACCAAATTTCGGCGCCCGTTCAATCGCGTCCATGACTTCAAACACATGGTAGGCAAGCGCTCCACTCGCGCGGGGTTGGCGTCCTTCTTGTGCTGCCAGAGCCAGGTCCAGTAGGCCGAGGCCACGGCTGTCTTCGTTAAACCCGTGTTTGTTTTGGACCACCTGCCACTCCTCGCGACCAGTTGGACGGGGCTGATGAGACCAGCGCGAAGTGTCCCGTGTCTTCAACCAGACATCCCCCTGAAAGATGTTGGCTCCATGAACCGGATCAGGGTCAGGGATGCTTATGGTTCCATCTTCGCCATAGATCTCGAACCGCGGCGTTTCGCTGTCCCAAACGTCGAAACTCATAGTCATTGACCCGACGGCACCGGACGAGAACTGCAGCAGGCTCAGGGAGTGCGTGTCGACCTCGACATCCATCCATTCGCCGTTGCGCGGGCCGTTTTCGATCATCCGCTGGTCAAAAGTTCGCCGCGCCATTCCGGCGACCCGGTCAATGGGACCAAGGCAGCAGATCATCGCGGTCAGGTAGTATGGCCCAAGGTCCAGCAAAGGCCCGCCACCAGCCTGATAGTAGAAGTCCGGGTTGGGATGGTGGCGTTCTGTCCCGTGTGTACCGACATGGGCAAAAACCCCTGTTGGTTTGCCAATGGCACCCTCGTCGATCAAGCGCCGAACGGTCTGCCAGCGACCGCCCAGAAATGTGTCGGGCGCGCAACCGACCAGTAACCCCTTTTCAGAGGCCGCGTGCAGGATCGCCTTTCCATCCGTTCGGTTCATAACCAGCGGCTTTTCCGAATAGACGTGCTTGCCCGCCTCCAACGCACGCAGACTGATTTCGGCATGGGCCGCCGGAATTGTCAGGTTCAAAACGCAGTCAATCGTCGGATCGGCGAACACTTCATCTGGCGTGCAGGCCTTGGCAATGCCGTATTGATCCGCCTTGGCGCGGCTTTCCGAAGGATCTAGGCTTGCGCAGGCCACGACCTCGACGTTTGAGAATTTGGATAGTGTTTTTAGATAGATATCGCTGATACGACCACAGCCGATAAGGCCGACCCGGAAGGATTTCGATGTCTCACGTGTCATCATTCCTGTCTTCGTAGAGGGGTAAGTAGTTCGGGGGCATTGGCCCTTTGTTGCGCCCGCCCTGGCCCATCTGCTCCCAGGCGTGGGCGAGAATTCCGACCGAGCGGGACAGGCAGAACAACCCGCGCGACAAGGGCGCGGGAAAGCCAAGCTCGCAGAAGATGACAGCTGTTGCGCCATCGATGTTCATTGCAATGGGCCGACCTCCGCGTTGGCGACCAAGTTCGGCCTGAACCTCTTCTCCGATATCGGCAAAGCGACCAGAAACGGTGCCATCACTCGCGGCGTCGCGAACCAGTTGCATCAACCGTGGCGCGCGCGGATCAACAGGCTTGTGAAACCTGTGACCAAAGCCCGAGACGATCTTGCCGTAAGTTTCGCGCCAGTTGTTCAGACCGTCCTTCACAGCGTCGTTCAGCGATGCGCCAGCATCCAGCCGGGCCGCAATATCATAGTATAGCTCGGCACATTGCTCCCCTGCCCCACCGTGTACGTCGCCCAGCATGTTCACCGCAGTTGCCATCGCATTGTTCAGCCCGACCCCACAGGTGGCAGCCATGCGCGCCGCCGCGATCGATGGGGCCTGCGGACCGTGATCCACGCCTGCGACCAGCGCAGCCTCAAACAAACGCGCCTGAGCATCGCTGGGCAGATCGCCCCGTACCATCAGCCAGATCATCTGCGGGAAGGTTACATTCCCGATCAGGTCTTCGATGGGATTTCCACGAAACGCGATCTGTCCGGGTTTCATGTCGATTATGGACGTGCGCCACCAATGGCGAACTGCGCGCTCGTCGCTTGTGATTTTGTCTTCCGAGTCGGTCATTGGAGTTGCGTTTCTTTCGCGGGGTATTGTTTCGTTTGTGCAGCAAGGCGAATTGGGGCATTCCGTGCACCATACCCTGCATAGCCGGCGCGGCGTTCAACGATTTCAAAAAACAGTCCGTTGAAGATCGGGCGGCTGTAGATCTGAAAATACTCGGCACCCGCTGCCCGGTCGTAGAGAATGTTACCCCGGCGCAGTTGGGCGACTAAATCGTCATCCAACCCGAAAGCCGCCTGCAGATCGACATAGTAGTTTTCCGGGATCGTCAGGCTGGGAAAGCCGGACTTGCGCAGCTGATCCGACGTTTCGAAAATGTCGTCCGACTGGAACGCAATGTGCTGAACTCCGGCCCCAAACCCATCTTCAAGGAACGAAGCCGCCAGTGTTCGGCGCCCAACGGCCCCGTTCAGGTTCAGGCGCACTTCACCTTCGGGGCTTTCGATAGCCTGGCTTTGCACGACACCGGACGGGTCGGCGACGTTTACAATCGGCGATTTCGCCATCTCAAACGTCGAGATGTAATAGAGCAACCAGCTTTGCATCTCATCATGGCGCATCGTCTGTGCCAGATGGTCGATACGGCGCAGACCGGCGGGCTGGGTTGCTTTTGTTTTGGCGACTGGCTCGAATTCGATGTCCCAGACACGGTGCAGATCGGATTTCTCATCGATGAAATGGACAACATTACCACCGACACCTCGGATTGCGGGAATATCCAGCTCGCCGGTGCCCACCGGCTGCGAGAAATTTGGCGCGCCCAGCGCTGTCGCGCGCTGAACGGTCTGATCCGCGTCCTTGACGCGCAACCCCATGTCGCAGACCGAGGGGCCGTGGCCCAGAAATGCCGAATGCGCGAAACCTTCCTTTTCGGTATTCACGACGATGTTTATGGCACCCTGCCGCCACAGCTCGACAGACTTGCTGACATGCTTTCGTTCCATGCGAAAACACATGGCCGAGAGCATATCGGCCAGCTGCGCGCCGCTTGTTTCGTCGGCTGTAAATTCGACGAATTCGAAGCCCGACGCATAAACGCGCTCGGGCAGGTCCGGGATGCCGAAATCGGCTCCCGGCTCGGTCCGCGACACCTCGTCCAAAAGGTTGACCAGCGATCTGAAGCTGTCACGTGCCAGTGTTTGACCACCGGGTTGCGGCGCTGCCTCGTTGACGCGCGCAATGGACCACGGCCCCTTGTATCCCGCGCGGGACAGTACGCGCACGAAACCCGCTAGGTTCAGCGACCCAAGCCCTGGCAAGAGCCCGAAATGCCGCTTGAGCCTGCGGATATCCATTTCAAGCCGGGGGGCATCGGACAGTTGCACATGGAACAGGCGCTCTCCGGGAATGTCCCGAAGGCGGGCGGGCTTGGACCCGTCGGCCAGCGAGAAGAAGGAGTTCAAGGCCAACCCGAAATGTGGACTGTCAATCGCCTCGACAATGCGCAGCGCCTGCGCGTCCGAGTGGATGAGGTCGGACCAGGGCAAGCCCATATAGGCCAGGCGTGCCCCCATCGCCTTTGCAATCTCGGTCGCTTCCCCGAGGTCCGTGATCACCTGATCTTCGGTGGCGTCGGCGTCCACCTCAAAAGCAGAGCCAATGAGCAGCAGTTCTGTGCCCAACTCGCCCATCAGGTCGAGTTTGCGCTTCAGCCGGTCAAAAGCGCGCTGTTTACCGCCGCCAGATTGACCTTCGAGATTATGGAACGGCTGCAGCAGGCAGATTTTCAACCCGAGGTCTGAGGCAATGTTCTGGACCTGTGTTGGTGACCCGTCAAAGGCGGTCAAATCCGGTTCATGCAGTTCAACCCCGTCAAATCCGGCCCCGGCGATGGCATGCAGTTTCTCTGCCAAATCACCGGGGATGGATGTTGTCGAAACCGACAGGCACATTACCCCTGGTACCCAAACATGCGCGGCAACCACAGGACCAGATCGGGCATCAGCATCATGATTATCAAGGCAAAGATAAGCACCGCCAGGAAAGCCCAGATTTCCGAGATGATTTCACGTAGCGGGATGTCCGTCACGGCGTTGATCACAAAGAGCAAAATGCCATAGGGCGGTGTGATCAGACCGATCATCGAGTTTACGACGACCAGTACTCCGAAATGCACCAGATCAATCCCAAGCGCTTCGCATGTGGGGATGAACAGGGGCACGATCACCAGGATGATCGTCGTCGCATCCAAGACGCAACCCAGCGCGAGGATCAACAGGTTGACGAGGATCAGGAAAACAATCGGGCTGACATCTGAACCCTCCAGCAGGGCCGAGATCGACTGTGGAATCTGCTCCTGAATAACAATGAAGTTCAGGATGAACGCGCCACCGATGACAACCCCAACGGCTGCGGACGAACGGGCACTGTCAACGAAGACCTGATAGAGGCCACGGAACGAAAGCGCGCGATAGAAGAACGCTGCCAGCAACAGGGCATAGAATGCGGCAACAGCGGCGGCCTCTGTCGGCGTGGTAACGCCCCCGTAGATGCCATAGAGCAGGATTGCGGGCATCAGCAGCGCCGGAAATGCGTTGGCGGTTTTTGCCGGCAATTCGCGCAGTGGGATCGGTTCTTCCAATGCAAAGTTCCGCTTGCCGGCCAGATAGTAGTTCATCGCCATGAGGACGACGCCCATGATCAGGCCCGGCAAAATACCGGCAAGGAACAGCGACCCGATAGAGGCCTTGGAAACGAGCGCATACAAGACCATCGGGATCGAGGGCGGAATGATCGGACCGATGGTGGCCGACGCCGCAGTGATTGCGGCTGCGTAGCCTCGGCTATAGCGACCATCTTTGGTCATCATCTCGATGATGATCTTGCCGATCCCCGCAGCGTCGGCAACGGCAGAACCGGACATGCCGGAAAAGATCAGCGAGGCCACAACGTTGACGTGCCCGAGGCCGCCTTTGAAGCGCCCGACAGCAGCAACGCAGAAGTTCAGCAGTCGATCGGTGATCGACCCCGCATTCATGATATTGGCGGCGACGATGAACAAAGGCACGGCAAGCAGGATCGTGCTTTTGTAGAAGCCTTGCAGGATTTTTTCACCCGCCAACGCAACGTCAAGACCAGCGACACCCAGATACATCAGTGACGCCAAAAGGATAGAATAGCCGATAGGGGTCCCGATGCCTGCCAGAACAAAAAGGGTTAGCAGGCAGGAAAGAAGTTCAAAACTCATTTGCTTGCGTCCTCGTCGTCTTCCACATCAACGCGGGGGTGTTCGTCGACCACGTTGTATCCCACGACCATTTCAAGTTCGGTTTTTGGCGGGCCGTTGCGCATGATGTCAAAGAACAGCCATGCATACCGCGCAGCAACGACCAGCATGAACACGGCATAGATCGAAAACACGGTTCGCAGCGGTATCTTCTCGCCCGAGAAGGGGTTGCGAACGGTCGCGGTCTTGCGGATTTTCATCCAGTCGATGTAGTCCCAAGTCGGCAGGAAGCTGTAGAGCATCCCGATCACGATTGCCGCAGCGGCCAGCATCGCAAAGACCTGACGGACGCGTCGGGGTACAGACAGATAAATAATGTCGAATTTTACGTGATCCCGCTCGCGCACGATGAAGGCGCAGCTGAAAAAGATCACCCAAACCCAGAGGATGCCGATCAGTTCAAGCGTCCAGCCCGCTGGGGTAAAGAAGTACCGCAGAAGAATTTGCAGCAGAAAGATCAGGAAGATTGCCGCCAGCATCCCGCCGGCAATCGCTTCGGTCAGTCGGGAGAACCCCCTTATGAAGTCTTTCATTGCGGTTCTCCCTCCCTTGCAATGCGGGCTTAGTTGCCCAGAGCGTTGATCTGATCCAGAACGCCCTCGGGCCACGCCCCGGCGAACTCGCTTTCAAGATACATGGACTGTACCTGATCGCGGAACGCTGCGAGATCGGGTTCGTAAATCTCCATTCCCTGCTCTTTCAGGAAGCTGACGAGATCTTCTTCTTTTTGAAGCTGTTTCTGGCGACCCGATTCCGCAGCTGCATCTGCAGCTTCCTGAACCTTGGCTTGCTGTTCAGGGGTCAGACTGTCCCAAACTTCTTTGCCGATGGCGATATAGTTCAGGTCCACCAGGTGAGACGTCAGAACGATCTGATTGGTCACTTCGTAGAACTTTGCGTCCACGACTGTCGGCAGCGGGTTGTCCTGACCGTCAACAGCACCGGTCGACAGCGCGGTATAGACTTCCGAGAACGCCATAGGTGTTGGAGCCGCGCCCAGCGCCTTGCCCAGGAACTGCCATGCATCGGTGCCCGGCATCCGCAGGTTCACGCCATCCAAGTCGGCTGGCGTCGAAACCGTCAGTTCATCCTTGGGCTGGCGCAGGTTCACCTGGCGACGGCCCAGATACATGACCGACAGCAATTTGACGCCCAGTTCTTCTTCGGCCTTCTGCTTGAAGGCATCCATCAAGGGATCGTTGAAAACGGCGACCTGATGCGCTGCATCCTGATGGACATAGCCTGCGGTAAAGATCGAAAACTCGGGGAAGAACTGCGCCAGTTCCTGCGCCGAGGTGATCGACATTTCCAGGTTGCCGCGGCTGATCGCGTCCAACTCGGTGCCTTGCGCGAAGATGGTGCCATTGTAGCTGGGTTCATAGCTTGCGAAGTCGGCAACCATGGGCGCGAAAACCTCGGCCATGGCGACCGAACGCTGATCGGTTTCCGACCCCGACGTCGCGAGGCGAAGTTGCACTTTGTCGTCTGCCAGTGCTGCACTTGTTGCGCTGAACAGAACTCCGGTTGCGACCAGGGCTGATACAGCAGCCCGGCGTGTAAGTTTGAAAGTCACGTTTTTCCTCCCTGAGACATCATTGATGCTTCTTTTTGACGATTCCAAGTTTTGACCTATTTTGGACATTTTGCAAGATTTTTTGCAAAATATCTGATATTTTATACTACTGTGGCTTTTGCCGGTGGAGTTCGTTGCAGGCTATTTATCCTGACCGTCTCTCCGGTTCGGCAGGAATTTTGAATGGCTTCAATGACTTGCAGCGTCCTTAAACCCTCCCAACCAGATACTATCGGGTCTGCTTCGTGCCGAGCCACTTCGACAAAGTGCCGGAGTTGGTTGACCAATGGGTCCGACGCCCCCTTCTTCAACGCTGTCGACGAGATCGGGGTCCACCAATCCCTTTGCTGTCCCTGATAGCTCCACAGTCGAAGATCGGGGACGGACAATGACCCATGCGAACCACCGATCATATAGCTGCTTTCGGTTGTTGACGGATAGATCGGATATTCCTGAGACGTCATCTCCCAACTCCAGGGGGCGACGATACTGTCGGATACGCTTATGGTCCCGATTGCCCCACCCTCGAACGTCAATAGCGCCCCGGCAACATCTTCATTATCAAATCCGCGCTGCGAGTCCGCCGACTGAGCTTGGACGGTCACAACCTCGCCAGCCAGATGCCGCAGCAGATCAACGTCATGGACCAGATTAACTGAAATAGGGCCCGCGCCCGGTTTCTTTCGCCAAGGCGCAGCATCAAAATAACCGTCGGGTTTGTAGAACCAGCAATTCGCATGGACCGCACGGACATCCCCGATCCTGCCTTCTGCAATGGCTTCTTTCGCCGACTTGATCAGAGGGTTGTGCCGCCGATGGTGCCCAACCATGAGCGGCACGTTCGCTTTCTCGGCCGCTTGGACAAGTTCCAACGCCGCAATGGCCTCAACGGCGATTGGTTTTTCAACAAGAACCGGGCAACCGTGTCGAATACAGGTAAGGCCTTGCTCGACATGCAGTGTCGTTGGGGTCGCAAGCACCGCCCCGTCCGGTGACTGCTGGGCGAACATATCATCGAGCGTTTCGTAAAACGCCACACCATGCTCAACGGCATAGGCACGGCCTTCGTCACTGGGGTCAACAACTGCGACCAGGTCGACATGACGCAACGCTCGGATTGCATCTGCGTGGCGGCGTCCAACAAGGCCAACGCCAACGATGGCAACGCGAAAGTTCTTTGACACTGTGCTTCCTTCCGGTGGTTCCGGTGCTCTCCGGGACCCATTTTTCGAATGAGCAAAACTGCTCTGCTTGGCAACGACCGTATTGGGGTTTTTGCGATTCCGCAATAATGTATGATATTTTTATTTTTACCATACATCAGTTTGGATTGCTGATGCCCCCTAAAAATGGTAAATGAACGAAGAAACCAAAAATATCGGGTGAAACGAATGGCGAAACAGCCGTCCACGATAGGTGCCAGCACCTATCAGCGCATCAAGCGGGATATCATCTTCGGAGAGTTGCAGCCCGGTTCGAAACTGAAGCTGGACGCGCTGAAAGATCGCTACTCGGCCAGTCTCTCGACACTTCGTGAAACGCTCAACAGGCTTGCCAGCGATGGGTTCGTCGAAGCGCCTGAACAGCGGGGTTTTCTGGTCACGCCAGTATCCCGCGAAGACCTGACCGAGATCGCAGAGCTGCGCGCCCTGTTGGAATGCCACGCATTGGAACTGTCGATTGCAAACGGCGATACCGATTGGGAAGGCAACCTTGTCGCCGCGCACCACAAACTGCACTTGATGGAGCAGCAGCTTCTCAAGGGAGATGACTCGGAAAAAGAAACCTGGAAACGGTACGATTGGGAGTTTCATCAGGCCATGATCGCGGCCTGCAACTCCAGAAACCTTCTGTCTCTGCACTCGATCATCTACGATAAATACCTGCGCTATCAGATGCTTGTACTGACCTACCGCGGCGAGGACGCTGTCAAGGAACACAAGGGCATGTTCGATGCTGCATTGGCCCGAGACGCAGGTACGGCCAAGAAACTTCTGGAAGATCACATCCGCAACGGCCTCGCCCATACCCTAAAGGCAATGTAGGCCAACCTTATTGCAAAAAGCCCGGATACCTTGCGCTCGGGAAATGCGGGTTGTGAGCAAAGCCGCACCGCGCAAGTGAGGCTTAGGCTTTAGGGCAGTCTGCACCGGATGCACCCTCTTCTTCGAGCAGGTCGACGGGTGCGGCAGTGCGCGGGCGACGTCGCCAAATTGGACACAAAACGCCTGGACCGGTAATGTTCAAATCAAAGCGCCCAGTTGGGCGACCATGCGGTCGTCGTTTGAGTTGTTGCCACCAAGCTCATTTCAGCTTGGATGATATTGGGTTTGGTTGAGGTCGTTGTTATGAACCTTTCGCGGTTGTCACTGTTGCTTGTCGTGTTCATCGACGTGATGGGCTTTGGGCTAATCCTGCCGGTTTTCAACACTATCTTGCTGGACCCGCAGCAGACATTCTTGCCGCATGATACGCCTGCCCATATTCGACAGTTCGACTACACTGTTCTCATCGCCGTCTTCTTTCTGTTTTACTTTTTTGGCGCTGCATTCATCGCAAAGGTGTCGGATTACATAGGCCGGAAGAAAGGCATCATGATCTGCCTGACCGGAGCGTTGATCGGCTATGTTCTGACCGTGGCCGCGATCATGACGGCCAGCTATTGGTTGTTGCTTTTGGGTCGCGCGATCTCGGGTTTTACGACCGCCAATCAACCCATCGCTCAGGCCGCTTTGATCGATATCAGCCACGACGACCAGGAAAAATCAAAGAACCTTGGGATGATCGTCGCGGCGTCAGCGTTGGGTCTGTTGGGCGGCCCGTTGATTTCAGGATTGCTGAGCGACCAAAAACTGATGGGCTCATTCGCTTCACTGGAGCTGCCGTTCTACGTTGCGATAGGTCTTATCCTCGTCAACATGGCACTGATCCTGTTCTTCTTTTCAGAGCCCGGTTTCAAACCGCAGAAAATCGACTTTGGGCTTTTGGATGTTGTCCTGAACTTGTGGAAGGTCTTCGCGCACCCGGTCGTGCTGAGGCTTTCAATCGTCATGTTGTTCTCGCTCATGTGCCTGAACGCGTTTTTCTTTTTTATCGACACTTACCTTCTGACCCGGTTCCGGTTTGGGACGTTGCAAAACAGCATGGCTCTGGCCGTGTTCGGAGGGTCCATGGCCTTTGGCAGCGCCTACCTGACAGCGCCGTTGCACGAACGGTTCAAAAAGTTCCCGATACTGTATGTATCTATTGCTGCGATGGGCTTGGGGATACTGGCCTTTATGCTTAACCCTGTCGCTGATCTTTCGTATGTGTTGATCGTTCCGATAACGATCGCGTTCGCAATCATGTATCCGACGATGCTGTCGCTGTTTTCCGGCAGCGTTGGCCCGACTGAGCAAGGTTGGGTGATGGGCGTGACGGTGGCAATCTACGCCCTAGGCTCAGGCACCATTACATCATTGAGCGGCTCTTTGATGACGATCAATCTGAAGATGCCGTTCGTCATCGCTGTGATCTGCTGCATCTTGGCGCTTGTTGCCATGGCCAAGCTGTTCCGACACCCGGGCGTCCAGGCTCTGGACACCAAAGGCAAGTGATCTTCGTCAGTTCGGCTAGAATTGAGTCCGTAGAGCCTGTTACAGGGTATCGGTGGTTTGCGTCAGGCAACTTCAGAGTTCTTGCTCCCAGACTGCCGCAAGCTTTCGGTCGATCTATTCCATCAAAAAGACCTGTTCCATCATCGACCATTGGTCGCCCTTGTTGCGGGTCGCCAGAGGTTGCTGACACGGGTCGGTCAGCGCCCACCATTCCTGCGTTTTTGGGTCCTTGGCCATTTCGGCCATGTCACGCTCGAAATCGTCGCCATGATATTCCCAATAGCCAAACAGGAGGTTTTCAGGCTCTCGCAGGAAGATCGAGTAATTGCGAATGTTGCTGCGTCTGATTTGTGCCAGCACGTCCGGCCAGGCGTTCGCGTGCAGGCGCTTATACTCCTCGATCTTTTCGGGCCGGATACCGATCATCATTCCCATGCGTTGCATCACGCGGCCTCGCGGATATCGTGATGAACCATTTCCATCCGTGCAATGGCGTCCCAGTCCCAATCGATGCCAAGCCCGGGATCACTCGACGGTACCCCTTTGCCATCCACAACCTGAATCCCGCTGCGGGTCACGCTGTCCAGTTGCGGGATGAATTCCAGCCATTTCGCGTTCGGAACGGCGCAGATCAGCGGCAGATGAAGCTCCATCAGGAAATGCGGGCAAACGGCGACATTGAAACATTCAGCCATATGCGCGACCTTGAGCCAGGGTGTAATCCCCCCGACCCGCGCCACGTCGACCTGCACAATCGCCGCGGCACCCATCTGTAGATAATCCTTGAACTGGCTGGCCGAATACATGCTTTCCCCGACCGCTATCGGCACCTGCGAGTGGCGGGCAAGTTCGACATGCGCACCTATGTCATCGGCGGGCATGGGTTCCTCGAACCAAGCGATGTCCAAATCATCCAGCATCGCGGCAGCGCGGATTGCCTGAGACAAATCATAACTCTGATTGGCGTCGGTCATGATCTCGTAATCATCACCCACTGCATCGCGCACGGCCGCCAGCCGGCGACGATCCTGCGCAATGAATTCCGATCCGATCTTGATCTTGGATCCTTTGAACCCTGTCTCTTTGGCCTCGAGCGCGTTTTCCACCAATTGTTCTTCGGTGAAATACATCCAACCGCCTTCGGTCGTATAAAGGCGCATGCTGTCGCGCACGCCGCCTGCGGCCTTCCACAAGGACTGATCGTTCTTTCGGCAGTTCAGATCCCAGATCGCGGTGTCAATCGCCGCCAACGCCAAAGAGGTGATCGCCCCCACGGCCGTTGCATGGGTTAGAAACAGCAAATCGCGCCAGATCTGTTCGTGTCGAGAGGGGTCCTTGCCTATCAGAGCTGGCGCCAAGGTCCGTTCCAGCAGCGACACAACAGCCGGCCCTCCCGTTCCGATGGTGTAGCTATAGCCGGTGCCAACCGCGCCATCACTGTCATGGATGATGACAATCGGGGTTTCCTGACTGACAAAGCTCTGGATCGCATCTGTGCGTGTAATCTTGGGCAGCAGATCGATCATTTTGATTTCAACGCGGGTGATTGTCGCCATGTCAATTGCTCCGGATTGCGTGGGTGGACGCGGCATCAAAGACATGCGACTTGTCCAGCGTCAGGCGAAATGTCATCTGCTCGCCGGGTGAAACCGGGCGGGGGTTCAACATCTTCCCCTGCACTTCGGTCCCCGCCAGTTCAGCAAACAGCAGTGTTTCGGTGCCAAGCGGCTCGGACAGGTTCACGGTCAGATCAATCTCGGCCGCCTCGCTGTTCTCGGACACTCCGTGCCCGACCGGGCTGAGGTTGTCTGCACGAAAACCCAGATGCACCCTTTGGCCGGGCCTGACATCGGCACGCGCGGATGGGGGCACAGTGATTTCCTGCCCGTCGGTCAGGCGGATCATACCCGCTTCGGTCACCTCACCATCGACCAGATTCATTGGTGGAGAACCAATGAAGGTCGCAACGAAGGTGTTGACCGGTGCATTGAACAGCTCCAGCGGTGTGCCAACCTGAACGATATGCCCGTCCTGCATCAGAACGATGCGATCCGCCAATGTCATCGCCTCGACCTGGTCATGAGTTACATAGACAATCGTGTTGCCGACTTTCTGGTGCAGTTTTTTGATCTCGACGCGCATCTGGGTACGCAGCTTGGCGTCCAGATTTGAAAGCGGTTCATCGAACAGGAACACGTCGGGGTGCCGTACGATCGCACGACCCATCGCCACGCGCTGCCGCTGACCGCCGGACAGCTCCGCCGGTTTACGGTCCATCAGCTCTTCCAGCCCCAATATGCCAGCGGCTTCATTTACCGCCTGGTCTATTTCGGCTTGCGGTCGCTTTGCGATCTTCAGTGAAAACCCCAGATTCTGACGCACATCCATATGCGGGTAGAGCGCATAGTTTTGGAACACCATCGAGATATTGCGCTCGCGCGGGGGCAAGTCGTTGACCACACGGCCCCCGATCGCCACTTCGCCATTCGTGATGTCTTCGAGGCCAGCGATCATGCGCAAAGTCGTGGATTTACCACACCCTGATGGGCCGACCAGCACCACAAATTCGCCATCTGCGATATCGAGATTGATGCCATGCACCGCCTGATGAGAGCCATAGCGTTTGATAACGTTGTTCAGAGTTACTTCGGTCATGATCTATCCTTTGACGCCGCCAAAAGTGAGGCCGGCAATCAAGTGTTTCTGTACGATGAAAGTCAGGATCAGGGCGGGCAGGATCATCAAGACTGCCAGGGCGCACATGCCGCCCCAATTGATTGTGAACTCTGCCGTGAAATCCAGCAGGCCCACCGGCATGGTCTTGGATCCGACCGAGCGGGTCAGCTGCGACGCAAGCGCGAATTCGTTCCACGATGTCAGGAAAGCAAAGATCGCGGCCGAGGCGACGCCCGAACGCGCCACCGGAAATTCGACACGCCAGAACGCCTGCCAGCGGGTACAGCCATCAATCTCGGCTGCCTCGTGAAGCTCTTTCGGAATTTGGCGGAAGAAGCCATCGGTCAGCCAGATGGTAAATGGGACGTTCATTGCCACATAGGCCAGTATCAGGCCGAAATGTGTGTCGATAACGCCAAGGCGGGCGAATACGATGAACAGCGGTAGCGATAGCGCCACACCCGGCACCGCACGAAACAACATCAGGCCAACGAAATACCCGGCTTTGCCTTTGAACCGGTAGCGCGCAAAGGCATAACCGCCCGACATTCCAATCAGGATGGCAATGACAGTCGAGGTCACGGATACGACAATCGAATTCCACAGATAGGAAAAGACAGGTACGCCACCTTCACCTGCGCCGCCAAACATTGCCCGGTAATGGTCCAGGGTGAAGCTGGGGTTCCAGACGGGTGGTTTGGCCATGATCTCGACCGTTGGCCGAAACGAGTTCAGAACGATCCACAATCCGGGGACGCAGATCACCGCCATGGTCAGGAACAGCGCCAGGAAATGCAGGGATTTCAGAAAGCGGCGGCGCGTACGATGGGTTTTGTTCCGATCCATGATCTTACCCCGTCATGCCAAGCTGCGCGCGCGCGGCGCTGAGCTTTTTGAAAAAGTACACGGTGAACGCGATCGACAGCAGGATCGAGACATATCCCATGGCGTTGGCCAGCCCCATCTTGGCGTCGACATACCCAGTACGCGCCATCAGCGTCCAGATCAGCTCGGTCCGGCGTGCAGGTCCACCACCGGTCATGATTTGAACGATGTCGTAAGCCCTAGCCACATCCAGCGACCGGATGGTCATCGCGATAAAAATAAAGGGCATAAGGAACGGAAGCGTGATGTGGCGAAAGCTTTGCCAAGGGGTGCAGCCATCGACCTTGGCGGCCTCTAGCGGATCGCGCGGCATAGCGAACAGACCTGCGAGAATGAGGATGGCAAAGACCGACGTACTCATCCAGATCTCGGCAAACAGGATCGAAAACAGCGCCAATTTGCCATCGACCAGCCAGGGCAAGGCAGCGTCGGAAAGGCCGGTGGATTGCAGCACGTTGTTCACGAGCCCGACATTGTCATTGAAAATGAACTTGAACTGAAAGCCGACCAATATCGGCGAGAACATCATCGGGAACATCAGGATGGTCCGCAACGTACGCTGGCCCCAGGTGACTTTGTTGACCATCAGTGCAATCCCGAGACCCAGCAACATTTCCATGTTCAGCGCGATCGTGAGAACAAGAACTGTCCGGCCAAAGGCGGCCCAGAAGTTCCAATCCTGCAAAATGCGTTCGTAGTTTCGGGTGCCGATCCATGTCCACAACGTGGAAGGACGAGTCAGCTTGTAGGGGGTAAAGCTGGAATAGAGCGAAAACAGAAGCGGGATCAGAACCACCGCAGCGATCACGATGAACGCCGGCAACAGCAATAGAAACCACTCGGGCAAGCGGCGGCGCATGGCAAGTCCTTCTTACGGTACCATGTAGGAGTCGGTCAGGGCCGAAAGGCTAAAACATTGCCTCCCGGCCCCCGGGGGAGTGGCCTTAGTAGTGACCCGCGTCCTGCATCATTTCGTCTACACCGGCTGCTGCGTCGTTGAGAGCCTCCTCAACGCTTTTGTCGCCGACAATCGCGGCCTGCAGCTCAGGGAATACGATGTTAGTGCTTTCGCCCCATTCGGCGATTGGAGGAACCGCAAATGCATATTCGGCACCTTTGGCAAAGGCCGCCAGAGCCTCGGCGCGGAACGGGTCATCCCCGCTTTGCGCCGCGGCGACATTGGCCTCCCATACCGCAGACCGCGTCGGCAGCGAGCCACCAGCGCTTTCGGCCAACTGGCTTTCTTCGCTGGTCAGGAACCGAACCAGCGATACAGCGGCGTCCTGGTTCTCACAATCCGAAGTGACCGAGAAGCCATGATGACCGGACCAGCCGGTGCGCGTCACACTTCCCATCGGTTGCACCGCGACACCCACGTTACCAGCCGCCTTCGAGGATTCCGGATCATTGAAGAACCCAGCCCAACCCGGCCAGTCTAGGTTCAGCGCGACCGTACCCGAGGCGAACCCCTGCCCCAGATCGTCCCAGACATAGCTGAGCGTACCTGCCGGGACCGCTTTGGCATTGTAGAGGTCCACAAACCATTGCAACGCCCGCTGGCCCGCGTCTGAGTTGAAGGCCGGGCGCAGATCGTCACTCAGATACTGTCCGCCTTCAGCCACAAGCATTTCGTAGAACCGGCCAACGATGGCTTCGTCCTTGCCAGCATATTGCGTGCCATAGAAATTTGGTGGGTCAGCAAAGAAAATCGCCTGATCTTTGAACTGGTCCCAGGTTTCAGGAACAGCCAGCGGATAGCCATATTCAGCCTCAAACGCCTTGGCCTTTTCCTCGTCCTCGTAGTTTGATTTCAGATAATACAGTACCGAAACGTCGAACTGCGCACGTGGTAGCATTAACAATTCACCATTTACGGTCGAAGCGTTGATGTTGCCGCCGACGAACTCTGCGACTTCTTCGGCCGGAACATGGTCAGTCAGATCGATGTACAGCCCCTCATATTGCGGCGCGAAAGACGAATGATTGGAACCGACGCACCAAGAAGTGGTGCCCGCCGCCATGTCCGACTTGATTTCCTTATCAATCTCGAAATGGCTTTTCTTGGAGATGATGTTGACTTTGCCTCCGGTCGCCGCCTCCCAATCTGCGATGCGGCCGTAGAGACCCTCATACTGCTGACCACCGATCAATTTGGCGTCAATCGTGACCCCAGGAAAGCTGCCGTAGTCCTCGGCCGAAGCCGATTCGGCGACAGAAACAAGCGCGGTACATGCAGCCAACGCTCTGAAAACACTGTTTTTCATAGTTCTTCCTCCCTTACCAGGCGCAGCAATCTGTTGCCCGGCTCCTCATGGATATTCATTTATAAAACATTTATTTGTTTTTAAATCAATCCTTGACTGCCCGCGCGCCGGGCCGATAAAACACGGGTCAGCAACGCAGACAGGACATCGCAATGCCCAATGACCCCGAAACCAAATATCGCGCGCCAGCGCTGGAAAAGGGTCTCGATATCATCGAACTGTTGTCGGACAGCCATGATGAGATGTCACAAAGCGAAATCGCGCGGGCGCTGGACCGTTCACAAAGCGAGATCTACCGGATGCTGTCGACACTGGTTCGGCGCGGCTATGTCTCGCGCACAAGCGGTGATCGCTATTCACTGAGCCTCAAACTGTTCTCGACCGCGCAACGCTATTCACCAATCAACCGCCTGCTGGAGGTGGCGACACCCAAAATGCGGCGCGCCTCGCGCACGGTCTGGCAGTCGTGCCATCTGGGGATGGAGGCCGGAGGCGCCATTGTCATCGTCTCGTCCGTGGAAAGCCCCGGAAACTGGGGGCTGGCCATTCGAACCGGATCGGTCATCGGCCTGTGCAACACTGGCACCGGGCGTGTGCTTGCAGCCTTTCGCAGTGAGGAAGAGTTGCAGCAACTGATCGCCACGCATACTCCGGCGGTCGGCGAGCCGGAATTTGACGAGCCTTTGTTTCGAAAAGAACTGCAGCAAATCCGCGAGATCGGATATTACAAGGCCAAGTCGGAAACCACGCTTGGCGTTACCAATCTCAGCTTTCCGATCTTTCATCCCTCCGGTGAAATCGTCGCGGTTCTCAGCTGCCCGTTCCTGGAACGTGTAGACGCCATGCGCACAGCTAACCTGGAAGAGACCGAGCACGCCTATCGCCATCTGGCAAACGAACTGACCGCCTATTTCCAAGGCGGAACTCTGGATGACGAGGGCGTTGCCCCATGACGGTCAACCGCTTTCCAACGCGCAAATTGGCCAACGGAGCGCTGTCGCTGCCGGTTCTTGGCTTCGGCGGAGCACCTCTTGGCGGGTTACTACAGGCAAATGACGCTGCGGAAACGCACGCCATGCTGCAGCAGACGCTCGAGGTCGGGTACCGGTTCTACGACACTGCGCCGTTTTATGGGTTTGGCCGTTCGGAACACATGACAGGCAATCTGCTGCGCGGGCAGGACTATATCCTGTCGACCAAGGTCGGAAGGCTGTTGCAGCCAGGTCTGCCCGACGATCCGGCGGCAATGGGCTGGCCTGATCCGTTCCCGTTTCATCCGGTCTACGACTATTCCTACGATGGCATCATGCGTTCGTATCAGGACAGCCAAAAGCGTCTTGGCCTGGATCGGATCGATATTCTGCTGGTTCACGATATCGGGCACATGACTCACGGCGTCGAAAACCTCCGCCATTTTGACGCGCTGAGAACCAGCGGCTACCGGGCATTGGAAGAGCTGCGCAGATCGGGTGACGTCAAGGCAATCGGGCTGGGCGTGAACGAGGTTGAAATCTGCCGAGAAGCTTTGAAAATCGGCGATTGGGATCTATTCCTGCTGGCAGGCCGCTACACATTGCTGGAACAGGCACCGCTTGGGGATCTGTTTCCCGAATGTGCTGCTGCCGGAACTGCAATCATCATCGGCGGCCCTTACAACTCTGGTATTCTGGTTGGGGGCGACACCTGGAATTATGGTGCCGCTCCGGCAGATGTCGTTGACCGTGTCCGCGCCCTGTCCGATTGCGCCACCCGCCATGGTATCCCGCTGCCTGCCGCCGCTCTCCAGTTCCCCTTGGCCCACCCGCAGGTGATCTCGGTCATTCCGGGACTGCGCAGCCGGTCCGAGTTGCAGCAGACGCTGGATTGGGCGGCAACCGACATCCCCCTGGACTTCTGGCACATGCTGCAGACCGAAGGGCTTTTACACCCCGAAGCACCACTGCCGGACGCCAACCCGTTTCAAGAGGTTTGACTTATGCGCATTGACGCTCATCAGCATTTCTGGGCACTGGCCCGAGGCGATTATGGCTGGCTGTCACCAGAGCTGACCGACATTTACCGGGACTTCCTTCCCGACGACCTGATGCCTTTGTTAAATCAGTCCGGAATTGATGGGACAGTCCTGGTGCAGGCAGCCCCCACTGTGGCAGAGACCGAATTCCTGCTGACGCTTGCCGATCAGCACGACTTTATCAAAGGCGTGGTGGGTTGGGTCGATTTCGAGAACCCAGAGGCCATAGCGGATATTGATCGCTATATGAAACATGACGCCTTCGTCGGGTTGCGGCCGCTGATTCAGGACATTGCCGACCCAGATTGGATGTTGTCGACCAAACTGAAACCCGTTTTCGAGGCTCTGATTGCGCGCGACCTGACATTCGATGCCCTGACGTTGCCGCAGCACCTGAAGAACCTGCACAAGTTGTTGTCACGGCACCCTGAATTGCGCGTTGTGATCGATCACGGTTCGAAACCTGCCATCCGAGACGGTCTGATCGATGAATGGGCCGCAGACATGACAGCACTGGCCGACGACACCGGTGCATTTTGCAAACTGTCGGGCCTGGTGACCGAAGCCAACCCAGACTGGTCGACGGACACGTTGCGCCCATATGTCGATCATCTGCTTACAACGTTCGGGCCGGACCGATTGGTTTGGGGCAGCGATTGGCCCGTCTGCACTCTGGCCAGCGGCTATGAGCGATGGGTCGCGGTCACTGACGAACTGCTGGCAGACCTAACCCCAAAGGACCGCACCGCCGTCCTTGGTGACAACGCGGCCCGCGCCTATAAGTTGCGAGACTGATATGTCCAAAGCGCCTCAGACCATCAAGCTAAGCGCCTCCGACAACGTGATTGTCGCATTGACCGATCTGGAAAGCGGCTCGCGCCCCGAAAACTCGGGGATTACGCTCAACTCAGCGGTCGCGCGCGGCCACAAGATTGCCATTGCCGCCATCGCAAAAGGTGACAATGTCCTGCGTTATGGCCAGATCATCGGACAGGCCACCCGCGACATCGCGCCCGGCGATCATGTGCATTCCCATAATCTGGGCATGGGCGCGCATCAGCAGGATTATGGATTTGCCAGCAAATCCCACCCATTGCCCCGGTTGGACACAGGCAGAACCTTTGAAGGCTTTCACCGGGCCGACGGACGCATCGGAACACGCAATTACATCGGCATATTGACCTCGGTGAATTGTTCCGGGTCTGTTGCCCGGTTTATTGCCGAAGCAGCAGAGAAATCGGGGATGCTGGATGACTACCCGAATGTCGACGGGATCGTCCCAATCGTGCACGGAACCGGCTGCGGCATGTCCGGCAAGGACGAAGGCTACGCCACCCTGCACCGTACCTTGACCGGTTATGCGCAGCACCCGAACTTCGGGGGCATTCTTCTGGTCGGACTGGGGTGCGAAGTCATGCAACTCGCCGATCTGGTTGGTGGTCGTCCAATCCGAGCGGATGGCGCGCTGCGCTATATGACAATCCAACATCAGGGGGGAACGCGAAAGACCATCGAAAAAGGTCTTGTGGAGCTGGAAGGCATCGTTGCGCTGGCCAATCAGGCGGCGCGCCAACCCGCGCCCGTCAGTGCGCTGACCGTTGGGATGCAATGTGGTGGCTCGGATGGGTATTCGGGTATCACCGCAAACCCAGCGCTCGGATACGCCTCGGACCTGCTGGTTCGCCTGGGCGGCACGACCATTCTGTCGGAAACCTCAGAGGTTTACGGCGCTGAACACTTGTTGACCCACCGCGCCGAAACAAAAGAAATCGGCGAACGCCTGATCGAAAGGATCAAATGGTGGGAGGACTATACCGCCCGCAACGGCGGTGAGATGGACAACAACCCCAGCCCCGGCAACAAACGCGGCGGGTTGACCACAATCCTTGAAAAGTCATTGGGCGCAGTGGCAAAAAGCGGGTCGGCCCCGCTGAGTGGCGTCTATCTTTATGCCGAGCAAATCGAGCGGTCCGGGTTGGTATTTATGGATAGCCCTGGCTATGACCCCTGCTCGGTCACCGGGCAGGTCGCCTCGGGGGCGAACCTGATCGTCTTCACCACCGGTCGCGGGTCGGTCTCGGGGTACCAGCCAACGCCGTGCATCAAGCTGGCGACAAATTCTGAGATGTATGGTCGCATGTCCGATGATATGGACCTGAACTGCGGCGACATCATCACCGATGGCGTTACGATTCAGGACAAGGGCACTGAATTGCTTGAGCTGATGATCCGCGTCGCCTCAGGCGCGCCGACCAAAAGCGAAGACCTGGGCTTTGGCGGGGTCGAGTTCGTACCCTGGCAAATCGGCGCGACAATGTGAATGTCGCGCTACGCGGCCAACAGCCGTCGCACTCACAATCGAACGAGATATCCCACCAACGCGCTCGGAGTATTGCTCGAGCGCATATAGCAAGCAGTCAGAATTTGGATCTCGCCACGCCAAGAAACGCCTGCTCTGCCTTTGGGTCCTGGGCTCAAACGCTGTCGATTCAGACTTTTCGCAAATACGCCCAGGAGACATATCCCTTTAGTCCGCGCGCGCGCTGCAAGGACACGCGGCACCAGCGGGTGCCTCCGGTCTGCTCGCAACTGTGAACGCGCAGGGCGGTTCCGTTTGGAAGGCCGACGATCACGTTGAAACCAATTCCGGGTCCTGCTCGCAACTTCAGCATGTCGCCATCTTCGACCCCAAAGACCTCGTACCGTCCAAGCGAAGCAGCCGCTGCCGATCCCGCTTCGACAATGGCAAGCTGAAATAATACCGCCAAGAATAAGTATATTGTTTTTCGCATCACATTGACCTGCTTGTTGCCTCAACAGCATTCGTAGCGATTCAGAGCATCCGGCGGAACCACTTTCCAACAAGAATACGCGCTTCTTGTTCTGTCGTTGAAGCAGCATACCAAACAGTTAAAACGGTTTGATGCGGGGTTCCCTTGTCTTCAAGGTTGCCGAAAACAAGTGGGCACGGATCCAAACAGCGCTTCTTCGGTGGAAAGAAAGTAACTTCAGGGTACGGGTCGGAGAAGATTTGGTGGAGCCTAGGGGAGTCGAACCCCTGACCTCTTGCATGCCATGCAAGCGCTCTCCCAACTGAGCTAAGGCCCCATCATGGTACCGCTATTGCGGTGGACGGACGTTTATGAGACGGCGCTTCCAAGCGCAAGTCTAAAAACGCGTTCGGGCAAAAAGTTTCTGCCGCTTATTACCCGAAGCAAAACAGATGAGGCGGCCTGCGCCGCCTCTTTCGCCGATCAGGAATCTTCGTCAGACGACATGTCCTTGATATCATCCAACGAGACGTTTTCGTTGTCGTCGTCATCGTCCAGCAGATCGTCGTCCAGCTCGACATCGACGTTGTCGTCATCGTCCAGAACGATGTCTTCATCCGACGACGCCTCGCGCGCCTTGACCGATGCCGCGTCCTCGGCGTCGGCGGCAATCATCCGGCTTTTGCCGGTGTCCAGTTCGACGATCTCGCCCGTGTAGGGGCTGACGATCGGGTCCTTGTTCAAGTCGTAGAACCGTTTGCCTGTTGTCGGGCAAACGCGTTTTACGCCCCATTCTTCCTTGGGCATATCAAATCCCCTTGATATCAGGTGAATCTCATCAATGATTCAGGTCACCTGCCATATGCGGCAGGCACTGTCAAAGCCTTTACGCCGAGGAGCACACGCCATGGGGCGACACGACTTGCCAGGAAAGCCCCCAGTTCCGCTGACGCTGCGAAAATCCGCGCGGGCGCGGCGTATCAGCTTGCGGATTTCCCAGTTGGATGGGCGGGTTACGTTGACCTACCCGCAGGGGATTGCCGAAACCGAGGCTTTGAAGTTCGCCCATCAGAAAGAGGATTGGATTCGACGAAATCTGCAGGAACGACCCGATCCCGCCACCGTTCAATTTGGCCAGACCCTGCCTGTCGAAGGGGTTCCTCGCCGAATCGTACCCGAACCCGGGCGTCGAGTGGTTCTGCGGCCCGATGAGATTGGCGTGCCAACCGGGTCCGAGGCGCGACGGCTGGCGCGATTCCTGAAAGAGATGGCCCGGGATCGTCTGACTGGCGCATGCGATGACTATGCTTCGATGCTGGGGCGCCCTTACACGACCCTGACATTGCGTGATACCCGATCCCGCTGGGGGTCATGCAGTTCCGCCGGAGGGCTGATGTTTTCTTGGCGCCTGATCCTCGCCCCATCCGAAGTGTTGCATTACGTGGCTGCGCATGAGGTGGCGCATCTGGCGGAAATGAACCACTCACCCGCGTTTTGGGCGCAGGTCGAACGGATTTTCGGCCCCTACAAGGAACCGCGCCGCTGGTTGCGGGATCATGGGGTCGAACTGCATCGCTATCGCTTTGACGCCGGGGCCGGTTGACGTCACCGAAATTTGTGATCACATAAACGGATGTTGAGCGCCCGCCCCGCAGAATCTCAAACAGCCACGCATGACAGGGTGTACCGTGCCCTGCGTTCCCGCATTCTGCATGGTGAAATCGCGCCGGGTCAGGCGCTGACCCTGCGCGGCATCGGCGCAGAATTCGACGTTTCCATGACCCCTGCGCGTGAGGCGGTGCGCCGATTGGCGGCTGAGGGTGCGTTGACGCTGTCGTCGTCGGGCCGCGTCTCAACACCCGAGCTTACCAACGACCGGATCGAAGAACTGGCCGCGCTTCGGGCGCTGATCGAAGTGGAACTGGCCAGCCGCGCCCTACCGCGCGCGCATATTGCACTGATCGACCGTTTGCAGAGCATCAATATGGCGGTCGCCGAGATGGTCACCAAACGCGACGCCGTGGGCTATATCCGTACCAATCTCGAGTTTCACCGTACGCTCTATCTGCGCGCACAGGCCCCGGCAATGCTGGCGATTGCGGAAACCGTCTGGTTGCAGTTGGGGCCCACGATGCGCGCCCTTTACGGGCGCTTGCGCCGCACGGAACCGCCGCACTATCACAAGCTGATCATCGCGGCCCTGAAGGCGGGTGATGAGCCTGGCTTGCGGCTGGCGGTGCGTTCGGACGTCACCCAGGGGTTGCGCCTACTTGTCAGCTGAGCGGCTTATCGCCCACGTCGCGTTCTTTGCTCTTCGGCTGCCCGTATTGCTGGTTTGCGTGGATCGACTGCGGTAGTCTTGATGCAAATCACAAACAAGAGCAGTTTTCAGCCATGATTGATCGACGGACCTTTTCCTTAGGACTCGGGACAACCCTTCTTGCCGCTTGTTCTGGTGGCACCGCGCCGACCAAAGCGCCCGCCTCGCGGATGCGCCCAGCCCCCAACGCCGGTTGGGATGCCTGGGTGGCCAATTTCAAGGGGCGCGCGGCGTCTCAGGGCATATCGCAGGCGACAATCAACCGCGCATTTCAGGGTGCCGGGTATTTGCCGGGGGTGATCGAACGGGACCGCAATCAGGTCGAGTTCAAGCGCTCGCTTGAGGATTATCTTGCCATCGCGGCCTCGGATGAACGCATCAGCACCGGCAAGCAAATGCTGCAAAAGCACAACGGAACCCTGACGCAGATCGAAGCCAAATACGGGGTCGACAAAGAAATCGTCGTGGCCGTCTGGGGGCTGGAAAGCCGCTATGGCGCGCGACGCGGGGACGTGCCGGTCATCTCGGCAACATCCACATTGGCCTATAATGGCCGACGCGGTGCCTTTTTCGAAAAGCAGTTGGTTGCTGCGCTGAAGATCATTCAGGAAGGCGACACAACACCTGCCAACATGACCGGCAGCTGGGCTGGCGCAATGGGGCACACCCAGTTCATTCCGACCTCGTACCTCGCTTACGCAGTAGATTTCACCGGCGACGGTCGGCGTGATATCTGGTCAGAAGACCCGGCGGATTCGCTGGCCTCAACCGCTGCATACCTGTCGCGCGCGGGTTGGGTCCGGGGGCAACCTTGGGGGGGTGAGGTCGGCACGGTTTCGGGTACACCGATAGCGGTTTTGCAGCCACAGACCCCTGGCCCTCGCATCGCGGTGTTCCGCAACTTTCAGGTAATCAAGCGATATAACAACTCTGACAGCTACGCGATTGGTGTCGGCCATCTTGCCGACCGGATTGCCGGAGGATCGCCGTTTCAAGCGTCGTTCGGACCGGATGAAACCGGGCTGACACTTGAAGATCGCAAAGAACTGCAACGCCGCCTGACCACGGCCGGTTACGACACGCAAGGAGCAGATGGTGTGATCGGCAAGAACTCAGAGGCGGCGATCAGCGCCTATCAAAGCGCAAACGGGCTGCCGGTCACCGGCAAACCCTCGGTCGAATTGTTGCGCAGGCTCGGAGGCTGACGGCTTACGCCGCCAGACCTTTGGTGCCAATGTCGAGGAATTTCTGGCGGCGGTCCTTGATCAGGGCCGCCGGCTCCTTGCCATCAAGCTCTTTCAGCATTGCGGCAATCGCATCGCGGACGGCTTCGACAGCAGCCGGGCGATCGCGATGGGCACCGCCCTTGGGTTCGGCGATGATGTGATCGCAAACCCCTAGCTTGTGAAGGTCCTGCGCGGTCAGACGCAATGCCTCGGCCGCTTCGCGCATTTTCTCCGCATCTTTCCACAGGATCGAGGCGCAGCCTTCGGGCGAGATAACCGAATAGACCGAATGCTCAAGCATCGCGACGCGGTTAGCCGTGGCAAATGCAACGGCCCCACCGGAACCGCCTTCGCCAATGATCACCGAAACCAGCGGCACGCCGATCTTCAGGCACATCTCGGTCGAACGGGCGATCGCCTCGGACTGGCCACGCTCTTCAGCGCCCTTACCGGGATAAGCACCTGCCGTATCGATCAGGGTGATCACGGGTAGACCAAAGCGACCCGCCATTTCCATCAGGCGCACGGCCTTGCGATAGCCCTCGGGACGGGCCATGCCAAAGTTGCGCTCGATCCGCGATTTGGTGTCCGATCCCTTTTCGTGGCCGATCACCATAACCGGCTGATCGTTGAAACGGGCCAAGCCGCCGATTACGGCCAGATCGTCGGCAAAGTTTCGATCCCCCGCCAGCGGAGTAAACTCGGTGAACAGCTCTTTGACATAGTCCTGACAATGGGGCCGTTCGGGATGACGCGCGACCTGACATTTCCGCCACGGGGTCAGGTCGGCATACAGTTCGTCCAGCAGCTTCGCGGCTTTGGCGTCCAGCGCGGCGGCCTCTTCGGTCACGTCCATCTCTTCATTGGCGCGAGCCAGCGCGCGCAATTCCTCGGCCTTGCCTTCGATCTCGGCCAGCGGTTTTTCGAAATCCAGATACTGGGTCATGACGCCTCTCAACGCGGAAGTTCCCTGCTATATGACCTGTGGTTGCCCGGGATGCAACTCAGCAAGATTTGTGGAGGCCGAATATGCGACCACCATCAGGCGAAGAAAAGGTAGAGAGCCGATGACCACCAGCTACGAAGACCGCATCCTGCGGGTTTTGTCTTATATCCACGACCATCCCGCAGGGGATCTGTCGCTGGATGCGCTGGCGGATGTGGCGGCGATGTCGCGGTTCCACTGGCACCGCGTGTTTCGCGCCATTACTGGCGAGACCTGCGCGCAGGCCGTTCGTCGGATCAGGTTGCATCGCGCCGCCTGTTGGCTGGTCCAGTCGGACAAGCCGGTGGCCAACGTCGCGACCGACATTGGTTATCCCAACCTCAATTCTTTTGCGCGGGCCTTTACCGAGGCCTACGGCAGAAGCCCCGCCTGTTTTCGAAAGGAGGGGCAGTTTCTGCCAGCCAATCCACATTTCAAAACCGGAGAATACCCAATGCATCCCGTGACAACACGCACCGAACCGCCACGCCGGGTCATCGCCCTGCCCCACAAAGGCGCTTATGCTGAGATCGGCAAAAGCTTTGAAGCCTTCGGAGCGCTATGTGAATCCCGTCAGTTGTGGCCGCAACTCGGCCCTGTGATCGGCTTGTATCTCGACAGCCCGGACGAAGTGCCCGAGCAGGACTTGCGCAGCTATGCTGGCGCAGAGTTTCACGGAGAGGCGACTCCCGAGGGGATGGAAAGCCTGAACATTCCAGGTGGGAAGACTGCGGTTCTGACTTTCAAAGGTCCCTATTCCGGGCTTGCGGCGGCCTATCACAGCCTGTTCGGCAACTGGCTTCCGTCGTCCGGCGAAGAGCCAGCGGATCAGCCATGTTATGAAGTCTACCTCAACGACCCCCGCGACACCGCGCCCGACGATCTGTTGACCGAGATTTGCCTGCCGTTGAAATAGTTCAGTTCGGCCAGAGAACCGGATAAAGCGACGCGACCAGCAACGCGGCCATGGTCCAGTTGAATATGACCAATCGGCGCGGGTTCGTCAGGATCCGCGCCATTTGCTGCCCCAGAATGGTCCAGGTGCTGACCGAGGGCAGATTCACCGCACCAAACACCAGCGCCACGATCACGATGGCACTCAGCGTATGATCGGGCGTGTAGGCGGTGGTTGCCGTCAGCGCCATCGCCCAGGCTTTGGGATTCACCCACTGGAACGCGGCAGCCTGCAAGAACGTCATTGGCGATCCTTCAACGTCGCGCCCCTCAGCCGGGGCGGCATGCGCGATCTTCCAGGCGAGATACAGCAGGTACAGAACCGAAAGGACCTTGAGGATCGTATAGCTCACCGGAAACCGGTCGAAGACCTGAACCAGCCCGGCCCCGACCAGCAGCACCATAAAGGTAAACCCCAGCCCGATCCCCAGCATATGGGGAACTGTTCGGCGGAACCCGAAATTCGCGCCAGACGCCATCAGCATCAGGTTGTTCGGCCCCGGCGTGATCGACGACACGAAGGCAAACATGATCAGGGCGATGAGGATCTCGTAGGTCATGATTGAAACAATTGCATCAATCCTACTAAATGAAATTGCGTTTTCGTGCAAGGTATGAGTATTTTCGCAACCTATGGCGAAGATCGACAAGATAAACCAACAAATATTGCAGGAATTGTCCCGCGATGGGCGGATCAGCAATCTGGACCTTGCGGATCGCATCGGTCTGTCCCCGTCGGCCTGTCTGCGCCGGGTTCAGGAACTTGAGCGCGCCGGCGTGATTTCGGGGTATCGCGCGGTTCTGAACCCAACCGCGATGGGCGTTGGCTTTGTTGCCTATATCGGCGTTGGTCTGGGCGAACATACCAAGGCAGCGCAAGAGGGTTTCGAGCGCGCTTTGCAACAATCGCCCGAGGTGGTCGAATGCCATAACATCACCGGCACTATCGAATACCTGCTGCGCGTGGAATGCGCGGACCTGCCATCATATAAGACGTTTCACACCGAGGTTCTGGGAACGCTGCCGCATGTCACCTCGATTACCTCTTATGTGGTGATGGGATCCCCCAAGGACATGCGAGGTTGACATCAGAGGCCCTGTCACGCCGCGGCGCGCGCCCTACAATAGTTGACTTCAAAACATGCCCATGGTTCGCTGCCCGGCATAGCGTTTTACCTGGGGATACTAATGTTGAAAACACACGCGCTGACGTTTGTGATTGCGTCCATTGCAAGTTCAATCGGGGTTCATGCCTCAGCCAACGAATTGACCGCCCCGCTGCCGATTGTGAAGCCGGGTCTGAAAGTCACCTATGCCGAAGCGCCCAAGAAGATCAAGAGTTTGGAGCAGGCCCGTGAACTGATCGATACGATCGGCGCAGCCGCGGATCCGGTGCCCGCGTTTGACTTTCGCGACACCGAAGACGGCGATCCGGTCATGACCGCCTCTCAGCCCTACAATGTTGCTGCGGAAATCACCGGGTTCATCAGGATCGACGAGCCGGGGTCATACCAGTTCGAAGTCTATTCAAATGACGGCGTCGAAACGAAACTGGGCGGGCATACCATTGGTTTTTTTGATGGCGTTCAGGGATGTGAAGGAAACGGCGTAACCGACGTCGAAATCACAGAACCCGGCTGGTACGAACTGACAACCCTGTATTTCCAGAAAGGTGGCAGCTCTTGCCTCATGATGAAATGGGGTAAGGACGGCGCCGAACTGGACTGGGTGCCGAACGATATTTTCGGCCACCAATAAGCAAAGACAAGGCCCCGCGATGGGGCCTTATTTGGTTTCGGCCTATGCCCCCGCTGCGATCAGTTCGGCCTGCGCAACGATAACCTCGGCCTGTTTGATCGAAGCGATGTCGACCAATCGACCCTTGTAGACGGTCGCGCCTTCGCCGTTGGCCTTGGCTTGCTCCATCGCGGCCAGAATCTCGCGCGCCTCTGAGACGGCCTCGTCCGACGGGGTGAAGACCTGATTGGCCAGCGCAATCTGCTTGGGGTGTATCGCCCATTTGCCGACCATGCCCAGCGTCGCCGAGCGTTTCGCCTGCGCGATATAACCGTCGTCGTCCGAGAAATCGCCAAAAGGACCGTCCACTGGCAATACGCCATGGGTCCGGCAGGCTGCAACAATCGCTGCCTGCGCCCAGTGCCATGGATCAGACCAGTGCTTTTCGCCTTCGCGCAGCATGTAGTAATTTTCCTGCGTGCCGCCGATCCCCGTGGTTTGCATGCCCATCGATGCCGCAAAATCAGCGGCCCCAAGGCTCATCGCTTGCAGACGGGGCGATGCGGCGGCGATTTCCTCGACATGCGCGATCCCGGCCGCTGACTCGATGATGACCTCGAATGATATCGGTTTGGTCCGGCCCTTGGCCGTTTCGATGGCAGTAACAAGCGCATCGACCGCATAGACATCAGCCGCGCAACCGACCTTTGGGATCATGATCTGGTCCAGCCGATCACCTGACTGCTCCAACACGTCAACAACATCCCGGTACCAATAGGGTGTATCCAGACCGTTGATGCGAACCGAGATGTACTTGTTACCCCAGTCCACGGTGTTCAATGCCTCGACCACGTTCGCGCGGGCGATGTCCTTGTCGGACGGTGCAACCGAATCCTCGAGATCAAGGTTGATCACATCCGCCGCCGAAGCCGCCATTTTCGGAAACAGCTTGGTGTTTGAACCCGGGCCAAACAACTGACAGCGATTGGGACGAGCCGGTGCGGCGGGTTGGATACGGAAACTCATCAGGGCCTCTTCAAGCAATGAAATTACGATTTTCTTCGCCAATTGGGTATTAAATTGCGCGACCATACGCAAGCATCATTGTGCATGTGCGGCATTGCATGCGCAGCAAGCTTCGTAATTTCAGCATTTCAGAGTGACGAAAGTTTAATCACATTGAAAACTTAGGAAATTCTTGCGCCATTACGACAACTCGTGCAACTTTCTCCCTCTCAAGCACGGCTTAGGTGTGGAAATTGAGAAGGTCTCGCTATGCGGCTTCTTTATTTTGCACCAGAATCAAAGGAGTGCCGCGCGATGATCGAAACACCGTATCTGCTGTTTTTGGGCGATGCGCCCGACCAACTGGCCGCCAAAGTGGCAATCGGGATCAAGGACTGGAGACCCGAGAACGCCGTCGGCCAGTTTCGGATGGATGGCTGCAAGGCCGATCTGGGCCTGAAAGACATGTCGCTGGTCGAAGCGCGCGAAGCCGGGGCCAAGACCCTGGTGATCGGCGTTGCCAACCGGGGTGGTGTGATCAGTCAGGAATGGAAAAAGGTTCTGGTCACCGCGCTGGAAGAAGGGTTTGACCTGGCCTCGGGCCTGCACAATCTATTGCGCGACGAACCCGACCTGGCCGCAGTCGCCGAAGCCACGGGCCGCAAGCTGCATGACGTTCGGGTGCCCAATGTCGACTACCCGATTGCAAACGGCATCAAGCGCAAGGGAAAGCGGTGCCTTGCGGTTGGTACTGATTGCTCGGTCGGCAAGATGTACACCGCCATGGCCATGGAGGCCGAGATGCGCCAGCGCGGCATGAAGGCGACCTTCCGCGCCACCGGCCAGACAGGCATTCTGATCACCGGCGACGGCGTGCCACTGGACGCGGTTGTGGCCGATTTCATGGCCGGGTCGGTAGAATGGCTGACACCTGATAATGACGAGGATCACTGGGACCTGATCGAAGGCCAGGGCTCGTTGTTCCACGTGTCTTATTCTGGCGTCACCATGGCCCTGGTGCATGGCGGCCAGCCGGATGCACTGATCCTGTCGCACGAACCTACGCGCGAACACATGCGTGGCCTTCCAGGATACCAGTTGCCGACGCTTGAAACCCTGCGCGACACGGCGCTGCAACTCGCGCGCGTCGCCAACCCCGCGTGCGAGGTTGTTGGCGTTTCCGTCAACACGCAGAACATGACAGAAGACGACGCCAGGGCCTTTCTGGCAAAGGTCGAGGCAGATCTGGGTCTCCCGGCAACCGACCCATTCCGCTTTGGTTCGGGCAAGCTGGTGGACGCGCTGGCCGCTTTGTGATCTGAACATCGCGCCGTTGGTGGGGTTGCTCGCCAACGGCGTGAGTATTTGAAAAAAATGAAGGAGTGTCTGCGTGCAGGTAGAAGTCTCTCGGGATGTGTTTCGGCTGGCGCAGGTGTTCACCATCTCGCGCGGGTCGCGCACGGAAGCCAAAGTTCTGACCATTCGAATATCGGATGGAACCTATCAGGGTTGGGGCGAATGCGTCCCCTACGCCCGCTACAACGAGACCTTGGAGTCAGTCGAGGCCCAAATCAGCGGGCTGCCCGCGCATTTCACACACCAGTCGCTGATGGACCTGTTGCCCGCAGGCGCTGCGCGCAACGCGGTCGATTGCGCCCTGTGGGATCTGGAAGCCAAGTGCGCTGGAAAGCGTGTCTGGGACCTGGCAGGGTTGCCAGCGCCGGGGCCGGAGATCACCGCCTATACCTTGTCCTTGGATACGCCCGAAGCGATGCGGGCGCAGGCAGCGCAGAATGCCCACCGGCCACTGCTGAAAATCAAGCTGGGCACTCCGGACGACATGCCGCGGCTTGAAGCCGTGCGCGCAGGCGCGCCGGATTCGAAAATCATCGTGGACGCCAATGAAGGTTGGTCGGCCGAAGTTTATGCCGACCTCGCACCGCATCTTGTTCGGCTTGGCGTGGCGCTGGTCGAACAACCCCTGCCCGCTGGCGAAGATGACGCGCTGATCGGGATGGACCGCCCGGTACCGGTGTGTGCTGACGAGTCCTGTCATGACCGCACGAGCCTGCCTGCGCTCAAGGGTAAATATGACGTGGTAAACATCAAGCTCGACAAGACCGGTGGCTTGACCGAAGCTTTGGCCCTGCGCGAACAGGCGCTGGCGGACGGCTATCAGGTCATGGTCGGATGCATGGTCGGAAGCTCGCTTGCGATGGCCCCTGCGACACTGCTGGCACAAGGTGCGATGGTAACGGACCTTGACGGGCCGCTGCTTCTGGCCGAAGACCGCGACAACCCGCTGACTTTTGATGATGCCGGAGTGCACCCGCCCGTGGCCGCGCTTTGGGGCTGAGGAGAATGACATGACCCGCACCGTTTATGTGAATGGCGACTATCTGCCGGAAACCGAAGCCAAGGTTTCGATCTTTGATCGCGGCTTTCTGATGGCCGATGCCGTTTATGAGGTCACGAGCGTGCTGGGTGGCAAGCTGATCGACTTTGACGGCCATGCCGTTCGTCTGAAGCGCTCGCTGGACGAGCTCCAGATGGCTGAGCCTTGCACCAAGGAAGAACTGCTGGACATCCATCGCAAGCTGGTCGAACTGAACGGCATCGACGAAGGTCTGATCTATCTACAAGTGACGCGCGGCAGCGATGGCGACCGGGACTTTGTGTTTCCGTCGGCCGACACCAAGCCGACGCTGGTTCTATTCACACAGAACAAGCCGGGTCTGGCCGACAGCCCGGCGTCTAAAAAGGGCGCGAAGATCATCTCGATCGATGACATTCGCTGGGGTCGGCGCGATATCAAGACAACGCAGTTGCTGTACCCTTCACTGGGCAAGATGATGGCCAAGGCAGCAGGCTGCGACGACGCCTGGATGATCGAAGATGGCTATGTGACCGAAGGTACAAGCAACAACGCCTACTTCGTCAAGAACGGCAAGATCGTCACTCGCCCGCTGTCCAACGACATCCTGCACGGAATCACCCGCAAAGCCGTTCTGCGCATGGCCGCCGAGGCACAGATGGTAGTCGAAGAGCGTCTGTTCACCATCGACGAAGCCAAAGAGGCGGACGAAGCATTCACCACATCGGCAAGCGCCTTTGTCATGCCGGTAATCGAGATCGACGGTGCCACACTGGGTGACGGCACCCCGGGTCCGATCGCCAAACGACTGCGCGAGATTTATCTGGACGAAAGTCGCAAGGCGGCGATCTGACGAAAACAGCCCGCCAATCAGGCGGGCTTTTTTTGCTTCAGCTTTTTTTGCCGACGTTTTCTTCGAACGCCACCTTGAAAGCCGCCTGCTTTTCGGCGCTGGCCTCGGTCTGGTAATTGGCTTTCCATTCATCCATGGTCATGCCGTAGAAGATTTGTCGGGCCTCATCCTTGCCCATCTCGATCCCCTTTTCATTGGCCGCTTCCTGATACCAGCGCGACAGGCAGTTGCGGCAGAACCCGGCCAGATTCATCATGTCGATGTTCTGCACATCCGTCCGATCTTGCATCAGGTGCTGTTGCAGACGGCGAAAGGCGGCGGCCTGAAGTTCTATTTCGGTTTGCTTGTCCATTATCCGGCTCCGGCTGGTTCTTTGGCGTTCCATGTCTGACCTAACAACCCGAACGCAGGCTTACAACAATCCCGAAGGGCCAGTGGCCCAATCGCGGCGATCTGAGCCCTAAGCCAGCTTTAGTGCCAACCAAGGTACCAGACAGTACACGAGCGTCAGGATCTTGTAGTTGGCGAGGTATCTGAAATAGGTCCCTTTCACTTCGGCACGCTCCATTCGGAACAGCCTGCTGTGAATAGTTGCGATCCGGTCCTGAAAGGCCAGAATCATCAACGTGGCAAAGCCCAGAAAGGCAATGTTCAGAACCGTCATCCAGCCGAAGACTGTCGTCAGGAATTCCTGAGTCATCGTCGTCTCCTTTCCGTCAACATATATGGTTCTGCAAGGCAGGTCGCAATGACGCGATCTTGGGAAACGACGGGTGGTGACCCTGCGTCACAAGCCGCTTTTTTCCAACGAGTCTTCAAAAATTTGCGCAAGACGGCCGGCCCAGCGCCGTTGTCCGTCGTGATCGGCTATCAGGTCGTTGCGCAGTTCGATCAGCGCGTTCGGGCGACCGAAGGCGGTGCAGTGCCTGTCTATCGCATCACCAGGCAGAACCCCCGTGTAGGGCTCGTTGATACCGACGCACAGGTCATCTTCGGCTTGCAGGCGGTCAGTCAACGGGCGCGAAAAGCGCTCGTCCGGGGTATGCAGCACACCGATGTGCCAGGGGCGCGGCGCGCGTCCGCGCAATTGCCGCGTGAACGAGTGCATCGATATGATCACCGCATGCGGCAGCGCCGCCATCTGCGCCAGCGCGTCGTGATAAGGACGGTAGCACATGTTCAGTCGGCGCTCGCGCTCGGCAGCGTCGGCGTGACGGTTCCCCGGAATGATCGAGCCGTCGTAAAGCTTCATCAACAGCGTCGGATCGTCCTCACCCCGGTTCGGGTCGATCACAAGGCGCGAGAAATTGGCCGCGATCACCGGCGCATTCAAAATCTCACCAAGATGTTTTGAAACCTCATAGGCACCGACATCATAGGCGATGTGACGCTCCATATCTTCACGCGCGAGACCAAGATCGCCACCGTTGATCTCGGGCGGAACGGTATTGGTCGCGTGATCGCAAGTGATCAGCCATCGCGACGGCCGATCGGCGCCGTGCACAAAAAATGGGGTGTATGTCATGAGCCTGTCATCTAGTTTGTCGCAGGTGTAGGGCAGTTGCTTTGAAAAGGGAATTGCGCAATAAGCACCCAAACCATGTTTGCGGTAACATTGAAGACGCGAGGAGAACAAGACCAATGCGACGCCTGAGAAATGTGAAAATCGTGGCGACGCTTGGGCCAGCGTCAAACGACTATGACACCATCCGTGCTTTGCACGAGGCCGGGGCGGACGTCTTCCGCCTGAACATGAGTCACGGTAGCCATGACGAGATTCGCGAACGTCACCGCATCATTCGCCAGATCGAAAAGGATCTGGACAGTCCAATTGCCATTCTGGCTGACCTTCAGGGTCCGAAACTGCGCGTCGGCGTATTTGCAAATGACGCTGAGGAGTTGGAAGAAGGTGCTGCGTTCCGTCTGGACCTTGACCCCGATGCCGGTGACATCAACCGGGTGTGCCTGCCCCACCCCGAGATTTTCGCGGCTCTGGAGCCGGGCGCGCGGCTGCTGGTCAACGATGGCAAAATCCGCCTGATCGTCGAAGATTGCGGTCAGGACTTTGCCAATTGCAAAGTCGAGATCGGTGGCACGATCTCGAACCGCAAAGGGGTGAATGTTCCGGATGTCGTTCTTCCTCTGGCAGCCCTGTCCGCCAAAGACCGCGACGATCTGGAGTTTGTCTGCCAATTGGGCGTTGACTGGCTGGCCCTGAGTTTTGTGCAGCGCGCCAAGGACGTGTTCGAGGCACGCGCCCTGGCCGATGGCCGGGCGGCGATCCTGTCGAAAATCGAAAAGCCGGCCGCGATCGAAGCGTTTGACGATATTCTCGATGCCTCTGACGGAATCATGGTGGCCCGTGGCGATCTCGGCGTGGAACTGCCGGTTTCGGCTGTACCGCCGATCCAGAAACGTCTCGTGCGCAAGTGCCGCACCGCTGCAAAGCCGGTCATCGTAGCCACCCAGATGCTTGAGAGCATGATTGAAAGCCCGATGCCCACTCGGGCCGAGGTCTCGGATGTCGCCACCGCCATTTACGAGGGCACCGACGCCATCATGCTCAGCGCGGAATCAGCCGCCGGTTCATACCCGATCGAAGCTGTTCAGACGATGAACAAGGTCGCCATCGAGGTCGAAGCCGACCCGACCTACACCCAGATCATCGCCGCCTCGCGCACCGCCAAGGGCACAACGGTCGCCGATGGCATCGTCGCTGCCGCGCGCGAAATTGCCGAGAAAACCGATATCAAAGCCATCTGCTGCTTTACGCAAAGCGGCACCACGGCCTTGTTGACCGCGCGAGAGCGTCCGGGCATTCCGATCATTGCCATGACACCGGCAACCGGAACGGCGCGCCGCCTGTGCCTGAGCTGGGGTTGCCACTGCGTGATGACGCCCGAGCTGGAGCGGTTCAAAGGCGCAGTGGTCAATGCCGCGCGTGCCGCCCGGGCCGCGGGCTTCGCGACCGACAAAGATCAGATCGTCGTCACCGCCGGGGTCCCGTTCAACGTGCCCGGCACAACAAATATCCTGCGCATCGCGCCCTGTGACGAGCGTCTGATCTATAACACCGATCCGGGTTGAGGGTGCGGCGCCAGATGGTGCCATACAACCTGAAGGATTCCTCGCTGCCTAATTTTTAGGCAGTATTTTGATAGTGTTTTCAGGGGCAAATTGCCTTCAGGCCCGGAATCTGCAAAAACCTCTCTGTTTTTTCGAGGTTTTCTCAGATACTTTCCGCAGGGGCAGTCTACTCAGCAAGTTCCAGGTTCCGGCTGCCCTGCCGGGGGCACGGGCCCCGGTACAATCAAAAATAATGGAGGAACGTCATGACAACAAAAATTGTCATCGGACTGGACGGGACAGAAACTGGAGAGCGCGCAATTGCCTTTGCCAAAGATTTGGCGGAACGGATAGGCACCTGCGAATTGCTTGTGGTTTACGTGATCGAATGGTCCCCATTTACTTTCCAGACACCGGAAGAAAACGCCTTAAGGCACAAACGGCGCGAAGAAGAGGTCGAGTTGGCGACATCACGGGTCATCACTCCGGCGGTCGAAGCGCTGAGCGCGGCTGGCTTCACGGCAAATGGCATCGTCCGCCATGGTGACGTGGCCGAGACGCTGAATGCGATCACTGTCGAAAACGGCGGTACGCAGATCGTCGTCGGGCGCGCCTCGGCGGATGGGTTCAAGAAACGCCTGTTTGGCAGTTCAACCCAGAATCTGGTCATGCATGCCGATGTACCGGTCACGGTCGTGAACTGAGGGGAGAGACGAGAATGAAAACTTTGAAACACGTCTGGCTGGCGATGATCGCCGCCCTGTTTGCAGCCCCTGCAATGGCGCAAGACGCGCCGGGACTGGACGAACGGATCAATCAGGCATTTGCCGATTTCACCGGCCCATTCGTCAGCTTCATCTTCGCGCCTTTCCCCGGAACCGGATTTCCGTGGATCGTTGGGTGGCTGGTGATCGCCGCAACAGTTTTTACGCTGTATTTTGCCTTTGTTCAGCTTCGGTTCTTTAGCCATGCGATCAGCCTTGTGAAAGGCGACTATTCCGACCCCAATGACGCAGGCGAAGTCAGCCACTTTCAGGCGCTGGCCACGGCTCTTTCGGGCACCGTTGGCCTCGGCAATATTGCCGGTGTGGCGGTTGCCGTCGGCATCGGTGGTCCGGGCGCTACGTTCTGGATGATCGTCGCTGGCCTTTTGGGAATGGCGTCGAAATTCACCGAATGTACGCTGGGCGTCAAATACCGCAACGAATACGAGGACGGCACCGTGTCAGGTGGTCCGATGTATTACATGTCCAAAGGGTTCAACGAGTTGGGCCTGCCTGGCGGTAAGATCCTTGCGGTTCTGTTCTCGATCTTCTGTATCCTTGGTGCACTGGGCGGGGGCAACATGTTCCAGGCCAATCAGGCGCACCAGCAGATTGCGGGCATCACGGGCGACTATCCTGGTTGGATCACCGGTCTGGTCTTCGCAGGTATCGTCTTTGCCGTGATCGTGGGTGGCCTGAAATCCATCGCGCGCGTGACCGAAAAGGTCGTACCGTTTATGGGCGTCATGTATGTGCTGGCCGCTCTGGTCATCATCATCATGCACGCGGATCAGATCGGCTGGGCCTTTGGCCAGATCTTCGCAGGCGCCTTCACCGGCCTCGGCGTGGCTGGCGGCATGGTCGGAGCACTGATCCAGGGCTTCCGCCGTGCGGCATTCTCGAACGAAGCGGGCGTGGGTTCTGCCGCCATCGCACACTCGGCGGTACGGACCAAAGAGCCGATCACCGAGGGTTTCGTCTCGCTGCTTGAGCCGTTCATCGATACGGTCGTGATCTGTACCATGACAGCGCTGGTGATCATCATCACCCAGCAACTGATCATTGATCCGGAAACCGGCAAGTACATGCTGAACGAAGCGGGCAACGCGATTGCAACCGTAGACGGCAATTCGGGCGTCAGCCTGACTTCGGCTGCCTTTGCAAGCGCCTTTGGCTGGTTCCCCTATGTGCTGGCCATCGCGGTTGTGCTGTTCGCTTTCTCGACCATGATCAGCTGGTCCTACTATGGCCTCAAGGCCTGGACCTATCTGTTCGGCGAGGGCCACACCAAAGAACTGGTGTTCAAGGTCATCTTCTGCATCTTCGTTGTCATCGGTGCGGCGGCCAACCTTGGGCCGGTCATCGACTTCTCGGATGCGGCGATCTTTGCCATGGCGGTTGTGAACGTCTTTGCACTCTACTTCCTGATGAAAGTGGTGCGCGAAGAGCTCGCCAGCTATGCAGCCAGACTGAAAAGCGGCGAAATCCGCAAGTTCGAGCACTAATCCGAGCCACCGGGGCGGCCCCTGTCGCCCCGGTGCCTTGCCAGCCTGCGAAAATCGCAGATTCTGGCCCGACCCCCCTTGCCAGTATGACCGAACTTGCGTAAACGGCGCTTCTGATCGCGTGACCGGCCGAGATGGCATGCCGAGTCGCGTCTGAAACCGAACCCGAGAATAGGAGACGGAAATGCCTAAGATGAAGACAAAGTCGAGCGCCAAAAAGCGCTTTAAGGTGACTGCGACCGGTAAGGTCCTTGCTGGCCAGGCCGGCAAACGGCACGGCATGATCAAGCGGACCAAGAAGTTCATCCGCGACGCCCGTGGCAACACCACCCTGTCCGCCCCCGACGCCAAGATCGTCAAGGGCTACATGCCCTACGACCGCTAAGAGGAGATTTGAGAGATGTCCCGCGTTAAAGGTGGAACCGTAACCCACGCCCGTCACAAGAAGATCATCAAGGCCGCTAAAGGCTATTATGGTCGTCGCAAGAGCAACTTCAAAGTTGCCACTCAGGCCGTCGACAAGGCCAACCAGTACGCAACCCGTGACCGCAAGAACCGCAAGCGCAACTTCCGCGCGCTGTGGATCCAGCGTATCAACGCTGCTGTCCGTTCGCATGACGAGGCTCTGACATACTCCCGCTTCATCAACGGCCTGAACCTGGCCGGTATTGAAGTGGACCGCAAAGTTCTGGCCGACCTGGCCGTGCACGAACCGGAAGCGTTCGGCGCGATCGTCGCCAAAGCTCAGGCCGCTCTGGCTGCCTGAGCCACGTCACAGAGACAGTGAATGAAAAGGTCGCCCCTTTCGGGGCGGCCTTTTTTCATGTCTGGTATTTAGCGGCAAATGCACGGATCGCTTTGGATAGATTTCAGGGCTGCTTGTCCATGGCGCGTCGCACAGGCAAGTCCTTTTGCTTTTCCATCAAAGCGGTGTGAAACAGCGCCCGAAAATCCGACTCGGTCAGCTTGACCTGTGTTTCCTCGGGATCCGGGTCCGGCGCATTCCTGGCTTTGGACAACGTCGTGCTGGCGGATGTCTTGCCGGTAAATCGGCCGAGGATAGACTTGATGTGCATTTCAAATTCCCTTTCCCAAAACCGTTCCAAAAATCTTTGCCGCTGCGGGCCCGGTCCGAACACCTCTGCCCAAAAGGGCTCAAGGACCGCCTATCGTGAGTGGCAACCCGCAGCGACCCGGCGCATGTAAGAAATTTGCTGCGGTTCGTAAGGGGGAAGGAATCGGCAAGTTGCGTCATTTTTTGACCGCCGAGTCAAAAATCTCAGCGGTAGCTGACCTTTACGTCAACTTCCTGAACCTAGGCGAATGTTTCGTGACGTGGCGTCAATCCCGCCAAGCCGTTTTCCAGCCCGTCGCCAGAGTCAAAAAGCACCCATTCGGCACATTGGAACCACGAAAAAAGGGCGCGCCGTTCAAAGGCGCGCCCCAGTCACAGGGAGGACAGTGAAAAATCCGCGCTCTAAACTCAACATGAGCGCCAACTCGTTACTGTCCCCATATAAGCCCATACCCACAGGCGCGTCCGTAATGTTGGTCACATATCGAGAAAAACTTTCAGTAAGTTCTTCCGAATGGCTCAATTACCGCCTCTGAAGGCGTGTACGGCCAGATATAGGTTCTCTGACCAGGGGGGCCACGCGCCGCTCGCAATGGTTTCGGCCGACTTGCCTGGACTTAGTTCCCGGGCGTCCACCGCAGTACTATTCAGAGCCCCGAGCAAACAGTCGCAGAGCCACGTATCTTGGATGATAGAGGGTTGGCCTCGTATTCACACTATCCGGCATCACACCAGCGTGCATCACACAAGGCGACTTTGCATCCTTGGCTACAAGGGCAATCTTGAAAATTACGATGAAGGGATGGTGCTGCTGGAGAGAATTGAACTCTCGACCTCTCCCTTACCAAGGGAGTGCTCTACCTCTGAGCTACAGCAGCGCTGTGGGCGGGTGATTAGACTCAAACGAAACGCGGCGCAAGGGTGTCTGGACGGTTTTTTTCCTCTGCTGTAGAGAAAGACAATGGCAGAGAAAAATTCACCCAAAAAACACGGCAAACCCGGCGATACCCGCGAGGAACGACTGAAGGCAGCGCTTAAGGCCAATATGGCGCGCCGCAAGGCGCAGGCCAAGGCGCGGGCGACATCCGGGGACAAAGCTGGCAAGGACGAGGGATAAGAGCAGATGGATTCGATTCTGGTGACGGGCAATGGCCCGCTGAGCGGGCAGATCCCCATTGCGGGGGCCAAAAACGCATGTCTGACGCTGATGCCCGCGACGCTGCTCAGCGAGGAACCGCTGACGCTGACCAACGCGCCGCGGCTGAGCGATATCAAAACCATGACCGCCCTGTTGCAATCGCTTGGGGCCGAAGTGTCTGCTTTGCAGGATGGGCAAGTAATCGCGATGTCCAGCCATAGCCTGACCAGCCATGTTGCCGATTACGATATCGTGCGCAAAATGCGCGCTTCGAACCTTGTCCTTGGACCCTTGCTGGCGCGGTTCGGGCAGGCGGTTGTCTCGCTGCCCGGCGGCTGCGCAATTGGTGCGCGCCCGATGGATCTGCATGTCGAAGGGCTGGAGGCGCTGGGGGCCGAGATCGAACTGAAAGACGGCTATTTGCACGCTAAAACCTCGGGTGGGTTGAAGGGTGCGGTTCATGAAATGCGATTTGCATCCGTGGGCGCGACCGAGAATATCGTCATGGCCGCCACGCTGGCCAAGGGTACGACCGTGCTGAAGAACGCCGCGCGCGAGCCCGAGATTGTCGATCTGGTGGAATGCCTGCGCAAGATGGGGGCACAAATCGCAGGCGAAGGTACGTCGACCATCGAAATTCAGGGCGTCGATCGCCTGCACGGCGCGACCCATCAGGTTGTGACCGACCGGATCGAGTTGGGCACCTATATGCTTGCCCCCGCGATCTGCGGCGGCGAGGTTGAGCTGTTAGGTGGCCGTATGCGGCTCGTCGAAAGCTTTGCAGCCAAGTTGGATGCCGCAGGGATCAGCGTTTCAGAGACCGAAAAAGGCCTGAAAGTGACCCGCAAAAACGGCCGTGTAGCGGCGGTGGATGTCGTGACGGAACCTTTCCCCGGCTTTCCCACCGATCTGCAGGCGCAGATGATGGCGTTAATGTGCACGGCCGAAGGCACCTCGGTGCTGGAAGAACGCATCTTTGAAAACCGCTTTATGCACGCGCCGGAACTGGTTCGCATGGGCGCGAATATCGAGGTTCATGGCGGCACCGCCACCGTGACCGGAGTGGAACGCCTGAAAGGTGCGCCGGTGATGGCGACAGATCTGCGGGCTTCGGTTTCGTTGATCCTTGCCGGTCTGGCCGCCGAAGGAGAAACAACCGTCAGCCGGGTCTATCATCTTGATCGCGGATATGAACATGTGGTGCGTAAGCTGGAAGGCGTGGGCGCAAAGATTGAACGGATCAAAGGCCAATGACAGACGCAAGTTTTGAAGACGGGCGCGAAGCCCCTCTGAATCTCGGGGCCGAAGATGCTGATGATCTTCAGGTTATCTCGACTCTGGTACAGGACGCGGTGTTTCCCGTCACCGAGATGACGTGGCGCGCGTCCGACCGTCAGTTCGCCCTGCTGCTGAACCGCTTTCGCTGGGAAGACAAAGACGCTGCAGCGCGGCGTGGTCGTGCGTTCGAACGGGTGCAATCGGTGCTGGTGTTCGGCTCGGTCCTGTCTGTGGCCAGCCAGGGTGTCGACCGTGGCGACAAGGACATGATCCTGTCTCTGCTGTCCGTCGATTTCGAAGCTGGCGAGGATGGAGCCGGGCAGATTTTGCTGACGCTTGCGGGCGATGGCGCCATCCGATTGCAGGTCGAAACCATCGACGCGTCGCTAAAAGACGTGACACGCCCCTATCTCGCACCGTCAGGCCACGCGCCGCATCACCCGGAATAGGCCCCGCCGACTGACCCGACCCAAGCAGGGTTGAGCGTCCTCATCACCGGCGCTATGACCCGTGCAAACGCCTGAGAGTATCCGCCATGCCCGTCTTCCTCGACTCTGCGTCGACCGATTTCGAACCCGCCTTTCGGGCGTTGTTGAACGCCAAACGCGAAGACAGCCCCGATGTGGACGCGGTTGTGGCGCAGATTATCGACGATGTGCGCCAGCGAGGCGACGCGGCGGTCATCGAACTGACCGCAAAGTTCGACCGGCTGGAATTGACACCGGAAACCCTGACCTTCAGCGCCGAAGAGATCGCAGCGGCGACCTGTCAGGTGTCGGACGATGATCGTGCCGTGCTGGAACTGGCGGCGGACCGCATTCGTGCATACCACCAGAAACAACTGCCAACCGACGCCGAATGGACGGACGAGGCTGGCGCGACGCTGGGCTGGCGCTGGTCGGCGGTGTCTGCCGCTGGTCTCTATGTTCCGGGCGGTTTGGCGTCGTACCCTTCGTCAGTGCTGATGAACGCGATCCCGGCCAAAGTGGCGGGGGTTGAACGGCTGGCCATTGCCGTGCCGACCCCGGACGGGCAAGTGAATCCGCTGGTCCTGTTGGCGGCACAGCTTTCGGGCGTGGATACGATCTATCGCATTGGCGGCGCACAGGCGATTGCCGCACTGGCCTACGGAACCGAAACGATAATGCCGGTCGACAAGATCACCGGACCGGGCAACGCTTTTGTTGCAGCCGCCAAACGCCGTGTGTTTGGCAAGGTCGGGATCGACATGATTGCAGGCCCATCGGAAATTCTGGTGATAGCCGACAAGGATAATGACCCGGACTGGATCGCGCTGGACCTGCTCAGCCAGGCCGAACATGACGAAAGCGCCCAGTCGATCCTGATCACCGATGACGCCCGGTTTGGGCAGGCCGTTGCGCAAGCGGTTGAGACCCGACTGAAAACACTGGAACGCCGCGAAATCGCTGGCGCCAGCTGGCGCGACTTTGGTGCCGTTATCACTGTTCGTGATCTGGATGAGGCCGCAAAGCTGTCGAACCGCATCGCACCCGAACATCTTGAACTTTGTGTGGCCGACCCGCTGGCTCTCAGCGAAAAAACCCGCCACGCCGGGGCGATCTTTCTGGGGCAATACACGCCCGAAGCCATTGGCGATTATGTCGGCGGACCGAACCATGTCCTGCCTACGGCACGTTCGGCGCGGTTTTCATCGGGCCTCAGCGTGATGGATTTTCTCAAGCGCACGACACTCAGCCAGATGACACCCGAAGCATTGCAAGCCATTGGCCCGGCCGCAGCCCGGTTGGCCCGGTCCGAAAGCCTTGAGGCCCACGGTCTTTCGGTGCTGGCAAGGCTCGTTCGACTGAATAACTAAGGGGGCGCACGGCTCCATTGCCCTGTTCGATCCGTTGTTATAGGTCTGTTCCGAACTGACTGGACTACGCTGAAAATGACCCGCATTTCGCATATCGAACTGGATGATCGAAACCTTCCGCCTCCGACGCCCGAAATCGAGCAGGAGCGAAAAGTGGCGATCTACGATCTGCTCGAGGACAACTCGTTCACCCTGCCCACGCGCGACGACCGCATTGTGCCGGATGGGCCCTACCACGTTCAGCTGTCGATCCGCGACAAACGGCTGGTCTTCGATGTCGCAACCGAAGCCGAAGAAAAGGCGGCCGAGTTTCATTTGTCGCTTGGACCGTTCCGGCAAGTGGTCAAAGATTACTTTCAGATCTGCGAAAGCTATTTCAACGCGGTCAAGTCGCTGCCCCCAAGCCAGATTGAAACCATCGACATGGCCAGACGCGGTATTCACAACGAAGGCAGCCGCGTTTTGCAGGAACGGCTGGAAGGTAAAGCCGAAATTGACACCGACACCGCCCGCCGCCTGTTCACGCTGATCTGCGTGCTGCACTTTGGAGGCTGACAGGTGAAGGCTTTGCCGCAGTCGGTCCTGTTTTGTTGCGACCACAACGCGGTGCGATCCCCTATGGCCGAGGGGATCATGAAAAAATTCTATGGTACCGGCACGTACGTCCAATCTGCCGGTGTTCACAACGACATGGAGATTGACGGGTTCTGCATCGCGGCCTGCAAGGAGATCGATGTGGAGCTGTCGCGCCATCGGTCACGCTCGTTCGACGAGATGCAGGATTGGGGCGATGACCTGAGCTCGTTCGACCTGATCGTAGCCCTGTCACCGGCAAGCCAGCGCAAGGCGCTGGAACTGACCCGGATTTTTCACCTCGACGTCGACTACTGGCCGATTATGGACCCCACGGGGCTGGGCGAGAACCGGGAACAAAAGCTGCATCATTATCGGCAGACCCGGGATCAGATCATCAAACATCTAAAGGACCGCTGGGGCGAGCCAACGGAGTGACCATGAACGCAACCGTCAAAACCTATTTCGATGCATTCAATGCCGGGGACGTGGACGGGATGCTGGCCTGTCTTGCCGATGACGTCGCCCATCACGTGAACGAAGGCCAAATTCGCCTGGGCAAAGAGAAGTTTGCGGCGTTTTGCGCCCATATGAACCGTTGCTACCGAGAAAACCTGACCGATATCGTGATTTTCGACACCAATGACGGGACCCGTGCAGCGGCCGAGTTCATCGTCAATGGCACATACCTCGAGACCGATGAGGGCCTGCCGCAAGCGCATGGTCAGACCTACCGCCTACCCGCCGGGTCGTTTTTTGACTTGAGGGACGGAAAGATTACCCGGGTCACCACCTTCTACAACCTTGCCGATTGGACCAAACAGGTGTCAGGTGGCTGAGGTCACCAGCGTCCATTCCCTCACCGGACCTTCGCTTGCCGAAGCACTGGACGATGTGGCGCGCCTGCGCATCGCTGTATTCAAGGCGTGGCCTTATTTTTATGACGGTGATCTCGACTACGAGCGGACTTACCTGCAAACCTACCGGGACAGCGACAAAGCGATTGTTGTCGGGGCCTTCCACGGCGACACATTGGTCGGTGCGTCGACCGGAGCTCCTTTGGCCGATCATGCCGAAGATTTTGCGATGGCCTTTGACGGGACCGGACTGGATTTGAGTCAAATCTTCTATTGCGCCGAATCCGTCCTGTTGCCCGCGTATCGCGGTCAGGGCGTGGGGCACCGCTTCTTTGACCTGCGCGAGGCGCACGCGCGGCAACTGGGTTTTGCCAAATGCGCGTTCTGCGCCGTTCAGCGCCCGGCGGACCATCCCATGCGACCAGACAACTATCGCCCTCTGGACGCCTTTTGGCGCGCACGAGGATATGAACCGCTGCCTGGCGTGATCGCGCAGTTTTCCTGGAAGGATATTGGCGATACGGGTGAGACGCAAAAACCGTTGCAGTTCTGGATCAGGGATATTCAATGAAAGTCGCAACCGCCGCCTACCCGCTCGATTGGCTCGACAGTTGGTCGCAATACGAAGACAAAGTGGCGGCCTGGGTTGCCGAGGCCAGCGGTCAGGGGGCTGAACTGCTGGTCTTTCCTGAATATGGCGCGATGGAGTTGTCGACACTGGACGGGGCCGATGTTGCTGGCGATCTTGAACGCTCAATCCACACGGTGTCCGACCGGATGCAGGATGCGACCGACCTGCACCGGAACCTTGCGCAGGAATACAGAACTTACATTCTGGGTGCGTCTGCCCCTGTTATTAGCGGGACTGACCGCCCCGTGAACAGGGCCGCATTCTACGCCCCGGATGGCGGGCACGACCATCAGGACAAACAGATCATGACCCGGTTCGAGCGCAATCCCTGGGACATCGCACCCGGCGGCCCTTTGAAGCTGTTCGATACAGCTCTGGGCAAGATCGGTGTGCTGATCTGTTATGACAGCGAGTTCCCCCTGCTGGGACGGGCCTTGCAGGACGCCGATCTGATCCTTGTGCCATCCTGCACCGAAGCGCTGTCAGGCTATTGGCGTGTTCGTATCGGCGCAATGTCGCGCGCGCTCGAGGGGCAATGCGTGACGGTAATGTCCTCCCTGGTCGGTGCCAACGACTGGTCAGAAGCCGTCGATATGAATACCGGAATGGGTGGGGTCTTTGGCCCTCCGGATATCGGATTCCCGTCAACCGGCGTCCTGTCCGAAGGTACATTGAACCAACCCGGCTGGACCTATGCCGAGGTTGATCTGTCAGCAATTGCGACTGTACGCGCCGACGGGCGTGTGCTGAACCGCGCCCACTGGCTCGAACAGACACCCCGCGCCGATTCAGTCACAATCTGCCCTCTTTAGGTAATTCCGCCCTTGAATTGAGGTCGAATTAGGCTCATTTAAGCGCACATCCCCGCAGATTCTGCGGTGCAACGTAAATGTGGAGACAACATGGCCAAGGAAGATACGCTCGAATTTCCCGGTGTCGTGAAGGAACTCCTGCCTAATGCGACGTTTCGGGTCGAGCTGGAAAACGGCCATGAGATCATCGCACATACGGCAGGCAAGATGCGCAAGAACCGCATCCGTGTTCTGGCCGGCGACAAAGTTCAGGTCGAGATGACCCCCTATGATCTGACCAAGGGTCGGATCAACTACCGCTTCAAGTAACGCCCAACACCATGGCGTTTATCCTCGGATCGGGCAGCCCAAGGCGGCTGGACCTGCTGGCGCAGCTTGGCGTACAGCCCGACGCCATTCGCGCCCCCGACATTGATGAAACGCCGCTGAAAGGGGAACTGCCCGTCCCCTATTGCCATCGCATCACCCGGGCGAAGGTCGAGGCGGTGCAGGCCGACCCCGACGACGTAACGCTCTGCGCCGATACCACGGTTGCATTGGGGCGGCGCATTCTGGGCAAGCCGGAGAACGCTGGCGAGGCTGCGGCGTTCCTGCACGCCCTGTCCGGCCGCAGGCACAGGGTGATCACGTCTGTTGCGGTGCGGCGCGGCGATCGCGTCCTGCAGCGTGACGTTGTCAGTCAGGTCAAGGTCAAGCGCCTCTCGGATATCGAGATCAACGCCTATCTTGCGACCGGCGACTGGGAAGGCAAAGCTGGGGCATATGCGATCCAAGGGCCTGCGGGCGCGTTCATCCCATGGATTTCCGGCTCGTTTACGGGCATAGTCGGACTGCCGTTGTCTGAAACCGCCGCACTTTTGCAAGGCATTGGCTATCCGCTATATCGCGAGGGATCATGAAGGGCCGCACGATCATTCTGGACCATATTCAGGACCGCGAAGCCGCAGCCCTGATGGTTGACGGCATTCTCGAAGATTTTCTGATCGCCGCAGACGCTCCGGCACCTGGTACGATTTATCGCGCCCGCGCCGACCGGCCCGTCAAGGGACAAGGCGGGATGTTCCTTACAACGCCCGATGGCCCCGCGTTTCTGCGGCAGGTCAAGGGGCTGGCACCGGGCGCGGATATTCTTGTCCAGATCACCGGATACGCGGAACCGGGCAAGGCGATCCTGGTCACCAATCGTATCCTGTTCAAAAGCCGCTATGCCATCGTGACACCCGATGCGCCGGGCCTGAATATCTCGCGCAGTATCCGCGACGACGACCTGCGTGATCGTTTGCTTGAGATCGCCCATGATCAAATGGGAGACAGCAATTACGGTCTGATATTGCGTTCCTGCTGCCAGAATGCAGACCCGGATGAGATCGCCGAAGACATCGCCGCCATGCACGCACAGGCCGAGCAGGTCATGAACGACCCCGGGACCGAGCCCGAAACCCTGAGCGAGGGCGACAGCCCCCACGTGCTTGCCTGGCGCGACTGGACCGATCCGGCCGAGGTCTCGACCCAGCCGGGCGGGTTCGAAACACATGGCGTGCTGGACGCGCTGGAGACCGCGCAAGGGATCGTCGAGCCTCTGTCGGGTGGCGGGTCGCTGTTTATCCAGCCCACCCGTGCACTTGTTGCTGTGGACGTGAATACCGGGCGCGACACGTCGATGGCTGCCGGGACCAAGGCCAATTTCGCCTGCGCCAAAACCCTGCCCCGCGCGCTGCGCGTCCGCGGTCTGGGTGGTCAGATCACGCTGGATCTCGCCCCGATGCCCAAAAAGGACCGGCGTGGGTTCGAGGCAGCCCTGCGCACGGCGTTGAAGTCCGATCCGGAAGAGACAATTCTGGCCGGCTGGACCCCGCTGGGCCATTTCGAACTGCAGCGCAAACGCGGTCGAGCGCCTTTGTGGGAGGTCTTGAAATGAGCTGCCCGGTCTGCGGCGAAAACACCGTTCAGATGTACCGCCCCTTTTGCTCGAAACGCTGCGCGGACCTCGATCTGGCGAAATGGTTGAACGGCTCATACGCCGTCCCGTCGCAGCGGGAAGAGGACCTTGAGGCAGAGCCGGACGTGGACAATCCAAAGCCAACTCAGCCGCACTGAAAAAATGTAAAAAAGCCTCTGGACACTGCCGTTGGCAAGTCATAGAACGCCTCCACCCAACGGCAAACACCGTTCCCGTGCCCGGGTAGCTCAGGGGTAGAGCAGTGGATTGAAAATCCTCGTGTCGGTGGTTCGATTCCGCCCCCGGGCACCATTTATACTTTCAGCAGCATCCAGCACTGTCCGATATTTTCGGTAACGCCATGATTTTGCTGCATTCTGAGTCCAGCGTCGTTCAGGTGATTCCGGGGGCAGCCAGACGATCTGGGGGTATTTCCGGGGGTATTTTCAAAACCACATTAATTCGATTCCTGTTCCCATGCCGTTGACCGATACAGCCATCCGAAACACCGCAAGCCGCGAAAAACCTTACAAAATATTCGACGGAGGCGGTTTGCACCTGCTGATCAATCCCGGCGGGTCCAGGCTCTGGCGGCTCAAGTACCGGTTTGGGGGTAGAGAAAAGCTCCTTTCTCTGGGTCCTTACCCTCTCGTCAGCCTGAAACTTGCACGCGAAAAACGCGACGCCGCGAAGTTGCTTTTGCTGGAAGACAAAGACCCGGGTGAGGAGCGGAAACTGGCGAAGATTGAGGCCGAACGGGAACGCGCAGTGACCTTTGGCGTGGTAGCCCGGGAGTATGTTTCAAAGCTGGAAAAAGAAGGGCGGGCGCCAGCTACTTTGAAGAAGCTGAACTGGCTCATCAGTCAGACTGAGCCGATGCTTTCAGAACGTCCTGTTGCGCAGGTAGAGACCCCGGATGTTCTGCGCCTGCTGCGGCAGGTTGAAAGCAAAGGGACATATGAAACGACCAGCCGGCTCAGGAGTACGATCGGCTCGGTGTTTCGATATGCAATTGCGACCGGGCGGGCGCATAAAGATCCCACAGAGGCGCTGAAGGGCGCGCTTGTCCGTCCACAGGTGCGTTCCAGATCAGCGATTCTTGATCCGAAAGAGCTTGGCCTGCTTCTGAACCGGATCGATGCTTTCTCGGGTCAGCCTGCGACAAAACATGCGCTGCATCTGCTTGCCCTTCTGGCCCCACGCCCCGGAGAGCTCAGACTGGCGACATGGGATGAATTTGAGCGTCAGGAGGCGACATGGCGTGTCCCGGCGGAACGAATGAAAATGCGCCGCCCTCACCGTGTTCCGTTGCCACGGCAGGCGCTGGATCAGCTGAAAGAGCTGCACTGGCATACGGGAACAAGTGACTATCTTTTCCCCTCCGCGCGCTCCTGGAAGAAACCCATGTCGGAAAACACTCTGAACGCTGCACTCCGACGGATGGGGTACTCGTCCGATCAGATAACCGCACACGGCTTCAGAGCAACGTTCAGCACCTTCGCAAACGAGAGCGGCCTGTGGGCTGCAGACGCGGTTGAACGCGCTCTGGCCCATGTTGAGGGCAACGACGTGCGACGCGCCTATGTTCGGGGAGAACACTGGGAGGAGCGTATTCGGATGGCGGATTGGTGGGCTGAAAAACTCGACCAGCTTCGAACTGATGCGGCGGAGCAGTGACGTGGTTCGGATTGCAGATCTGATTACGGCCGATGACTGGATTACAAGTGAGACTTTTGAGCGCGTTCTGGAAAAGACCTGCGAAATCGTCAGGCACCGGCTAAGGTCGCCGAAGAAAGTCTTTCCTGCCTCGTTTAGTGCTGAGGTATCGGAAAGAGCGCGGCGCGCTCTTAACGAAACTGTCGCGATTTCGATGCAAGGGCACTTCAAACAGGCTTTGGGCCTCAATGAGAAAAAGTTCTTTGCAGACGCTGCCGCCGCCCTCAGGTACTTTGACGTAGTCGAAAGGTTGAACAAGCTTGGTTTCGAGTACAGGACTGCTGGCGATGAACTCAGACAGCAACTCGAAGAGACAATCTCAAGGTTTAAGCGTTCGGAAGAGTTGAACGAAAAGCTTCCACAGAAGTGGTGGGAGGCGAACTTTTATCCGGAGACTCTGGGCTTGTATGCGGCTTTATTTCATGAAGAACCAACGCCAACATTCAATCCGGGCACAAAAACTGAGCTTAGCGCGGCCGTCATGTTTGTGAGAGAAATTTTATACGAAGTAAAATTGTCCAGGAATGCGGAGACTCTGTTCGTGGTCTCGGAAATTGAGGGGGTTACGCAGAGCCTTTCTGAGCCGGTACTGTTTACCGATTCGAGCTGAGGAATGAGTTCGGCTCAGACGCGTTGCCGTGAGATGAAATCTGGCCCACCCAGCAGCAAATTCGTATGTTTTGTTGCCGGGTGTTCAGGCGCTGGTTTGATCCAGAGACGCACTGTTTAACGTATTGTCCGCCACCTGGATGCAGTGGTGCAAGATGATATTTGCACCAGATGTACGCACTATGTTCTTGCGAAGCGGGTCGCCTCCCGACATAATGACAGAAAAATACCCAGGGTGTGAGCAGCAATGACAGACTTCGGAATCCTTTTGCAAAAAGCAGGCTATTCGGTCCCGGAAGCTGCTGAATACCTCGAGTATTCTGAAGGTCATATTTATCGGTGGATCAGGGGTGAAGAAAAGCCGCGAGAAAGCGTCACTCGCTTGCTGGAGCTGGAGATTAAAGCCCGACGCCCTGTCAGCGGAGCGGGCGATTTTAGCTTCATTGATCTCTTCGCTGGCATCGGTGGATTGCGAAAGGCGATGGAAGGCGCGGGGGGACGCTGCGTCTTTACGTCTGAGTGGGACAAGTTCGCTCAACAGACCTACCTGGCGAATTTTGCTGATAACAGGCCGATCGCCGGTGATATCCGCGAGGTTGATGCAGCGGCGATCCCGGGCCACGACGTTCTTGTAGCCGGGTTCCCATGCCAGCCCTTCTCAATTGCCGGTGTTTCCAAGAAAAATGCTTTGGGACGCGCCCACGGGTTTGAAGATGAAACACAAGGAACTCTTTTTTTTGATGTGCTTCGGGTTTTGAAGCATCATCGCCCGGTCGCATTTCTGCTGGAGAATGTAAAAAACCTGAGAAGTCACGATAAAGGCAGAACCTTCAAGGTCATCTGCCGCAAGCTGACCGAAGAACTGGGTTATACTCTGCATACGCAGGTCATAGATGCCGCTCATTTTGTCCCGCAACATCGCCAGAGAATCGTATTGGTTGGTTTCCGATCCGAAGTCTCATTCTCTTTCGAAGATCTGTTCCTGCCCCCGCGTGGGCATAAGAGAATGCGTGATATCTTTCACCCGCAGAACGGCACAGAACAACCCGAAGGGCATTTTACTGTCGGCTGTGATGCAGTTGTCAGCGACAAATATACGCTCTCAGACAAGTTGTGGGATTACCTACAAAGATATGCCGCAAAACATAAGGCCGCAGGGAATGGCTTTGGTTTTGGGTTGGTAGATGGCGACAGCATCTCGAGGACATTGTCCGCTCGTTATTACAAAGACGGTTCGGAAATACTGGTGAGCCGCGGCGAAGGAGAGAACCCACGCCGGCTCACACCACGCGAATGCGCGAGGCTCATGGGATATAGCGATGAATTCCGAATTCCGGTGTCCGATACTCAGGCTTACAAGCAATTCGGTAACTCAGTCGCCGTACCGGTTTTTGCTGAGGTTGCACGGCTAATGCGCCCGCATATTCTGTCCCAGCTGGAAATAAGGGCAGAGGCTGGACGCAAAGTTGGCTGACGTACATGACAAGGCAACCCGCAGCCGCAATATGGCGGCAATTCGGGGGGTAAACACAAAGCCGGAAATGTTGATCCGCCGTGGGCTTCATGCCTGTGGTTTGCGCTACCGACTGCACCACCGGAAATTGCCCGGGCGACCGGACCTGGTCTTCCCAAAGTTTCGCTGCGTTCTATTTGTCCACGGGTGTTTTTGGCATGGCCACAATTGCCATCTGTTTAAATGGCCGAGAACACGGGAAAAATTTTGGCGTGAAAAGATCGGGACCAATGTTGCACGCGACAAACGCGTCATAGAGGCTCTGCACAAAGCCGGGTGGCGCATCGGAACCGTCTGGGAATGCGCTTTAAAGGGCCGTCGGCGCCGACCTCTCGGGGAGATACTTGATGCCGTATTGGAATGGCTTGAGGAACACGAAGGTGACCTGAAACTTGAGGCACTGCCTGACGATCATGCTTCGGTGAGGAACTGATGCAGTTCGGCGTACTATCAGATCTGTTTGACGGGGCCGGAGCCAAAGTTCTCACCGCAAATGAACTGGCAAAACAGCACGAGTTTCAGGGCGTAAAGAGTTTCAAAGCATTTCTCGGGGAATCGGACGAAAAACTCGAAATGGCGGCAGATTTCTTTTGGGTTACAGATGAACTGGACAGACCAACTGAACCTGTCCGATCGTTCTGCACCTGGAGTGACGTGAGGCGCGATGATGAAAAGCGATCAGCAGAATACCATCTTTACTACTCTGCTGATGCTCGTCCGGTTGTGCGGTCCGCAAAGGCGGGAGATCAACTGATAATCGCACGTCGTAAAGACAGTGGGCTCCTGGTAGTTTTAGCACCCCAGGGTTCCACAATCGGCCAGCAACTGCTCTGGCTGTTCGGGCTGGAGCTGAATGATGGCCGGTCAGTCGCCAGGCGGATTGATCATAACAGCAACATCGAACTTGGGTACCCGGCGCGAAGCGTTCTGTCAGAGCTTGGCATCACTGTGGAGGAACCCGAACCTGATGCGTTCGATTTACTGATCAAAAAGTTTGGGCGAGAATTTCCCGGAACCATTCCTTTTTCGGTATTCGCTCGGGAAACGTTACCAGAGATTGATCCTCTGGCGGACCCTGACGGTGCACTGGTCGCCTGGATGGAGCATGAAGAAGCTTTGTTCCGGCATTTGGAACGCGAAATTGTTTCAACCCGGTTGAAATCAGGTTTTAGTACTGCTGAAGAAGCCGATGTCGATGAGTTTTTGAGCTTTTCTCTGAGTGTGCAGAACCGGAGAAAATCGCGGGCTGGCTACGCATTTGGTCACCATGTAGAAGCGGTTCTCCATGCGCACGGTATGAGCTATACACGTGAGGCCACGACTGAGAAACGTCATGCTGCGGATTTTTTGTTTCCCGGCGAGGAAGAATACGCCGACAACCAGTTTCCCGGTGACCAGTTGGTCATGTTGGCGGTAAAGACCAGTTGTAAAGACCGATGGCGGCAGGTTTTGTCGGAAGCCGACCGGATCAGCACCAAGCATTTGCTTACGCTGGAGCCGGCAATATCCAAAGTTCAGACCAGTGAAATGCAGACACAGGGGTTGCAACTGGTTCTGCCAGCTTCTCTGCACCGTACCTATAGCCCAGACCAACGAACCTGGCTGATGAAGATGGCAGACTTTCTGGAGATCGTAAGAGACATGCGTGGGCGGCAGTTGCGGTTGATCTGAAAGTAGTAAGCTGAGTGTTGCGAAATGGCACGAAGGTCCCGGGAAATGTGACAACGCAAGCGTGAATTGTGGACAAGACGAAATCCGGAGGGTGATTAAACCTGCTTCGGATTGGCGCCCGACTTCAGGTGATATCTGGTTCAACGAATTTGTCTCTGGTGGAAAAGCCTCGGAAGCTGGCAGAGCAGTTCCAGTTTCGTCACCCTGAGCGCCCGCAAAAAATCTGCAGAGCATCAAAATTCATGGTGACCGTCATGAAAAGCATTGGTGGGAGAATATGCAACTAGAGCGGTAGAAGATTCCGGTCGAAGCATTCGAAACGCTTGCCGATTAGAGGTATTTTTGGCAGTGGTGACGCGACGTAAGTTTTAGTGGGTGACGGTCCTTGTGTTGAACTCACAAATTTGTGATCATATTCTCATTTTGATATAAAACGAATGGTTGAAGGTGCGAGAAGAATGGGCAGTTTGCTCAGAGATTTTGGTAGAAAAATCTTTGGTCAATTATTTTCAGATCAAAATAGCACTGGCCAAACAAAAACTCACAAGTCGTCGCAATTAGAACATGCTCCTTCGGAAACAATGCCTGCTATGGTGGCAAACTCCGACAGCAATTTCCTCAAAAGCGAGAGGCACAGGGATCCTGAGCTTAGTGAGCTGAGCGCAAACACTGAGCTCAGTGGTATTGGGGTTAAGGGCACCTCAGCTAAAGACAGCCAAATGCAGAGCAATAGTTATAGTTCTTCTCTGGACAGCGCCCGTATTGTGGAACCCGAATTCGGGTGGGTTGGAACAAAGACTGACGCTGCAGAGGTAAACTTCAGGGGTACAGCCGCTGAACAGAATCCAGCAAACGACTTCAACAAGGGTTCTTTAAACTCGTGGCAAGACACTGGACCAGATTTGCAGCTGCGCAGAAAGGATGCCAAAGAACCATTGGCCGCCCAGAAGTCCGCTGCAGACGTGTCAGATTCCCTACATTTCGCAACGGATAGCCTGATAGGTGACGAAGACTACGCTGAGCTTGATTTTGACACGGTTCAAGATGCTGATGAATTTCATTCCGATCTCGATCTGGCCGAGTGGTCTGCTGACTTTGAGAGCGTCGACGAAACTATTACTGCTCTGAACGATGACGACGATGATAGTTCGAGCGACTGGGCGACGGGGAATTTTGCCAAGAAGATTGAGGCCGACGACCTGCATGCACCGGGCAATCTTGTTGTTGCTAAGGACCCGGAGAAGACTAGGTTTCGAAGTTTTCTTGAAGTTCATCATGGTCGTAAATCTCATCATTTCGCGGAGGCTCCGTGGTCGGAGCACTATGCGATCGACGAGGCGCTTGTCAGGGACTGGGTCTCGGAAACTGTAGCAAATGGTGGCGCTTATGTTGAGCAAATCGAGGAATTGGTGAGCTTCTGCCGTGGAAGCTTTGAATTCGATGCTCTGACCGACAATATCCGTCGAGAACTGGAGACATTGGATCTTTTTAGAGATCCAAACGAACATAGCGATGTACAGCTTACATTCGAGTTGGGTTCGTATGATGAAGATGAGTTGGTTGAACTGCTCCAGTCAATTTGTTGCGGAAGCAATTTGAGCCCGGGCGTAAGGCGCAGCTTCGTTTCCAGACGTGAAGAGAAGCAGACTTTCTTAAAAATTGAAGCTTCTATTGAAGCCATGTACCGGGCATTGGTTTCAAGCAAGTACTTGTCCAGAGAAGTTATTTCGGTTGGTCAAGACGTTGTTGACGGTCGGGCTAATCCGTCAGTGCTGACAAGTCTTAGTTTCGACGCCCAAAGGCATTGCGATGTGAGAAACAGGTTTGCAGCCGGTCTTGAGAAGTTCTCCAGTGCAATATTGGCTGAGGAAAGTTCGCTGGGCCAACAGACGTCCTCGTGTGTACGGTCGCTGAAAGCGATGGCCGTAACACCTAAATTCTTACGTTCCCTGTGCGACACGAGTTCTAAAAACGCGGATCAGATAGACGGCGTAGAGGCAGTACTTGCTGCACTGGAGGAGTTTGAACGCGCGGTGCACAGTTCGGTGGAAATCTACCTCAGTGAAATGAGGAGAATATCTACGCGGCTCTCCGACTCTAAACTTGAGTCTGACGACGCTTTTCAAGAAGGGTTCTTTGGGCTCAAACGCGCAGTTGAAAAATTCGATTTTCGTTCCGGAAATCGCTTCATGACCTACGCGCAGTATTCAGTCAGGCAGGCTGTAAGCCGTGCCAAACTGGATGGCAGTCAAACGATCAGAATTCCCGTCCACCGGCATGAAGACCTTCGCCGGCTTGACGAAGCTGTTGCCGCATTTGAGAAGCGTAATTCAGGTAAGCCAACGCTTGACGAAGTTGCAAAGGATATGGGTGAGCCGATCGCCAAGATAAAAGAATTGCTTGACGTACCGCGCTTTGCTTCAACTTTTCATGCATCGCAGGTGGATGCCTTCGACACAGCGCCAGACGGTGAAGAAGTGTTCTTTAACTTCGTCGAGAGGACTGCAGTTGTATCGGATCTTCTCGCAGAGCTGCCCGAACGACGCCGTGATATTTTGATCAAGCGCTTCGGTTTCTCCGGAGACGAAATGACACTCGAAGAAGTTGGTCAGATTTATGGTGTTACGCGTGAACGTATCAGGCAGATCGAGGCCAAAGCGTTGGACTGGGCCAGACATCCCGCCCGGCTTAAACAGCTTAGAGAACGTCTTTGAAAATGGTGGGAATGGCGAGGAATAGACCGCCGAAAGCGTCGGCCATGGTCGAGTCTCTGCGGGGGCTGGGTTACTCCACTCCCACTGCGATTGCCGATATTGTGGACAACTCCATTTCGGCTGGAGCCAAGACTATCGAAATCTCGATTGAATGGGCCAGTGAAAACAGCTGGATCAGGATAGTCGATGACGGTCGGGGAATGCCGGATTCTGAGCTTGAAGAAGCCATGCAATTGGGCGCCAAGGATCCTCGAGATGCTCGTGCGAGCAACGATCTTGGTCGCTTCGGCATGGGATTGAAGACAGCAAGTTTTTCCCAGGCGCGCAGCTTAACTGTCGCCAGTAAGACAATCTCGTCGGAGGTTTCCTGTCTCAGATGGGATCTGGATAGTTTCAATGACGCTAAATATGGTGACTGGCCTTTGTTTGAAGGCCCAGCAACTGACTCAGACTATTTGCTCAGCCCATTGGATCAAATGGCGAGCGGAACGGTTGTCGTTTGGCAGTCATTGGATCGTGTCGTTACCAGAGGCTTTGGCCCTGACGATATGCTTGAGTTGGCAGATGGTGTTGATCAGCATCTTGGGATGACATTTCACCGATTGATCGAAGATAAATCAGTGAGCATTCATCTTAACGGCAGGCCCGTTCAGCCTTGGGATCCCTTTATGAAGGGGCACCCCAGCAAGTCCTACGAGACAACCGACTATCTCCTTGGACCAAAGCGAGACGTGGTCGTACAATGCCATGTTCTTCCTCACAAAGACCGGCTGTCCGAGAAAGAATTCTCAGCCGCTGCCGGTCCAAACGGGTGGACATCGCAACAAGGCTTTTACATCTACCGTAATCGTCGCCTGTTGGCATTGGGTGGATGGCTCCGTCTGAGAGATGCGCGGGGCCGGATATTCACACGAGACGAACCGCACAAACTTGCCCGCCTGCGGTTGGATATTCCAAACTCGGCGGATGCAGAGTGGAATATCAATATTATAAAATCCACTGCGACGCCCCCGGTGCATCTCAGAGCGGATCTCCAACGACTGGCTGCTGAAACGAGAGAGCGTGCGCGGAAAGTATTTGCCCATCGAGGCAGGTTGATTGCAGACGCTTCCGAAAATTCGGGAGCGGTGAGAGACGTCTGGTCTGCCTACAAAAGGTCTGACGGCACGACATACCGAATTTCGAGGGAACATGACCTGGTGAGATCTATCCTTGAGCGCTCCGGTCCGCTGAAGAAAGACTTGGAGGCGCTTATTCGCTTAATTGAAGGCACAGTGCCAGTTCAACGAATTTGGTTGGACACAGCTGAAGATAACGATCCGCCTCAGAGCTCCTTTGATGATGCGCCCGACGAGACTGTGCTCGAGACCATGAATGCCCTGTTTGATGCTTTGGTTCATTCAAGCGGGCTAACGAAAGAACAAGCAAGAATGAGAATAGGCCGTACTAACCCGTTCGATCGCTACCCGGAACTGGTGGCGCAACTGGGGACTCAGGAGAAAACAACATGAGCCTTATCGAGCAAAAGGCATTCAACGACATCTTAAAGATGGCGCAAACGTTGCTGCGAAGAAGAATCGAGAAATCAGGTGAAGTTTTGACACCCGATCTTATTGATCAGGAACTGCAGAAGCTGGAAATTCTCATGTTCGAGGAGTTCGGTATAGTCAATCGGGAAGAGCTTATCGACGAGTTGATCAGGCGTTCCAGCCACGGCATTGGTAAGAGCGCTACTCTTTCCAGTGGCGAAGATCATGTTCCCTGGCTCGTCGCTGAGCGAAAGAGCGACTGGCGGTATTGGCGGCGCTATTCAGAGCATCTCGAAACGCAACTTCCCTTGTTGGCTGTTGAGGAATTGGACCGCGCGACTGATGAAGTCTTGGGCAACCTGGAAGACCCTAACCGTGAGGGAGCATGGGACAGACGGGGGCTGGTAGTTGGGCATGTTCAATCTGGGAAGACTGGTAATTACACTGGGTTAATCTGCAAAGCCGCGGACGCCGGGTACAAAATCATAATCGTGCTCGCGGGTCTTCACAACAATCTGCGATCGCAAACACAAATTCGGCTAGATGAGGGCTTCCTCGGCTATGCGACCCTGGCGAATGTCGATGAATTACCATTGACCGGAGTTGGAGAGCTGGACAATGACCCGCATATCCGACCGAACTGTGCAACAAATCGATCCGACAGAGGCGACTTTGACAAGGCGACGGCCAGAAAACTAGCCATCAAGCCGGAAGAGCGACCATGGCTGTTTGTGGTAAAGAAGAACAAAACGGTTCTTGAGAGGCTGCTCTACTGGGTCCAGAATCATGCCTATGACATGAAAGATCCGGAAACCGGGAGGCGGTTGGTTTCAAAGTTGCCGCTTTTGATTATTGATGATGAATCTGATCATGGTTCTGTAGATACAGGTGAGAAACCCGTCGATGAATTCGGGCAACCTGACCTCGAACATGAGCCGACGACCATCAATCGCCTGATCAGGCAGTTGCTGCATTCGTTTACAAAGAAAGCATATGTCGGCTACACCGCTACTCCGTTTGCAAATATTTTCATTCATGATCGAGGTGCAACTGACGAGCACGGCCCCGATCTTTTTCCTTCCGCTTTCATAACAAACCTTGCTGCACCGACGAACTATGTGGGGCCTGGTCGTGTGTTTGGTTCATCATCGAGTGCCGCAGAAGAGCTACCCCTTATCCGTCCGTTGGAAGACGACTACCTGGAATGGATGCCACAACGCCACAAAAACGGTCATCTACCAAGAATCTCAGGTGAAGCGCGGTTGCCTGATAGTTTACAAGAAGCGATCAGAAGCTTCATCTACGCTTGCGCTGTCAGAAAGATACGTGGCCAGGGTAGAAAACACTCTTCTATGCTAATTCACGTATCTCGCTTCACTTCAGTTCAATCCGAAATTGTTGCGCAGGTTTCTCAGTACGTTAACAGCTTGAGACGACGGTTCGTGAGAAGGATTGACCTAGCCGAAACCGAAAGCTTGATGCGCTACGAGTTTGAGAATGAATATATGCCTTCAATGCAACGCATTCGTGAAGCGTTTTCGGAAGACGAGGAATGCGATATTCAAAGCTGGGCAGATATTCAGAATGTGCTGCCTGAAGTGCTCGAAGATATTGATGTCAAGGAGATCAATGGGTCGGCCAAAGAGGCCTTGGACTACGCAGATAATGATGCCACGGGTTTGAAAGTCATTGCGATTGGCGGCGATAAGCTTGCTCGCGGTTTGACTTTAGAAGGCCTGTGTACGAGTTACTTTCTTCGAACCGCAAAGATGTATGACACACTGATGCAGATGGGACGTTGGTTCGGATATCGTGACAGGTACCTCGACGTGTGTCGTCTCTATACAACGCATGAAATGATTCAATGGTTCGGGCACATTGCTGATGCCGCCGAAGAGCTGCGCCAGGAATTCGACAATATGGTTGCCGCTGGTATGACGCCAAAGGATTTTGGCCTTCGTGTTAAGTCTCACTCCATTCTGACTGTTACCTCGCGCGCCAAAATGAAAAGCGCCAAACCAATCCGACTTACGTTCTCTGGCGACCTTCTTCAGACAATTACATTTCCTCTCGATAAAGATGAATTGCTAGCGAACCTGCAAGCGGGTGACGTATTTGTTGAAAGCTTAGGGGATCCTATTCCGCTGACCAATCAAGCCTATGATCCTGGCTTGCATCGCTGGAACGGCCATCTTTGGCGCAGTATTCAATCGTCAAAAGTTATCGAGTTCTTGCGAAACTATCGCACTCACCCTTCGTCATTCCGAGTGGTTTCGCCGTTGATCGCCGAATTTATAGAGGAAATGAACAAAGATGGTGAGTTAACTAATTGGACGGTTGCACTGGTTGGCACAGGAGGAAAGGATGCAATACGAACTCTTGCCGGCCTTGAAGTAAATATGCTCCAAAGGAAGTCTTCTGCAAAACATGAAGACAGGTTCTCGATAAAGACACTGATTTCTTCCTGGGATCAATCAATTGATTTATCTGAGGCTCAGTGGCGCGCCGCGTTACAACACAGCCATAAAACGTGGAGAAATGATCGCGACAGAAATGAAGGGGCCAAGGAGCCCGAGGAGCCAAAAGGACCGGCAATCAGACACATCCTTGGCCCTCACGCTACAGACTATGGCTTGTCACCTGCGACCGAACGCGGGTTGTTGCTTCTCTATCTGGTTAACCCGGATCCGGCAAAGAGCGGTGAGGCGCGATTGAATGGTGCGGAACCGATTCTCGCTTGGGCGATAAGTCTTCCCGGGAGCAGCTCCAGTCGGACAGTGAGCAATGCCGGCTACATGGCGAATTCTGTGTTTTGGGGGGGCTTGAATGATTTCGTGGACTGAGGTGGGCTTGGACAGAATTTGGAGAGCACTTGCAGAGAATAGAGAAGAGGGCTCGCGTATGCATGCCCTGCATGATTTAGGGGCAATTCAATTTGTTGCGGGTAGGGTGTCACCCGGAAATCGTGAAGCAGTAGGTATTCAATTTCCTGCTGACAACATGGTTCGAAATCTTCAGCTTCCCACCGGGCAAGGATTTGAAGTTCAACGCGTCAAAGATGAAAGCGGGCGGTACGACAATAGTCTGATCACACTTGCGAAGTCAGCTGAAGGCTCTCTCGATATTTTTGCGATGATGGCGGTGGACGTTCTCCGCCGCGTGGAGAATGCGGCCCAAAATTCTTCCGCCTCAGCGCTGCCCGCTTTTATCAAGCGCGTCGGCGACTGGCAGAAATTTATGGCGGCGGACCGGCGAAAACCCCTCTCACTTGAGAAGCAAGCAGGACTGATGGGTGAGCTTGTTTTTCTCGAGTCATTGTCGCATGCGGTGGGTGGTCTGGCTCGCGCCATTGGCATGTGGGAAGGCCCTTTTCGAGCAGCGCAGGACTTTCAAATCGGGTTGGGCGCTGTCGAGGTGAAAAGCACTGCTGCTGCCGCTGGGTTCAAGGCGAAGATTAATAGCATTGAGCAGTTGGATTGTGACAGGTCACCGTTGTTTTTGGCCACAATCCGGTTTTCAGACAAGGATAGCGGGGAGGCATTACCCAGTTTGGTGTCGAGACTGAAGGAGAGGGCAAGGGCAGTTGGCGCTGTACGATCATTTGAGGCTTGCCTCTTTGCGTCCCGTTATTTTGAAGAACATGAGGCCTTGTATCAACGCTGTCTTGCGGTCGAAGAGGTTCGTTGTTTCGACGTTGAGGAGCCAGGCTTCCCGAGGCTCGCGCGCGCAAAGCTTCCGAACCAAATCACAAAGGTCGTTTATGATCTGGATGTTGATTCAATAGAAACCGCCGGTTTGTCTTTGAACAAAATGATGGCTCAACTAGGCGCAATCGATCAATGAACTTAAGCGAGTTTCACGAGGACTTTCGAAAACATGTTCTCAGTGTTGTTGAGGAGCGGGCTAAAAACCCTGACATAGAATACCCGTCGGAAGAGTTGGTTTTTGCCGAGTTAGTAATGGATGACATTGCTGAAGCGGGCATTAGCGAAGTCCCGGAACTTTGTCACTGGACAGGTACGGTCGGAAACTCAAAGCTTCGGATTTCGGGGTATAGCGTATCCGACGATCAGTCGAGGATTGATCTTTTCGTTACGCACTATTTCGGTTCAAACTCATTGGAGAAACTGGCGGATAGCGAAGTCAAAAACACAGCCAAGCAAGCGGTCAATTTTGCAGTTCAAAGTGCACGCGGGAAGTTGCTGCCTCGTCTTGATCCAGTAAGTGAGATTATCCCTTTGGTTGAGTTGTTGCAAAACCATTGGGCGGAACTGGATCAACTAAGAATTTTTGTAATCACAGACGCACAAACCAAGTCTAAGCGCCTAAAGCCGCAGGAGGTAGACGGACGGTTGGTCCAGGTTGAGGCCATGGATATAGAACGTATCTTTCGGCACACCTCTGGAAAACCCAGGGATGAAATCGTTATCAGCTTCGAACAAACTTTGGGCAAACCTCTTCCATGTGTTCACGTTCCGGATCCTGAATTGGACTACGAGTATGCATTGGCCGCGATTCCCGGTGAAATTGTGAGAAGCCTTTACGAAAGATACAACACAATGCTCCTTGAAGCTAACGTGCGTTCTTTCCTTGGAACCAGAGGAAAAGTGAATAAGGGCATAGCCGAAACGCTGGCAAAAGAGCCTGGGCATTTTATGGCATTCAATAACGGTCTCGTCGTCGTGTGTGATGAAGCGCTCCTTACAAAAAGAGAAGACGGCACAACTGGAATTTCATTGATCCGCGGGCTTCAGATCGTCAACGGAGGCCAAACCACTTCATCAATTTATTTTGCAAAACGGGACAATCGGGAAATTGATGTTTCGCGTGTAATGGTTCCGGCAAAGATCATTATTCTGAAAGGAGAGAACGAACAGGGACGAGAACATCTGATCTCCAATATCTCCAAGTTTGCCAATAGTCAGAATTCTGTAAAAACATCGGATCTTTCCGCCAACCGACCATTTCATATACAGCTCGAAAAACTTTCGAATGACACATGGTGTCCGGATGGAATGGGGCGGTGGTTTTATGAGCGCGCCGCGGGTTCATATCAGGTGCTGATGCTGCGCGAAGGGCGGACCCCAGCGCAACGGCGTAAAGTTACCGCCATGATACCAACACGCAGAAAACTAACAAAAAACGATGTGGCAAAGTATCATGAGAGCTGGCGTGGTCTACCTTCCCAAGTAGCATTAGGTGGAGAAAAGAACTTTGCCGCTTTTATGGCAGCTCTTGATGAGGACCCCACTATCGTACCGGAACCTCTTGATGCAACTTGGTACAAAAGATTGATAGCCAAAGTTATTCTGTTCAAATCGATTGAGAGCTTGATAAAGAAGAAGGAGGCGAAAGCGATATTTCGGCAAGGCTATGTTAATATTGCAAGTTACACAGTTGCCTTGATCGCTGAACAACTTGGCGAGCTTATCGACCTCGACCAGGTTTGGCATCGGCAGGGGATCTCTCGCGAACTGGAGGCGATGCTTTGGAATTGCTCAGTAAGCGTCAACGAAGCCTTCAATGAGATTGGTGCAGGTCGTCAGTTTTCGGAAGTGGCTAAAAGGGCTGAGACTTGGGCCCGAGTTAGGCAAGTGAAGATTGACGTTCCGTCTGCAAGAATTCCAGAGATAAAGAGCTTTGACAAATCTTGATGGATGTTTCTGAAGGCTGATAGTAGTGGTTCTTTTTGCTCACCTAAGATTGCGGTCCCCGCGGAGCTTCTGTTTCGACCGATAGGTCATTTCCAACGACCATTCAGCTGCTTTTTTGATCCTTAAGAGTGCTGGAAAAAGGATGCCGACATACGTTGCCCAATCCCTCGGACACGACAGCTCAATCGCTTTTGCTCTTGGAGGCTGAATCTTACCTGTAACGGCAGCGCCATAGTGTGAAACCATGAGAAGATCAGGATCTTGGAGCCTAGACAAACTCGCGCTCATATGATTTGCAGCACCGGGCTGCAGAACAGTGTTCCTGCTGCTAAGCGATACCCTCAAAACCAGCCCTGAGTTATTTTGAATCTTGGAACGCTTTGTTGGTTGGCTTAGGTCGGCGTCTGTAAACCACATTTGCCTCGTTCGGAAAATGCTACCCGCCCACGTCGAGTTGGGTACTAACCGACGCAAAGAGCCCAGAGCTGCCGTCGATCACAATTCGGTCTTTTGCAAACGCGGCACGTTGCGAACCGCGCATTCCGGACATTTGGAACCCAGTAGCAATTGGAAGTTAAGCGGACTTTCCTGCCTTTGCCATTGATTTTCCAAATGTCCGCTTGCCAACTGGTACTTATCGCTCTAAGTCCCGGCTACGCGCTGCGCGGATGCAGGGCGATGGAGATTTTATGTCTACGATTGCGGCCCGCCGCTAAGGTCCACCTGATTGGACCAATTTGAACCAAAAGACTTCCGCGCGAGATGCCGGATGCCTTTTCGGCTGATATAAGACCAAGAGACAATCCATTGAATATCTCAAAACACGAACAGCGTGTTTTGCACGTTCTGGCGCAAGGTGGAGCGATCCATTTTGAGCGCATGGCGAACGGCAAAGTGCGCGAAGTTTCCTGCTTCACTCGCGACAGCCATGTTCTGGCTGAATGTTCCTTGAAGCTATTCGACCGCCTTAAGAAACGGCGGTTCATCAAATCTGAAAACGGACAACCCTATCGCGCCACAAGGCTCGGCATTCGTTCCGTGAACCCTCAGTATGACAACCGATAAGGACTACAAAAAGTGACAAATCCAATCATCAACGCCACTTCAGCCGATGACATTGCGGGGCTCCAGGCCGTACTGGATGGGACAGAGCTTTTTCCGAGCGAGATGCTCCCAGACATGCTGGCCCCGTCATTGGCGGGCGAGACAGAAGCCTTTTGGCTGACCTGCCATAGCGACGGAGAAGCCGTGGGCCTGTGCTACACGGTTCCCGAGGAACTCGCCAATGGGACGTGGAACATGCTCGCCCTCGCGGTGCGCCCAGATTTGCAAGGCAAACAGCTTGGGGCGGCATTGGTACATGCAGCCGAGCAGCACCTAAAGGACAAGGGGCAACGCATCTTGATCGTAGACACGTCTGGCACTGACGACTTCGCATTGACGCGCAAGTTCTACGCTCAGAATGGCTATGAAGAAGAAGCACGTATCCGAGACTTTTGGGCCGATGGCGACGACAAGGTCATCTTCCGCAAAGCCCTCTAAAAAGCACAGCCCTCCGCCATCGTTGTGGCGGGCGGCACTTCGTAGCCGACGTTCGCTACGATGCAACAACTTGGTAGGTCGGGCTCGATGCGGCCATTCTCTACACCGGGTCCAATTAGGTGGCTTGAGCTATGCCCGGACCTCCGCCAGCACAACTGCTTTTGATAGCGCAGCATGTCGTGAACCGCACATTCCGGACGTTCAGAACCAGGTAGTAGATGGCAGTTGAGCCGGCTTTCCGGTAATTCGCTGTAAGTGCAATGTCCCGTCGCATTCGAACGGAAAGTTGCCTAAACGAACACTTGGGGCGGCACGAAAGGTGACAGGTCCACACTGAAGTAAAAAGAGTAGGAGCAGAACTTTGAGCAGCGACAGTCAATGCCATCCAATCAAATACTTCTTTGATGGCCTGCGAACGGGTTCCATTCTATGCCTCTTGCCTGTCGATAAACTCCACTGTGAACAAATCATAGAGTTAAGTGACGATTTTGTGGTCTACCCTGCGGATTCGCTGTCCGCAGATGATTTGAATTTGGTCTGGTGGCCCCGCTTTGGATACTACGAAATCTGCGGCAGAAATACTGTGTCCGAGGGCCTCGTATCGGTTTCAGGCGATGACTTACACTGGATCAAATCGGCGGCCACGGGAATCGACCGCGATGAGTTGTTTTCCGGGGTTTTGATCGCATTTTTGGTAGAAATCGAATGGGCAACCTTTCTGTTGCCACCCTCCTATGAGTTTCACTTGGAGTGCATTCAAAGAGCGTCTGCCAAAGCCGAACAGGCGATGGACTTGTTAAGATTAAACTACTGCAATCCCATGGTCGTGCAGACGTTTCCGAATACTGCCGGCTTTCATGGCAAGAGTGGCTTCACAGCAGGGTTATTCTATACATTGAGCGACAATGAAACGTATCTGATTTCTGGGGAGGTCGTGCCTAGTGTTCTTGTCCGTGGACTGGGTCTTGAACTTGATCACTTTGCCTGCCTAGAACCAGTGCATGACGGCCAAGTTGGCATGATCGCAAGACATGCACTCCGCCTCTACTCGAATGCTCTGACAGCCTCTTCCGAAACACTAAAGTTCATTCAGTTAATGAATTTGATTGAGTACATTGCGTCTCCATTCGTGTATATGAAAATGGGAAATGTGAAGAAGCAGATCGCCCGACATGTTGCCCGAGACATCAGCGAATACAATACTATCCTCGAGGACTTCAAATTCCTTTCGGCTGAGCCTGGCAAGGCACGAGGTCCGAACAATGGCCTAAGACACAACATCATTCATTTGGGTAAAAGCATTGAAGAACTTGTCGGACCAGAGGAGCGGACAAAGGTGTTTCGTCGGCTGATATCATACAATGCTATCCCCATCCACGACATGATCCGATTATCGGCAAAAGATTGGGACGCCGTTGAGGCTTACAGGGACGATAGGAAAAATGAACTAGGGGTGTGAACGAAAAAGTTTAATGCCTGTCATGCAAGCATGATTGTCAGCATTTTTCCTTACGGCGACAATCCAATCTGCTCCTAGCGTCGTCAATTGCACAATTCCTAAACCGTTTTTCAACGGTAACTGCGCACAGCTGCCCGTGGGGCGCGGTATACAAACGGTCAATGTTGGCTCGGAGCAGTCAACCTCTACAGTGGATTCAAACAAGTGGTTTGGTCCTGAGCCGCCGTTCTGATGCAGACTAAGTGCTGCAGGTTCAGTCGGTAAGCTAGCCCCATTGCTGACTTTGCCATCCCAGAGTGCAGTAGTACTGCGGTCAAGCACCGCAGTCACTCGAACACTGGCTCATTGAGTTGAATTCGCAACGACCTTAAGTTGCACGCATGAATGAAGCACTGCAACAAAAGATCATTTGGAATCAGGAAAATGTTCCCGTGATTCTTAGGCGTGCGGGCAAGGGGCAAAAACTTCGTGCTCGCCTCCCGTTTGCAACTTGTAACCGCGCGTGGCTACAGAATGGCCGCCGAAATAATCCCGTTTGGGTAGCTAAAGGTCGCTATTGGGAACTACCCAAAACTTGGTTCAATGACTTTGTCGAGCGGGCTCTTGAACGCTATGGAAGCGTCTACATTTTTCAGCCTTACAGAGAGCAAGAGAAATGTGCCCCGGCTTGCCAGAATGCAGTGGGTCATGAATGCCAGTGTTCTTGTATGGGTGCAAACCATGGTACGGGGAGTGACTCAAGTTGGTTTGAGGTCTCTGAGACTTTCTCATTTAGATGGGGGACACAGGAACTAGCTTGCAGGCTGTTGACTGCGCGGTTAGTACCCTGAGTTGCCCTTGCCGGGTTGCCAAGATACCGCAATACATCCGGCGGGTTTCAGCCCAAAGTTTCCGGTCGTGAACGACGAGGCATCAGAAGAGGCGCAATCGAAATAGACGAAAGCTAGACAGCCGCATTATCTATGCCGGTTGAAAGCTTCGAAGAAGAGGCAATCTAAAGGGTCCGGCCGCTTGCCATTTTCGTCGAAGAGTTGATACACCAACGCTAGTTCAGAGGACTTGAGGAGCTAGTAGGTGGACATCGAAACGGCAGGAGCGATAAAACTATTCTTTCCCAATCCGTCGCTATCCCTAGTGTATTTCGAGGCAGTCGCAAATGCATTGGACGCCGGTGCAACAGAGATAGATGTATCCATAGACATTCAATCTTTTGATGACCCCTCATCATTGACGATCACAGTCTCAGATAATGGCGACGGCTTCACGGATGAAAACTTTGATCGTTTTCGAAAACTCCTTCGACCGAGAGACCGCTTCCACAAAGGCATTGGCCGCCTTGTCTTCCTGAATTACTTTAAACGCGTAGAGGTTGATAGCTTCGGAAAGGATTGGCGCAGGAGATTCACATTTACAGATGGCTTCGATGGGTGCGCTCCCATAGAGAAAATGGCACCAAGGAGCACCTGCAGTACAACACTCGTGTTTAACGGGTTCTCCGGTCAACGTATTAAGTCCTACGATGACTTAAAACCTGACGCGTTGAAGCATCTTCTGATAGAGCATTTCCTCCCAACCCTCGACGCGCGAAAGCGAGACGGAAAAGACTTCAAGATCAAACTGACGCTCAAGACCGCTGAGAACAACGCCCAAAAGGAATTCTTTTCGGACGAGGTTCTGATCGGGCCAAGAGACTTGCCGGAAATGACGAGGGTCGAAATAAAAGATAGCACGATTGACGCAATATCAAGCATACAAATGAGCTATCACATTGCTCCGGCATCGGGTCGCGGCAGGTCTTTGGTTGCATTTAGTATTGATGGCAGGACGATACCAACAACCCCAATATCTCACTCATCATTCCCGCTTGGGTATCTCTGCGTGTTCTTGTTTGAGTCCGAACTCTTCCATTCAAAAGCTGACAGTTCTCGACAGAAACTAATTTTACCAGATGGGATCAAAGAGAGTCGCCTCTATGACGTCCTTCGTCGTGAAATGGGGCGCGTCCTTTCAGACAGCGTGCCTGAGGTGAAGGAGAGCAATGAAAGAGTCGAGAAGGACTTCGAGGATCAGTTCCCTCATCTTCTGGGATATTTTGAAAGGAATACGGTGGGACTGATCAATCGCGACGATGCGCTCTCCTCAGCGCAGCAAAAATTTTTTCGAGTTCAGAAGGAAATACTTCAATCTGAGTCACTTAGTGATGATGCATACGAAAAATCTCTCGAAATGTCATCCCGCACGCTCACTGAATATGTGCTATATCGAGAGAAAATAATTGCCCGCATGAAGGCAATGAAGCCTGCCAATGCTGAGATTGAAATACATAACCTCATCGCTCCGAGATTTAGCGAGCTCTCTCAATCGTCGCTCCATACGGGGTTCTACCAAAACAATGCATGGCTCTTGGATGACAAGTTCATGGTATTCCGCACAATACTTAGCGAAAAGACGATGGATGCGGCCATTCAGGCAATTCGACTTGATGATGAAAAGATTGGCGACGCCGGTCGCCCAGATATAACGATGATTTTCTCCGCCGACCCGCAAGACGAGGAGCCTGTGGACGTTGTTGTTGTTGAGATCAAAAAGAAGCAGGATGACGAGAAGGACAACTTCTACGCTGTAAATCAACTTTTGGACAGGGCTGGAAAACTCGTAGCACACTGTCAGAATATTCAAAGGGTATGGTACTACGCAATCATGGATGTTGATGAGAAGATAGCATTCAGACTTCGACAAATGAAGTGGACGCCGTTCTTTTCCAAGGGGCAGGTCTTCTACCAAGAATTCCTGACACCCCACCCTGACGGACACGATGTTCCGACACCAACTTTCGTTGTTTCCTATGATGCAATCGTTGATGATGCTGCCGCAAGAAATCATACATTCCTTGAGATACTTAGATCTGGAATGAAAAAGTACGCCCAGATGAAAAGTTGACGGAATCCTGTACGATCTTCAGAAGGTGGAAGACTCAAAAATCGTCAGTATTCTCCGCTGAGATTTTTTGAGTATTCGGAAGTCATTTTTTTGCGAAGTGATGCCGCCGTACAGGGCGCACTGCAAATACTTTTTAGATTTAAGAAGGTTATGACCAGCTATTCCAACTGTACACTTAACCATCACCATGAGCTTGTGAGACAATGGACCCAAAGAGTTTTGACGATGCAATGCGGAAGGCTGCGCATATTGCTGCCGACGCAACGAAAGCGGCCATGCGGGAGATGTCGAAAGGAAATGTAACCGATGAGGATGATGTTACAGGAGTGCTGATTGGTGAGTTGAATGCAGCGCTTCGCGGCCAAATTGGTGGGTTCAACTGGAATGCGAAAATCCTACGCCATCGAAAAGGGATAGCGGCAGAAGAGAAGGCTATAGGAGCCGACATCTTACTGCATATAGCCACGAAAGGGATTGGCCGAGACTACGAGAAAGGAGTTCTCATTCAATCTAAGAAGATTGGGCCTGGCGGCTTGCTTTCCAAGGATGAATTGACGAGCCTGCAAAGCCAATGCGAGGATATGCTTTCTCATTCTCCAGCGTCATACGTATTCGACTATTCTGTCTCTGGGGTGCGCGCTAGTTCGGCAAATAAGATTAGCAGGACGAACGCTCGCGACCTATATGGGAACTGCGAATTAACGGCTTTCAGGTTTTTCTTTGACTTCTTCCGCTGCACGACAGGTGATCGGGACGTAAACGCTGATCTAGTTAAAACCATCATGGCAGCTAGGGGTAAGGATATAGCGGAAGGCGGCGGACCAGCTATTCTTTCACTATCAGTCCGCGAGGGGTGAGCTGGGCAAGAACGTGTGTCAAGTCAAAGACAGCTGAAATAGCTACGTCGGCAACTTTGACGTTTCTAAAACTGGGCATTTGACCACATCATAATGATGGATGGATCATGGCCGGGTGGCTCGGTTTTGTAAGGTGAGACCTATCTTATCCGTGATACTGCTTCCGGCGCTTAGCTGGCTTTCTAGAGCGACCGCTTCCTGCGCAACGCTGCCGTTCGTGGTGCACCGTGTCGCAAACGCGGTGAACGGCAGCTGTGTGGCTGACTATGCCTTGTTTTGCCCAGCAGATTGCATTCATGGCAAATGCCGGCTTCGCCCGCAGAGCAGACTTTGATCGGAAGTCACTGAGCGTCAGCATTGAGCTCAAAAGACGAAAAAGATGATGAGCGCAGCGTTCGCCGCTCCAGGCGTATTTTGTTGAAAAACTCATCCTTGATCGCCGCATGAACTGCTGATTCAATTCTTCCAATGGGCTGGAGGATTGGCGATGATGGGACCGAG